>DATILY010000012.1:0-57454 GCA_035475895.1 Casimicrobiaceae bacterium | reverse complement strand
GCGAGGCGCGACACTTCGACGATGCCTGCGATGCCGGGCTCGGGGCAGCTCGAGTGATAGAACAGGGCGCGGTCGCCCAGGCGCATGTCGTCGCGCATGTAGTTGCGCGCCTGGTAATTGCGCACGCCGAACCACGGCGTTGTCTTGTTCCTGGCCTTGACGAGATCATCGATCGAGAACTCGTCCGGCTCGGACTTCATCAGCCAATACGTCATGCGCGCATCACGGCTCCGCTGCTTGCCCCGACGGCGCATCCGATTCGGCGCGAGGCGCGCAATCGATCGCCTTGCGGCTCGCGACGACGCGGTGGCGGCTGACGGCGATCTGCATGCGCGAGTTGCGCGTACCGGCATGCACCGTTTCGAGCAGACGGGCGCTGCGCTCGACCGCGTCGCGCGCAGCGACCAGGCAGTCGGCGAACGGATAGGTGGGTGTCACGCGCGTACGGAGGGCTGGTGTCGGCACCATTCTGACCATGCCCGGGGGGTGATGCAATAGCAGACGCGCTGAAATGTGCGCTCGTGCCGTTTCGAAGTTAGCGAGCGCTTGCTATCTTCCTGTCGTTCGAATTCGCGTCGCAGCCGCGTCTACCGAAGGTGTTTACGGTGAGCCACGGCGCAGGCGGCGCTCTTCGCCGCCCGGCGCCTGCACCACGAGCCGATCGGACGTCGTGCGCAGGATGCGGGCGGCACCCAGCTTGCGTGGCGCGCCGGGCGCGCGGTGCGGTCCGCCGAGCGACTGCCCGCCTTCGAAGCCCAGCCATTCACCGGCGAACACATCGGCGTGCCGGCGGGTCGCGACGGTCATGCACCAGGCGTCCGCCAGCAGTGCGGCGGCGAAGATGCGCGAATCGAGATCCTCGATGACGAGCGCGAACGATGGCGCCTGGCTGTCCTCGGTCCACGAGCCGCCGATACCGGTGGCATGCTCGCCGGTCCATCCTGCGCTGCGCGGATGTTGCGCCTGGAGCTCGATGCTGCCACCACCCCACTCGACGAGCACGCGGTCGTCGCTCGTCGTGCGAAGGATCAGCATGCGTTCATTCTCGACCGTGCCATTCGAGGCGAGCGGCATGAGGCGCGCAGGCGCACGCATGACGCCGCCATCCAATCGCGCGGGGCCGGCCACATGCCAGACCGGGTGCCCGTCGGCGTCGTAATGGCAGCCGATCACGCGGGCCGTCTCGCCGTCGAGCTCGACGAAGAAGCCACGGCCCGGCGCGCTCGGCTCGTAGCACCAGCCGGCACGCATTGCGCTCGGCCCGCGCGGCGCGCTGCTCGTGCGCATGACCACTGCACCTTCGAACAACAGCGCCCGGCGGGCGGCAGGGGAGAACGCTGCCTCGACATCGCGCAGCCTGTCCCATGCCCACGCAGGCAGCGCGTCCGCCGGCAGGCTCATGCCAAGACGCAGGTTCACGCGCGTCTGCTCGCACAGCGGCGATTGCGTCCCTTGCGTGGGCGCGACGATGCATTCATCCCACCGGCCGTGCCGCGCGAGATCCTCGAAGAACGCCGGGTCGAACATCCATTTGTCGTCGAGCTCCAGGAAGCGCGGATCCGTGCGATCCATCTGCCGCATCGCGTAATCCTGCTGCAGCTGGCGCAGCATCGCAAAGCCCGGTGCCTGGTCGCCGCGCCGCTGCGCTTCGTCGATCACGCCGCGATACGCGGCATGCAGCACGGCATGGCCGAGCTCGAATGGCTCGAAGAAGATTGCGGCACCGCCCGCGCGAAGCGCGTGCTCGCAGCCCTGGATCACCCGCTCGGGCTCGGGCACGTGATGCAGGATCGCGGCGCCCACGGCCAGGTCGAACGCATCCGCGCAATAGCGTGCGACGCAGGCGTCCTGACACACGAGCGCGTAGCGATTGGCGTAGCGCGGCTCGGCCTGCAGGTGGTCGCGCAGGATGGCGAGCAGCTGCGGACTGATGTCGGTGGCCACCACGAACGCGTCGGCGAAGCGATCGAGGAGCGGCAGGACCGAATTTCCCGATCCCGACCCGATGTCGAGGATCGTGGAGGGCGCAAGCGGCGGATCGAGCCGCGCGAGCGCGTCGTCCAGGAGCACGCGAAAGTGCGCGACGTTGGCGTAGCGCGCGTGATAGTCGGCTGCGTGCTCGAGGAATTGCGCCGTGACGCCACGCGGACGCGCGCCCGCCTGCGATACAGGGGCCAGGATCCCGCGCAGCGCGGCGTCGCGCTCGCCCAGGTCGAGCAGCGGCTCCGCGAAGCAAGCCGCGGCGCGCGCATCGATCATGCGCGCACATCCATGCACGAAGCGCTCACCGGTGTGAAGAAAAATGGCGCCGGTTGGCGCCATCGAATGAAAGGTCCCCCGCCTGTGCCGTACCGACCGTCATCTTGAACCGAGGTTCAAGACTGGTCGCCTGCCGGAACCATTAGGCGCTTCCGCGTGGGAACGCACACCGGTTCGACTGGCTCGGCAACCTCGCTACGCGAGCATTGGTTCAAAGAGTGTATGGCCGGCTCGAACACCGCAGGGGATTGATCGGGATCGTTCCTCGACAGCAGGAACGCTCGGAAAGGGCATGCAGGTCAGAACAGCTTGTCCTGGCCCGCCATCGTCTGATCGATGACGGCCTGCATTGCCTGAATTCTACGCCGCGCGGCCTCGCCGTCAATCGGCGCTTGGCCTACAGGCGCGTCGGTGCGCGCGATACGGCGTTCGCGCAGCAGGTCGTGGGTGATGTTGAGCGCGGCCATGACCGCAATGCGGTCCGTGCCGCTCACCTTGCCGGCATCGCGAATCTCGCGCATGCGACGGTCGAGGAACGCGACGGCTTCCATGAGCTCGGGGCGCTCGCTTTCGCGGCAGGCGACCTTGAATTCGCGTCCGAGGATCGCGACGTCGAGCGTGATCGAACGATCCCCGGCGCTCGCGGGCTTGCCGTTCATTCCGGCAACCGCGCGAGCAGCGCGTCGACACGCGCGGTGGCCTGCTCCATGCGCGCGGTGAGCTGGCGTTGGCGCTCGTGCGCGGCCGCCAGCTCGCGGCGCAGCGATTCGTTGGCCGCACGCAGCGCGCGCGTGTGCGCGACGAGAGACAACAGCTTTTGCTCGAGCGCGGCGAGTTCCTGATCCATGGAGCGACTATAGGGGGCGCTTCACGCGCGCGTCAACCGCGCGCGGCGCCGCCTGTCGCTTCGGGCTGTTTGGCCGGCTGCTCGACCGCGCCCGTCGCCAGCGGCTCGTAGCGGACGGCGACGATCTCGAGCTCCTCGGGACCGGCCGGCGTACGCACGATCACGGTGTCGCCTTCGCGCGCCTTGAGCAGCGCGCGCGCCATCGGCGAGATCCAGCTGATGTAGCCGCGCGCCGTGTCGATCTCGTCGATGCCGACGATGCTCACCGTGCGCTCGTGGCCCGCGCGATCGACGACCGTGACGGTCGCGCCGAAGAACACGCGGTCGGCGCTGTCGTCGTCGCGGTGCGCGGAAGGATCGACGACCTCGGCACGATCGAGCCGACGGATGAGGAAGCGGATGCGCCGGTCGATCTCGCGCAACCGCTTCTTGCCGTAGATGTAGTCGCCGTTCTCGGACCGATCGCCGTTGCCCGCCGCCCATGACACCGTGGCGACGAGCTCGGGCCGCTCCTTCTGCACGAGCAGGTCGAGCTCGGTCCTCATGCGCGCAAAGCCGCCGGGCGTCATGTAGTTGCGCGCGCCGGGCGGCAGCGGCGACGGATCGTCGGGCAGCTCGTCGTCGTCGAACGCGGGCGTCTCTTCGCTGGTGAACGCTTTGCTCATGCTGTCGGGGATTATCCTCCCGCGCGGCGCCGCGCGACCTCGAGTGCTGCGCACAGATCTGCCATGCCGTCGACGAAGCGCGGCCCCGCGCGGTGCAGGCGATCGGCGTCGACCACGAACAGGTTGCGGCGGCGCACGGCCGGCAGCTCGGGCCAGGCCTTCCACGCATCCAGCCAATCCGGCTCCACGGCATGCGCGGTGGCGGCCACGATCACCTCGGGACGGCGTGCGAGCACGGCTTCCACGTCGACTTGCGGGGCTGGGATGTGCGCATCGGCGAAGACATTGACACCGCCGCAATCGGCAAGTGCCCGCTCGATCAGGTGGCCGCCGGCAATGGTGAAGATCGGCGCGCCGGACACCTGGTAGAACACCCGCATCGGGCGCCTGCCGGACGCGGCGCGCGCAAGGGCGCGCGCGCGTACGCGCAGCTCCTGCGCGGCCGCCTCCGCTATGGCAGGGCTGCCCGCCAGCACGCCCAGTGCCGCGAGGTCGCGCGCGATGCCGTCGACGCTGCGCGCGTCCGTCGTGAACACGGGGATGCCGCGCGCGCGCAGCAGCGTGACCTGCCCGGGCGTGGTGTAGGGCCACGTCACGATCAGGTCCGGCGAGAGGGCGACGATGCGCTCGAGGTCGAGGCCGTTGACATCGCCGACGACGGGTAGCCGTGCCGCCGCCGCCGGCGCATCCGATCCCTTCACCACGCCTACCACGCGTGCGCCCGCGCCTGCGGCGAACAACAATTCGGTCGCGTGCGGCGCGAGGCTGACGATGCGTCGTGCCGGCGCGTCGAGGGTCACCACGACGCCCAGGTCGTCGTTCGCCTCGACGGCAGCGCGCGCAGGCGGTACCCATGCGACGCACGCTGCCAGGACGAGCCATGCAACCGCCGCCGGCCGCAGCATCACAGGCGCCAGCGCACGCCGCCGAGTACGCGCGCCCCTCCGGTCGAATAGTCGGCCGCAAGCTCGTAGTTGCGATGCAGGACGTTGTCGCCGCGCAGGAACAGGCTCACCGTGCGCGACACCGGGTATTCGGCCGTGAGGTTGACAATGGCGTACCCGCCCATGGGCCGGGTGTTCTCGGCGTCGTCGAACCGCCGTGACGACGCGACGATCTCGGCGCCGATCGACACGGGACCTGCCTGTTGCAGCACCGTGACGCTGCCGTGGCGGCGGGCGCGCCGGGGAAGCAGGTTGCCCGACGCGTCGTCGCGCGGCGACTGCAGGTCCACCGAGGCGCCGACCGTGGACGCGCCTACGCTCGCGTCGACACCGAGCGTGATGCCCTTCAACGTCGCATCGTTCACGTTCGCGGGCGCGCAATTGAAGCTGGCGTCGCACTGGAACACGATGAGGTCGCGCACCCGGTTGTGCCAGGCAACCGCGCGCGCCTCGATGTGCGCCGCGCCGATCGTGGTCGCGTAATACAAGCCGGCTTCCACATTGCGTGCCGTCTCCGGCCGCAGGTCCGGATTCGAGAACCCGGGGAAATACAGGTCGTTGAACGTTGGCGCCTTGAACGCCGTGCCCCCTGCGACCGTCACGCGCCACTGCGGCGACATGCGATAGCCGTATGCCAGTGCACCGGTCGTACGGCTGCCGTACTGGTCGGAATCGTCGTTGCGCACGTTCGCCTGCAGCGCGTGCGCGCCGGCCACGAGCGAATAGACCGCGGTGACGGAATTCGTCGTGCGTGAGGAGACCGCGAATACCGGCTCCGTATCGACCCGCTCCTCGCGACGCTCGAGTGCCAGCGCGAGGCGTCCAGGCACGCCGATCGCATCCAGCACGAGGTCGTTCTGCCACGCGTATTGGCGCTGCCGCGTGCGGAACGGAAAGTCGCCGAAGCCCGTCCTGGATACCGAATCGTCGCGCCCTTCGCCGGCCGACAGGTGCGACTGCCATGCGGGCGTGAAGCGGTCGCGCAGCGCCACTTGCCACGCGTCGACCGTGGTGATCGTGCGATCGTCGTAGGCATCGCCCGCATCGAACTGGGCATTCAGGCGATCGTGGAATCCCTGCACCGACAATTCGTGGTCAGGTGCAAGCTGCACGCGCAGCTGCCCCGACGCGCTGGCATCGCGATAACCGTCACGGTCGGGGTCGTAGGAGAAGTTGGCAGGATTGACGATCGCATTGAATCCCGCGCTGCGCCGCATGCCGACCTGCAGCGCGCCCTGCACGGGGCCCGCGCCGCCCGAGCCGCCGGCGGTCAACTGCCAGGTGTCATGCGTGCCGTAGCCCGCGCTGGCGTTCGCCTGCGGCGCGCGGGTGGCGCCATGAGTGAAGACCTGGATCACGCCGCCGATGGCGTCGGCGCCGTACAGGCTCGACGACGGCCCGCGCAGGATCTCGATGTGATCGATCTGGTCGAGTGGTATCGCTTCGAGCGCGGTCGCACCCGATGACGCCGAGGCGATGCGCAGCCCGTCGACCAGCACGAGCGTCTGCGCTGCATTGGCGCCGCGCAAGAAGACGCCGGACGTACCGCCGGGGCCGCCGTTCTGCACGATTTCAACGCCCGGCTGGCGCTGCAGGAGCTCGGCAAGGCTTTGCGCGCCGCTGCGCCGGATCGCTTCGCTGTCGATCAGCGTGACGTCGGCGACGAGATCGGTCATGCGCTGCGGCATGCGCGACGCGGTGACCGTGACCCGCTCGGTCGGCAGCGCCTGCGCGAGCGCAACGCGCGGTGAAACCAGGACGATGATGCAGCAAGTGGCCACGCGGATGAGACCGCGCGGTTCGAGAGCATGCATGGGAACGCCTCCACGATGCCGCGCAACCCCGCGCGGCGGGTAGGTGAGCAAAAGCGTGGAGGGCGTTCGGCGCGCTGCCGGGCGCAGGAATGGCAGGCGCGAGGCGGCGACCGCCAGGCGCCACCCGCGCCGCGATGCACCCGCGCGTCAACGCGGGGGCAGGCCGGTCTCCGGGCTTGCCGGTCTTGGTCGCCCGCCTTCCCATCCCTGCTTGGGGACAGTGGCGCTCGTCGCGCGATGCGAAGAGCGAGGACGACCCGCACCGGCCTACCGTTGCGGGGGCAGCCGCGGCATGGCGCTCGTCGCGCGCACCGCGTTCCCGTTTCACCCGCCGGACCAGAAGGGCCCCGACGGACACCTGCGGCGGGAATTGTAGCGCGACGCGCCAGCGGCGCCTGCGCATGGCGCGCTGCTTCGCTGACGGTGCGATGGATCGTTCGGCGGGGAACGCCACCGCCGGCGTGGTGAGTGCCGGTAAAAATTTCGCGCGGCCGCCGAATGTCGGTGAGCCGCCTACATTTTGTAATTTCGACTGTTATACTTTGCCGCCGCTGCAACCGCCCCCACCGGATAAAACCGGACTCCGGGGCGCTCACGTGACCAAGAAGCTTTACATCCGAACGTTCGGCTGCCAGATGAACGAGTACGACTCGGCCCGCATGGCCGACGTGCTCGGGGCGAGCGATGGCACGACCCTCACCGCCACGCCCGAAGACGCCGACATCATCCTGTTCAACACCTGCTCGGTGCGCGAGAAGGCGCAGGAGCGCGTGTTCCACGATCTCGGGCGCGTGCGCGCGCTCAAGGCCGAGCGGCCCGGCCTGATCATCGGCGTAGGCGGCTGCGTCGCCTCCCAGGAAGGTGCGGCGATCGTACGCCGCGCGCCTTTCGTGGACGTCGTCTTCGGCCCGCAGACGCTCCATCGCCTGCCGACGCTCATCGAAGCACGCCGCAGCACGGGCGCGCCGCAGGTCGACATTTCGTTCCCCGAGATCGAGAAGTTCGACCAGCTGCCGCCGCCGCGCGTCGAAGGCGCCACGGCGTTCGTCTCGATCATGGAAGGGTGCAGCAAGTACTGCAGCTTCTGCGTCGTGCCCTACACCCGCGGCGAAGAGATCTCGCGCCGGTTCGACGACGTGCTGACCGAGATCGCCGACCTCGGCGACCAGGGCGTGCGCGAAGTGACGCTGCTCGGCCAGAACGTGAACGCGTATCGGGGCGCAACCGCCGAAGGCGGGGTGGCAGACCTGGCCACGCTGCTCGAGTACGCGAGCGACGTCCCCGGCATCGAGCGCATCCGTTACACCACGTCCCATCCGCGCGAGATGACGCCGGCACTGATCGACGCCCACGCGCGCCTGCCGAAGCTCGCCCCGCACCTGCACCTGCCCGTCCAGTCCGGCTCCGACCGCGTGCTTGCGGCCATGAAGCGCGGCTACACCGTCCTCGAGTACAAGTCGATCGTGCGGCGGCTGCTGAAAGCCCGCCCCGACCTGTCGCTCACGTCGGATTTCATCGTCGGCTTTCCAGGGGAGACGGACGCCGACTTCGAGGCGACGCTGAAGCTCGTCGAGACCGTACGGTTCGATGGCGCGTTCAGCTTCCTGTACAGCCCCCGGCCCGGCACGCCCGCGGCCGAGCTGGCAGGGGCCGTGCCGCGCGAAGTGAGCCAGCCGCGCCTCGAGCGCCTGCAAACGCTGCTCGACCTGCACTATCGCGCGCACAGCGACGCGATGGTGGGATCCGTGCAGCGCGTGCTCGTCACCGGCCCTTCGGCCAAGAATGCGCGCGAGCTGTCCGCGCGCACCGCCAACAATCGCGTCGTGAACTTCGGCGGCGATGCCAGCTTGACCGGCACGTACGTCGACGTCACGGTTTCCTCAGCGCTACCGCACTCGCTTCGCGGCGAGCTCATCGCTGCCTGACGCCCCGCCGCGGGCCACAACGCAAGCGTTCCTTCCGGAGATTCCTGCAATGCCTCCTTTCCGCTTCAATCGCCTGGTCGTCGCACTGGTGACCGCACTTCCGCTCGCGTTGACGGGCTGCGCCACGATGAGCGCCGGCGCCGTCGACAAATCGGGCGACGCGACCGTCGCCGCCGCCGCGCAAGCGGCCGCCCGCGAGGCGACCATCAGCGGGGCGACGCCAGCGCCGGCCGCGAGCGCACCCGGTGCCGCGCGCGCCCCGGCACCTGGAGCGACGGCTGCCGCGGCGGCCGCGGTGGCTGCCGTCAGCGCGGCGCAATCGCAGAAGCCGTTCGCCGACGTGGTGAAGGAGGCGAAGGAATACGACGGCATGTTCAAGCTGTACCAGAAGGACGAGAAGCTGTGGATCGAGGTCGCGCCCGAGCAGCTCGACAAGCCGTTCTTCTTCAAGTCGAACATCAACCAGGGCATCGGCGAAGGCCGCATCTTCGGCGGCGCCATGACCTATCCGATGGGCGTCGCGCAAGTCGTCGTGTTCCACAAGGTCGGCCAGAACATGCAGCTGATCGCCAAGAACACCAAGTACACCGCCACGCCCGGCACGCCGGAAGCGCGCGCGGTCGCGGCGGGTTTCTCCGACAGCCTGCTCGCGACGGCACCCATCACCGCGCAGCCGCATCCGACGCGCAAGTCGTACCTCATCGACGCCAACGCGCTTCTGCTCGCGGACCTGCCGGGCGCGGCCACCCAGCTCGAGCGCACCTATCGCCAACCGTACGGCTTCGACGCGCGCAACTCGTCGATCGGCAAGGTCGCGGCGGCCGGTGACAACGTGACCGTCGAGGTCGCGGCGCATTACGCGCTCTCGCGCCTGGTGCTGCCGCCCCCGCCGCCGATGCACAGCACCATGCCGTCGCCGCCGACCACGCTGCCCGACGTGCGCAGCATGTTCATCGGCTATCACTATTCATTCGCCAAGCTGCCGGACGAGCCGATGACGCCGCGCCTGGCGGACGAGCGCATCGGCTACTTCACCACCGACCGGCTCGACTTCACGAGCGACGTGCCGCGCGTGCCGGTCACCCGCTACGTCAACCGCTGGCGCCTCGAGAAGAAGGATCCCGGCGCGGCGATGTCCGAGCCCAAGGAGCCGATCGTGTTCTGGCTCGACCGCAACATCCCGGTGAAGTACCGCGAGCCGATCCGTGAAGGCATCCTCGAATGGAACAAGGCGTTCGAGAAGATCGGCTACAAGGACGCCATCCGCGTCGAGGTGCAGCCGGACGACGCCGAGTTCGACACCTCCGACATCCGTCACGCCTCGGTGCGCTGGCAAACCGTCGCCAAGACCGCGTACGGGGCCATCGGTCCGTCGGTGGTCGATCCGCGCTCGGGCGAGATCCTCGACGCCGACATCGGCTTCGACGCCAACAACGTGCGCGTCGTGCGCAATCTCAAGCGCGAGTACGTGCCCGCGGGCCTGAAGGCGATGTCCACGCTGGGCGAGCAGCTGTCCTCGCCGTCGCAGGCGCGCTCCCAGGCGATGTGCGAATACGACGAGATGGCGACGCAGGAAGCGTCGTTCGGCATGTCGCTGCTCGAGGCGCGCGGCGACCTCGACCCGGAAGGTGCCGACGTGGACAAGTTCGTCGCCGCGTTCCTCAAGGACGTGACGATGCACGAGGTGGGTCACACGCTCGGCCTGCGCCACAACTTCCGCGCGTCGACCATCTATACCGAAGCGCAGCTGTCCGACAAGACGTTCACCCACGATCATGGCATCGGCGGCTCGGTGATGGAATACAACCCCTGGAACATCGCGGTCAAGGGCGAATCGCAGGGCGAGTACCAGATGTCCACGCTCGGCCCGTACGACTACTGGGCGATCCAGTACGGCTACGAGCAGGTCGATCCGAAGAACGAGGCGGCCGAGCTCGACAAGATCGCATCGCGCTCGAGCGAGCCGCAGTTCGCGTACTCCACCGACGAGGACGTCGCGTTCTTCGCCGTCGATCCCGCGGTCAACCAGGGCGATCTCGGCTCGGATCCGCTCGCGTATGCCAGGAAGCGCCTCGCACTGGTCCGCGAGCTGTGGCAGCGCACCGAGAAGCTCGAGCTCAAGCCGGGCGAGAGCTATTCGGTGCTGCGGCGCAATTTCACGCGCGGGTTGAACGAAGCCGGGCAGGGCGCGATCTATGCTGCGCGCTACATCGGGGGGCTCACCACGCTGCGCGACCACGTCGGCAGCGGGCGCCAGCCGTTCCAGCCCGTCGAAGCGGTCAAGCAGCGCGCGGCGCTCGACCTCATCGCAGGCGAGATCTTCTCGGCGGACAGCTTCAACTTCCCGCCGTCGTTCCTCCGCAAGATGACCGTCTCGGTGTTCGACATCGATGACGCCGAGGAGCTCGGGCGCCCCATCCCGCCGCTCGATTTCCCGGTCGACCAGCAGCTCCTGACCATGCAGCGGAACGTGCTGGATGCGCTCATGAGCCCGACGGTCGCGCAGCGCCTGCTCAACAATGCCGCGAAGAGCGACGACGAGAAGCATGCGCTCAAGGTGAGCGACCTCTACGGCACGCTGCACGCGGCGATCTGGAGCGAGCTTCGCACCGGGCGCGACATCACGCTGTTCCGCCGCAACCTGCAGCGCGAGCACGTCCTGCGCATCGCCAACGCGCTCCTGCGGCCGAGCGGTTCCATGCCGGCCGACGCACGCGCGACGGTGCGCGCGGATGCGCGCGCGCTGCGCAACGAGCTGGCGGCCGCGCAGAACCGTCCGGGCTTCTCGCCCGAGGCGAAGGCGCACGTCAACGAAGCGCTCAACATGATCGACGAAGCACTGAAGGCGCCGTTGATCCGGCAGCAGGCGTAATCGTTGCGGGAGCCGCGCCGACGGCATGGTCGTCGTCCGGTGGAAACGCGGATCCGGCAAGGGGCGTAAGCTGTCCGTCATCCCCGCGAAAGCGGGGATCCAGGGTCTTGCAACGTCACTGGATCCCCGCCGGGGGCGACAATCCGCCCATGCCCGACACGCGCCGCCCGACCGAAAAGCTCACCCTCGCACCACTCGACAACCGGGCGCTCGCGAACCTGTGCGGTCCGCTCGACAGCAACCTGCGGCAGATCGAGGCCGCGCTCGACGTCGCGATCTCGCACCGCGGCGCTGACTTCGCCATCTCGGGGCCACCCGCGCAGGCGGCACGCGCCGCCACCGCGCTCAAGCGCTTCTACGCCGGCGCCGAGAAGCCACTGTCGGTCGACGATATCCAGCTCGGCCTCGTCGAGATCGGCACGCGCGGCGACCGCGCGGACGCGCCGGTGGCGGCGGAGGCACCGGCATTCGACGACGACGGCGTGCCGCGGCTGCGCACGCGCCGCTCCGACCTGCACGGCCGCACGCCCAACCAGGTCGCGTACCTGAAAGCCATCGCCGAGCACGACATCACGTTCGGCATCGGGCCGGCGGGCACGGGCAAGACGTACCTCGCGGTCGCATGCGCCGTCGATGCGCTCGAGCGCGATACGGTCAAGCGGCTCGTGCTCGTGCGGCCCGCGGTCGAAGCAGGCGAGCGCCTGGGCTTCCTGCCGGGCGATCTTGCGCAGAAGGTCGATCCGTATCTTCGGCCGCTCTACGACGCCCTCTACGACCTCATGGGCTTCGACAAGGTCACCAAGCTCTTCGAGCGCAGCACCATCGAGATCGCGCCGCTGGCCTACATGCGCGGACGCACGCTGAACCACTCGTTCATCATCCTCGACGAGGCCCAGAACACCACGCCCGAGCAGATGAAGATGTTCCTCACGCGCATCGGCTTCGGCACGCGCGCGGTGATCACCGGCGACGTGACGCAGATCGACCTCGCGCGCGGCCAGAAGAGCGGGCTCATCGAAGCCGACCGCGTGCTCAATGGCGTGCGCGGCATCGCATTCGTCAAGTTCACCAGCGCCGACGTGGTGCGTCACCCGCTCGTGCAGAAGATCATCGACGCCTACGAGCGCGACCAGGCCAGGGAGTAATGCGGTTGCGAAGCCGCGGTCCGCACTCTGGTGGTGCAAGGGGTCCTGTGCTGACGTTGTCGGTGCAGTCGGGCGGCGCTTTCCACGGTCTGCCGCATCGCAACACGCTGCGCCGCTGGGCGCTCGCCGCCCTGCAGCGCGACGCCCGCGTCACGCTGCGCTTCGTGGGCCTGCGCGAGGGACGGGGGCTGAACGCCCGCTTTCGTGATCGGGACTACCCGACCAACGTCCTGACCTTCGTGTACGATGATGTCGAGCCGCTCGCCGGCGACCTGGTGCTGTGCGTGCCGGTCGTGCGGCGCGAGGCGCGGGAACAGGGGAAAACCTTCCGCGCCCACTGCGCGCATCTCGTCATCCACGGCATGCTGCACTTGCAGGGGTTCGATCACATGCGCCCGGCCGACGCCCGGCGCATGGAGGCGCGCGAGACGCGCCTGCTCGCTCGCCTCGGCTACCAGGATCCCTACCGGACATTCGCGGGTGCGCAACCCTTCTGACATTGAACAGGGCGACGAGAAGCCGTCGCTGCTGGATCGCCTGTCGGCCCTTCTCACGCGCGAGCCGGAGGACCGGGAGGACCTGATCGGCGTGCTGCGTGGCGCGTTCGAGCATCGCCTCATCGATGCCGACGCGCTGTCCATGATCGAAGGGGTGCTGTCCGTGTCCGAGACCACGGTGCGCGACATCATGATCCCGCGCGCCCAGATGGACTGCGTGTCGGTCGACGACGAGCCGGCCGAGTTCATCCCGCTGCTGGTCGAGACGAAGCACTCGCGCTTCCCCGTGATCGGCGAGAGCAAGGACGACGTGGTCGGCATCCTGCTGGCCAAGGAGCTGCTGGGTTACTACGCGCATCCCGAGGCGTTCAACCTGCGCGAGATCCTGCGCCCCGCCGTCTTCGTGCCCGAGTCCAAGCGGCTCAACGTGCTGCTGCGCGAGTTTCGCGCCAATCGCAACCACATCGCGATCGTCGTCGACGAATACGGCGGCGTCTCCGGCCTCGTCACGATCGAGGACGTGCTCGAGCAGATCGTGGGCGACATCGAGGACGAGTACGACTTCGACGAGAGCGAGGACAACATCATTCCCGAAGCCGGCGGGCGCTTCCGCGTGAAGGCGCAAACCGAGATCGGCGACTTCAACGCGCAGTTCGGGACGCGCTTCGAGGACGAGGAGTTCGATACGGTCGGCGGGCTCGTCCTCAAATCGTTCGGCCGCCTGCCCAAGCGCGGTGAAGCGACCGCGCTCGACGGCTTCCGCTTCCGGGTGCTGCGCGCCGACAGCCGCCGCCTGCACACGCTGCAGGTCGAGCGCATCGCCTCGCCGCCCGAGGTGCCGCCTGCCGCCTGACGCGGCGGAGCGCGGCACCGGCCTGCCGGACCGTTCCGCGCGCCGTCTTGCACGCCTGCTCGCGCTGGCGGCCGGCGCCGCAACGGTGCTCGGGTTCGCGCCGTTCGGGCTCGCATGGCTGCCGCCCGCGCTGCTGGCACTGCTGTTCCTCCAATGGCGCACCGCGAGCCCGCGTGACGCCGCCGGTTGCGGATACGCGTTTGGCCTCGGCTTGTTCGGCTGCGGCGTGCCATGGCTGTTCGTGGCGCTCGCCGGCTTCGGCGAGATGCCGGCGCCGGCTGCGGCGGTCGCAACCGCCGGCGTGGTCGCGTACCTCGCGTTGTGGCCTGCCCTTGCCGGCTACGCCGCGGTCCGGCTGACGCCAAGCGGCGGAGCAGCGCGCCTCGTCGCGTGCGCGGCGACATGGACGCTCGCCGAATGGCTGCGCGGCTACGTCTTCACGGGCATGCCGTGGCTGTCGTTCGGCTACGCCGCACCAGCCGGCGGAGCGCTCGCCGGCTATGCGCCGCTCGGCGGCGTGTTTCTCGTGTCGCTCGCGTATGCCGGCATCGCGGCATGCATCGCGTCCATGGTCGACGCGCTGGCTGGCAGGCGCGCACGCATGGCGGCGCCGGTGCTGGTCGCCGCGCTGGTGATCGGCGCGGGCGCGCTGGCAGCGCGCGCCTCGTGGACGGCGCCGGTGGCGCCTCCGCTCAAGGTGTCGCTCGTGCAGGGCAACGTGGAGCAGGACGTGAAGTTCGACCCGGCCTTCCGCACGCGCACCTTCGAGCTCTATCGCGGCCTCGTCGCGCGCTCGCAGGGCACGCTGGTCGTGCTGCCGGAAAGCGCGTTCCCGATGTTCGCCGAACACGTGCCAGCGGAAGTCCTGCAGGATCTCGCGGACGTCGGCGCACGGCGCGGCGGCCTCGTGCTGGTCGGATTCTTCACCGCCGACGCGCCGCTGCCCGGCTCACGGGAGCCGCGCTACTACAACACCGTTGCCGCACTCGGGGGCGGCGACGTGGCGCTGTATCGCAAGCATCACCTCGTGCCGTTCGGCGAGTCGATCCCTCTGAAGCCGCTGGTCGCGCCGATCGTCGACGCGCTGCTCGCCATTCCGCTCGCCGACCAGACCGCGGGCGAGGCCGATCAACCCGCATTCGTGGTGGCCGGGCATCGCGTCGCCGTGAACATCTGCTACGAGGATGCGTTCGGGAGCGAGCTCATCGGCGCGGCCCACCGCGCCGACCTGCTCGTCAACGTCACCAACGACGCGTGGTACGGCCGCTCGATCGCCGCTTTGCAGCACAACCAGATTGCCGCCATGCGTGCGCAGGAGCTCGGCCGTCCGATGCTGCGCGCCACCAACACCGGCATCACCTCGGCCATCGGCGCCGATGGCCGCGAGATCGCCCGGCTGCCCTGGTTCACCGAAGGGGTGCTCGAGGTGGTCGTGGAGGGCCGCAGCGGCCTGACCCCTTATGCGCGCGTCGGGGATGCCGCTGTGCTGGTGCTGAGCGCCGCATTGCTGCTGGGCGCCGCATTCGTCGCCAAGCGCAGGAAGTGAATCCTCGTCATTCCCGCGAAGGCGGTAATCCAGCGGCGCAGGAATGACGCGGCGTCCCCGCGTTCGCGGCGACGACGAAGCGATGGTTCGTCCATTCGTCGCCGCCCATGACGCTTCGTCCCATATCGGCGCCGGCAGTCCCGCGCGCGTTGCGAGGCTCGCACGCCGCAACCATAATGCGCGGTCCCCTTTTCCGGCGGTGCCCATGGCGCTCGAGCTCGTCGTTCGCGGCTTGTCCAAGACTTATCCCAACGGAGTGCGCGCCCTGTCCGGCGTGTCGCTCACGATCCCTACCGGCATGTTCGGGCTGCTCGGCCCCAACGGCGCCGGCAAGTCGACCCTCATGCGCACGCTCGCCACGCTGCAGGATGCCGACGCGGGCTCGGCCACGCTGGGCGACATCGACGTGCTGCGAGACAAGGACGCCGTGCGCCGGCGCTTGGGGTACCTGCCGCAGGATTTCGGTGTGTACCCCAAGGTCTCGGCCGAGGACCTGCTCGACCATCTCGCCCGCCTGAAGGGCCTCCACGACCGCGCGCAGCGGCGCGACACCGTCACGGCACTCTTGCGTCAGGTGAATCTGTACGAGGTCCGCAAGAAGGCGCTGGGCGGCTTTTCGGGCGGCATGCGGCAGCGCTTCGGCATCGCGCAGGCGCTGCTCGGCAATCCGCAGCTCATCATCGTCGATGAGCCAACGGCCGGACTCGACCCGGAAGAGCGGGTGCGCTTCCACAATCTGCTCGCCGAAATCGGCGAGAACGTGATCGTGATCCTCTCGACGCACATCGTCTCGGACGTGTCCGACCTGTGCGCGCGCATGGCGATCATCCACCGCGGTGAGGTGATGCTTTCGGGCGAGCCGGCGGAGCTGACGCAAGCGCTGCAGGATCGGGTGTGGCAGGCCGTGGTCGCGCGCGATTCGCTCGACGCGCTGCGCGCATCGCTGCCGGTCATCTCGACGCGCCTGACCGCAGGCCGCACGCTGGTCAACGTCGTGGCCGACGCGGTGCCCGCGCCTGGATTCACGCTCGTCGAGCCGACGCTCGAAGACGTGTATTTCGCCGCCATCAGCGGCCGCCTCGGCGCACCCGTCTCCCACGCGGCAGCGGCGGTGGCCTGACCATGGGCACGCTCCTCGCCATCGCCCGCTTCGAAGTCCGCACGCGGGTCAAGCGGCTCTCGACCTGGGTGTACTTCGTCGCGTTCTTCGCGATCGCCATGCTGTGGACGGCCGCTGCAGGCGGCGCCATCGCCAACGCCAACATCATCTTCGGCAGCGGCAAGATCTGGATCAACTCGCCGTATGCGATCGCCCAGACCGTCGCATTCCTCGGGATGTTCGGCCTCACGGTGATCGCCGCGCTCGCGGGGCGCGCCGTGCAGCAGGATTTCGAGCACCGCACCGAGTCCTTCTTCTTCACGGCGCCCATCAGCAAGGGGCAGTACCTGGGCGGACGCTACGCCGGTGCGCTCGCGGTGCTACTGATCGTCTTCGTCAGCATCGCGCTCGGCATCTTCGCCGGCACGCTGCTGCCCAATCTCGACGCCGAGCGCCTGGGACCGAGCCGGCTCGCCGCCTACGTGATTCCCTATTTCACCGTCGTGCTGCCCAATCTGGTCTGGATCGGCGGGGTGTTCTTCTGCATCGCCGCATTGACGCGCCGCATGCTGCCCGTCTACATCGGGAGCGTGCTGTGCCTCGTCGGCTACCTCGTCGCGCAGGGCCTGCTGCGCGACATGGAGAACAAGACCCTCGCCTCGCTGATCGACCCGTTCGGAGTGGTCGCCGCATCGCGCGTGACGGAATACTGGACGATCGCCGAGCGCAACACGCGCCTGCTGCCGTTCGAAGGGCTGCTGCTGTGGAATCGCCTGCTGTGGATCGCCGTGGGCGCGACGCTCGTCGGCCTCTGCTACGCGCGCTTCCGGTTCGCGCATCCGCAGGACCGGCAGGCGCGGCGCAAGGAGGAGCCGGACGTCGTGGAGCCGCCGCCCGGCGTGTTCGCCGCGCTGCGCACGACGCCTGCGCGCGTCGGCGGGCTGGCCCTGCTGCCGTCGCTCGCGTGGATGTATTTCCGCGAGACCGTCCGCAACGTCTATTTCGGCGTGTTCGCATTCGCCGGCATCCTGTTCCTGATCGCGAGCAGCACGACGGTCGGCAGCCTCTTCGGCACGACCACGTGGCCCGTCACGTACCAGATGCTGGAGCTCGTCTCGGGCACGTTCGGCGTGTTCATGCTCGTGATCATCACGTATTACGCCGGCGAGCTCGTCTGGCGCGAGCGCGACCAGCGCTTCGACCAGATCGCCGACGCGTTGCCGACGCCGACGTGGCTGCCGCTCGTGGCGAAGCTCGTCGCGCTGATGGCCATCCCGGTGATCCTGCAGGCGGTGCTGATGGTGACGGGCATGGCGATCCAGGCCGCCAAGGGCTATCACCATTTCGAGCCGGGCCTGTACCTGTACGACCTGTTCACGATCGATATCGCCGGCTACTGGCTCGTGTGCGTGCTCGCCATCACCGTGCAATCGGTGGTGAATCACAAGTACGTCGGCCATTTCGCCATGGTGGCGTATTACCTCATGCTCGCCTTCTCGGGCGTGCTGGGCTTCGAGCACAACCTGTACAAGTACGCTGCCAGCATTCCCTACACCTACTCGGACATGAACGGGTATGGCCACTTCCTGCCGCGGCTGCGCGCGTTCCAGGCATACAACGCCGCCATCGCGCTGCTGCTGCTGGTCGGCGCGTACCTGCTGTGGACGCGCGGGACCGTTCCCGGTTGGCGCGCCCGCCTCGTGCGCGCCCGCGCGCGCCTCACGCGCCCGGTGATCGCCACGGCGGGCGGTGCCGCGCTCGCGACGGTGGCGCTCGGAAGCTTCATCTTCTACAACACCAACATCCTGAACCACTACGTGACCACGCACGACATGCTGGCGCGCCAGGCGGATTACGAAAAGCTCTACAAGCCGCTCGCCGCGGCGCCACAGCCGACCATCACGGCCGTCGACGTCGCCGTCGACCTCTATCCGCAGGAGCAGCGGGTGCGGATGCGCGGCCATTACGACCTCGTGAACCGCAACGCCGTGCCGGTCGAGGACGCGCACCTGTTCTTCGCCAACGGCGAGCGCATCGAGGCGACGAAGCTCGCGTTCGACCCGCCCGCACAGCCGACGAAGGAGGACCTGCGCATCGGCTTGCGCAGCTACCACTTCGCGCAGCCGCTCGCGCCCGGCGCGACAGGGCGTCTGGACTTCGACCTGACGCTCGCGACGCACGGCTTCGAGAATGCCGGGTCGATGACGGACGTCGTCTATAACGGCTCCTTCGTGAACGCCCGCGTCATGCTGCCCATCATCGGCTACAGCGACCGCGGCGAGCTCGCCACCGACCGCGATCGGCGCAAGTTCGGGCTTGCGCCGAAGGAGAGGATGCGCGACCGCGACGATCCCGCCGGCCTCGCGCACAACGTGCTCGGCCATGACGCGGACTGGATCACGTTCAGGGCGGAGATCACCACGGATCCCGACCAGATCGCGATCGCGCCTGGCTACCTGCAGCGGGACTGGGTGGAGGGCGGTCGGCGCCACTTCATGTATGCGATGGACACGCCCATCCTCGACTTCTTCGCATTCCAGTCGGCGCGCTATGCCGTGCGACGGGACAAGTGGAACGACGTCAACATCGAGGTCTACTATCAGCCGGGCCATGAATACAACCTCGATCGCATGATCGCGGCGACCAAGGCGTCGCTCGATTACTACTCCCGCAACTTCGGGCCTTACCAGCACCACCAGTTCCGCATCCTCGAGTTTCCGCGCTACGCGTCGTTTGCGCAGGCGTTCCCAAATACGATCCCCTATTCGGAATCGATCGGCTTCATCGCGCGCGTGCGCGAGAACGACAAGGACGACATCGACTACCCGTATTACGTCACGGCGCACGAAGCGGCGCACCAGTGGTGGGCCCACCAGGTCATCGGAGGCGACGTGCAAGGGGCCACGGCCCTGTCCGAGACCCTCGCCCAGTACTCGGCACTCATGGTGATGAAGGAGAAATACGGCGAGGCGAAGATGCAGAAATTCCTCGCGTACGAGCTCGACCGCTATCTCATCGGCCGGGCATCGGAGCAGAAGAAGGAGCTGCCGCTCGGCCGCGTCGAGAACCAGGACTACATCCACTACCGCAAGGGCAGCCTCGTGATGTACGCCCTGCAGGACTACATCGGTGAAGACAAGGTGAACGCGGCGCTCCACGCGCTGCGCGACAAGTGGGCGTACAAGGGGCCGCCCTATCCCAGCGCCACCGCGCTGATCGCGGAGCTGCGCGCGGTGACGCCCCCGCAATACCAGTACGTCATCGACGACTGGTTCGAATCGATCACGCTCTTCGACAACCGCGCAACGAAGGCGACCGCAAAGGCGCTCGGCGACGGCCGCTACGAGGTGAGCGTCGACGTCGTGGCGCGCAAGCTCAAGGCCGATGAGCTCGGCAAGGAAACCGACGCGCCGCTCCACGACTTCATCGACATCGGCGTGCTCGATGCGGACGGCGTGCCGCTCTATCGCGAGAAAAAGGCGATCACGGCGGAGAAGACGAGTTTCACCGTCACGGTTGACAAGAAGCCCGCGAAAGCGGGCATCGATCCGCTCAACCTGCTGATCGACCGCAGGCCCAAGGACAACACGGTGAACGTCGAGATCGCCAGGTAAGCCGAAGCTGCGCCGCGGGGGCGTGATGCGCCCCGAAAGTCGTCGGCAGGAGAGCCGGCGGGGCGCCGCCCGCGTGCAGGGTCGGCGTGCCAATCACGCGCGGTTCGACCGCGAGGCAGACCGGTGCCTCCACCACATCACGCGACGTTCGGCCGCGAGGCGCACCGGCGCCTGCACCGCATCACGCGAGGTTCGGCCGCGAGGCGGGCCGGCGCGTGCAGGCGCCTGCACACCAGAAGCCGGAAGGCGCCGGCCCGCGTCGCGGCCACCACGTTCCGACCGTTGCGAGCGGTGGACGGACCCCCGTCGCGTAAAATCGCCCGTTTTGACGTTTCCACGCGTCAACACCGGCCGATGCTCACGTTCCAGCAAACGATCCTGACGCTCCAGCGCTACTGGGGCGAGCAGGGCTGCGCCATCCTGCAGCCGTACGATCTCGAGGTCGGCGCCGGCACGTCGCACACGGCCACCTTCCTGCGCGCCCTCGGCCCCGAGCCGTGGCGCGCCGCGTACGTGCAGCCATCGCGCCGCCCGAAGGACGGTCGCTATGGCGAGAATCCCAACCGCCTGCATCAGCACCATCAGTTCCAGGTCGTGCTCAAGCCCTCGCCCGCGAACATCCTCGAGCTCTATCTCGGCTCGCTCGAAGCGCTCGGCCTCGACCTGAAGGCCAACGACGTGCGCTTCGTCGAGGACGACTGGGAGAACCCGACGCTCGGCGCATGGGGTCTCGGCTGGGAAGTCTGGCTGAACGGCATGGAGATCACGCAGTTCACCTACTTCCAGCAGGTCGGGAGCCTCGACTGCGACCCGATCACGGGCGAGATCACGTACGGCCTCGAGCGCCTGTCGATGTACCTGCAGAACGTCGAGTCGGTGTTCGACCTGCAATACGTGGAGGGCACGACCTACGGTGACGTGTTCCTGCAGAACGAGGTCGAGCAGTCGCGCTATGCGTTCGACGCCTCCGACGTGCAGAAGCTCTTCGCGCAGTTCGCGCATTTCGAGGGCGAGGCGCAGCGCCTGCTCGAAGCGCGCCTGCCGCTCCCCGGTTACGAGATGATCCTCAAGGCCGGCCACACGTTCAACCTGCTCGACGCGCGCGGCGCGATCTCCGTGACCGAGCGCGCAGGCTACATCGGACGCATTCGCGCGCTGTCACGGCTGGTCGCGTCGACGTACCTGGCCTCGCGTGGCGAGCGCGGCTTTCCGATGCTGCCGCCCGCGCAGCGCCCGGCGCTGCCTGCGCGCTACGCGGAGCTGCTGAAATGACGGAAGCCACGCTCGCCGTCGAGCTCTTCACCGAAGAGCTGCCGCCCAAGGCGCTGCGCAGGCTCGGCCGCACCTTTGCCGACACGCTGGCCCAGGCGCTTGTGCGCGAGGGCCTGTCCACGCCCGCAAGCATCGTCACGCCGTATGCGACCCCGCGCCGCCTCGCCGTGACCATCACCGGCGTGCGCACGCAGGCGCCCGACGCGGAGGTGGTCGAAAAGCTCATGCCGCGCAAAGTCGCCGAGGACGCCACCGGCAGGGCGACGACGCCGTTGCGCAAGCGGCTGGAAAGAGCCGGACGCGCCGCGCTCGCGGACGGCTACCCCGACGCGCGGGACGGCCCGGACCATCTGTACGTCGAAGGCGATTCCGTGATGCTGCGCACGCTCGCGCGCGGGCGCCCGCTGGCGCGGGCCCTCGCCGACGCGCTCGCGCAGGCCATCGAGGCGCTGCCCATTCCCAAGGTCATGAGCTACGCGGGCGCAGGCCACTACTTCAACGACGTGAAGTTCGTGCGACCCGCGCATCGCCTGCTCGCGCTGCACGGCGCGGACGTCGTCGACGTTGCCGCGCTCGGCCTCGCCGCCGGCAGGATCACCGGCGGTCATCGCCTGCTCGCGCGCCAGGACATCGGCGTGCAGACGGCCGATGCCTATGCACCGACGCTCGAAGCCGAAGGCAAGGTGTTGCCCGCCTTCGACGCGCGCCGCGACGCCATCGTGACGGCGCTGCGCGAAGCCGCGGGCGGCGCGCAGCTCATGGCGCCCGAGGCATTGCTCGAGGAGGTGACCGCGCTCGTCGAGTGGCCGTCGGTGTACGCAGGCACGTTCGACCCCGCGTACCTCGCCGTGCCCCAGGAGTGCCTCATCCTCACGATGCAGCACAACCAGAAGTACTTCGCGCTGGCGGACGAAGCGGGGCGCCTGCTGCCTCGCTTCCTGCTCGTCTCCAACCTGCAGACGCAGGATCCGGCGGCGATCGTGCAGGGCAACGAGCGCGTCCTCCGCGCGCGCCTGGCCGATGCCAAGTTCTTCTTCGACCAGGATCGTCGCACGCCCCTGGCGAGCCGGGTCGAGCGGCTGCGCAGCGTCGTCTACCACAACAAGCTCGGCACGCAGGCCGAACGGGTCGAGCGCTTGCGCTTCCTCGCGTCGCGCATCGCGTCGATGACCGGCGCGGACGATACGGCGGCCAACCACGCCGCCATGCTCGCCAAGGCGGATCTGGTCACCGACATGGTGGGCGAGTTTCCCGAGCTGCAAGGCACGATGGGCCGCTATTACGCGCTGCACGACGGCGAGCCCGCCGCGATCGCGGATGCCATCGCGCAGCATTACTGGCCGCGCTTTGCAGGCGATGCGCTGCCCGAAGGACCGGTCGCGCAGGCGGTCGCGCTCGCCGACAAGCTCGAGGCGCTCGCCGGGCTCTTCGGCATCGGCGCCATTCCCACCGGGGACAAGGATCCGTTCGGCTTGCGGCGCGCAGCACTCGGCGTGCTGCGCATCCTGATCGAGCATCGACTGCGCATCTCGCTGCGAACGCTCGTGGACGCGGCCTTTGCCGCCTTCAACGCCGTACCGGCCGTGAAGCCGCAACCCGATGCGGTGCTCGATTTTTTCTACGAGCGCCTGCGCGGCTACCTGCGCGAGCAGGGTTACACAGCACAGGAAGTGGCCGCGGTGGTCGATCCGCGACCCGATGCGATCGCCGATCTGCCGCAGCGCCTGGCCGCGGTGCGCGCGTTCGAAGCGATGCCCGAGGCCGCTGCGCTGGCGGCGGCGAACAAGCGCACGGTCAACATCCTGCGCAAGGCTGCAGGCGAGGCGGACAGCGCGCCTGCCGTCCGCGCGGAGCTGCTCGGCGCCGGTGCAGAGCAGGCGCTGCACGACGCGCTCGCACGGCTGGCGCCGCTGGTCGACGCGCGCATGGCCGAGGGGGATTACACCGCAGCGCTCGTCGCGTGCGCCAGCGCCAAGGATGCCGTCGACCGTTTTTTCGACGACGTCATGGTGATGGCCGACGACCCGGCGCTGCGCGCCAACCGGCTCGCCCTGCTCAAGGGCGTACGTGCGGCCATGAACCGCGTCGCGGACATCGCGTTGCTCGCCACCTGAAGCTGCGTTGCAGTTTGCCCACAGGGGCGCCCCGCCGGTCGGCAGGCGATCGAGGCAATGCAAGCGCGCGATGCGGCGAGACCCTAAACTACGGCCGTGGTCCAGTTCTCCGATTCCTTCGCGCCTACCCGCGCCGCCAGGCTGATCGTGCTCGACCGGGATGGCGTGATCAACCACGACAGCGACCAGTTCATCAAGTCGCCCGAGGAGTGGCGTCCCATTCCGGGCAGCCTCGAGGCGATCGCGCGCCTGCACCACGCGGGCTATCGGGTCGTCGTCGCCACGAACCAGTCGGGGGTCGGACGCGGGCTGTACGACATGGCCACGCTCAACGCGATCCACGAGAAGATGCACAAGGCGATCGGCCAGGTCGGCGGGCGGCTCGACGCCATCTTCTTCTGCCCGCACACCGCCGACTCGAAATGCGAATGCCGCAAGCCGCGCGCGGGCATGCTCCACGAGATCGGCACGCGCTTCAGCGTCGAGCTCGCGGGCGTCCCCTGCGTGGGTGACGGCCTGCGCGACCTGCAGGCCGCGGACAGCGTCGGCGCGCAGCCGATGCTCGTGCTCACGGGCAAGGGCGAGCGCACGCTGCGCGAAGGCGGCTTTCCGAAGAACACGGTGATCTTCCCCGACCTCGCCTTCGCCGCCTCGGCGCTGCTCGCCAATGAGTGACGACGCCCGCGCGACGGCATCGCCGGCGCCCGCGGAGTCCGCTTTCGACCGCGCCCTGTCGACGGTGCGCTCGCTGCTGTTCGCGGCATTCCAGATCGTGGTGACGCCGCCGTATGCGCTGCTCGTGCTGGCGTGCTTCTGGCTGCCGCCGATTCCGCGCTACCGCGTGATCATCGGATGGTGCTGGCTGCAGCTGTTCGGCGCGCGCTGGATCTGCGGCATCCGGCATCGGGTGGTCGGCCTGGAGAACATGCCCACGGCGCCGTGCATCGTGATGTCCAAGCACAGCTCCACCTGGGAGACGCTGTTCCTCACGCAGCTGTTCCCGCCGCTCGCGTACGTCGCCAAGAAGGAGCTGCTGTCCATTCCGTTTTTCGGATGGGCGTTCCGGCTCGCGTCGCCGATCACGATCGACCGCAAGGCCGGGTCGGATGCGATGTCGCAGATCGCCACCCAGGGCCGCGCGCGGCTGGCGGAGGGCTTCTGGATCGTCATCTACCCGGAAGGCACGCGCATCCGCGCCGGCACGCGCGCACGCTACAAGACGGGCGGCTGCCGGCTCGCCACGATGCTCGGCATACCGTTGCTGCCGGTCGCGCACAACGCGGGCTGGCTGTGGCCCAGGGGCGTGCTCGGCAAGCGCCCCGGCACGATCACGCTGTCGATCGGCCAGCCGCTGCCGCCCGGCGAGTGCGATTACGGCACGCTGACGCAACGCCTCGAGGCGTCGATCGAGGAAGACGTGGCTCGCATCGGGAGGCCCTGACGTGGCCGAGGCGCGCGACCTCGCACTGCTGCAGCCCGACGGGAACCGCGAGCCGCCGCCGCGGGCGCGCGACGGCCAGACGCGGCGCATCGTGCTGCGCGGGCAGGCCATCGACTACCGCCTCGTGCGCGCGCGCCGCCGCTCCATCGGCATGGAAGTGCATCTCGATGGCCTGACGGTGCGCGCGCCGCGGTGGGTCACGCTGCGCGACATCGAGGCCGCGCTCATCGAGCGTGCAGCGTGGATCGAGCGTGCGCTCGACGAATGGCGCGCGCGGCGGCGGCACGTCATGCCGCGCGAATGGAAGACCGGTGCACCCATCGTCTATCGCGGGCGGGACCTCGCGCTCGCCTTGTTCCCGTCGCGCCATGCGAGCATCGATGCCGACCTGTTCCATCTCACCGTGCGCCATCCTGCCGCGGCCGAGCCGACGGCCGTCGCCGACAGCGTGACATCCTGGCTCAAGGAACAGGCGCTGACGCTGGTGGCCGCACGCGTCCCCGCATATGCCGCGCGCGTCGGCAAGGCGGACCCCGACGTGCGCCTGTCGAACGCCCGCAGCGAATGGGGCAGCTGCAACGCGCGCGGCGTCATTCGGCTCAATTGGCGCCTGGTGCAGCTGCCGCCCCTCCTGGCCGACTACGTCGTCGCGCACGAAGTGGCCCACATGGTGGAGCTCAATCACTCGGCGCGCTTCTGGGCGCTGGTCGAAGCGCTGCTCCCCGGACACGCGGCCTACCGGCGGCAGCTCGACGACTGGACGGCGTTGCTGTCCGGCTGACCGAACAGGATCGGACTACGCGCCCGGGGCCGGAAGATCAGCGAGCGCGATCTCCAGGCCCATCTGCGTTTTCAACAGCCGCGCGAGCGCCCCGCCGAGCTCGTCGCCGCCGCGGGTATCGCGCCACCGGCCCTCGGCCGGCCGGAAGTGATAGCCGCCTGCGCGCGCTGCCACCCAGATCTCGCGGTTGGGCAGGTGGCGATTGACGATGACCTTGCTGCCGTCCTCGCCTTCGATGGTGAGGATGCCGTCGTTGAGGTTCCAGTCGACGTCGATGTCGCTCCGCGCGAGCGCGGCGTCGAGAGCGCGGCCGATGGCGTCGAGCGTTGCATCGGCGGCGGTGATGAAGTCGGAATCGCTGATCATGGCATGCTAGGATTTGACGCGATGGTACGCCTCCCGTTCCTCCCGATCGCGGCTGCGCTCGCGCTGACATTCGCCTTGTGCGGGTGCGGCGTCAAAGGCCCGCTCGTGCCTGCCAAGAAGGCCACCGAGACGGCCGCACCGCCGCCGCCTGCCACCACGACGCCCGCGATCCCATCGGCAACGCTGCCGTCCAATCCGCAACCGGCACCGTGACCGGCTTCGCGTACGCCGGTGGAGAGCTGCTCGCGGAGCAGGTGCCGCTCACTGCGCTCGCCGAGCGTCATGGCACGCCGTGCTACGTGTATTCGCGTGCAGCCATCGAGGCTGCGTACCGCGAGTTCGACGCCGCGTTCGCGGGCATGCCACACCTGGTGTGCTACGCGATGAAGGCCAATGCGAACCTCGCGGTGCTCGACATCCTGGCGCGCCTGGGAAGCGGGTTCGACATCGTTTCCGGCGGCGAGCTCGCGCGCGTGCAGGCGGCAGGCGGCGCCATGGGCAAGACCGTCTTCTCGGGCGTCGGCAAGACCGCCGACGAGATGCGTTCTGCGCTGCACGCCGGGGTGCTGTGCTTCAACGTGGAGTCGCACGCGGAGCTCGAGCTGCTCGCCGACGTTGCCGCGCAAAGCGGCCGCCGTGCGCCCGTCAGCCTGCGCGTGAACCCGGACGTCGACGCCCGCACGCATCCGTACATCTCCACCGGGCTCAAGGAGAACAAGTTCGGCGTGCCGATCGCCGACGCGGAAGCGCTCTACCGCAGGGCGGCGGCCCTCCCGTCGCTCGCCGTGTCGGGCATCGACATGCATATCGGCTCCCAGATCACCGAGCTCGCGCCCTATCGCGAAGCAGCGCAGAAGATCCTCGCCATGGTGGACCGGCTGGCGGGCGACGGCATCATGCTCGAGCACGTGGATTTCGGTGGGGGGCTCGGCGTCCGGTATCGCGACGAGACGCCCGTCGCGCTGGCGGACTACGCCGGCATGTTGCGCGAGCTCATGCGCGGACGCGGCGAGCGCTTGCTGCTCGAGCCGGGGCGGCGCCTCGTCGCCGACGCCGGCGTGCTGCTCACGCGCGTCCTCTACCTCAAGCCGGGTGAAGCCAAGCACTTCGCCATCGTGGACGCGGCGATGAACGACCTGCTGCGCCCCGCCCTCTACGACGCGTGGCATGCCATCGACGCCGTGCGCCCGCGCAGCGGGACGCCGGCTCTCTGGGACATCGTCGGTCCGGTGTGCGAGAGCGCCGATTTCCTCGGGCGCGACCGCCTGCTCGCGCTAGCACCCGGCGACCTGCTCGCCGTGCGCACGGCGGGCGCATACGCCATGACCATGAGCTCGAACTACAACGCGCGGCCGCGCGCCTGCGAGCTCGTCGTCGACGGCGCGAGCGTGCACGTCGCACGCCGGCGCGAGCACATCGACGAGCTGTTCGCGCACGAGAGCCGGCTGCCCTGACGCATGCGTCCGGTGACGTGTGCGCAAGTGCAACACCTGCATTCCTAAGCGCCGGAATCACCGACGAAATCTTGCAAAACCTTGAAACGTGGCTACAATGCAGGCAGCAGGTGCCAAAGGTTTTGTCAAGTGGCTTCTTGTTCGGAACAGCGAAATGGAAGCTTCAAGGCGGTCCCGGCGGAGCCTGCGAGAAGCAGATTCACATAACAGTTTCATTGCACTCAGACAGGAGAAACCAAGATGATGGCTGACATGATGTCGATGATGACGCCGACGGCTCCGTCGTCCGCGCCGAAGAAGTCGAAACGCGGTGGTCGCAAGTCGGCGAAAAAGGCCGGTGCTCGCAAGGCGACCAAGAAGACCGGCCGCAAGGCTGCCAAGAAGGGTGCCCGCAAGTCGGCGAAGAAGTCGACGCGCAAGACGGGCCGCAAGGCTGCCAAGAAGGGCGGCCGCAAGACCGCGAAGAAGGGCGCCCGCAAGTCGGCGAAGAAGTCGACGCGCAAGACGGGTCGCAAGGCTGCCAAGAAGGGCGGCCGCAAGGCGGCGAAGAAGTCCGGTGGACGCAAGTCGGCCAAGAAGTCGGGCCGCAAGTCCGCGCGGAAGTCCGGCCGCAAATCGGCGAAGAAGGCGTAACTCTTCGCAATCCTCCGTCGCAGTCGTGTGACGGAAAGAAGCGGGCGACGCGATGCGTCGCCCGTTTCATTTGGGGTGCCTCGTGCGCGGCAGTCCGGTCGCTAGCCGCCGCTGCCGCCGCCCCGCTGCGCCACTGCCGGCGCGCCGTTGCGCCGTGCGCGCGCGGACGGGCCGCCCTTCGCCTTGGTACGCTCGGCGCGCGCCGTCACCGCCTTGGGGGGTGTGCGCGCCTGCTCTCCGCCCGCGCGCGCGGACGACGCGCTGCGTGCCGCGCCCGGGGCTGCATGGTGGCCGCGGCGCGCCGTGCGCATCGGCAGCGCATCGGTGGTGACGCGCAGCTGCTGCCCGACCCTCACCTGCTCCTGCGTGAGGCCGTTCCAGCGCCGCAGGTCCTGGCTCGACACGTCATAGCGTCCGGCGATGCGCGCCAGCGTGTCGCCGCGACGCACGGTGTAGTAGAACGTCCGACCGGACGGAACCGTGGTGAACACCGCGCTCTTCAAGCTGGCCGCCAGATCGGCTGACGGCGTCTGCGTTTGCGCCGGCACGAGCAAGGCATGGCCGGTCGGCACCTGCGCACGCGGCCCGATGCCGTTGATGGCGCGCAGCGTCTCGATCGACAGGCCGAATTTGGCAGCCACCTGCGGCAGTGTGTCGCCGGCCTTCATGCGGTACGCCTGCCAGGACACGAGCGGCTGGTCGGTGAGCTCCAGCTTGGCGGCGAAGATCTCCGCGTGGTCGGTCGGCAGCAGCACCGCGTATTCGTCGGCGCCGGCGATGACCGGGCGGTTGTGCTGCGGATTGAGCGAGAGGAACTCTTCGAGCGGAAGCTCCGCCAGCTCGGCGGCGCGCTTGACGTCCATCAGGCGCGACATCTTCACGACGGTGAAGTACGGCGCATCCGGCACCTCGGTGAGCGCGACGTTGAACCGCAGCGGATCGGCGACGATGTTCTTCACGGCCTGCAGCTTGGGCAGGTAGTTGCGCGTCTCGTCGGGCACGCCGGTGAGGCTCGCGAAATCGGTTGGCAGGCCGCGCGCCTGGTTGCGCGCGATCGCCTTGCGCACGTTGCCTTCGCCCCAGTTGTACGCGGCGAGTGCCAACTGCCAGTCACCGAACTCGGCCTCGAGCTTCTGCAGATAGTCGAGCGCCGACGTCGTGGCGGCGATGACGTCGCGCCGCGAGTCGTACCACCAGTTCTGCTTGAGGCCGTACGTCGTGCCGGTGGACGGCATGAACTGCCAGATGCCCGACGCGCGTGCGCCGGACATCGCGTGCGGGTTGAACGCGCTCTCCACCATCGGCAGCAGCGCCAGGTCGAGCGGCATGCCGCGCAGCTCGACCTCGTTGACGATGTGATAGAGGTAGCGCCGGCTGCGCTCGACCATGCGCGCGACGTAGTCCGGCCGCTGCGCATACCACGACTCCCATTTCTCGACGAGCGGGCCGTCCACCCGCGCGATGCGATAGCCGCGCACGACGCGCTCCCACAGGTCGCCCGCCGGGATGGGCAGCGGCTCGAGCTCGACGCCTGCGCCGCCGAACGGGTCGTCGGCCAGCGATTGCTCGGTGAGGGCGACGAGCGTGACGGGGGCAAGCGGGGCGCCCGCGATGGGCGCCAGCGCCGGCGTCGGCGGCGGTGTGGGTGTCGTCGCGCAAGCAGCGAGCGCGGCGAGCGGGATGAGGAGGAGAGCGGACGTTAAGCGCAATTCAGGATCGCATGCGCCGGTGACGAGCCCCGGCCGGATGACGGTGGCATGGTAGGCGCCGTTGCATCGGGCGTCAAATTCATCCCTTGAAGCCGTTCTTCCATTCCCGCAGCACGGCGAACGTCTCGACGGCGTCACGCAGCGCGTGCCCGGCGTGCGCCTCCGCTGCCGCGCGCACACCGGGCGCTTCGGCACGCAGGAACGGATTGGTCGACCGCTCGTCGGCGATGGTGGAAGGAACGGTCGGCTGGCCGCGCGCCCTCATGGCGCCGTCGCGGACCACGCGCGCCGCAACGTCGGCATTGTCCGGCTCGACGGCCTGCGCGAAGCGGAGATTGGCCATGGTGTATTCGTGGCCGCAATAGACGCGCGTGACCGGCGGCAGCGCCGCGAGCTTGCCCAGCGACGCCCACATCTGCGCGGGCGTGCCTTCGAACACCCGCCCGCAGCCTGCGGCGAACAGCGTGTCGCCGCAGAATGCAACGGGTTCGCGCGTGCCGACGAGCGCGATGTGGCCTGCGGTATGTCCCGGAATGTCCAGCACCGAAAGCGCGAGGCCGACACCGGGCAGCGTGACCGCATCGCCTTCGCGCAGCGCCTGCGTGCGGCCGGGAATGGATTCGCCTGCGGGGCCGAACACCGGCACGTCGAAGCGCTCGAGCAAGCCGCGATTGCCGCCCACGTGATCGTTGTGGTGGTGAGTCGCCACGATCGCTCGCAGGACGAGCCCCTTGGCGGTGAGGTGATCCAGCACGGGGGTGGCATCGCCCGGGTCCACCGCCACGGCGTCGCGCCCCTGCGTGATCAGCCAGATGTAGTTGTCCGTGAAGGCGGGGATCGGGATAATCGTCGGCATGGAGGCATCTTCGGGACTGCCGGAGCCCGTGTCAACGACGCTTTCCGGGTGGTTCGAAACGCCGCTCGGGCGCTACCTGCTGGCCCGCGAGCAGGCGTACTTCGACCGCACGGTGGCCGACATCTTCGGCTACTGCGCGCTGCAGATCGGCCTGCCGGAATGCCCGTTCCTCGCGCAAAGCCGGATCGTGTCGCGCTGGACGCTCGATTACGATCCGCCCGCCGCCATCCTGGCCGATCCGCACGGCCTGCCGTTCGCCGAGAACGCGCTCGACCTCATCGTCATGCCGCACGCGCTCGAATTCACGGACGATCCGCACGAGATGCTGCGCGAGGCCTACCGCGTCATCCGGCCCGAGGGCCAGATCATCATCTCCGGCTTCAATCCCTTCTCGCTGTTCGGCGGCAAGCGTTATTTCGGGCGCGGCTCGACACCGCCGTGGAACGGCAACTTCATCGCGCTCTACCGTCTCAAGGATTGGCTCGCGCTGCTCGGCTTCGACGTCCTCGGCGGGCGCCTCGACTGCTACGTGCCGCCGTTCGCGCAGGAGAAGTGGCTGCACCGCTTCCAATTCTTCGAGCGTGCGGGCGATCGCTGGTGGCCCATCAGCGGCGGCGTCTATTACCTGCGCGCGACCAAGAAGGTGCTCGGCATGCGCCTGCTCGCGCCCGCGTGGCAACGGCGCGAGCGCCGCAACAAGGCGATGGTGGCAGCGCGCTCGCGCGAAGGACTCACCGCGCTGCATCGGCGCTCCGAGTGACGTTGCGCGCAGCAGCAGGCGGCGCGCGGGCGTGAGCACCGTCGTCATCTACACGGATGGCGCCTGCAAGGGCAACCCGGGCCCCGGTGGCTGGGGCGCGGTGCTGCGCGCAGGCGGACGGGAACGCGAGCTCTTCGGCGGCGAGCCGCTCACCACCAACAATCGCATGGAGCTCACCGCGGTGATCCGCGCGCTCGAAGCGCTCACGCGCGCCTGCGACATCGACCTCTACACCGATTCACAGTACGTGAAGCAGGGCATCGAGACGTGGATCCACGGCTGGAAGCGCAACGGGTGGAGGACCAGCGACAAGAAGCCGGTCAAGAACGCCGAATTGTGGCGCGAGCTCGACGCGCTCGCGCAGCGGCACACCATTCGCTGGCACTGGGTGAAGGGCCACGCCGACACGCCGGGCAACGTGCACGCCGACGCGCTGGCCAACCGCGGCGTCGCCGCGGTGGCCCCGAGCCCCTAGCGCTTCACGCGGATCTGTTGCGCTGCTCGATCCTGCGTGCGAACACCGTCATCTCTTTTTCCGCCTGCTTGTCGCCGCGGATACGCGCGATCTCGATGCCGCGACGCCAGGCCGCCAGTGCATCGCTTTCGCGGCCGGCGGCCTGCAACGCCTTGCCCAGCATCTTCCAGGCCGCGGTGTAGCGCGGATCGAGCACCGTGGCGCGCGTGAGGTGGTCGACGGCCAGTGCAGGCTCGCCGTCCTTGAGGCACTCGTTGCCGAGCGAGTAGCGCAACAGCGCGCCATCCTTGCCGCTCGCGAGCAGGCGCTCGAACGCCATGCGTTGCGACGAAGGCACTCTCGGTGGCGTCGCGTCGGTCACTTGTGAAGGATCTCCCCGGTCTCGCAATTCACCCGGCGCATCGGATAGAGCACTTTGCGCTCCTCGCCGTTGAGCGTGCCTTCGATGCCGGCGTACAGCCAGCCTTCAGCGCCGCGACGGTAGACGATGCGCTGGGGAAAGCCGTCCACGACGTTGTTGAACGTCCAGATGTCGGCGCCGTTCACCTCGTCGCGCGCCACGCCGCTCAGCCGGAAGCTCGCTTCCTTCTCGCCGGACGGCACCGCGACGTAGTAGAGGCCGTCAGGGCGCGTCTCGAGGCGCAGGTATTCGTAATCCTGGGTACGGCCCTGCATCACCGTGTGGCCGGCGCCGATCATCATGCCGCCGCCCGGCGGCAGCCACTGCTCGCGAAACTCGCGCTGGTTCACCGTGCCGCGCCAGCAGCCCTGCAGCCAGTCCAGTGCTGCCAATGCCTCGGCCGGCGCCGGCGGTGCAGCGGTCGCCGGCGTGGTCGCGGATGCGCCCGGTGCGCCCGACGCAGCGGGCGAACTGCTGACTTCCGCCGACGGCGACGGCGTGACTGGTGGCGTCTGTGCGGACGTCACGCGCCCCGCGAGCAGCAAGAGCACTGCCAGCGCCATCTGGGTCGACCTGGACCGGTGGTGGGTGATCGGATTCATCCAAGCTTTCATTGCGGCCGCGCGAGCGGCAGGTTGAGCAGCAGGTTCTGCGGCTTGAGGCGCAGCCGCGACGCCTCGTCCATGGCCATGCCGAGGTACACCGGCTTGCCCGCGAGCGTCGGCCGCACCGCGGCGGGATCGGCGAACTCGAGCCGGAACAGGCATAGCAGGCGCGCCATGCGCGTCTCATCGACCGGAACGCCGTTGTACAGGTCGTTGAGCAGCGCGCTCGCCTCGGCATCGAGCCCGACGTGCCACGACCAGCGCGCATCGTCGATGGCGCGCAGCGGCTCGATGCGCACGACGGCGGGGGTGAAGTGCGCGATCCAGCGCTCGAGCACGCGACACAAGGCCGACAGGGCCGGCTGCCCGCGATTGAGGCTCACCGCCAGGTCGAACCGGTCGCTGCGTGGCCAGTAAGACGCCTGGTTGTCGGCGTCGAGGACATCGAGATCGACCGTTCGGCGCGGGGTCCGGTTCCGTGCGAGCAGCTCGCCGAGCGAGCCGAAGGCCTCCCCGCTGGCAAAGCGCTCCACCGTTTCGGCGTCCGCCGCCATGACGGCGCCGTCCTCCAGCACGGTGATGCGCTGCGGCCGGAACAGCATCTCGGCCGCGCGGACCTCGAGTGCGGCCGCAGCGGCACCAAGGACGTGGCGCAACAGGATCTGGGTCAGCTGGTGCACGAAGAGCGGCGGCACGTCGACGCCGTCGCCCCGGAAGAGGGCGACGTAGGCCGCCTCGATCGAGGGCGCCTCGATCAACCGGGCACGAAAGCGCAGCCACACCGTGTAGTTGTCGCGCGCGTCGGCGTCGCCGAGCGCCGCCACTTCGCCAGCGGCCACCGGGCGTCGCGGATCGGCGAGCAGCGACTCGTGCAGCGCGAGCTCCGCCGCATCCGACTCCGGCAGCGGCGCGAGCTCGGCACGCAGCAGCTGCGCGCGCAGGAAATCGTCGGTCAGGATGAGGTTGCCGTCGGCGCTCGCCGCCAGCAAGCGATAGCCGCACGACGGCCAGAAATCCGGCATGCGTGTCAGGTGCCGCCCAGCATCGCCTTCTTGAGATCGGCCTGCACGGGATGGTCACCCAGCCAGATGCGCAGCAGGGCGCGATTGAACGGCTCGCCGGCGACGCTGCCGCGGCTGGTGCCGTCCTGCGCGATGCGCGTCGCACCGTCGACGAAGTCCAGCGTGACGACGCTGCCTTCCTTCACGTCGCCGAACGACTTCATGATGCGCACCAGCTCGTCCACCTGCGGCTTGACGGCGTCGAGGTCGGCCGCGCTGTTGTTCTCCCTGAGGCCGTCGACGAGCGCGTCCACCAGCTGTTCGGCCGACAGGTTGCGCAACAGGTTGAGCTGCACGCGCCGCGGCGCGCGGGCGAGCACCGCGTCGATGGTGGCCGCCTTCTCGGGAACGTAGAGGCTGCCCACGTACACCTTGAAGATCGCCCGCGTGCGCACGCCGGCGCCGTTCAGCACCACCGGTTGGCCGCCCACCGTGGTCCGGTCGTCCAGTTTCACCCCGCCGACTTCGGCGGCCTGCGCGCCGGCGTGCAGCGCGAGCGCCGCCAGGATGCCGGCGGCGCGCACCCTGCGTTTACTTGAGCGTGTACGTGAGCTGCAACCCGACGATGTTGACGTCGCTGCTGTAGCTGCCGTTGATGAGGCCGTTGGTGGGCGTGCTGCCGGCATTCTGGTTGATGCTCGAATCCTTGATGAAGATGTGCGCATAGGCCACGTCCGCGGAGAGCTGGGGCGAGAATTTGTACTGCAATCCGAGGGCGAGCCACGTGCGATCGTTGTCGGGCAGCCGTGGCGTGCGCTCGGTGTCGCGCACGGGCGACTCGTCGTACGCCACGCCGCCGCGGAACGTCCACGCGTCGTTGTAGCGGTAGTTCGCACCCACCGAAAGGCGCCATGTGTCACGGAAGTTTTCCGGCGTGACGGACGGCGGGGCACCGGAGAGGCGCTCGATGCGCAGCTCCTTGATGCTGCTCCAGCCGGTGTACTGCAGGTCGGCCATCAAGTCCCATTGGTTGTTGAACTGATGGAACACCGAGACGTTGGCCGTGTCCGGCATCTCGATCTTGAGCCGCACGCCGCCGCTCTGCAGCGACGGATTGGCGCTGACCTGGTTCATGATCGCCGCACCGACCGGCGCGAGCGTCGGCGGCAGCGCGCCAAGCGCACTGGGGTTGCCGATGTCGATGTTGCCGCTGATGTCGTACTTGATGCGCGACCGGTAGGCGGCGCCGACGCGCGTCTGCTCGCTCGCCTGCCACAGGATGCCGGCATTCCAGCCCCACGCGCTGTCGTTTCCGGTGACGTGCGCGTCGCTCTGCAGCCCGAACGCGGAGCCCAGGAGCGCAGGCGCGGCGGCAGCGGGCACCGCGCCGCTGCCCACTGCGAGGCCGACGCCCTGGCCGAACGCCCCGGCGTAATTGATGCGCTGTGTCAGCGTGGCCTTGATGTGCTGCCAGCTGACGCCCCCGCCGACCGTGAGGTTCTTGGTCGGCTCCCACGACAGCACGGGGTTGACGTTGATCGTCTGGAGCTCCGACTTGATCGCCTGGAAGCGGCCAAGCCAATCCGAGTCGTATTCCGTCTCGAGCCCGAAGGGCACGTTGATGCCGAGCCCGAAGGACCACTTGTCGGTGAAGGGAACGCCGACATACATGTTCGGCACCACCGCGCAGCTGCCGGCGTCACCGCCCGTTCCGCCCAGCGGCTGCAACGCCGCGGCCTGCGACCCGTTGTCGTGGAAGCGCGCCGACGGGCAGATGACATTGCCCGCCAGGACGACTTGCGTGGTCTGCAGGCGCACGAGTCCGGCAGGGTTGTAGAAGATCGTGCTCACGTCTTCGGCGGCTGCCGCGCCACCGGCGTACGCATGACCGAGCCCGCTCGCGTTCTGTTCCTGCAGTGCGAACGCCGACCCGTACGCGTGCCCACCGGCGACGCCGAGCAGCGCGCCAGCGACCGCGGCAGCCAGGCGCGTGCGACGAAAGATCATGGTTTTCATTCCGTGCTCCTCGGTTGCATCACGTGAAAGGGTGCGCGCGAGCGCTCGCATGGCACCTGCGCAAAATCGTTCGTTCGACTATACACGGCGCATTCGGCGCAGCGCACGCCGCAGGCGCCCGCGTGGCACGCAGCCGCGCGGACTGTCGCCTCCGCGACACAAGGCCGTTTGTGCAACGCGTCATAAAGGCGGGAGATCGCGCGGGCGCCGGTCGTCCCCGACCGCGACGTACGTCAACACGGCCTCGGTGACCTTGACGGTGATCTCGTTGCGCGGGTTCCGGTTGGCGTACACCTGCACGTCCACCGTGATCGATGTGCGGCCCGTCCGGACGATGGTCGCGTAGAACGACACGACGTCGCCGATCAGCACCGGCTGCTTGAACGTGAATGCGTTCACGGCGACGGTCGCAACGCGCCCGCGCGCCCGCCGCGACGCCGGTATGGCACCTGCGATGTCGACCTGCGACATGATCCAGCCGCCGAAGATGTCGCCGTGGAAATTCGCGTCGGCCGGCATGGGGGCCACGCGCAGCGTCGGCATGCCGGGCGGCAGCTCGGCCGACTCGAGCTGCGCCGGCGTGCGCGAATCGCCCGTCATGCCGCGATCGCCTGCGCGGCGCGCTTGGCCTCGTCGCGGAGCTCGCGCCGCAGGATCTTGCCGACATTGGACTTCGGCAGCTCGCGGCGGAACTCGACGTCGCGCGGCACCTTGTAGCCGGTCAGGTTGGCGCGGCAATGCGCGAGCACGTCCTCGATGCTGAGGCCCTCATCGCGCTTGACGATGAAGAGCTTGACCGCCTCGCCCGACTTGCGGTCGGGCACGCCCACTGCAGCGCATTCGAGCACGCCGGGATGCTGCACGACGACGGCCTCGATCTCGTTCGGGTACACGTTGAAGCCCGACACCAGGATCATGTCCTTCTTGCGATCGACGATGCGGATGTAGCCGCGCTCGTCCATGACGCCGATGTCGCCCGACATGAAATAGCCGTCGGACGTCATCACCTTGGCCGTCTCGTCGCGGCGATTCCAGTAGCCCGCCATCACCTGTGGACCCCGGATGCAGATCTCGCCCGGCTGGCCAAGCGCCACGGCCTGACCGGCGTCGTCGCGCAGCTCGATCTCGGTGGACGAGATGGGCAGTCCGATCGAGCCGTTGTAATCGGGCAGGTCCGGCGGATTGATCGTGGCCGCGGGCGAAGTCTCGGTAAGCCCGTACGCCTCGAGCAGCGTGCAGCCGGTGACCTGCTTCCAGCGGCGGGCGACGGCCTCGAACACCGCCATGCCGCCGCCCAGGCTGAAGCGCAGCGTCGAAAAATCCAGCTTGGCGAAATCCGGATGATTGAGCATCGCGTTGAACAGCGTGTTGACGCCGGTGATCGCGGTGAACCGGTAGCGCCCCATCTCCTTGACGAGCCCGCCGATGTCGCGCGGATTGGGGATGAGCACGTTTTCGCCGCCCAACGTCATGAACACGAGGCAGTTCGCGGTGAGCGAGAGGATGTGGTACATGGGCAGCGGCGTGATGATCACCTCGCGCTCGCCGGCGAGGAACGGGCCTACCCATGCGCGCGCCTGCAGCAGGTTCGCCACGATGTTGCGGTGGGTCAGCATGGCGCCCTTCGCAACGCCCGTCGTGCCGCCGGTGTACTGCAGGAATGCGAGATCCGCATGCGCGAGCGGGCGCCGCTCGACCGGCCGCTTGCGTCCCTCGGCGAGCGCGTCGGAAAAGCGCACCGCGCCGGGCAGCGCGTAGCGCGGTATGAGCTTCTTCACGTGCCGCAGCACGAAGTCCACGATGATCCCCTTGAACCCGAGGAGCTCGCCGATGGAGGTGACGATGACCTGGCGTACCTTGGTGCGGGCCAGCACCTCGGCGACCACGTGCGCGAAATTCTCGACCACCACGATCGCTTCGGCGCCCGAATCCTCGAGCTGGTGCTCGAGCTCGCGCGCCGTGTACAGCGGATTGACGTTCACGACCGTGCACCCCGCGCGCAGGATGCCGAACACGCAGACGGGGTATTGCAGGACGTTGGGCATCATCACCGCGATGCGGGCGCCTTTGGCGCAGCCGATGCCCTGCAGGTAGCCGGCGAAGGCGGTCGACAGCGCATCGAGCTCGGCGAACGTGATCGTCCTGCCCATGCACGAGAACGCCGGCCGCGTCGCGTACTTGCGGCAACTTTCCTCGAAGACTTCGCGCACCGACGCGTACTCGTCGGGATCGATCTCGGCCGGCACGTTGGCCGGATAGTTCTTCAGCCAGATCTTTTCCACGAAGCCTCCCCTCGCGCCGCCGCGGTGTGCTGTCACGCCGGAACGCGCGCTGCGGGCGCGCCGCACGGGCGCTTCCGGAAGCCTGTTCCAGCCTCTTGCTCGTCAGCGCGCGGCAATCCTACCAGCGGCCCGGTGTGCCGGGATAGCCGGACGTCCGGCCGAGTCTTCGCCTTTCGACGCCTCTTACGGGTGCCCCGGCGCGCCGGGGCCTGTTCCAGCGCCGGCGTCGTGCAACGGCCCGCCGCGAAACGGCGCGAAGCCCGTCCCGAAGATCGCGCCGGCATCGACGAGATCGGCATCCGCGACGATGCCCTCCGCGAGCGCTGCCCGCGCCTCGGCGACCAGCGGGTCGATCAGGCGCGCAGCCAACCCGGCCGGAACGGGGCCCGGCCGCTGCTTCTGCGCCTTGCCGTTCACCCACTCGTAGAAGCCGCGCCCCGTCTTCCTGCCGAGGTTGCCGGCGGCGACGAGCGTGGTCAGCCGCTGCGGCGGCACGGCATCACCCTTGAGCATCTTGCCGACCGCCAGGCAGATGTCGAGACCGACGCTGTCGGCCAGCTCGATCGCACCCATCGGCATGCCGTAGGCGAGCGCCGCTTCGTCCACCGTCTCGGGCGCGATGCCTTCGTCGACGCACCGCATGGCGGTCATCAGGTACGGCGCGAGCACGCGATTGACGAGGAAGCCCGGCGCGCTCTTCACCGGCAACGGCAGCTTGTCGATCGCGCGCACGAACGCCGCGCAGCGCGGCACGAGCGCAGCGTCGGTGCTGCGCCCCACGACGATCTCCACGAGCATCATGCGGGCGACCGGGTTGAAGAAATGCAGGCCGACGAGCCGCGCCGGGTCGCGCATCGCCGTGGCGATGTCCTCGAGCGGAATGCTCGACGTGTTGGTTGCAAGGATGGCGTCCGGACGTGCGCGGCGCTCGACGTCGGCGAAGAGCGCGCGCTTGGCATCGACGTTCTCGAAGATCGCTTCGATGATCACGTCGGCCCGCGCGATGCCGTGGCCCTGCACGTCCGGGATCAGCCGGTCGGATGCATCGCGCGCACGGCGCGGATCGCGCAGGCGCTCGCCGAACAGCTTGCCCGCGCGCTGCATCGCGGGCGCGAGCCGCTCGGCCGACTGGTCCTGCAGCGTGACGGTCATGCCGCGCAACGCGCACCACGCGGCGATGTCGCCGCCCATCGTGCCGGCACCCACGACGTGCACGCGCTCGACTTTGGCGTCCCCCTCCTTGCCGAGCGCCTTCAGTCGCTCCTGCAGCTTGAACACGCGCAGCAGGTTTGCGGTGGTGGGGCTGCGCACCAGGAACAGCACCGAGGCCGGATCGTCGGGCGGCGGCGCGAACGGATCGCCGTCGTATTTCGACCACAGGTCCAGGATCGCGTAAGGCGCGGGATAGTGCTCGCGGCGCGCGCGCCTGGCCACCTGCTTGCGCGCCTGCGCGGCGATGAAGCGGCGCGCCAGCGGCATCTGCGTGAGCGACAGCGGAAACGGCAGCGTACGCGGGGGCGGCAGCGCGCGCAGCACGCCGCGCGCGGTGTTGTCCATGATGCGCGGCGGCACACATTCGTCGGCGAGCCCGAGCTTCCTGGCCTTGCGTGCATCGATCGTCTTGCCCGTGAGCATCATGTCGAGCGCTGCAGGCCCACCGACGAGGCGCGGCAGGCGCTTGACGCCGCCCCATCCCGGCAGGATGCCGAGCATGACTTCCGGCAACCCCAGGCGGGTCGACGGCTCATCGACCACGACCCGGTAGCGGCATGCGAGCGCCAGCTCCAAACCGCCGCCCAGGCAGAAGCCACGAATCAGCGCAAGCGTCGGATAAGGCACCGCGGCCAGCCGGTCGAACGTGCGCAAGCCGCGCGTGACGATGGCGCGCGCGCTCGCCTCGATATCGCTGCCCTGGCCGAACTCGTCCACGTCGGCGCCGGCGATGAAGCCGTTGGCCTTGCCGGAGCGGATCACCAGGCCCTTGGGCGGGCTGCGATCGAGCGCGTCGAGCACCGCATTGAGCTCGTCGAGCACGCCCGATGCGAGCGTGTTGGTGCTCGCGTCGGCCTTGTCGAGCGTAAGCCACGCGATGCCGTCCGCGTCGCGCCCGAGCGACCAGTGGCGCCAGGTTTCAGGCATCGTTGCGGCGTGCGGGTCCGGCGCGCGCACGGGCGCAGGCACTGACAGATCGAGCGTCATGCCTGTCCCTCGCGCTCGATCAGCATTGCGCCGCCCTGTCCGCCGCCGATGCAGATGGACGCGATGCCACGCCGCCCGCCCGTGCGCTCGAGCACGTTGAGCAGATGCAGCACGATGCGTGCGCCCGATGCGCCGACGGGGTGGCCGAGCGCGATCGCACCGCCGTCGACATTGAGGCGGCTCTCGTCGAGCGTGCCGAGCGCGTGCGGCAGGCCGAGCTCGGTGCGGCAGAACGCGTCATCGGCCCACGCGCGCTCGCAGGCGAGCACTTGCGCTGCGAATGCTTCGTTGATCTCCCAGGCGTCGACGTCGTTCAGGCCGAGACCGTGGCGCGTCATGAGCGGCGTCGCCGCATGCACGGGCCCGAGGCCCATCTGCGCAGGATCGAGCGCCGCCCATTGGCTGTCGGCGATGCGGGCTCTGGGCTCGAGCCCGAAACGCTCGACCGCACGCTCGGATGCGATCACCAGCCACGCGGCGCCGTCGGTGATCTGCGAGCTGTTACCCGCGGTGACGTTGCCGTACTTCCGATCGAAGAACGGCCGCAGCTTGGCGAGGTTCTCGGCGGTCGAATCCTCGCGCACGCCGTCGTCGACGGCGTAGAGGTTGCCCTTGCCGTCGAACAGCGGAACGATCTCCTCGGCAAAGCGGCCTTCGCGCTGGGCGGCGAGCACGCGCTGGTGGCTGCGCGCGGCGTACGCGTCCATGTCGGCCCGCGTGATGCCGAAACGGTAGGCGAGGTTCTCGGCCGTTTGGCCCATGAGCAGGCCCACGATGGGATCCGTGAGGCCCTTCATCAGGCCGATCACGGGCGCGAGGTAAACGGGACGGAAGCTGGTCATGAGTGCGGCGCGCTGGCCGAACGACTTGGCCGCATACCAGTTGGCGAGCCACACCGTCATCGCATCGGAGAACAGCAGCGGCGCGCGCGAGAGCGCATCGACGCCGCCGGCGAGCACGAGATTGGAGCGTCCCGCCCGGATGTTGTTGATGGCCGAATCGAGCGCCTGCATGCCCGACGCGCAGTTGCGCATGACCGTCCATCCGGGCACCTTGTGGCCGCAGCCCATGCGCAGCGCCACGACGCGGCCGATGTTCACTTCGTCGACGCTCGGCGCGGCGCAGCCGAGGATCACCTCGTCGAGGTCGGTCGGCGCGAACGGCTGGCGCACGAGAAGCTCGCGTCCAGCCGCCGCAGCAAGGTCGGACGCCGAGAACGGTCCGGGCCGATTGCGCGACTTGAGGAACGGCGTGCGGGCGCCGTCGACGATGAAGATCGGTTCGTTCATGCGTGGTCCTGTCAGGCGGCGGCGCGGCGGGGCGGCGCTTCCATCACCGCCGCGGAATGCGCGGTCACCGGCGCGGGCGGGTCGAGCAGCGATGCCCCGAGGTCGGCGGCGAAGTCGTCGACGCGAATCACGCGGGCTGCGAGCTCGCGGTGCCGCGCAAGTGACGCCGCTTCGGCGCTGGTGATGATTCCCGCTGCAACCGCGCGCTCGGCGACCGTGCCCGGATCGGCGCCCGGCGGCACGTGCGCGTCGAGCGCACCGGCGCGGATGGCCGCACGCATCTTCTGGTCGATGGGCTCCGCAGCCACCGCCGCCGCGAGCGCGGCATCCAGCAGCGCGACGCCGGCCGCTTCGCCGGTGCCGGTGTAGATCCCGGACGTGAGGCGATCGCGCGTGGCGGACGGCTCGATGAGCAGGCGCGCAACCTCATGGCCAAGACGGTCGGACGGCACGACATACGGACGGCCCAGCGGGAAAACGATGCAGTGCATCACCCGGGCGATCACGCGATTGGGAAAGTTGGAGATGACGCCCTCGAACGCGTTCTGCGCCTTGAACATGGCATCCCAGATCGCCCAGTGCATGAGCGGCGCATCCGTCGCCTGCCGGCCTTCGAGCTCGTAGCGCTTGAGCGTCGCCGAGCACAGATACAGCATCGACAGGATGTCGCCCAGCCGCGCCGACAGTTTCTCCTTGCGCTTGAGCGCACCGCCCATGGTGCCCATGGAGATGTCGGAGAGGAATGCAAGCGCCGCGGAGAAGCGCGTGAGCTGCTGGTAGTAGCGCCGCGTCTCGGGTGCGACGTCGCGCGGCACGCCGACGAAATGCGAGCCGGTGAGGCCCATGACGAGCGTGCGCGCGAGATTCGACAGGGTGAAGCGCAGGTGGCCGAACAACGCCGCGTCGAAGGCGGCCGTGGCGCGCGACTGGTCGGGCTCCGCGGTGGCGGCGATCTCCTTCAGCACGAAGGGATGGCAGCGGATGGCGCCCTGCCCGAACACGATCAGGCTGCGCGTCAGGATATTGGCGCCCTCGACGGTGATGGACACGGGTATCTGCATGTACGCCGCGCCGATGAAGTTGGACGGTCCCATGCAGATGCCCTTGCCGCCGGCGATGTCCATCGCGTCGTTGACGACCTGGCGGCTGCGCTCGGTCAGGTGCAGCTTGGCGATGCCCGACAGCACCGCCGGCTTCTCGCCCAGATCGACCGCGCATGCGGTCAGCACGCGCGTGGCGTCCATGAGGTAGAGGTTGCCGCCCATGCGCGCAAGCGGCTCCTCGATGCCTTCGAAGCGCCCGATCGGCGTCTTGAACTGCGTACGCACGCGGGCATAGGCGCCGGTGGCGCGCACCGCGAGCTTGGCCATGCCGGTGTTCGACGACGGCAGCGAGATGCCGCGTCCGGCGGCCAGGCACTCCATCAACATGCGCCAGCCCTTGCCGACCATGGGCGCGCCGCCGATCACCCAGTCGAGCGGAATGAACACGTCGCGGCCCCAGTTGGGCCCGTTCTGGAACACCGCGTTGAGCGGCATGTGGCGCCGCCCGATGTGCACGCCCGGGTGCGAGGTCGGAATGAGCGCGCACGTGATGCCGAGATCTTCCTTGTCGCCGAGCAGATGGTCCGGGTCGTACGCGCGGAAGGCGAGGCCCAGCAGAGTCGCGACCGGCCCGAGCGTGATGTAGCGCTTGTCCCACGTGACGCGCAGTCCGAGCACCCGCTTGCCGTCGTGCTCGCCCCAGCCGACGATCCCGTAGTCCGGAATGGCAGCGGCGTCCGACCCGGCATTGGGATTGGTCAGGGCGAAGCACGGGATCTCGAGGCCGCGCGCGAGGCGCGGCAGGTAGAAGCGCTTCTGCTCGTCGGTGCCGTAGTGCAGCAGCAATTCACCCGGGCCGAGCGAATTGGGCACCAGCACGGTGACCGCGATCGTGCCGCTGTGCGTCGACAGCTTGGTCACCACCTGCGAATGCGCGTAGGCCGAGAAGCCCAGGCCGCCGTACTCGCGCGGGATGATCATGCCGAGGAAGCCCTCGTCCTTGATGTACTGCCACACGTTGGGCGGCAGGTCCTTGTAGACGTTGGTGGTCTCCCAATCGGTCACCATGCCGCACAGCGTTTCGACCTGGTGATCGAGGAAGCGCTGCTCCTCGGGCGCCAGGCGCGGCGGCGCAACCGCGAGCAGCTTGCGCCAGGCGGGACGGCCCGAGAACAGCTCGCCATCCCACCAGACGCTGCCGGCCTCGAGCGCCTCGCGCTCCGTCTGCGACATCGGCGGCATCACTTTGCGGAACAGCCCAAGCAGCCGATTGCTGACGAGCGCGCGGCGCACCGGCAAGACGCCGAGCACGAGCGCGAGCACCGCCAGGGTGACTGCGGCGAAAACGGCGACCGGCGCCACGAGCGCCCCCGTCGCGAACGCGCCGGCGATGGTGAGCGCGCCGAGCAGCACCCACGCGAAGCCTCGCGCATTCACATACGCGAGTGCGAGCGCGACGAGCAGCGCGCCGGCCAGCCACAGGATGAGGATCAGCATGGACGTTGTCCTTCGCGGGCGATCGGCATGGGCATGCGCGCTAGCGCCGCGGCAGCTCGCCGTCGAGCTCGCGCGTGACGGCCGACAGATCCGGCAGCGGCGCGGTGAGGCCGGCGAGCAGGAACGGGGCGAGACGGCGCAGCAGGAGCTCGTCGTTGGTGGTGTCGCGGGGGTTGAGCTCGGCAATGAGCTTCAAGGCATCGGTGCCGGCCAGCGTGTACGACAGCGCGCCCATGATGAAGTGCAGGCGCCACGACAGCTCGCGGCGCGATAGATGCGGCAGCGCACGCGCGAACGCAGCCTTGAAGCGCGCGATCATGGCGGCGTACTGCTCGGAGAGGAACTGGCGGATGAAGGGCGCCGGGTCGGCGTACGCACGGCCGAGCAGACGCAGGAAATCCTTGCCCCCGCGCGCAGGATCGCGCGCAAGGCGCAGCGCGGGCACGAACAGCGCGAGCAGGATGCGGTCGCACGACAGCGGCGCCGGAGCGGCCTTGGCCTCCAGGCGCGTGAGCAGCTCCACCCGCTCCTGGTTCATCGGATCGAGCCTGCGCGTCAGCACCGCCTGGAACAGCTCTTCCTTGCTCCCGAAGTGATAGTTCACGGCCGCGAGATTGACACCCGCCGCGCTCGTGAGCGCGCGCATGCTGGTCGCCTCGAAGCCGTGCTCCATGAAGAGCGCCTCGGCCGCATCGAGGATGCGCGCCTTGGTCGCGGCCGGCCCGCGCGCGGTTGCTGGCGGGGTGCCGCCGCCGCGGGTGGATTGCTCGATCACGCGCAAGACGTGTCCTCTCGATCAAACGTTCGTTTTAATTGTGGAGGCACCGGCCGCGGATGTCAACCCGGGCGCTGCGCGTCCCCGCCGAATCGCACGCCGCTATACTGGTCCGCATGCCGTCCATCTCCATCGCCAAGGTCCACGCGCTGCCGCACAAGAAGGCGCGCGACGCGGCGGAGCGCGTCGCAGGCGACCTCAAGCAGCGCTTCGACCTCGATTACGCCTGGGAGGGCGACCACATCGTGTTCGAGCGTCCCGGCGTGTCGGGTCGCATGCACGTGGGCAAGGACCGCGTCACGCTCGACGTCCAGCTCGGGTTCCTGCTGACGCCGCTCAAGCCCGCCATCGAGCGCGAGATCCATGCGCAGCTCGACAAGCTGTTCGCGAAGCCGCGCAAGTAGACGCCACGCGACCCGGCGTCAGCGGGCGTGCGCGCGCGGGAGCGCGAGCGCGATGGTGGGGTCGGGAAACGGCGCGGTGTTGCCGGCCATGATCGCGTCGGTGAGCGCGGTTTCGCGCTGTTGCACCGTGGCGAGGAACTCGCTCGCGCCCTGCATCGCATGAAACGCCGCGAAGCCGCGCTCGAGGAAATCCTGCAGCGACTGCAGGCCTGCCAGCCGGGCCGGCCGCCGCATCATCGTCAGCGACGTGCGGGCGAGGCGCTTGTGGACGTAGCGGTCGAGACCGCTGCCGACCTCGCCGATCAGCTCGATCTGGCGCCGCCGGGCGGCCGGCTCGCCGGCGCGACGATAGGCGCGGCAATAGTCCGCCACGGTGAAGCCGCCGTCGACGCGCGGCAGCCGTTCGAGGACCACGCGGTCGAGCTCCTGCGACAACGCGTTGAGCTCCACGGCCTGCGCCACGCACAGCACGACCGCTTCGGACATGAAGCGCACGAGCGTGGGCACGACGCGCATGAGATCGGCATCGCGGCGGCTGAAGTCCCCGCTGCCATAGAGGTCCGACTGGAAGAACGACACGGCACCGGCATAACGAGGATTCGCGGCGAGGTCGGCGTACGTGTAACGCAGCCGCGCGGCCTGCCATTCGCGCAGCCGGTCGAGCGCGCCGGCGAGAAACGGATTGCTCGCGCGCGATGCGTTGAGCGCGAGCACGTGACGCAGCTCGCGCACCAGCGCGGCAGACGCGGCATGACGAGCGGGACCGGCGGCCGTGGCGTCCATCGAGCTATCAGATAGGAGCGCGCGGCGTCGGGTCAAGCGCAACCGACTGGCGGTGACGCCGCATTAGGTTGATTGCTCTAGCGTGCGGCATTATGGTCCTCGTGGATGCCGCGCCCGCGCGGACGACCGCTGCATGAATCGAACCCGCCGCGTCTTCATCGCCACCGGCATCGTCGGTGCCGCCGTGCTGGCCACGGCCGGCTGGCTGCGCCCGCGCGACCTGCCTGCCGCCTCGGGCCATGCGCTCGACGGCAATGCGATGACCATCGTCGCCGCGATGGTGCCTGTGTTCCTTGCCGGCGCACTGCCCGTCGATGCGGGCAGCCGGGCCGACGCGATCCGCGCAACGGTCGCCGACGTCGATGCGGCCGTCGCCGGCCTGCCGCCGTCGATGCAGGCGGAGCTCGCGCAGCTCTTCACGCTGCTCGGCATCGCGCCCGCGCGTTGGCTGCTGGCCGGTGTCGCGACGGAATGGTCCACTGCGGCGCCCGCCGAGGTTGCGTCCGCCATCGAACGCTGGCGCGCAAGCCGCATCGTGCTTCTGCGCTCGGCGTACGACGCGCTGCACCAGCTCATCCTCGGCGCGTGGTATGGCAACCCGCGCGCGTGGGACGCGATCGGTTATCCGGGTCCGCCGAACCTTCTCCAATGACCGCGCCGAATCTCGCCTCACCGCACGTCGACCCGATCCGCGAAGGCCTCGCGCGCGGCTGGCGAGTCATCGGCGGCCAGCAGGCGGAAGCGACCTACGACGTGGACGTTGCGATCGTCGGCACGGGCGCGGGTGGCGGCATGGCGGCCGACATCCTGTCCGCAGCGGGTCTGCACGTGCTGCTCGTCGAGGAAGGCCCGCTGCGCTCGTCGAGCGACTTCCGCATGCGGGAAGCCGACGCATACCCACAGCTCTACCAGGCCTCGGCGGCACTCAAGACGCGCGACAAGGGCATCAACATCCTGCAAGGTCGCTGCGTCGGCGGCGGCACGACGGTCAACTGGACGAGCTCGTTTCGCACGCCGCCCGCCACGCTCGCGCATTGGGCGAGCGCGCACGGTCTCACCGGCTATGGCGAAGCGGACCTCGCGCCGTGGTTCGAAGCCGTCGAGCGACGGCTTTCCATCGCGCCATGGACCGTCGCGCCGAACGCCAACAATGCCGCGCTGGCGCGCGGCGCCGCGAAGCTCGGCATCGCGCACGCGCCGATCCGGCGCAATGTCGCGGGCTGCTGGAACCTCGGCTATTGCGGGATGGGATGTCCGACCAACGCGAAGCAGTCGATGCTCGTGACGACCATTCCGGCGGCGCTCGACCGCGGCGCCGTGTTGTTGACGGGCACACGGGCCGTGCGCCTGGTCACCACCGGCGATCGCGTGACACGCCTCGAGTGCGTTGCGCTCGACGCCGCCGGCGTCGCGCCGACCGGCCACCGGATCGCGGTGCGGGCGCGCCATTTCATTGCCGCCGGCGGTGCCATCAACACGCCGGCCCTGCTGCTGCGCAGCGCGCTGCCCGATCCGCACGGGCTGGTCGGCCAGCGGACCTTCCTGCATCCCACCGTCGTGTCGGCCGCGCTGATGCCGCAGCCGGTGAATGGCTTCGCCGGCGCGCCGCAGACCATCTACTCCGACCACTTCCTCGCCTCGATGCCACCGGAGGGCCCGCTCGGCTACAAGATCGAGGCGCCGCCGATCCATCCCATCCTGGCCGCCATCACGATGCCGGGTCACGGGACACCGCATGCGCGCTTCATGCGCGAGCTGCCGCGCCTCCACGTGCTCATCGCGTTGCTGCGCGACGGTTTCGCGCCGCAAAGCGGCGGCGGAACGGTGCGGCTGGCCGATGACGGCGGACCGGTGCTCGATTACCCGCTCGACGCGTTCCTCTTCGAGGGCGTGCGCCGCGCGTTCCTGTCGATGGCCGAGATCCAGTTCGCGGCCGGCGCCCAGGAGGTCGTGCCCGTGCATGCCGAAGGACGCGCATTCACCGATCTCGCTGCCGCGCACCGCGCGATCGGCGCATTCGATCTGGCACCGCTCGTCACGCCGATCGTGTCGGCCCACGTCATGGGCGGCTGCCCGCTGGGTCCCGACGAGCGGCGCGCGGTGGTCGATGCCGATGGCCGCCACCATCATGTGAACAACCTGCACGTCGCCGATGGATCGCTCTTCCCGACCTCCATCGGCGCGAATCCGCAGTTGTCGATCTACGCGGTCGCCGCGCGCCTGGCCACCGGTTGGGCAGCGCAATGGCGCACGGGCGGATGACTTTAGTGTGCACCCTCTAACCGGTCCTCGTAGAGTGTGCTCATGCGCGGCTTTTCCGCGCTCGCCAGGAGAACAAAGATGCTGCAATCGCCAACATCCCGCACCGCCGCCGTCGACCGCGTGCGTTTCGCTTCGCGCCAGGTATGGCTCGCCGGCCTCGGGGCCGCGGTCGTCACGCGTGAATGGGCCGGCAAGGAAGCCGGCAAGGTGTTCGGTACGCTCGTGCACGAAGGTGCCGTGGTCGAATCGCGTGCGCTGCGCATCGTCGGTCATCGCGTCGAGGACTCGGTCAGCCGCGCCAGCGCGTTGATCGGCCGCGCGCGCACGACGCTGCGCTCCGCGGTGAACGACTACGCGGCCCCTGCGCTCACGCGCGTGCGCAAGTCGCTCGCCAGCATCGAGATGCCGACGCGGTTTGCCGCTGCCGCCTCGCGCCCCGCTGCAACGCCCCGCCGCAAGGCAGCCAAGCGCGTGCAAGCCGTCAAGCGCGCGACCGCGGTGAAGCGCACCGTCGCAGCCAAGCGCGGCAAGCGCGCCGCGAAGCGCTGATTCGCGTACCATCCGCGTCGCACGCGGCCCGCGCGCATCCCGCGCGGGCGCGTGCTGCTCCATGACGACGCGCCTCCGCCGCCCGCCACGAGCCCGGTCCCCCAGGATCGGGCTTGCGCTTGCCGGTGGGGGGCCGCTCGGCGGCATCTACGAAGTCGGCGCGCTGCTCGCGCTGGCCGATTCAGTGACAGGGCTCGACTTGTGCGCGCTCGACGTCTATGTCGGCGTGTCGTCGGGCGGCTTCGTCGCCGCCGGCCTGGCGAACGGCATGTCGCCGTCCCAGATGTACCGGCTGTTCATCGCCGAGGGCCGCGACGCTGCGATGTCGCCATCGCTGTTCATGCGGCCTGCATTGGGCGAGTTCATGCGTCGTGCGAGCGCGCTGCCCGGTCTCGCCCTCCAGGCGTCGGTCCGCTATCTGCGTCATCCGCGCAGCCATGGCGTCGGGGAATCGCTCGCCCTGCTGCTGCGCGCAATCCCGACCGGGCTGTTCGATGCAGGTGCCATCGACCGGTTCCTGCGCGAGCTCTTCGCCGCGCCAGGACGCACCAACGATTTTCGTACCCTGGGCCGGCCGTTGTTCCTGGTCGCCACGAAGCTCGACACCGGGGAATCGACGGTCTTCGGCGCGCCGGGTCACGACCATGTCCCGATCTCGCGCGCGATCGAGGCATCCAGCGCCCTGCCGGGGCTGTTTCCGCCCGTGGAGATCGACGGCCAGCATTACGTCGACGGTGCGCTGAACAAGACGCTGCACGCGTCACTCGCGCTCCAAGCGGGTGCCGACTTGCTGCTGTGCGTGAATCCACTCGTGCCGTTCGACGCGCCGCGGGCGCAACGACAGCGTGGCGAGACCCTGCAGCGGCTCGACCAGGGCGGACTGCCACTGGTGCTCGCGCAGACCTTTCGCGCGATCATCCGCTCGCGCATGGAAGCCGGGATGGCGAGCTATGCGCGGCATTATCCCGACGCCGACGTGCTGCTGTTCGAGCCGGCGCGCGAAGATGGCGACATGTTCTTCGCCAACATCTTCAGCTACGCGCAGCGCGAGCGCTTGTGCGCGCTGGCGTTCGCCACGACGCGCAGCGACCTGCGCCGGCGTGCAGGGACGCTGCGCGAGGTGCTGGGCCGGCACGGGCTGGCGCTCGACGACGCACGCCTGGCCAACGACAGGCGCACCGTGGCGGATGCGCTGTGCGATCCGCGGCCGCTGCGCGCGCTGCAGCGGCGCCGGCGCAGCGTCACGCAGACGACGCGCGAGCTCACGCATGCGCTCGACCACCTCGAGCGGCACCTCGCCCGGCTGCGCCGGGCGCCGGCATGATGGCGTTCTAGCCTGCGCGCATGCCCCGGAAGCCGCCGCGCAGGACCCGCGAGCGCATCCTCGCCACGGCGCTGGCGCTGTTCAACGATGCAGGCGAGCCGCATGTGACGACGGCCGACATCGCCGACGAGATGAACATCAGCCCGGGCAACCTCTACTACCACTTCCGCAACAAGGACGACATCATCGGGGAGCTCTACGGCGCGCTCGAAGCAGCGGTGCGCCCGCTGCTCGCACCGCTCGGCGACCGCGCGCCGACGATCGAGGACCTGTGGCTGTTCCTGCACCTGCTGTTCGAGCGCATGGGCGAATACCGCTTCTTCTACCGCGACCTCGACGAGATCACGTCACGCAACCGGCGCATCGCAGCGCGCTTCGCGGCGCTCACCCGCGAAGGGGAAGGCGCGGTGGGCGCGCTGTGCGACGGGCTCGTCGCAGCAGGCGCGATGCAGGCGAGCACGCAGGAGCGCGCAGCGCTGGCGCGCAACGTCGCGCTCGTGGCCACGTACTGGATGTCGTTCCAGCGCATCGGGCAAGCTGCGGCCGCGCCAGCGCGCGCCGCGCTAGACCCCGGCGCGGCTGCGTACCAGGTGCTGTCGCTCGTTGCGCCCTTCCTGGTGGGCGACGCGCGTGCGCTCGTCGAGCGGCTGTCGCACGATTACCTTTGAGGGGGGAAACATGGCGAAGAAATGGGTGAAGTTCGCGCATGCGGCCGACTACTCCTACGACACGGCCGCGATCAAGAAGCACTGGGCGCGCCTGCATCGCGGCGATGCCGAGCCGTATCCGAAAGGCGCGCAGGCGCTCGACGCGTGGCGCTTCTACCACGCAGGCGACTTCCAGCAGGCGGTCGCGCTCGGCAATGCCGCGGGCGGACCGGGCGTGAACGCGGCGGTCAAGGCGCAGACCGTCTACGCGAGCCACATGGAAACCGATGAAGCGACGCGCCTCGGATTGCTCGAGCAGGCGTACGGCTGGGCCGACGCCCATCGCAGAGCGGCGCCCGACGACGCGAACGCGCACTACCTCTACGCGTTCGCGCTCGGCCGCTACGGGCAGGGCATCTCGGTGGCGAAGGCGCTCGCGCAGGGATTCGGCGGGAAGATCAAGGAGGCCCTCGTCACTGCCCTGAAGCTCGCGCCCAGGCACGCCGAAGCCCACACGGCCTTCGGCGCCTACCAGTCCGAAGTGATCGACAAGGCGGGTGCGCTGGTCGCCGGCATGACATACGGCGCCAAGAAGGACAGCGCGCTGGAGCATTTCGCCACCGCCCTCAAGATCTTTCCCGAATCGCCGATCGCTCATGTCGAGTACGCCAACGGCCTCTTGCGGCTGTTCGGCAAGACGCGCATCGACGAGGCGGCCAGGGAATACGAGAAGGCCGCCGGTGCCAAGCCCATGGATGCCATGGAGCACCTGGACGTCGCTGCCGCCAAAGCGGAGCTCGAGTGACGCGCGAGCGCAGCGTGCCGATGAACCACTACCTCAAGGAAGCGTTTCAGGTGCCGGATACGTATCCCGCGCCGTGACGGCGGCCTCGGCGAGATCGGGATCGAGATCGCCGTCTTCCCACGGCGTGAGCAGCGTCGTGAGCAGCAGTCTCTCGAACTCGTCGCCGAAGCGCGCGACGATGCGCTGCGGATCGGGACACAGTCCCTCGTCCGTGACGAGCCCGAACTGCACCTTGCCGTCGTACGAGATGATCGACACGCCCATGCCGATGTCGCCCGACTGCGGCACCCAGAACATCAGGCTGTCGATCGCCACACCCGCGAGGTAGAGCGGCTGCTGCGGTCCGGGTACGTTGGTCATGACGGCGCTCGCGTTGCGCGCCAGCGTTTCGAGCAGCGCATCCTGCAGCGCGCGCGGCCCGGCGCCCATCGCGGCGAGCAACCCCAGGGCTAGCACCGGCTGGTACGAGCCCTTCAATGCGCGCATGTTGGCGCGCACGGCGTACAGGCGCGCGACGGGGTTGGCGATCGAAAGAGGCAGATCGAGGAACACGAGCCCGAAGCGATTGCCCAGCCGGTACGCCTCCTCCATCGGCCGCAGGTTGACGGGCACGAGCGCGCGCATCGTCACGCCGCTCACGCCGTCGCCGTGGTCGACGAGGTAATCGCGCAGCGCGCCCGCTACGCACGAGAGCAGCACGTCGTTGATCGACGCGCCGAGGGCTTTGCCGACGGCCTTCACCTCCTCGAGCGGCAACGCATCGGCCCATGCGACGCGCTTCGCCACGCCGGCGCGGCCCTTGAAGCGCGTGCGCGAATCCTCGCCCATGAGCGCGAGACGCGCGACCTCGGCCGTGAGCGCGCTGCCCTGGCCGGCAAGCGCAACGGCCTTCGCAGGATCGTTCCAGATTCCGGCACCACGCTCGATCAGCGCGGCGCCGATCTTGCGGGCCGTGGCCAGGACGTTGTCCATGGGTGCGAAGAGTTGCGACAGCGGATCCGCGCCGACGGCCTTGCGCGCAGCGCGCGCAGGTGCGTCGAACGGCATGGCGGCCGGACCGTCCGGGCCCGCATCGGTCATCGACAGCATGACGCGCACGAGCGCGATGCCGTCCGCGTAGCAATGATGGATGCGCACGACGATCGCGCTGCCGCCGTCGAACCGCTCGATCAGGTGAAACTGCCACAGCGGCCGGTCGGCCGGCAGCGGCGTCGCCATCAGCTGCGAGACCAATGCCTGGAGTGCCGCACGATCGGCCTTGGCCGGCAGCCGCGAGGCGACCACGTGATCGTCCAGCCGAAAGCGCTGCGCCGGCTCCCAATACGCGGTGCCCTCCCGCTCCACCGGTCGCATGCGGAAGCGGGCAAAGCCCAAGAAGCGCCTGGCAAGCACGCGCTTGAGTCGTGCCACGGCCACGCGGCGGCGGAACACGAGCACACCGCAGATCATCATGAGGTTGCTCGGACGGTCCATGCGCAGCCACGCCGTGTCGACGGCGGAGAGCTTCTCGAGTCGTGTCCGGGTCATCGATGATGCGTTGGCGCACGCGCAGGCTTCACGCTAAAGTAGCACGAAGGTTCGGCACCAAAACAGGAGGATCGGCATGGCGGCCACACCGAAGAAAGGCCCGGCGAGCGCCGGCAAGCCGGCAGTCAAGACCGCCGCGAAGAGTGCCGCCGCCAAGCCGGCCCCCTTCGGCAAGGAGGCGGGAGGCGACCTCAGGACGCGCTTCGAAGCGGCGGCCGCATCCGCCAAGCAGACCAAGCAGCGTCCCGACAACGCGACGATGCTGAAGCTCTACTCGTACTACAAGCAGGCGACCGAGGGCGACGTGCAGGGCACGCGGCCCGGCGGCTTCGACTTCGTCGGCGGCGCCAAGTACGACGCCTGGGCCAAGCTCAAGGGCATCAGCCGCGACGAGGCCATGACGACCTACATCAAGCAGGTCGAGCGCCTCAATCGCGACTGACGCGCCGGGCGGCCGTTCATGCGGCGCAGCCGGCGCGACGCCATGGCGCGCGCTACTGGCACCATGGCGCGCGCTACTTGGTCGCGCCCTTGGCGGCCTTGGCGCTCCTGGGCGCCGTGCCTCCGCCCTTGCGCGCGCTGCGCGGCTGGCTCGCACGCTTTGGTTTCGAGGCGTTGCGCGTGCGCCGCGCGCCGCCCTCGGCCTTGATGAGCGCATTGACGGCCTCGGACAGCGCGTCCACGCGCTCGGTCAGGCGCGCGACATCGCTCTGGGTGTGCACGCCAAGACGCGACAACGCACGCGCGACGCGATCCTCGAACACCTGCTCTAGCTTGTCCCACGTGCCGCCCGCCTTCGCCTGCATTTCCCTCGCCTTGCCTTGCGCGGCGTCGCGCGCTGCAGCGGCCGTGTCGCTGGCCGCTTTCTTCGTGCGTGACTCGAGCGCCTGACCCTGCTCGACGAGCGACTCGAAGACCTTTGCGCCTTCGCCCTTGGCGCGCGCGAACGCGCCGAGGCCGGCGAGCCAGATCTGGCGCGACGACTCGAGCACGGAATCGGCCAGCGCCTTGCCCTGCGTGTTGTCCGGACGGCCCGCGCTTGCCTGCGCCGCGGCTTCGGCTTTCGCCTTCTTCAGCATGTCAGCTCCTCCACGTGCCCGGCATTCATCTTAAGCGATTCTAGGCAGCTGGATTAGAGCGCGGCTTCTAAAGGCACCCGCGTCGGCACGACGATACGTCCCGGGCGGTTACAATCGTCCGCCGCTCGAGCCTGCCAGGTGCGCGAGCATGCATCGAAGATCGCACGGACACGCCGGAACGCGGCCGCGGCGAACGCCCGACACGGAGGATTGCATGGCCTATTTCGTCACCGGCGCAACCGGCTTCATCGGCCGCTTTCTGGTCGCCAACTTGCTCGAGCGCGGGCAGCCCATCCACGTGCTCGTGCGCCGTGGCTCGCAGAAGAAGCTCGCGGCCTTGCGCGAGCGCCTGGGCGCCGACGAGAAGCAGATCGTCGCGGTCGTCGGCGATCTCGCGAAACCCAACCTCGGCGTGACCGACGCCGAGCTGCGCAAGCTCAAGGGCCGCGTCGACCACTTCTTCCATCTGGCCGCCGTCTACGATATCGAGGCGTCGCCCGAATCGCAGCAGGCCGCCAACGTCGACGGAACCCGTCATGCGGTGGAGTTCGCGACCGCCATCAATGCCGGCGTGTTCCATCACGTCAGCTCCATTGCTGCCGCGGGTCTCTACGAAGGCGTGTTCCGCGAAGACATGTTCGAGGAAGCGGAAGAGCTCGACCACCCGTACTTCCGCACCAAGCACGATGCCGAAGCCGTGGTGCGCAACGAGTCGACCCGGCCGTACCGCATCTACCGGCCCGGGTTCGTCGTGGGCCACTCGAAGACGGGCGAGATCGACAAGGTCGACGGGCCGTACTACTTCTTCAAGGCCATCCAGAAGATGCGCGAGCTGCTGCCGCCCTGGATGCCGACGATCGGCATCGAAGGCGGGCGCATCAACATCGTGCCGGTGGACTACGTGGCGGATGCGCTCGACCACATCGCGCACAAGAAGGGCCTCGACGGCAAGTGCTTCCACCTCACCGACCCGGAGCCGTATCGCGTCGGCGAGGTGCTCAACCTATTCGCCAAGGCAGGCCACGCGCCGCTGATGACGATGCGCGTCAACGCCAAGCTCTTCGGCTTCATTCCCGCGCCAATCCTCTACGGCCTCGGCTCCCTCGCGCCGGTGAAGCGGGCGATGAAAGTGGTCCTGACCGACCTCGGCATCCCGCGCGACGTCTTCCAGTTCGTCAACTGGCCCACGCGCTACGACAATCGCGAAGCGGCCAAGGCGCTGAAGGGTTCCGGCATCGCGGTGCCGGATCTGCAGAGCTACGCCTGGGTGCTGTGGGACTACTGGGAGCGCCATCTCGATCCGGATCTGTTCGTCGACCGCTCGCTGGCCGGCCGCGTGCGCGACAAGGTGATCGTGGTGACGGGTGCTTCGTCGGGCATCGGCAAGGCGACCGCGCTCAAGCTCGCCGAGGCGGGCGCGCAGGTGATCCTCGTCGCACGCGGCGAGGAGAAGCTGTTGGAGACCAAGGCCGAGATCGACCGGGTCGGCGGCAAGGCGTTCCTCTACACGGCCGACATCTCCGACCTGGCGTCGTGCGATGCGCTCGTCGCGCGCGTCGTCAAGGAGCACGGCGGCGCGGACTACCTGATCAACAACGCGGGGCGCTCGATCCGCCGCGGCATCATCAACTCGTTCGACCGCTTCCACGATTTCGAGCGGACGATGCAGCTCAACTATTTTGGCGCGATCCGCCTGATCCTCGGCTTCCTGCCGTCGATGCTGGAGAAGAAGCGGGGACACATCATCAACATCTCGTCGATCGGCGTGCTGTCGAACGCGCCGCGGTTCTCGGCCTACGTCGCGTCGAAGTCGGCGCTCGACTCGTTCTCCGCCTGCGCAGCCTCCGAGTTCCTCGACAAGAACGTCAGCTTCACGACGATCAACATGCCGCTCGTGCGCACGCCGATGATCGCGCCCACCAGGATGTACGAGAACGTGCCGACGCTGTCACCCGAGGAGGCGGCAGGACTGGTGGTCGAGGCGATCCTGCACCGGCCGGTGCGCATCGCGACGCGGCTCGGCGTGTTCGGCGCGGTGTGTCACGCGGTGGCGCCGCGCCTCACGCAAGTGTTGCTCAACACCGCATTCAACATGTTCCCCGACTCGTCGGCGGCGCAGGGCAAGAAGGACGCGGGACCACAGACGCTCACGGCCGAGCAGATGGCCTTCGCGCAGCTCACGCAGGGCATTCACTGGTAGCGGCCGGCACGTCGAGGGCGGCCGCACGGTATTCGGCCACGACGAGCTCCAGCACGGCCGGGTCCCGCAGCAGCGCGTTGTGACCGATGCCGGTGAGCGCGATGTTGTGCGCGCCATCGAGCAGCGATGACGTCTGCGGCGTCACCATCGAGTCGTGCCAGGACCAGATCGAGGCGACCGGTGGCCCGCCGGCCGGCGCGCGCGCGTCCAGCGCGGCGAGCCACGCATTGCCTGGTCTCAGTTGCGAGAGCGACGTGCCGAAGAACCAGCGCGCATGCACGCTGCCGTGGAACGGCGCGCCGATGGCAACGAGCCGCGCCACGCGTCCGGCGCCGTAGCGCCGCAGGTACGCGAGGGCCACGAGGCCGCCCATGCTGTGGGTGACGATCACCAGGCGGGCAGCACCGGTCGCCGCACGAATCTCGTCGATGCGTTGCTGCACCTGCTCGGCGAAGCGCTCGATCGACGCGAGCGGCGGTCCGTACGACAGCGCGTAGACCGGCCCGACGCCGGCATTGCGCAAATGACGCAGCGTGCTCGCCCACACGCCGCCATTGCACAGCACGCCGTGCAGCAGCAGCACCGGCAGCGCAGCGGGCGCCGGCGGCGGATCGCGCACGAGGATCCGGTAGAGCAGCATGCGCAGCGGCGCGCCGGCAAGTGTCCAGTATTCGAGCGCTACGAGACGCAGCGTGGCCCGCAGGCCGATGCGCGCGTACGGGGGCCGCGGCGCACGATGGACCCACGCGAGCGCGAAATACCACGCCACGAAGATCGCCAGGATCACGAAGAACGCGACCGGCAAGCCGAGGGTGAGCAGCCACGC
>DATILY010000011.1:0-213070 GCA_035475895.1 Casimicrobiaceae bacterium | reverse complement strand
CTCGCCGGCGCGCGCGTGAGCTACGCCGACCTGTCGCTGTTCCAGGTGGTCGCGGGCCTGTCGTACGCCTATCCGCGCGCGATGCAGCGTCTTGCGCCGCGCCATCCGCGCGTCATGGACCTCGCTACGCGGGTGGCCGCGCGCCCGCGCATCGCGGCCTACCTCGCGTCACCGCGACGCATCGCGTTCAACGAGGACGGCATCTTCCGGCATTACCGCGCGCTCGACCTGTAGCCGGTGCGAGCCTGCGTAGCGCGCTATTGCCCGCGCGGCACGAACGGACGGTCGGCCGGCAACCCGACCTCGAGCACGCGTTGTGCGAGCTTGTCGGCCATCCGGAAGCCCTCGTCGAGGTCGATCCGATAGTGGATGCCACCGTAGATGCGCGACTCGCCGGCTTCACGCGCCATCACGTAATAGCGGCCGTGCATATCGGGGAATTGCGCGTCCAGCACGCGGCCGACGGAGCCCGAGATGATCGCGTGATTGCTCGGATACGACGGATGGTTCGGAACGCCGATGGCGAGCCGGATCTCCGGGTCGACCTGCGTCGGCCGCGGCACCCAGTACACGTATTTGGACTCGTGCGACGCGAGATTGGCATCGAAGCCCGCCATGTGGACGAGTGCGAGCACGCGCGCCGAGTCCGCTTCGCCAAGCCCGTGCGCCGAGATCGCGTCGCGCGCGACCTGATTCCACGCGCCGGCGCCGAACGAGCCGTTCAGGTTCTCCCAATACTGCGCGATGCGAACCTGCTCGTACGTGCGACCATCCGAGATGGTGCGTACCTCGGCGAGCGTCGCCTTGAATTCCGGCGACGACAAGGCAGGCGGCGGCGCAGCGCGAATTTCGCCGGCGGTCGCCAGGAAGAACGGCCGCATGGCGCCCAGCTGGGGCCCCAGCGGCGGTGCGGCAGGCTGTGAGCGGCTGGACCACAGGGCGCCGTCGCTTGGCAGCGTGCCGGTCCATGCGACAGCCGCGCGATCGGCTTTCGCCCACGCGACTACGTCGGCAGCGGTGGCACGACCGACTTCCACGCCGGCGGAGAAATCGCCGCGATAGCCCGTCGCGCCGAGCGCGGCGGTTTCGCCGCTCAGACGCGCAGCGATCACCTGCTCGTCCTTCGGAAAGAAGAACATCAGCATCGTCGCCGCTGCACCGGACGCTGCGCCTTCAGGCCTGAGCCCTTTCGCCCGTGCAACGACGATCGCATTGTTGATCGCCAGATTCGTGTATGCGAGCGTACGCAATGCCGGAAACTGGCCGACCTGGTTGCGCGCGATGAGGTCGCAAGCGTAATCGTTCCAGCGTACCGTCGACGTGGGCGCAGCCCACGGTGACGCTGGACTTGCCATCGCCGCTGCGTCGTTGCGCGCCGCCTGCTGCGCGCACCCGGTGGCGAGCGCCGCCGCGACGATCGCGATGGCGAGCGCGCGCGGCGTCCGCAACCATGCATCGAGCCGGCTCGTGCGACGTGATTCCACGTTCATGGCGCTCTCCCTGGGTTCGTCGCTGCGCTCGCGGGCGCGCCCGGCGCCTGCACGCCAGGGAGGACTAGCCTACGCCCGCGTCACATGGATTGCCAGCGAGGCTGCCCTAGTGGTCAGCGTAACCGGGCGCGCCGCTTTCGTCAGATGGGCGGGGTGAAATCGTTCTTGCCCACGCTCACGCGCTCGATGAGCATCGCCCCATCCGCGTCGCGGTGGGCGTACACGACGACGTGCGCGCCGGGGACGAGGAGCGAGCGATCGCCCGGCTCGCTGCGGATGATCGGCACGCCGTCGGGCACCACGACAGTCTGCTCACCGCCCTTGTACGTGAGCGTCAAGCGGTGCGCGTTGCCGGCGGCTTTCGCGGCGGCAACCGTGGCGTTGGTCATGGTGTCGCGCGCAGGTGCAGTGCCGCCCGAGATCCTGGATACGGTCGCGTTGGTCATCGTGTCGCCCGGCGTAGGCATCGGATAGTGACCCTCGCCGGTGCCGCGCTGCGCGTCGGTGAAGATGTGCACTTCCTTGGCGAGCAGCGTGCCGTCCGCCTGTGGAACGGCGGTCGTGCCGACGTAGCTGTTGGGACCGATCGCGGACCAGTCCGCCGGCAGGCGTACGGTGACGCGGACCTCTGCGGGCATCTTGAACGTCGCCGTTCCGTCGCCGGCACGCACGATGAGGCTCATGGCGTCGGCCCGCACCACGTCTCCCGCGGTGCGCTGCTGCTGCGCGGCTGCAGGCCCCGCGGCAAGCGCCAGGACGGTCAGCGCGGCTGTGGCGGAAAGGCGGAAATTCATGGGAGCTCCCTCGAAATGGCTGGACAGGCGACCTGCGCAGGCGTTCGCGCGACCGGGCGCCGCCGATAGAGCGCGCCACCTTGGCCAAACAGGAGCGCCGCTGGTTTGTTCCGGAACAGTCGAGCCTTTCGCCCCCTGCTCCAGCGATCGAACCCGGGCTTGCACGCCTAACGTGGCGCGATCCCGGCGTGCGTCCAGTGCCCCGGCCCACGGAGTTTTCTCATGACCATCGGAAGCGTGAAACCGTCCCCCGCCGAAGCTCCGGCCGCGGCAGTCCCCGCCCGCGCACCCGGCGACGGCGGCGATTTCGCCGCAGTCGCCCGCGCCATTGCCGCGGGCAATCTGGATGCTGCGCGGGCAGCGCTGCCATCCAGCCCCGCCGCCACCGCGACCGCGCCGGCCGGAACGCTGGCCGGCACGCTCGCCGACGGCAACCTGGCAGCGGCGCGACTCGCGCTCGCACAGCTTGGCACCGACCCGTACACATCGAGCGCTCCGGTCGCGGATCGGCACGACGCGCCGCGCTTTGCGCCCGCAAACCCGGGCAACGGTGCGCCTTACATGCCACCGGCGACGCCGTACGTACCCGGTACGGGCTACGTAGCGCCGCCTCCAACCGACGCCACGATCGCACACGACCCGGGCGCAGCGGGCCGGGTCGCTGGTCAGCTCCCGGCCGGGTTCATGATCGCCGATGTCGGCGCGACCATGGCAAGCGCGGCGCCAGTGGCACCGCGCACGACGTCGCAAACAGCCGGACCCACCGCGCAAAGCGCGAATGGCGGCAGCTACGATGTGACAGACATCCTGCTGGCGTTGGCGACGGGCAATGCCGGGGGTATTCCGCCGGACCTCATCAATCGCTACGGTCCCGGCGGTGCGCTGTACGACCCGGCGGCGATCATGGACGCGTACCGCAGCTCCACCATCGGCCAGGCCCAAATGGCGCGCAACAGCTGGATCGGCAAGCCGGCCTGACGCTTACCGGCATTCCTTCGGGAGGTATTTCTCGGGGATGTCGATCGGGATGCAGAACCAGCGCACGCGCTGAAACACGTCGAGCGCGGGTGCGAGCAGCAAGGTCTTGCCCCAGAGCTCGGGCACTGCCGGACCAAGGCTCAGCCGCAGCCGTCCGGTCGCGGGGTTGAGCGACAGCTCCTCGATCATGTGCGCCCAGGCACTCGGCTGAAGCGGGAGCTCCTCGTGCCGCGCCGGCGTACGGCCCGAGCGCTCGAACTGCTCCTCGACCTGGTTTTGCACACCCTTCACGGCAGCAAGGGTCTCCGAGACCTGCGAGCGCACGGCATGTTCCGAGTACGCACGAAACAGGTCCGGCGTGACGATGCCCAGGGCGATCACGATCGATCCGAGCCCGAGCAACAGGCCTGCGACGCCGGACGTGGGATCGCGCTCGGCAAGCACCTGCGCGGCCTGCGCCGCGTTCACCGTGCGCGCTTCGGTGCGCCGCACCAGCCGGCGGATGCGGTGATACAGCAGGCTGTCCGCAAGCGTAGCTGCGCAAAGTGCGGGGAGCAGCCAGATCAGCAGCGCCGCACAGATCAGCCAGGGAACGTTCCAGTCGTCGATGCGCTCGCCCAGCGCGCGCACGGCGAGCGCCCCGGCAAGCGGCATGGCGGCGTAGACGATGCCCGAGATCCAGAGCTTGCGGTAGAACGCCCATGCCGACGGAAACAACATCGCATGCCAATGGAACCCCGGCGTGCTGTGGCCCACCTGCTCGAACTTGAGGAAGCGCGGCGCGTAATGATCGGCCGCTGGTCCGATCGCGAGGCGATACAGCACTGCCAGCTTGGGCGGCACGCGCCGCTCGGCCGGGTCGCCGACGATGTCGTCGGGGAGGTGGAAAGGTTCCTGCCGCGGAGCCGGCAACGCGGCCACCGGGGCAACCGAGAGCGCCTCGAGCGGCGCCGCGTGACCGAGGGCCTTGACGACGAAGCCGGCGTTGCACGTCGCGCACACCGGCAAGGCAAGGTTGAGAGTGTTACCGCATTCGCTGCAAACCACTATGCGCAATCCAGAATCGTGCTGCCAACGGGTCAATTTTACCCATCTGCACTTCCTTCGTGCGCATTATTTTCAAACGCGTAGGACCTCATGACGTTGTCCTAACCGCGCCAGTGCGTCGCATGCCGCGCAGCGCGTTGCCTGACTCATCGCATCAGCGTGCAGCGTAGCGCGCCGGGAACTGCTCCTTGAGCGCCGCGAGCTTCGGCATGTCGTTGAAGACGATGTACGGCTGGTTCGGATGCCGCGCGAGGTAATCCTGGTGATAATCCTCGGCCGGATAGAACGCAGGCAGCGCGACGACTTGCGTCACGATCGCGCGCGGGAACGCTTTGGCTGCCGACAACTGCTGGATATAGGCCTGTGCGATGCGCTTCTGCTCCTCGTCGACGTAGAAGATCGCCGAGCGATACTGCGTGCCGACGTCCGGACCTTGGCGATTGAGCTCGGTCGGATCGTGGGCCACCGAGAAGAAGATGCGCAGCAGCTCGCCGTAGCTGACCTGCGACGGATCGAACATGACCTGCACCGATTCGGCATGCCGCGTCGCGCCGCTGCTGACCGTTTCGTAGTCCGCGGTCTTGGCATCGCCACCGGCGTAGCCGGACACCGCCGCCTGCACGCCGCGCACGTGGCGGAACACCGCCTCGACGCCCCAGAAGCAGCCGCCCGCGAAGACGGCGCGCTGAAGGCCCGGGGCTGCGGCTTTGGGTGCGTCGACGGCCGGTGGCGGCAGCGGAGCGGCGTTCAGCGGCGCGCCGCATGCGGCGACCAGCAGCGCAAGCAGGGACAGGATCACGCGGGACAGCGATTGCGAGGGCTTGGTCATGGCGATGTGTCCGATCGAGAGCGGTTGAGAACCATTGGTCGTTGGACGCGCCGAATCATTTCACCGGTGTATCCGGAACGCCGTCGCCGGCCGGGGGCAGCATCCGCGCCGCCGACGTCCCGACCACCTCCAGCTTGACGGGCGCCACCGAGATGCCGATGAGGCCGATCGCAGCGCCTGCCCGCGGCGTCAGGTCGATCAGGCGGCTGCCCACGGCGGGTCCGCGGTCGTTGATGCGCACGATGACCACGCGATTGTTCTGGACGTTGGTGACCTTGACCAGCGTGCCGAAGGGCAGCGACCGGTGCGCCGCCGTCAGCGCGTTGCGGTTGTACGGCTCGCCGCTCGCGGTGGTATGGCCCTCCAGGCGGTCGCGATAGGTGCTTGCCGTGCCGCTCTGCACCGGCCGGGCGAGACCGCCCGGGGCGAACGGATACGGTGCGCGAGGCACGTCCGCCGCGCTGGCGACCCCCGCGACCCCGACCGCCCATAACCCGAGCCCCAGGGCGACGCGGCCGGCCGCGCCGGCCAAGGCCCTGCAACACCGTCGTCGAGCAGCGTGACGCATCATCCTGCATGGTAAAGCATGCGCGAATGGCCCCAAGTGACGGTGGAACCGGAATAAAATGCCGCCCGCATCCATTCATCGCTCCAGGACGTATTGTCCAAGGAGCCGGCGGGGTGCGCCGGCGTCAACAACGAACAGGAGGAAGCACATGAATCGCACACGTCTTGCACGCCTGCCGCTCGCGCAGGCACTGGGGATTGCGCTCTTCGCGGTCGGCACGTACGCCTACGCGGCCGATGTGAAGGTGGACCTCGGCGGCGACCAGGAAGTGCCCAAGGTCACCACGCAGGCCAAGGGCAACGGCACGATCACCGTCGGTGACGACAAGTCCGTCAAAGGCAGCGTCACGACGAGCAACATCAGCGGCACCGCCGCCCATATCCACGAGGCCGAGGCCGGCAAGAACGGCGGGGTCATCATCCCGCTGACCAAGAACGGCGACAACGGCTGGAGCGTCCCGGCCGGTGCGAAGCTCACCGATGCGCAATACGAGTCGTACAAGAAAGGCAACCTGTACCTGAACGTGCATACCGCCGCCAATCCAGGTGGCGAGATCCGCGGCCAGATCAAGCCGTAAAAGAGCTTCGGGCGCAGGGAAGCGGGGCCGCGTGCCCCGCTTTTCTTTTGCCCTGCCGAACCAGCGCCTGCCGAAACTGCGGTTGCGCCCACCTGTCCCATCCGTGAGGGGCGGCCATCAATAGACTTTATCTATCGGGCCCATTCAATAATCAAAATTGATTTCGCCTGCGGCCGCCACCACAATCTCCGTACCGACCAACTCAATCGATGGAGCCAGGCGACATGGCACAAAACACCCTCCAGAGCCGCGAAGGCCAGCAAGTCCCCGACGTCACGTTCCGGCTGCGACGCAACGGCGAGTGGGCGACCGTCACGACGAACGACATCTTCGCCAACCGCAACGTCATCGTGTTCTCGCTTCCCGGCGCGTTCACGCCCACCTGCTCATCGACCCACCTGCCCGGCTACAACGAGCTCGCTCCGGTGTTCAGGCAGCAGGGCATCGACGAGATCGTGTGCGTCTCGGTCAACGACCCGTTCGTGATGGAGGAATGGGCCAAGGACCAGGAGGCGGACAACATCTTCCTGCTGCCCGACGGCAACGGCGAGTTCACCGAGAAGATGGGCATGCTGGTGGACAAGAGCGACCTCAACTTCGGCCGCAGGTCCTGGCGCTACTCGATGCTCGTGCGCAACAAGCGCATCGACAAGATGTTCATCGAGCCGCAGGAGCCGGGCGATCCGTTCAAGGTCTCCGATGCGGACACGATGCTGAAGTACCTCAATCCGCGCGCACAGAAGCCCGATCAGGTGGCGATCCTCACGCGCGAAGGCTGCTCGTTCTGCGCGCACGCCAAGCAGAAGCTGCGCGACGCGGGCATCGACTTCGCGGAGATCCCGCTGCCGCACGCCATCCGCACCAAGGCGCTCGGGGCGATCGCCAACGCCAAGACCGTGCCACAACTGTTCGTCAACGGACGCCTCATCGGCGGCAGCGAGCAGATCGACGCCTGGCTGCGCAAGGCGGCGTAAGGCCCGGCCCGGCACCAGGGACCACGCACGGTACGCCCCGCCGGCCCGCCACGCGGCAGGCCGGCGGGTCGCGCCGTGCCTTACCATCGCACCAGCGCCCTGCGGCGCGGAAGAGACACCATGACCGAACTGCACACCGACGTCGCTGTCATCGGTGCCGGCACGGCCGGCCTGGCCGCCTATCGCGCCGCCAGGTCGGCCGGCAAGCGCGCCCTGGTCATCGAAGGCGGCCGCTACGGCACCACCTGCGCACGCATCGGCTGCATGCCGAGCAAGCTGCTGATCGCGCCGGCCGAAGCCGCGCATGCGGTCGAGCGTTTTGCGGCATTCGGGCTGGCCATCGACGGCGCGGTGAAGGTGGATGGCAAGGCGGTGATGGAACGGGTGCGCCGCGAGCGCGATCGCTTCGTCGGGTTCGTGCTCGAGAGCGTCGAGCGCCTGCCCGCGGCGGACAAGCTGCGTGGTTATGCGCGCTTCGTCGACGACACCACGCTCCTGGTCACGAGCGATTCGCAGGCTGGCGGCGACACGATGGTCCATGCGCCGCGGATCGTCATCGCAACCGGCTCGTCCCCGCACGTGCCGCCCCATTTCGCGGCGCTCGGCGACCGGCTGGTCGTCAATGACGACGTGTTCGAATGGCAGGACTTGCCCGGCAGCGTTGCCGTCTTCGGACCCGGCGTCATCGGTCTCGAGCTCGGCCAGGCGCTGCATCGCCTCGGCGTGCGCGTGAAGATCTTCGGTCGCGGCGGCGGCGTGGGCCCTCTGGGTGACCCCGCCGTGCTCGAGTGCGCGCGGCGCACGTTCGGCGCGGAGCTCTACCTCGACACGGATGCACGCGCGGAGGTCGAGCGCGAAGGGGACGCCGTGCGCGTGAGCTATCGCGCGCTGGACGGGAGCAGCCGCGTCGAGCTGTTCGATTACGTGCTCGCGGCCACCGGCCGTCGTCCCAACGTGGCAGGCCTCGACCTTGCGAAGACTTCACTGAAGCTCGACCGCTTCGGCGTGCCGCTGTTCGATCGCGCGACCATGCGCGCCGGAGCGTCGTCGATCTTCATTGCCGGTGACGCGAGCAACGATGTGCCGCTGCTCCACGAAGCCGCTGACGAAGGACGCATCGCGGGAACCAATGCCGCGCGCCATCCCGACGTGCGCCCCGGCTTGCGGCGCGCCGGCCTCGGCGTCGTCTTCACCGATCCGCAGATCGCGATCGTGGGCGGCGGCTATGCCGCCACGCGCGAGTTGCATCATGTCACGGGGCTGGTCTCGTTCGAGGACCAGGGGCGCTCGCGCGTGATGCTGCGCAACCGCGGGCTGCTGCACGTGTACGCCGAGGTTGCAACCGGCCTGTTCCTCGGCGCGGAGATGATCGGTCCCGACGCCGAGCACATCGGGCACCTGCTGGCCTGGGCGCGGCAGATGAACCTCGCCGTCGAGCAGATGCTCGAGATGCCGTTCTATCACCCGGTCATCGAAGAAGGCCTGCGCACCGCGCTGCGCGACGCCCAGGCCAAGCTGACGGTCGAGCGGCAGGCCCGGGCCGCCTAGGTCGACGGTCAGCCCGCGGTCTCGTCGCAGGCCGCGTGACCGCAGCCGCACTTCGAGCCCTCGGCGCGGGACGGCCGCGCGGAATCCTTGGCGCAGTGGTCGCTGCAGTAGCGTTGGCCCGCTGGCACCGTGCATTTGCACAGCGCATGCGCACAGCGGGCCTGGCGCGTGCTCTGGTTCGCCGTTTCGTTCACGTCATCTCCTGGTTGCACGGGCGACGGCCCGCGCGATCAGGTTCGATTCGCGCGCACGCCCGTAGTTTCGGCGGCGGCACGGATCCAAGCGATTGGCTAGCATGGTGCCTGGTGCGGGACCGGGACCCTGCCATGGTCGCCCGCAACGCCTCGGAGAGCCGATGACCCTGCTCGCTGCCGGACTGGTCCTCTTTCTGGGGATTCATTGCATCCCCATGTTGCGCCCGGTGCGTGACCGCCTGGCGCTCACGTGGGGCGAGCCGCGGTACAAGACGCTCTTCTCGGTCGTCTCGGCGGTGGGGCTCGTTGCCATCGTCGCCGGCTGGTGGGCCGCCGGGCCAGGGCAACCATTGTTCGCGCCGTCGCCGGTGGCCATCGCCGTCGCACCGTATGCGATGACGCTCGCATTCATCCTCCTGGCCAGCTCACACAGCCCGTCGCACCTGCGCGCAGCCGTGCGCCATCCCATGCTGCTCGGCGTGATCATCTGGGCGCTCGTGCACCTGTTCGCCAACGGCGACACGCGCGGCACGCTGCTCTTCGGCGCGCTGCTGGCGTTTGCGCTGATCGACCTGGCGTCGGCGGTCGCGCGTGGGGCCAGCGCGACGTTCGAGCCGCGGTGGCGCGCCGATGCGATCAGCGTCGTGGCGGGCATCGTCGTCGCGCTGCTCGTCATGACGTTCCACCGCGTGCTCTTCGCCCACGCGGTGGTGCCGTTCTCCGTTTAGGACGTCGTCAGGCGAGGCTCGGCTCGGTCACCACGCCGTCGGCCGCGAGGGCGTCGATCTCCTCGTCGGCGTACCCGAATTCGTACAGGATCTCGCGCGTGTGCTCTCCCAGCAGCGGCGCCGCGCGATCGATCTGCGTCGGCGTCGCCGAGAAGTGGATGGGACAGCCGAGCGCGTTGGTGCGGCCAGCCTGCGGATGATGCACCTCGACCACCATGTCGCGCGCGCGGGTCTGCGGATGGTCGAGCGCTTCGCCGATGCTGTGCACGGGTCCGGCCGGCACGCCGGCCGCGTCGAGCCGATCGAGCCAGTCGGCCGTCGGACGCTGCGACAGCACCTCGTCCATGAGCGCGGTGAGCGCCTCGAGATTGGTCATGCGCGCGGAGTTCGACGCGAACCGCGGATCGCTGCGCCACTCCGGGTGCCCGAGCACTTCGGCGATGCGCTCCCAGTTGGCCTGGTTGGCCCCACCGATGTTGATCCACCCGTCCTGCGTACGAAACGCCTGGTACGGCGCGGTGAGCAAATGCGCGGATCCGGTCGGGCCGGGCGACTTGCCCGTCGCGAAATACGCCGCGGCATGCCAGTACGTCTGTTGCAGCGCCGCTTCCATGAGCGAGGTGTCGACGATCTGCCCGGCACCGGTCTTGAGCTTGTGGGCGAATGCAGCCAGGATGCCGACCGCCGCCAGGATGCCCGCGTTGATATCGGCCACCGAATTGCCGGTCTTGATCGGCGGACCACCGGGCTCGCCCGTGATGGCCATCAACCCGGCGAAGCCTTGGGCGATCAGGTCGAAGCCGCCCTTGTCCGCCCACGGGCCGTCGCGCCCGTAGCCGGAAATCGCGCAATAGATCAGCCCCGGGTTCACGCGCGACAGCACGTCGTAGCCCAGACCGAGCTTCTCCATGGTGCCGCGCCGGTAGTTCTCGGTGACGATGTCCGCGTCCGTCACCATGCGCAGCAGCACCTCGCGGCCGGCCGGCTGCTTCAGGTCGATGGCGATGCCGCGCTTGTTGCGGTTGAGCATCATGAACGGCGCCGACACGCCGTTCACGCGCGGCTCGCGATAGCCCCGCGCGTCATCGCCGCCGGGCAGCTTCTCGACCTTGATCACGTCGGCGCCCATGTCCGCGAGGAGCATGCCGCACGTCGGCCCCGCCATGATCTGCGCAAGCTCGAGCACGCGCACGCCGCCGAGCGGGCCCGGATGATGCGTCGCCATCGTCTCAGCGTCCCACGAACTCGGGCTTGCGCTTGGCGAGGAAAGCTGCGTAGCCGATGCGGAAGTCCTCGCTGTCGAAGCAGTCGAAGCACTCGTCGTATTCCTGCGGGCTGACCGGTTCCGTGTCAGCGAGCCTTCGCACGAACTTCTTGTGCCAGCGCGCGACCAGCGGCGCGCCTTCGGCGATGCGCTCGGCGGTCGCGCGCGCTTCGGCGCCGACCTGATCGTCGGCGACGACCCGCGTGACGAGCCGTTTCTCGCGCGCTTCGACCGCGTCGAAGATCCGCCCCTCGAGCAGGATCTCGAGCGCGACGTCGGAGCCCACGAGCCGCACAAGCGGCACCATCTCGGGGTACGCCATCACGAGCCCGAGATTCTTGATCGGCGCCCCGAAGCGGCTGCTCTGCCCGCAGATGCGCAGGTCGCACAACGCGGCGATCTCCAGCCCGCCCCCGACGCAGATGCCATGGATCTGCGCGACCAGCGGATGCCGGCAATGGGCGAGCGCGCGCGCCGTGGTGTGCATCATGTGGCCGTACTCGATCGCCTGCGCCTTGTTGGCGCGCTCGCGACTGAACTCCGCGATGTCGTTGCCCGGCGAGAACGCGCGCTCGCCCGCGCCGCGCACGATGATGCAGCGCACGGCGTCATCGCACGAGAGCGTGTCGATGGCGTGGCCGAGGCCGCGCCACATCTCCTTGGTCAGTGCGTTGAGCTTCTCGGGACGGTTCAGCGTGACGGTCGCGATCGTCCCGTCGCGCTCGACCTTGATGTGTTCATCCATGCTTCACCGATAGAAGAGCTGGACCAGGCCGAGCCCGGTCACGGGTACGTAAGTGACGAGCAGCAGCACGCCGACGAGCACGCCGATGAACCAGACGTTCACCCGCGTGACGTCCCAGATCGACGCCTTGGCGATCGCGCTCGCGACCATCAGCACGCTCGCCACGGGCGGCGTCTGCTGTCCGATGCCCAGGTTGACGGTCACGATCAGTCCGAAATGAACCGGATCGATGCCCGCGGCCTTCACGAGCGGCATGACGACCGGGACCACCAGTATGATCGCCGCCGCGGAGTGCAGGAACATGCCGAGCAGCAGGAACAGCACGTTGAGCAGCGCCAGCACCGCCCACTTGTTCTGCGTGATCTCGGTGACGGCATGCGCGAGCGCCTGCGGCGCCTGCACTTCGGACAGGTACGTGCCCAGTAGCGCGCTGGTCGCCACCAGGAGCATCACCACCGCCGTCTGCACGCCGCCTTCGATCAGCGCCTTCCACAGCGTGGCGCGGTCGAGCTGGCGGTAGATGACGACGCCCACGAGGAGCGCGGCGATGACGGCGAGCGCCGCCCCTTCCGTCGCGGTGACGACGCCCCCGAAGATGCCGCCCAGGATGATGACGGGCAGGAGGAACGCCCACAGCGCCTCGCGCCCGGTGCGGCGCACGTTGGCCCACGAGAACGAACCTTCGCGCGGCAGGTTGTAGCGGCGCGCGAACCAGTACGCCACGGCCATCAGGCCAACCCCGCCGATGATGCCCGGCACGATCCCCGCCACGAACAGCTGCACCACCGACGTCTCCGCCATGACGGCGTAGAGAATCATCGGAATCGACGGCGGGATGATGACGGCCAGCGTCGCGGCGGAGGACATCACGGCCGCCGCGAGCGGCGCCGGATAGGATTTCGACTTCATCCCCGGAATGAGAATGGAGCCGAGCGCGGCCACGTCGGCCACCGCCGAGCCGGAGATCTCGGCGAAGAACAGCGACGCGCCGATGGACACGTGCGCCAGGCCGCCACGGATCCAGCCGAACAGCGAGGTCGCGAACGCGATCAGGCGCTGCGAGATCCCCGACGCGTTCATGATCGCGCCAGCGAGGATGAACAGCGGAATGGCGAGCAGCGGAAAGCTCGTCGCGCCGTTGTACGTGACCACCGCGAGGTTGGGCAGGATGTCGAGCCCGTGACTCGAGACCATCGCCACGACGGCCACGACGCCGAGCGCCACCGCGATGGGCACGTTCAGCACCACGAGTACCAGCACCGCGGCGAAGAGTCCGAGCATCATGCCCATCGCGCGGTCCTCAATGCAAGGCGTCGGCGGTGGCAGCCGGCGCCGCGCCGATCTCCCGCGGGTCGCGCGCCTGCCACAGCTCGAGCAGGTAGGCCATTTCCGCCACCACGATCAGCGCCGCCGAGATGGGAATGACCGACTGCACCACGCTCATCGGCACGTCGGGCAGGCTGATCAGCGAGTCGGTTGCGAGGATCGGCATGATCGACACGCCGATCGCGCCCAGCAATGCGAAGAACGCGATCACCACGACCTGTGCGATCAGGCTGACCGCACGCCGTGCCGGCCATGGCATTGCGGCGACGAGCTCGGGGCAGCCGATGTGCGCGCGCTTGACCGACGCGAGTGCCGCGCCGTAGAACGTCAGCCAGGCGAGCATGTGCGACGCGAGCTCGTCGTACCAGCTGAGCGAACTGCCGAGCGTGCGATAGACCACGCCCAGCGTGACCTCGGCGGCGAGCGCGATCATCAGCGCCGCGACCACCCACTCGAGCACGCGGCCGTAGCCGGCACGGAACCGCTCGAGGCGGGCGATGGTTGCGGCGCCGTGCGTCACTGGCGCAGCGCCTGTGCGCGCTCGATCAGCTCCTTCGCACCCGGCACTTCCTTGCCGAACTCGTCGTAGATGCTCTTGCTCGCCGACACGAACGCCGCCTGGTCGACGTCGTTCACCTGCATGCCGGCCGCCTTCAGCTTGCCGAGCAGCTCGGCGTCCTCCTTCGCGGCCTGCTGGTAGACGTACGCCTGCGTCTCCTTCGCCGTGTCCTCGAGGATCTTGCGGACGTCGGCGGGCAGCGATTCGTACTTGCGGATGCCGACCGTGAGGTACGCCGGCGTGTAGACGTGGCCCGACAGCGACAGGTACTTCTGCACTTCCTGCAGCTTCGCCGAGTAGATCTGCGTCAACGGATTCTCCTCACCGTCCATCACGCCGGTCTGCAGCGCCGTGAAAAGCTCCGAGAACTTCATGGGGCTGGGGTTGGCGCCATACGCCTGGAACATCTTGAGCCGCCACTTGCCCTCGGGCACGCGCAGCTTGATGCCCTGCAGGTCCGCGGGCGTCCTGATCGGCCGCTTGTTGTTGGTGATGTGCCGCACGCCGTTCTCCCACACCGCGAGCACGCGCAGCCCCTTCTTCTCGGCTTCGGGCTCGAGCTTCGGCCAGAAGATCTCCTTCTCGATCTTCGCCATGTGTGCACGGTCCTTGACGATGTAGGGCATCTCGAAGATGCCGAACAGGTCGACCTGCGAGCTCATTACCGTGGACGGCAGCGCCATGTCGAGCGTGCCGAGCTTGAGCTTCTGGATCATCTCGTTGTCGCCGCCGAGCTGGCTCGACCCGTAGGTGATGACCTTCGCCTTGCTTCCCAGCTTGGCGTTGGCGCGGCGCGCGAACTCGTCGGCACTCTGCTGGAACAGCGAGCCCGGCTCACCGACGTGGCCGAGCTTGATCTCGATCTGCGCATAGGCGGGCGCGATGACGCCGAGCAACGCAATGGCGAGAATGCGTGCGAGCGCAACGCGCGCGCATGAACGCGTGGAACGGGTGTGCATGGTAATTCCTCCTAAGGCTCCAGCTGATCGGGTCGGCCGCACGTCGTGGCGCACGGCTTCGTTTTCATTAAAGGCTCATGCAGCGGCAGCGAGCGCGGCTTCGGGTGCACGGGCGAGGTAGTCGAGCGCCGCCTGGACTCCACCGCGCCGGTGCGGGACGCCCGCGAGCCCGAGGCCCATCTCGACACCGGCAAGCGTGCCGCACAACATGAGGTCGTTGAACCAGCCGAGGTGACCGATGCGAAAGACCTTGCCGGCCACCTTGCCGAGGCCCTGCCCCAGCGACATGTCGAAGCGATCGAGCACCACCCGGCGAAACGCGTCGGCGTCGTGGCCCTCGGGCATCAGCACGCCGGTGAGCACGGGACTGCATTCGGCCGGGTTCGCGCACAGGACCTCGAGCCCCCACGCCTGCACGGCGCGCCGCGTCGCCTCGCCGAAGCGGTGGTGGCGCGCGAACACCTGGTCGAGCCCTTCGGCGAACAGCATGTCGAGCGCCTCGTGCAAGCCGTAGAGCAGGTTCGTTGCCGGCGTGTACGGGAAATAGCCCGTCGCATTGCTCGCCAGCATGTCGTCCCAGTTCCAGTAGGCGCGCGGCAGCCGCGCCGACTTCGCCGCGGCCAGTGCACGCGGCCCGATGGCGTTGAATGACAGCCCGGGCGGCAGCATCAGGCCCTTCTGCGAGCCCGCGATGGTGACGTCGACGCGCCAGTCGTCGTGACGATAGTCGATCGAGCCGAGCGAGCTGATCGTGTCGACCATCAGCAAGGCGGGATGACCCGTGCGGTCGAGGGCAGCGCGTACGTCGGGGACGCGCGACACCACGCCGGTGGAGGTTTCGTTGTGCACCACGCACACCGCCTTGATGGCGTGCGCGCCGTCGGCGCGCAGGCGTGCTTCCACCTCTGCCGCGTCGACGCCGTGACGCCAGTCGCCGGGCAGGAAATCCACGACGAGCGAGAGGCGCTCGGCCAGCCGCTTCCACAGTTGCGCGAACTGGCCTGTCTCGGCCATCAGCACGCGATCGCCGGGTGACAGCGTATTGACGAGCGCCGCCTCCCACGCCCCGGTCCCCGACGAAGGGTAGATGACGACGTCGGCCTCGGTGCGAAACACCTTCTTCATGCCGGCCAGCACGGCCTTGCCAAGCGTCGCGAACTCCGGCCCGCGGTGGTCGATGGTCGGCCGGTCGATCGCGCGCAGCACGCGGTCGGGGACGTTGGTCGGACCGGGGATCTGGAGGAAGTGACGCCCGGAAGGATGGCGGTCGAGCTCGAGCATGGCCGAGACGTGACTGGTATACCAAACGGCATCGTACGAAATTGGACCGCGCTTCGCAAGTGATGCGCGCGCCCGCCGATCCGTATATCCTTACAGGCAAAGGCGCTGCGCGGCGGGCGCTTGCCGCACCGGCTGCGCGTCGTCTCCGAGCGATCCTACTGGTATACCAGCATGAGCCTGCTGCTCGATCCGCGCACGACGCCGGCTGGGTCCGCCCCCCCACCGGCACCTGGACCGGCCGTCGCCCGGACGCTGCCCGGCAGCACCGCGGAGCGGCTGCGCGAGCTCATCATCGAGGGCCACCTCGCGCCGGGCGCCCGGCTCAACGAGCGCGCGCTGTGCGAGCGGCTGGGGATCTCGCGCACGCCGCTGCGCGAAGCGTTTCGCGTGCTGGCCGCCGACGGCCTCGTCGCGCTCCTGCCCAACCGCGGCGCCACCGTCGTGTCGCTCTCGGCCGACGACATCCGCGAAAGCTTCGAGGTCATGAGCGCGCTCGAGGCGCTGTCGGGCGAGCTCGCCTGCCGCCACATCACCTCCGCGGAAATTGCGGAGATCAAGGCGCTCACGTTCGAGATGCTGGCCTGCCATGCGCGCGAGGACCTGCCGTCGTACTACCGGGTGAACCGCCAGATCCACGACCGGCTCAACCTCGCGGCACGCAACGCGCTGTTGCGCCAGACGTACCGCACGCTCAACCTGCGCATCCAGAACCTGCGCTTTCGTTCGAACTTCGATCGCGATAAATGGAATCGCGCGGCGCGTGACCACGCCCAGATGGTGGAGGCGCTCGAGGCACGCGACGGTGCGCGGCTCGCTAAGATCCTGCGCTCGCATCTTTACCAGAAGGGCGAGGCAGTGCTCGATGCGCTGATGGCCGAGCGCGCCGCACCGGCCGCTGCGCCCGCTGCGTGAACGCCGCGCTGCCACAGCCGCTGCGGTTCATCCCGCAGCAGGACGCCGATCCCGTGTTCGCGCGCCGCCTTCGCGAAGCGGTACAGGGCGACGTGCTGCTCGACCGCGCTTCGCGCGGGCGCTACGCGACCGACGCGTCGATCTACCAGGTGCAGCCGCTCGGCGTGCTCGTCCCGCGCAGCGACGACGACGTCGGCGCCGCCATGGCGGTTTGCCGCGACTTGCGCGTGCCCGTGCTGCCGCGCGGCGCAGGCAGCTCGCAATGCGGCCAGACGGTCGGGCGTGCGCTCGTCATCGATCACAGCCGGCACCTGTCCCGCGTGCTGGCCTTCGACGCCGGGCGGCGAAGCGTCACGGTCGAGCCCGGCATCGTGCTCGACGCGCTGAACGCGTTCCTGCGTCCGCATGGCCTCTGGTTCCCGGTGGACGTGAGCACCTCCGCGCAGGCGACGCTCGGCGGCATGGCGGGCAACAACTCCTGCGGCTCACGCTCCATCGCCTACGGCAACATGGTGCACAACGTCCAGGCCATCGACGCCCGCCTTGCCGACGGCACGCGCGCGCGCTTCGGTCCCGAAGCGCAGATGAGCCGCAGTGACGCTCGCATGGCGGTATTGACGGACGGCTTGCGCGCGATCGGCGCGCGCGAGCGCGACGAGATCGCGCTGCGCGTGCCGCGGGTGCTGCGCCGGGTCGGCGGCTACAACCTCGACGTGTTCAATCCGCAAAGCGAGCGACCCTATACGGCCGACGGCAGCGTCAACTACGCGCATCTGCTCGTAGGCAGCGAAGGCACGCTGGCATGGACGTCCGCGCTCACGCTCGAGCTCGCGTCGCTGCCGCGCCACCGCACGCTCGGCGTGGTGAGCTTTGCGACGCTGCATCGCGCCATGGAATGCACGGAGCGCATCGTCGGTCTCGAGCCGACGGCGGTGGAGCTGGTCGACCGCACGATGATCGAGCTCGCACGCTCCAATCCCGCGTTTCGCCCGGTCATCGATCCGGCGCTGCGCGGCGAGCCGGATGCGATCCTGCTGGTCGAGTTCGCCGGCGACGACGGTGCGCTGGCGCTGCAGCGCCTCGACGCGCTCGTCGGCCTCATGAGCGACCTCGGTCACGCCGGCGCCGTGGTCTGCATGACGGACGCGGCGGCGCAAAAGGCGCTGTGGGACGTGCGCAAGGCCGGGCTCAACATCATGATGAGCATGCGCGGCGACGGCAAGCCGGTGTCGTTCATCGAGGACTGCGCCGTGCCGTTGCCGCATCTGGCCGCGTACGTCGACCGCCTGACGCAGGTCTTCGCCCGCCATGGCACGCGCGGCACCTGGTATGCGCATGCCTCGGTGGGGACGCTGCATGTGCGGCCGATCCTCGACATGCGCCGCGACGGCGCGGCCAAGATGCGGGCGATCGCCGAGGAAGCGAGCGCGCTCGTGCGCGAATACAAGGGGGCGTATTCGGGCGAGCATGGCGACGGCCTCGTGCGCAGCGAGTGGATCGCCTGGCAGTTCGGTCCGCGCCTTGCGCACGCGTTCGAGGAGGTGAAGGGGCTCTTCGACCCCGACGGCCTCATGAACCCCGGCAAGATCGTGCGTCCGCCCCGCATGGACGACGCGACGCTGTTCCGCTTTCCGCCGGGGTACGCCGGGACGCCGCTGACGCCGGCGCTCGACTGGAGCGACTTCGACGTCACCAACGATCCGGCAACGCAGACCGTTGGACCGCCCGGCAGTGGCGGCGATCCTTCCCGCGGCCTCGGCAAGGCCGTGGAGATGTGCAACAACAACGGGCACTGCCGCAAGTTCGACGCGGGCACGATGTGCCCCAGCTACCGGGTCACGCGCGATGAGGCGCACGTCACGCGCGGCCGCGCCAACACGCTCCGCCTCGCGCTGTCAGGCCAGCTCGGCCCGGGCGAAGGACTCGGCGGCGACGCCGTCGATGCGGCGCTCGACCTGTGCGTCAGCTGCAAGGGCTGCCGGCGCGAATGTCCCACGGGCGTCGACATGGCCCGCATGAAGATCGAGCATCGGCACGCGCGGCGGACCCGCTATCGCGATTCGCTGCGCGAGCGGCTCATCGCGACCCTGCCGCGCTGGGCGCCACGGGCCGCGCGGCTGCGCGGCGTGCTCGCGCTAAGGGCGCTGCCGGGCGCCGCATGGCTCGGCGAACGCGTGCTCGGATTCTCGGCGCGCCGCGCGTTGCCGCGCTTCGCGGCATCGCCTTTCCTTGCGCGCCCTCACAGCGACGATCCACAGCCCGACGTCGTGCTGTTCGTCGACACGTTCACCAACGCGTTCGAGCCCGAGCACGCGGGCGACGCCCTGCGCGTGCTGCGTGCAGCAGGGGCGCGGGTCGCCATCGCGCGCGCGGACACGAGCGCACCGCTGTGCTGCGGCCGCACGCTGCTGACCGCCGGACGCGTGGAGGAAGCACGCGCCGCGGCAGCGCGCCTCATCGCCGTGCTCGATGCACCGGCACTGCGCCACGCGGCCGTGGTCGGGCTCGAGCCATCGTGCCTGTTCACGCTGCGCGACGAGCTCCTCGCCATGCGCCTCGGCGACGCCGCGACACGTGTGAGTGCGCGCGCCATGACGATCGAGCAATGGCTCGCGGCGCGACCGGCCGACGCACTCACGCTGCATCCGCTGCCGCAGCGGCGCGCGCTCGTGCACGGTCATTGCCACCAGAAGGCGTTCGAGGCGTTCGGCGCGGTGACGAGCGCGCTGCGCCGCATTCCCGACCTCGCGGTCGACACGGTCGAGTCGAGCTGCTGCGGCATGGCGGGGAGCTTCGGCTACGAAGCCGAGCACTACGAGATTTCCGTTGCGATGGCCGAGCAGTCGCTGCTGCCTGCGGTGCGCAAGGCGGACGCCGACACGCTGATCGTCGCCGGCGGCACGAGCTGCCGCCACCAGATCGCCGACCTCACCGGTCGCGCGGCATTGCACCCGGTGCGCGTGCTCGCGAGCGCCCTCGAGGCGCGCTGAAGGGCCTTCAGCCGGGCCGCGGCGCGCGCGCGAGGTGCACGCTGCAATGCGCCTGCGCAGCGACGGTGGACGCGGTCGAGCGCCACCACGCGAGCGCACGATCCGTTGGGCGCGGCGCACCAAGCACCATGACGTCGACGTGATTGGAGCGCGCGAGGTCGAGCAGCGTCTGCGCGGGATCGGCCGATTCGACGACGTGCAGCGATTGGCGGCTGGGCGGCAGGCCGAGCGGCTCGGCCCAATGGCGCAGCCGCACGCTGTGCTCGAGATGGCGCCCGGATGCGGTGTCGGCGAGCGTCTCGCCTTCGCCGAGCGGCGCCGCCCCGATCACCGACACGCACATCAGGCGATAGTCCTCGCTCGCCGCGATCAGGCGGCGCGTGGCCGTCCGGATTTCCGGCAGCCGCTCGTCGTCCGGATGGGCGGTGTCGACCGCGACGAGGATCACGGGCGCAACGCCGCGGCCAGGACGCGCAGGCACGCCGCGACGCGACGCGCGCCACCAGCGGCCGACCTGCGCGCCAAAGCCCGGTGCACGCAGGCGCGCAGCGCGCGTGCCGAGCGCCACCTGCTCGGGATGCCGCAGGTCGAAGGCGACGTGCGCCGCGGTGGCATAGCGCCGTGTCGCATCGACTTCGAGCAGGTGCAGGATCACTTCCTGGAGCCAGGGCGGGGTGTCGGCACGCAACGCGCGCGGCGGAACGGGCTCGCGCCACAACCGGTCACGCATCCCGGCCCACGTTTGCGGCTCACCGAACGGCGGCTCGCCGATGGTCATCTCGTAGATCAGCGCGCCGAGCGCGAACAGGTCACTGCGCGGGTCGGCACGCTCGCCCCCGAGCTGCTCGGGCGACACGTACGCGGCCGAGCCTGCCGCGAAATGCCGCTCCTCGGCCAGCAGATCGGGATAGCGGGCGTGGCGCGCGAAGCCGAAGTCGACCAGCACCGCTTCGCCGCCCGGGCGCAACAGGAAATTCTCGGGCTTGACGTCCAGGTGCACGACATCCTGCGCGTGCACGCTCTGCAGCGCGTCCGCCATGGTGGCGCCGATGCGCGCCACTTCGTCGAACGGCAGGGGCGCACGCGCGACGACGTCGGCCAGCCCGGAGCCTTCGATGCGCTCCATGACGACATACGGCACGTGCGCGACGTCGCCCGCAGCGACGTAGCGCGGCACGAAGGGGCCGGAGAGCACGCGCAGGATCGCCTGCTCCGTCTCGAACGCGACGAGGCCGAGGCTCGGCTGGCCCGGTCCCACGCCCGGCACCTTCATGACCAGCGGAAACCCGGGGTCGGCGTCCTGCGGCGGGCGGACCGCGTACAGATAGCCGTTGCCACCGGCGTGCAGCAGGCCTTCGATGGCATAGCCGTCGATCACGCTCCCGGGCGCATGGGCGCTCATGCGTCGAGCTAGATGCCCGCTTCGACGCGGTAGGCGAGCGATTCGGGCAGGCCCGCGCGGCGGATCTTGTTCGCCGCCGCGGCGTGGTCGTACGGCACGCGGTGGAACGTGAGCTCGCGCCGCGACAGGTCGAACATGGCGTACCCCGCTGCCGGATTGCGATCCCGCGGCTGGCCCACCGATCCCACCACGCCGAGCCAGTGGCGATGCGCAGCCACCGGGATCGGCGTGCCGGCGGCCGGACGGAACGGCAGCATGCGCCCGGAAGTGCCCGCGTAATACAGCGCCTGGTCGTGCACGTGGCCGACGAAGGTGTACGGCTCCCCCGTGGCCTCGACGCAGCGCAGCGCAGCGCCCGGACTGTCGACGTAATCCCAGCGCTCGGGCGCGACGGCAGAGGCATGCACGAGGAACAGCGGCGGCTCGCGCAACACGAGCGGAAGCGCGGCCAGGAACGCGCGCAGGTCGGCACTCAGCGTGTGCTGCGCCCAGTCGAGCGCGGCATGCGCCGCTTCGTTGAAGTAGCCCCCTCGCCGCTCCAGCGCGGCATCGTGGTTGCCTTTCACCGCGAGTGCGCCGCCGGCGACTTCCTCGGCTACACGGCGCACGACCGCCACCGCATCGGCGCCGTAGCCCACGAAGTCACCCAGGAAGGCCAGCCGCGCCGCGCCGCGCTCGCGCGCATGCGCAAGGCAGGCGTCGAGCGCCTCGAGGTTGGCGTGGATGTCGGACAGCAGGGCGATGCGCATGGCGCTTGGGCGTTGGCCCATGGTAGCGCGATCGGGCGCCGCCCGCGGCGTCGCCGTCGCTAGGTGCGCGGGCGGCTGATCCCGGTCCGCGTGCCGAGCAGCGCGAGCGTGCCGGCCGCTTCCTGCGCGACCTGGGCTTCGGTGCAACGACCCGGCGGCTTGTCGGGGCGCCAGCGCAGGAACTTGGTGCCATGGCGAAAGCGTCCGCCGCTGAAATGATCGTATTGCACTTCGGCCACGAGGTTCGGCGCCAGCGGCTGCCATTCGCCGGTGCGCTCCGTGCTCCAGCGGCTCGGGCCTCCGGGGCTGCGGCCGGTGAAGCCTGGCGGCTCGACGAGCTTCTCCACCATGCGCGTCAACGCTGCCTTGTCCGCTGCCTTGAAGCTCGACGTGAAGCCGACATGGTTGAGCAGGCCCGCGTCGTCGTAGAGCCCGAGCAGCAGCGAGCCCACGAGACCGCCGGCGGATGCGTAGCGGAAGCCGCCCACCACGCAGTCCGCCGTGCGCATGCGCTTGTACTTTTCCATGCCGGTGCGATCCCCGGAGCGGTAGGCGAAGTCGCTGCGCTTGGCGATCACGCCGTCGAGTCCGGCGCCAAGGCTGTGCAGCCATTCGAGCGCACCCGCGCGATCGCGTGTGACCGGGGAGAGACGCAGTGCCGATCCGGCCGGCACATGGTCGCGCATGAACGTCTCCAGGCGCGCGCGCCGTTCTGCCAGGGCCAGGTCCGTCAACGCGCGGCCGCGCTCATCGACCAGCAGGTCGAACACGACGTACAGCGCCGGATGCTCGGCAGCGAGCTTGCGCACGCGGCTCGCGGCGGGATGGATGCGCAGCAGCAGCTCGTCGAACGACAGCACCGGACCGACGGGAATGACGATTTCGCCGTCGAGAACCGCGCGCGTGGCCGTCAGCGCACCAACCGCCTCGACGAGCTCGGGAAAATAGCGATTGAACGGCTGGCCCGCCTTCGAGCGCAGGTCGACGGCTTCGCCGTCCTTGAACGCGAGGCAGCGGAAGCCGTCCCATTTCGGCTCGTATTGCCAGTGCGCCCCGGACGGCAGGTCGCCCACGAGCTTCGCCTCCATGGGCGCATACGAAGTCGCGAGTGGAAGGGTCATGCGATCAGGCGCCGCCGGCATGCAGGCAAGCGGTCACAGCAGCGGCTCGAGGCCAAAGCGGCCCTTGGGCGCGAGGAGCGGCGCCCACAGGTCGCCCTGCGCCTGCACGCGCCGGGGCACGTTGTCGAGCCGGAAGTCGTCGATCACCGCGCCGGCTTCGAGCTCCTCCCAGGTGATCGGCGTCGACACCGTTGCGAGCGGGCGCGGGCGCGGCGAATACACCGACGCGAGCGTGCGGCCCCAGGCGTTCTGGTTGTAATCGACGAGCACGCGATCGGCCGGGCGCTTGGCGATGCGATACTCCGCCGTGACCAGGTGCGGATGCAGGCCGGCGAGCGCGAAGGCGAAGCGCTTGGCGAAGCCCCAGACGGCCTTCTGCGTCGGTCCGCGCTCGATCGCGACGTACACATGAATGCCCTTCGATCCCGTCGTCTTGGCCAGCGGGCTCATGCCGAGCTTGCGCAGGCCGTCGCGTACCAGGATTGCAGTGTCACGCACCTGCTCGAACGTGGCACCCGGAACGGGATCGAGGTCGAAGTGCAGGAAATCGGGCCGGTCGACGTCGTCGCAGCGCGCATACCACGGGTTGAGGTCGATGCAGCCGAGATTGACGAGCCAGAGCAGCGACGCGAGGTCCTGCACGATGGGAAAGTCGATGACGCTGCCCGACGCGTGCGCGATGGCGCACGTCTCGATCCACGCCGGGCGCGGCTCGGGCGCCCGCTTCATGAAGAAGAACTCGCCGGCAGCGCCGTTCGGATAGCGCTTCATCACCATCGCACGGTCGGCCAGGTGCGGCAGCAGCGCGGGCGCGACATCGACGTAATACTGCAGCAGGTCGCGCTTGGTGTAGCCGGGCTCCGGCCAGAACACCTTCGTGAGGTTGGTCAGGCGCACGCTGCGCTCGCCGAGCGTGACCTGGGCGTCCGCGACGCCGCCTGGAATGGCAAGCGCCGGCGGCGCGCCGCGCGCCCGCTTGCGCGGACTCGATGCGACCGACGGATGATGGGTGCGGCTTGCCGGCTCGCTGGCGGGCGCCACGCGGGTCTTCACCGCGCGCTTGCGGGCCGCAATGGATCGACGCGCCGGCTCGCCGCTCATGCCGCTGGCCGCGGGAACGGGCGCCGCGCGCCGCGGTCTGCCCGCTTTTGGGAGATCGCCCGATGATGCGGTGCGCGACCGGCGGCGTGATGCGAACCGTGCGGGTCGCCGCGGCGCTGGCGGCGCTGGCTGCAATGCCGGGGTGCGTGACGCTGACCGTCGAGCCGCGCGCGCTGTTGCTCGATTCGTCCGGCAACGTCGACGTGCAGACGCTTGCGTGCGACGGCCCGGCGTTCGCAGCCCGCGAGGCGAGCGGGCGCGCGGCCGCCGAGGCCGTCGACCCGCTCGCCATCCGCATCGTCACCTGGAACATCCACAAGCAGGACGACGCCGGGTGGCAGGAGGACCTTGCGCGTTTCGTCGCGGACGACGACATCGTCCTGCTGCAGGAGGCCGTGCTGGAGCCGCGCCTGCGCAGCGTCTTCGAGCGCGGCGGGCTGCGCTGGGTGATGGCCAGCTCCTTCATCTACTCGAGCATCGACATCGGCGTGGTGACCGGGAGCCGCAAGGTGCCACTGACGAGCTGCACGCAGCGCGTCACCGAGCCGCTGATCCGCATTCCCAAGTCGGGCATCATCACGTGGTTCCGCCTCGCAGGACGTGACGAGACGCTCGCGGTGGTCAACGTGCATGCCATCAATTTCGCATTGACGCTCGGTGGATACCGCGCGCAGCTCGAGGCCCTCGGTGCGGCACTGGGGCATCATCCGGGTCCCATCGTGTTCGCCGGTGACCTCAATACCTGGACCGACGCCCGCGACGACGCCATGCGGGCGGTGGCCGCGCGGCTCGGCATGACCGAGATCGTGTTCAAGGAAGATCGCCGGACGCTCTTCATGGGCAAGCAGCTCGATCACATCTACGTGCGCGGGCTCGACGTCATCGCCGCCGATGCCATTCCCGTCAAGTCGTCCGACCACAACCCCGTGCGGGCCACGTTGCGCGTCGCGCAGGCGCCGCGCGCATCCCACGCTGCGCCATGATAGGCCGCCGGGCGCCGCAGCGGCACACGAGGTGAGCGACATCATGGATTCCCGCACGCATGCCGAAGCCGAGATCGCGCGGCTCGTCGCCGAGCTCGAGAGCGCGGAGGCCTACGAACAGCGGCTGCGCCAGCTGGTGCTCGACGTGCGCGACACGCTCGCGCAGGGCAGCACCGCGCGTGCGCTGTCGATGCTGAACGAGGCGCTGCGCGAGATCGACGACCAGACCGACGTGGTGGCGCCGCACGACGCGACGCGGCCCGGCTAGGCTGCACGGCGGCGCGTCACGCCGCCCCCTCGTTCTTGCGCGCGTGTGCCGCGCGCTCCGCGATCACATGCGTGAAGATGTCGCGCGGCTGCTGCTCGGTGAAGTCCTTGGGCACTTCGAGCTCCACCGCGTGGGTCAGCTCCTTGGTGAGCTTGTGCCGCAGGATGCCCAGGAAGGCCGGCGCGGCCGCGATCCACAGCTGGCCGAATCGCTGCGCGGCATGCGCATGCACGAGATAGTCGCGCAGGCTCTCGGCGAACTTCTCGGATTCATGCTCGGCGAAGCCCTCGCCGCCCGATGCGGCGTGCCCCTGGTTGCGCTCGCCCTTGCCGTAGAAGCGGCCCGCGGCATCGCTGCGCAAGTCGCGCTCGTGGGTGCGTCCGGCCGGATTGGCGAAGTCGGCCACTTCGCTCGGCGTGTCGGTGTGCGGCTGCACCTCGAACAGCCGCGCGCGGCTGCGATTGGCGCACAGGATCCACGTGGTGCCCATGTCGCTCCTCGTGTGGTGAACGGTCAGCGCCGCCGGTCGGCCGCGACGACGAGCAGCGCACCGCCGAGCGCCAGGCCCGCGGCAAACGCGGCGTACACGGCGGCCAGCGAGCGGCGCGACAGCCGTTGCTCGTAACCTGGCATGAGGCGCGCGGGCGTGAGCCGATAGTCGACGAAGCACGCAAGCGCAGCGACCGCGCCCGCCTGGGCCAGCGCTACCGCGGCGCTGGTGTGCGCGCGTCGCTCGCCGAAGATCTTCTCGTAGAGCGTCGCCCAGAACACCGACGCGCCGTGATGCGTGAGATAGCCGAGCGCCGTGTGGCGCCACGAAAGGCGGTTGCGCCGCGTGGCGAGCTGGCCCCAGTACCAGTGGCTGATCGCGTTGGTGGCCGCGAACGCGTGGCCTGTCTCGGCCTTGCCCGTTGCCGCCAGCACCGCCGTCGACGCGATCGACGCGCTGCTGCCCGAGACCAGCGCGTCGCGCAGCGCGGACGTCCATGTCTTCATGCTTTCCCCTGGTGCACGCGGCTGTCCCGCAACGACGACGGGAAACGAACCGGCCGGCATGCAGTCTATGCGGTACGGGTGCGACACCCGAAGCCCCGCGCAGGTTCCGGTTCGCGGCCGGCGGCATCTGGCAGCCATCGTGCACATCCTCGTGACAGGTGCCAACGGGTTCATCGGGCGTGCGCTCACGGCCGCGCTGCGCGCGCGAGGACACAGCGTGTGCGCCGGCGTGCGCCGCGCACCTCGTTCGCTCGATGCACGTGGCGGCCTTCGCTACGTGCCGGTCGATTTCCTCACCGACGTCGAATCCGCGGACTGGCTGCCGCGCCTGCATGGCATCGACGCCGTCGTGAACACCGTCGGCATCCTGCGCGAGCGCGGCCGTGCAACCTTCGCGCGCCTGCACGTCGAGGCGCCGGTCGCGCTCTTCACCGCATGCGCGCAGGCCGGCATCGCGCGCGTGCTGCAGCTCTCGGCGCTCGGCGCGGATGCGCACGCCGCCTCGGACTACCATCGCAGCAAGCGCGCCGCCGACGACGCGCTGCTGGCGCGCATTCCAGGTGCAGTGTGCGCGCAGCCGTCGCTCGTCTACGGCGAAGGCGGGGCGAGCGCGCGCCTGTTCACCCGGCTCGCGAGCCTGCCGCTCGTGCCGCTGCCTGGCGCAGGCACGCAGCAGGTGCAGCCGATCCACCTCGACGATCTCGTGGCCGTGCTGTGCGCGCTCGTCGAGCGGCCCCTTGGGCCGGGCGGCAAGATCGCGCTCGTCGGTCCGACGCCCCTGACGCTGCGCGAGCTCCTGGCGGAATTGCGCGGCGGCCTCGCCTTGCCGCCGGCACGCTTCGTCCCGATTCCGCGCCCGTTGATCGCGCTGGCGGCACGCGCGGGTGACGTCATGCCCGGCCTGCTGCTCGATCGCGCGACGCTCGGCATGCTCGAGCGCGGCAACACGGCCGATCCGGGCGACACGCGCCGGCTGCTCGGACATCCGCCTCGCCCGGTGTTCGAATTCATTGCGCCCGACAATGCAGCGCAAGTGCGCCTGCGTGCGCGGCTGGGATGGTTGCTCCCGCTCCTGCGCGCAAGCGTCGCCCTGGTGTGGATCGTCACCGGCATCGTCTCCCTGGGGCTCTATCCCGTCGAGCAGAGCTACGCCCTGCTCGCGCGCACCGGCGCGACGGGCGTCATCGCGACCGTGCTGCTCTACGCGGCCGGCGTCCTCGACCTGCTGCTCGGCGTGCTGGTGTTCATGCTGCACGGCGCTGCGCGTCGCTGGCTCTGGCGGGCGCAGGCGCTGCTGATCATCGGGTATTCGGTCATCATCGCGCTGCGGCTGCCCGAGTTCTGGCTCCACCCGTACGGGCCCATGCTGAAGAACGTGCCGCTCGTCGCGGTCCTCGTGGCGCTGGACATCCTCGAGGACGAGGCGTGACCTACCTCGTCGTCAAGTGGCTTCACGTGCTGTCGTCGACGGTGCTGTTCGGCACCGGTCTGGGCTCCGCGTACTACATGTTCTTCGCCAGCCGCACACACGATGCGCGCGTGGCGGCGTCCGTGGTGCGGCTGGTCGTGATCGCCGACTGGGTGTTCACCACGACGACCATCGTGTTCCAGCCGCTGTCCGGCCTTTACATGGCGCATCTTGCCGGCATCCCGTGGACGGTGCGATGGATCGCGGGCTCGCTTGCGCTGTACGTGCTCGCAGGCGTGTGCTGGCTGCCCGTGGTGTGGATGCAGGTGCGCATGCGCGACATGGCGGCGCGCGCAGCGGCGTCGAACGAGCCGCTGCCGCCGCGCTACTGGGCGTACCTGCGGCGCTGGACCGCGCTCGGCGTCCCGGCGTTCCTGGCGCTGGTCGCCGTCTTCTGGCTGATGATCGCCAAGCCGGCGTGAGCGCAATCGCGCTGGAACCATCGCCCGCGCTGCGAGTCAGCAGCGAACGATGACCACGATCCGCAAGGGCCAGGCACCGCCGAAGCTTGACCGCGCGACCTTCGGGGAGCGCTTCCGGCAGTCGTTCGCCGACCCGGCGTATCAGCCTGCGGCGGCCGCCATCGCGCAGCTCGAGGCGATCGCATGGGATGCCTACCGGGACGGTCGCAAGGCGCCGATCACCCGCAAGGCGGGTCCCGGCTACGCCGATCCGGACTACGAGCTGTCGGTGGACTGGATCGCCGCACACGAGCGCGTGGCCGCCGCGCTCGAGCGCCAGCGCGACGCCGCAGCGCCGGCGCGGGTCCTGCTCATCGCTGCGGCTGCGCGCAACGACGGCAGCTGTCCTGGGGAGATGTCGAAGACCTATCGGCTCGCCGACATCGCGCGCAACGAGATCGAGGCGGCGGGTGCGCAGTGCGACCTGCTCGATCTCAGCCTGCTGACGTCCGAATACGGCAGGCGCATCTTTCCGTGCAAGGGCTGCCTCTCCACCGCGATGCCGCTGTGCCATTGGCCCTGCAGCTGCTATCCCAATCATGGCCTCGCGCAAACGGGCGATTGGATGGCCGAGATCTACGAGCGCTGGACCGCCGCGCACGCGATCTTCCTCGTGACGCCCGTGTATTGGTACCAGGCGTCGAGCCCGCTCAAGCTCATGATGGATCGCCTGGTGTGCGCCGACGGCGGCAATCCCGATCCCACCTCGACTGCAGGCAAGGACCCGGCCAAGGCGAAAGCGCTGGAGCTCGCCGGCTGGCCCTATCCCAAGCACCTCGCCGGGCGTGCATACGGAGTGGTCGTGCACGGCGACGTCGGCGGCATCGAAGGCGTGCGCCGCGCGCTGACCGACTGGCTCGATTGGATGGGCCTGATCGACGCGGGCGATCGCGCGCGGCTCGATCGCTTTTGCGGGTATTACGAGCCGTACGCCACGAGCCACGAGGCGCTCGATCGCGACCACGCGTTGCAGCAAGAGGTGCGCAACGCGGCGCGCGCGCTCATGGCCATCGTGCCGGCCGTGCGCGCAGGCGCGCGTCGCAACCCGGGCGCGGATCTCCCGCGGCCGCGACCAAAGTAAAGCGCTCTGCGTCGCCTTCGGCCGTCGGCCATGGGCCTACGCGGTTGTACAACCGCACCGCGCGGCCGGGAACGCCCTACCGTCGCACGCGCCCGCGGGCCGCTGAGGCCCCCACTAAACGCTTGTTCCACCGCACGTAAGGGAGGCATTGCCGCCCTGCGGTCGGCGGCACCGATCCTGCATGCGCACGGGACGTGCAGCTCGCTCATCGCATCCCCGCGCTTCGTCCGGTTGCGGCCCGCCGCATCAGCCCGTGGCTCATTGCGTTCGTCGTCGTGCTGGCCCTCCTGGCGGGACTGGGCGTGTGGCTGTCGCGTGAATCCACGCTGCGCGCCGCGGCCGCGTGGGTCGGTGCGCATACCGGGCAGCGGTTCGTCTTCGAGGATCCGCACGGGTCGCTGCTCTCCCGTGCCACCTTCACGCGCGTGGTGTGGCGCACCGACGCACGCACGGTGACGTTCGAAGACGTGGGCCTGCGGTGGTCGCCATGGTGGCTCGCCGCCGGTGTCGTGGCGGTGGACAATGCGACTGCTGCGCGCACGCGCGTGGAGCTCACACCAACGGGCGCGGCTGCACAGGGCCCGCCCGCATCGCTCAAGCCGGCCATGCGCGTGCGCATCGTGCGGGCGCACACCGCCGAGCTGGCCATCGTGCGCGAAGGTGCGCCTACCGTGTTCCGCGACGTGGGGTTCATGGCGGGGGCCGGTTGGCGCGACTGGTACTTCAAGTTGGCGCCGGCGACGACCCCGTGGGGCGTGCTGACCGCGGAGGGCCGCCTCGCCAACACCGCCCCCTTCGATTTGCGTGCTTCGCTGCAGTTCAAGCGCGACGCGCCGCAGCCCGTGGACCTCAAGCTGGTCGCGAAGGGACCGCTCACGCGCTTCGACGTCGACGGCACACTGACCGCGCAAGCGTCCTCGCTCGCCCTGCATGCCGTTGCGACACCCTACGAGGAGCTCGCGTTCGATGCCGTCGAGGCGAAAGTCAGCCGCTTCGATCCGAAGGCCTTCGTCACCGCGTTGCCCGCCGCGGCGCTGGAAGGCGGGTTCGCGCTGACACGCGACGGCAACGTGCTGCGCGGTCCGCTGCGCATCACCAACGACGCCGCCGGACCGCTCGACCAGGACCGCATGCCGCTCGCTGCGCTGGAAGCAGCGCTCACCGGACGAGCGGACAGCTTCGACGTCGCGCAACTGGCCGCCGACTTCGGCGCCGCGGGGCGCGTGCACGGTGCTGCGCACGTCGCCGGCAACATCGTCGCAGTCGACCTGCGCAGCGACCGGGTCGACCTGCACGGCATCCGCTCGACGTTCAAGCCCACCGCGCTCAAGGCCGCCATCGAGGTCAAGGGCGACCTCGCGACGCAGGACGTGCGGATGGACCTGACGCAGAAAGGCTACGCGCTGACTGCGGCCGGGCAGGTGACCCGGGAAGCGCTCGTGCTGCGCGACGCGCGCGCCACCGTCAACGGCGGCACGATCCGCGCGAGCGGCAGGCTCGGCCTCGATCCCAGCGGACCCTACGCATTCAAGGCGACGCTCTCACGGTTCGATCCTTCGCAGTTCGGGCTCGCGCAGCAAGCGAGCCTCAATGGCACGATCGACGCGCAGGGCGCGGTCGCGCCGCAATTCAAGGTGCGGGCCGACATCACGCTCGCGCCGAGCACGCTGTCCGGCTTGCCGGCGACCGGACACGTGCGCTGGCGCTCGCTCGGCGTGGACGATTCGCGCATCGCCATCGACGGCAACGCGCGCGTGGGCTCGACCACGCTCGACGCGAAAGGTCACCTGCAGGATCCGCAGAACCTGCGCTCGCTCGACGTGACCCTCGGCATGGCCGGGCAGGACCTGTCGGAGCTCTACGCCGTTTTCCGCACGCCGCTGCCGGCGACGGGCCCGTACAAGATCGACGGGCGCTTGCGCTACGACGATGCGGTGTGGTCGTTCGAGAATTTCAAGGGCTTCGTGGGGCGCAGCGACCTGGCGGGCAACTACAGGCTCGACCGGCGCGGGCCGCGCCCGCTCATCAAGGCCAACTTCGTCTCCGAGCGCCTCGACATCACCGATCTGTCGGGCTTCGTCGGGGCCGGCCCGCACACGCCCCCGACACCGGGCAAGGTGCTGCCGCACAGCGAGTATCACCTCGATCGCCTGCGCGCGATCGACGCCGATGTCACGTTCACCGGGCGACGGTTCCGCAACGAGGCGTTGCCGCTGAATCGCATGAACACGCATCTGGTGCTGCGCAACGGCCTGCTCACGCTCGACCCCCTCGAGTTCGGCGCCGCCGGTGGACGGCTCGACGGGCGCATCGTGCTCGATGCGCGCCCGTCGACCATGGCGGCGCAAGCGGACCTGCGCGCACGCGAGCTCAACCTCAATCGCCTCGCGCCCGGCGTCAAGGCGATCGTCGAGAGCACCGGCCGGGTGGACGCGCGCGTGCAGCTCAAGGGCACCGGCAACTCGGTGGCAGCGCTGCTCGGCTCGGCCACCGGAACCGTCGCGGCGGTGATGAACGGCGGCCAGATGAGCGATCTGGTGTTGCGCCTGGCCAATCTCGACCTGGCCAACTCGCTCGTGGCGATGGCCAAGGGAAACCAGCCGATCCCGGTGCGCTGCCTCGTCGCCGACTTCCGTGCCCAGGACGGCGTCCTGGTGCCTGACCCTCTGGTGCTGGACACGGAGCACACGCTCGTCACCGGAACCGGCCGCATCGTGCTCTCCGACGAGCAGCTGGACTTGCGCATCGTCGCGCAGCCCAAGGACGGCAGCGTGCTCGCCCTGCGCGGGCCGATCGTCGTGGGCGGCACCATGGCCAAGCCGGCGGTGCGGCCGGAGATGGGCAACCTCATCGCGCGCACCGGTGCCGCGATCGCGCTCGGGATCGTGGCCACGCCGGCCGCCGCCATGATTCCGTTCCTCGAGGCGGGCAAGCCCGTCACGGTGGATTGCGCGCATCATCTCGAGGAAGCGCGCACGTTCCTCGGCAACGGTTGACCGCTCCGGCGCACGGCGCCTGCATGCTATGCTGCATCACGCCATGCGGCTCGTCGCCGCGGCGTTTCTGCGCGTAGCCCGTCACGGAGGATCCCATGCGACGTTTCACGGCCGCCGCCGCAGCGTGTCTGCTGCTTGCCGCCACCGCCCACGCACAGACAACCCTGCGCATCGGACTCGCGGAAGATCCGGACGTGCTCGACCCGACGCTGGCCCGGACGTTCGTCGGCCGGATCGTGTTCGCCGCGCTGTGCGACAAGCTGTTCGACATCGACGACAAGCTCAACATCGTCCCGCAACTGGCGACGTCCTACGAGTGGTCGGCCGACAGCAAGGCGCTCACGCTGAAGCTGCGCAGCGGCGTCACGTTCCATGACGGCGAGAAAATGGACGCCGCGGCCGTGAAGTACAGCCTGGAGCGGCACAAGACCATGGCCGGGTCGAACCGGCGCGGCGAGTTGGCACCCGTGGCCAGCGTCGACGTGGTCGACCCGTCCACCGTGCGCCTGAATCTTTCCGCACCGTTCTCGCCACTGCTCGCACAGCTCGCCGACCGTGCCGGCATGATCGTGTCGCCCAAGGCCGCGCAGGCGGAGGGCGACAAGTTCGGCGCCAAGCCGGTGTGCTCCGGTCCGTTCAAGTTCGTCGAGCGCGTCGCCCAGGACCGCATCGTCCTCGAGCGCTACGCCGGCTACTGGAAGAAGGACGACATCCACTTCGATCGCATCGTGTACCTGCCGATCCCCGATTCCACGGTGCGCCTCGCCAACCTGCGCTCGGGCCAGCTCGATTTCATCGAGCGCCTCGCGCCGTCCGACGTGCCGCAGGTCAAGGGGGACAGCAAGCTCAAGCTCTCCAAGATCACGGAGATCGGCTACCAGGGCATTACGATCAACGTCGGCAAGAGCGACCTCGCGCAGACCAGCGTGCTGGGGCGCGATCCGCGCGTGCGCGAGGCATTCGAGCTCGCGCTCGACCGCGACGGCATCGTGCAGGTGGCGCAGGATGGCGAAGGCACGCCGGGCAACCAGTGGGTCGCACCGAGCAATCCGTACTACGCGAAGAACGTGCCGATCCCGAAGCGCAACGTCGAACGGGCGAAAGCGCTGCTCAAGGAAGCCGGCGTCACGAATCCGACGTTCACGCTGATGACGCCCACGACAGCCGACGCGCAGCGCATCGCACAGGTGGTGCAGGCGATGGTCAAGGAGGCGGGCTTCGACGTGAAGATCCAGTCGACCGAGTTCGCCACGTCGCTCGATCTCGCCGACAAGGGCCAGTTCGAGGCGTATGTGCTGGCCTGGAGCGGCCGCGCGGATCCGGACGGCAACATCTTCAGCTTCGACGCGTGCAAGCAGCCGCTGAACTACGCCGGTTATTGCAAGCCGGAGGTCGACGACCTGCTCAAGCAATCGCGCACGCTCGGCGACCCGGCCGCGCGCCGCAAGGTGTACGAGCAGGTCGCCGCGATCGTGCTCAAGGATCGTCCGATCGTGTATCTCTACCACCGCCACTGGCTGTGGGCGTACAGCTCGAAGCTCTCCGGGCTGCGCACGATTCCCGACGGCCTGGTGCGCGTGCAGGGACTGCGCTTCCAGTAGCCGGCAGCGCCTTCAGCGGCGCGCGACCGTCATGCTGAAGTTCCTCGTGCGGCGCATCGCGATCGTGGTGCCCACGCTCGTCTTCGTCTCCATTCTCATCTTCAGCCTGCAACAGCTGTTGCCCGGCGATCCGGCCGTCGTGCTCGCGGGGGAGGAGCGCGATCCCGCCGTCGTCGCGTATCTGCACGAAAAGATGCATCTCGACGACCCGCTGCCGGTGCGCTACTGGTACTGGATCACGGGCGTGCTGCACGGCGACCTCGGTGAATCGCTGCGCATGCAAAAGCCGGTGCTCGAGCTGATCCTGGAGAAGCTTCCGGTCACGCTCGAGCTCGGCGCGCTGGCCATGTGCATCGCCCTCGCAATCGGCATTCCGATGGGCGTGCTCGCTGCGTACCGGCGCGGCACGGCATGGGATTACGTCGCGAATCTCGTGGCGCTGTGGGGCTTGTCCACGCCCAATTTCTGGCTCGGCATCCTGCTGATCCTGCTCTTCTCGGTGACACTGGGCTGGCTGCCGGCGTCGGGCTACGTGAGCCCGCTCGAGGACTGGCGCGCCAATCTCGCCGCGATGGTGATGCCCGCGTTCGTCCTCGGCAACGCGATCGCGGCGGTGCTGATGCGTCACACGCGTAGCGCGATGCTGCAAGTGCTCTCGTCGGACTACGTGCGCACCGCGCGCGCCAAGGGCCTCGCCGAGCGGCGCGTCGTGCTCAAGCATGCGCTGCGCAACGCCCTCATCCCGATCATCACGCTCGGCGCCCTCGAGCTCGGCACGCTGCTCTCCGGTGCCGTGCTCACCGAGCAGGTGTTCACGATTCCCGGCTTCGGCAAGCTCATCGTCGACGCCGTGTTCAACCGCGACTACGCGGTCGTGCAAGGCGTCGTGCTGTTCACGGCAACGGCCTACATCGCGCTCAATCTGATCGCCGACATCGCGTACGTCGCGGTGGATCCGCGCATCCGGGTGGCGTGATGGCCACGCTCGCGGCCAACGCATTGCCGTCGCCTGCCGTCGCGGGCCGCGCGCACCCGCTGCAGCGCCTGCTCGCGCGGCCCGCCGCGGTGTTCGGGCTGACCGTGATCGTCGTCGTGACGCTCGTCGCCGTGTTCGCACCGTGGATCGCGCCCCAGGACCCGCTGGCCACGAGCTGGGGCGCCATCCGCAAGGCCCCCTCGGCGGCGCACTGGTTCGGCACCGACGACATCGGGCGCGACGTGCTGTCGCGCGTCATCTACGGCGCGCGCGCGTCGCTGCTCGCCGGCGTCGTGTCCGTGCTGATCTCGCTGTCGATCGGCGTGCCGGTCGGCCTGCTCGCTGGCTATGCCGGCGGCAAGACGGATCTCCTGATCTCCCGGCTCACGGACGCGTTGCTCGCCTGTCCCTTCCTGATTCTCGCCATCGCGCTCGCCGCGTTCCTCGGGCCGAGCCTGACGAACGCGATGATCGCCATCGGCATCTCCGCGACGCCCGTGTTCATCCGCCTCACGCGCGGGCAGGCGCTCGCGGTGAAGGCGGAGGATTTCATTCTGGCTGCGCGCGCAGTCGGCAATCCGCCCTGGCGCATCGCCATTCGCCACGTGCTGCCCAACGTCGCGCCCGCGCTCATCGTGCAGGCCACGCTCGCGATCGCCGCAGCCGTGATCGCCGAGGCGAGCCTGTCGTTCCTGGGCCTCGGCCAGCAGCCACCCGCGCCGAGCTGGGGCAGCATGCTCAACACCGCCAAGAACTACGTCGACAACGCGCCGTGGATGGCCGTGTGGCCGGGCCTGTCGATCTTCCTGCTCGTCCTGTCCTTCAACCTCGTGGGCGACGGATTGCGCGACGCGCTGGACCCGCGGCAGACGTAACGGGCGGGCTGTCCAAAGGCGCCGCAAGAGCGGGTACCCCGCTCCGGCTTCGTGATTCAGGCGCCTGCGCGCGGTACCCGCCCTCGCGGCTTGCGCCATTTGCAACCGAAGTCGAAGAAACCCGGCCGCCCGCTGATTTCGAGCCAACGCGCTACGGCGCCTGCGGCAAAGGCACCATCACGAGCCGATCGTTGCCTGATTCGGCGCCCCATACCTCACCTGCGCGGCCTGCCAGCTGGCGCACGTTGGCCTGATCCTGGTTCGACGCGTAGCTGTCGAACTTCTCCGTCAGTGGATCGAAGCGCACGAGCGCATTGGTGGACCAGTCCGTCAACCACACCTTGTCCTGCTCGTCGACGTAGACGGCATACGCGTGCGCGACGCCCGGGAGCTTCCATTCGCGCCAGGCGCGTGCGGCCGGGTCGTACATGCCCACCTGGCCCGTGTTCCAGTAACTGACCCACACGCGGCCCTTCGAGTCGGACCAGATCCGGCGCGCGCCCTGGTTCGGCGTCGGTGGCTCGATGACGCTCGCCTTGCCGCTCTCGAGGTCCACCTGCGCGATGTGATTGCCCGCGAGCGAGGCGTAGAACACATCGCCGGACGGCGTGGTGGTGATGCCGTACGGGCCCACGCCGCGGGGCGCGCGCCACACCTTCATGTCGCCGCTCGCAGGATCGAGGCGGCCGTAATAACCGCTCTGGCCCGTAAACCACACGCGACCCTTGCGATCGAGCGTCAGCGTGTTCAGGTTGACGTTCGGAGTGTCGGGCGGCAACGTCCATGACTTGACCTGGTGGGTGGACGCATCGACGCGCGCGATCGCGTTGCGTCCGCCGTCGGTCACCCAGGCGGCCTGGTCGGGACCCACGATCACGCCATGAGGCGCCGAGCCGCGCCCGAGCGGAACATCGACGACCTTGCGCGTGCGCGGATCGAGGATGCCGAGCACGCCACTGCGCTGCCCCGTGTAGTAGACGGGACCGTTGGCACCCGGCGCGGGCGCGACGTCGTGCGGTCCCGCGCCGCGCGTGATCTCGTAGTACGACGGCGTCGCCGCATGCGCGGCCATCGAAGCAACGACGGCGATGAGGCCGAGCGGCAGTCCGAGCCATGCTGCGCGCATGTGCACCTCCGAAGCGTTGTGCGCTCACGGTCCAGTGTACGCCGCCAGCGCGCGGCATGCGCCGTGCCACAATCGCCATGTCGCTCCTTCGCATCGTGCCATGCCGACCGATCGTCCCGTCGTGCTGCTCGCGAGCCGCGTGCCGGCGCCGTTCACGGCGGCGCTCGCCGAACGCTACGAGATCGTCGGTCCGCTCGCACCGCCCTTCGAAGGGATGGACGCAGCGATCGCGGCACGGGTACGCGCGATCGTCACGATGGGCACGGTCGGGGGGAACGCCGATGCGATGGCGCGCCTGCCGAACCTGGGCCTCGTCTGCTGCGTCGGCAGCGGCTACGAGAACGTCGATGTCGATGCGGCACATGCGCGCGGCATCGCGGTCAGGCACAGTGCAGGTGCCAACGCGGACAGCGTGGCCGACGTCGCGCTCGGCCTGCTGATCGCGTCGGTGCGCGGCTTTCCGGCGGGCCTTGCGCGCATCCGCGATGGCTCCTGGCGCGGCAATGCGGCGCGCCGTACGCCGTTCGCACGCGGGCTCAGGGCACTTCGCGTCGGAATCTATGGCCTCGGGGCGATCGGCACGTGCGTCGCACGCCGCGTCGATGCCTGCGGCAGCATCGTGGGCTATCACGGCCGCCGGCCGCACGCCGATGTGTCCTACCCGTACTTCGCGACGCTGCACGCGCTCGCGGAATGGTCGGATGCACTCGTCGTCACGGTCCGCGCCGACGCGTCGAACCGGCGCGCAGTCGACGCGGGCGTGCTGCGCGCGCTCGGTCCGGACGGCCACGTGGTCAACGTCGCGCGCGGCAGCGTCATCGACGAAGCCGCGCTGATCGCCGCGCTGGCGCAAGGACGGCTCGCTGGCGCGGGCCTCGACGTGTTCGAGCACGAGCCCGAGGTGCCGGACGCACTCCTGGCGTTGCCGAACGTCGCCTTGACGCCCCATCTCGGCGGCGCCACGATCGAGGCGCAGGTCGCCATGCAGGCGTCGGTCATGCGCAATCTCGCCGCCTTCTTCGCCGGTGAGCCGCTGCCAACGCCCGTGCGCGCCCGGTGAGCCACGTTGGACAGGCGCTCAAAGAGGCCGGGCATATCGTCCCGGCGTCATCCGAGCGCGCGATTGTCGCGTTAAGGTGGATGCAAGCGAACTGCCGGCTGTTAGCATCACTCGAATCCTTGAGCGAGCAACCGGCACGGGGGTCATCATGCGCAACATCGTTTTGACGGCAATTCTCGCGCTCGGCCTGGCGGCGTCCGGGTCGGCGCTGGCCCAGCGCCACGGCGGCGGCGGTGGCGGTGGCGGTGGCCATGGAGGCGGCGGCTGGCAGGGCGGCGGCCATGGCGGTGGCGGCTGGCAGGGCGGCGGCCACAGCGGTGGCGGCTGGCAGGGCGGGGGCCACGGTGGTGGCAACTGGCACGGCGGTGGCAACTGGCATGGCGGCGGCAATTGGCACGGCGGCGGCTGGCATGGCAGCCACTGGTACGGCAGCGTGTACCTCGGCCCTTCGTTCTACTGGGGGCCGGCCTATTACCCGTACTACTACCCGTCGTACTACTACCCGTCGTACTACTACGATTCCGCAGCGCCGGTGTACGAGGCGCCGGCAGCGCCTCCACCCGGCGGCGCGTATGCCCCGGCGCCGGCAGCGACGTACCAGTACTACTGCCGCAGCGCCGGCGGCTACTACCCGGCCGTTCCCACCTGCGCGGAAGGCTGGCTGCGCGTCGCACCACAGTAGGGACGCGCGGCAGGTCCCGGCGACGCACGGCAGTTGCCCGGGCGTCGCGGGGGCCCTACGATGGCGATCGGAGGCATTCATGAACATCCGCATCGCCCTCGCCGCCGCGGCTTTTGCCGCGGCAGCCGCTTCGGCGCCAGCAGCCGCGCTGACCTGCTACTTCGTGATCGACCGCAACGACAACGTGGTCTACCGCGATACCTATCCGCCCGTCGACCTGAGCGACCAGGGTGCGGCGGAGCGGCAGCGCATGCGCACGCGCGGCGAGCACCTGATCTCGATGGAAAGCGACCGGTGTCCCTCCATCGAATTCTTCACGGGCAGCGCAGGCTCGCCAAGCCTCAATGTCGATCAGGTGGTCGCCGGAGTACCCGTGCGCAAGGGCGAAGGCGCGCCGGATGGGGCCACCGTAGCACCGGCGCCCGGTAAAGCCGCACCTAGGCGGGCGCCGCGCGCCGGCGCCGGGTCCTGATCCGGCGTCCCGCGGCCGTCTCGCCACCCCGCATAACGGGCGCCGCCACGGCGTGCCTGCCGGCGCGCGCGCTATGATCCGCGATCGCCCTCCTCGCGGCCCTCATGCGCATGTTTCGTCCTTTCCGCCTGCTCGCATGGGGCTGCTGCTTCGCCGCGCAGGCCGTGATGGCGGCCGGCCCGGCGCCTTCCACCCGCGCCGAAGCGGCTGACCGCTGGGACCTCGCGCAGATCTACGCGGATACCGCGGCATGGAACGCGGACGCGCAGCGCCTCGACGCCGACGTCGGCGGCCTCGCCGCCTGCCGCGGGCACCTCGCGGACGACGCTGCCGTGCTGCGCAAATGCCTCGACTTGCGCGCCGGCCTCAGCAAGCGCCTGTACAAGCTCTACGCATACGCGTCGATGCATCTCGACGAGGATACGGCGCAGCCGGCCAGCCTCGAGCTCATGCAACGCGTGCGGCTGCAAGACGCCCGCCTCGATGAAGCTGAATCGTTCATGGACCCGGAGATCCTCGCGCTGGGTCGTGCGCGCGTCGAGGCCTTCATGGCGGCCGATCCGGGCCTCGCGCCCTATCGCCACCCGCTCGACGACGTGCTGCGCAAGGCGCAGCACACGCTCGACCCCGCGCGCGAGGCGCTTCTCGCCGCATTCGGCGCAACGAGCGATACGCCGGCGACCGCCTATACGATCCTCACGCAGTCCGACCTCCCGTGGCCCAAGGTGCGCCTGGCCGACGGCAGCGAGGTGACGCTCGACGAGTCAGCGTACGAGCTGCACCGCGCGGCGCCCGATCGCAACGATCGCAAGGCCGTAATGGACGCGTTCTTCGGTGCGCTGAAGGGATTCGAGCGCACGATCGGCGTCACGTACTACGGCCAGCTCAAGCAGGACGCCCTGGCGGCGCGCGTGCGCGGGTACGCCGACAGCATGTCGCGCGCACTCGACCGCAATCGGCTTCCGCGCGCGGTGTACGACCAGCTCATCGCGCAGACGAACGCGAATCTGCCGACGCTCCACCGCTACTTCCGGCTGCGCGCACGCATGCTGAAGGTGCCGGACATGGCGTACTACGATATCTACGTCCCGCTCGTGCAAGGCGGGCCGGCGTTGCCGCTTCCGCGGGCCAGGGAACTGATGCTCGCGGCCGTCGCGCCGCTCGGCGACGACTACGTCGCCGCCATGCGCCGGGGCGTGCAGGCGCGGTGGATGGACGTGTATCCGCGTCCGCACAAGCAGTCGGGCGCGTACATGAACGGCAACTTGTACGACCTGCACCCGTACCTGCTTCTGAATTACCACGACGACTTCGAGTCGCTCGACGCGATGACCCACGAATGGGGGCACGCCATGCATTCGGTGTTGTCCAACGGCGCGCAGCCGTACCCCACGGCCTCCTATGCCACGTTCGTCGCCGAGATCGCCTCGACCCTCAACGAGCAGCTCCTCTTCGAGCACGTGCTCGCCACCGCAAGGAACGACGACGAGCGGCTGCTCTACCTCGGCTCGGCGCTCGAGAACATGCGCGCCACGTTTTTCCGCCAGGCGATGTTTGCCGAATTCGAGTACCAGGCGCACGCGCGCGCCGACCGCGGCGAGGCGCTGTCGGGCGAGAGCTTCACGCGTCTCTACGGCGAACTGCTGCGCCGGTATCACGGCGACGCCGTGCGCATCGACGATCGGTATGCGATCGAATGGGCATTCATTTCGCACTTCTACCGGGGCTACTACGTGTTCCAGTACGCCACCTCCTTCGCGGCGAGCACGCTGTTCGCCGACCGCATCCTTGCCAACGAGCCGGGCGCGCGCGAGCGCTACCTCGAGATGCTGCGTGCCGGAGGGTCGGACTATCCGTACGAGCTCGTACGGCGCGCAGGCGTGGACCTCGCGGATCCTGCGCCCTATCGCGCGCTGTTCGCGCGCATGAACGGCATCATGGATCGCATCGAGGCGATCCTTGCGCGGCGAGGCTGAGCCGGCCCCCGTCCGCGCGGCGGGCGAGCCTGCCGCATGGTCTCCGCAGCCCTCCGCCGAGGAGCTGCGCGCAGCGTTCCTGCGCGTCTTCCCGGGCGTCGTCGTCGCGATGTTCCTCGCTGCGCTCGACCAGACCATCCTGGCGAGCGCGCTGCCGGCGATCGTGTCGTCGCTGGGTGGATTCGAGGACCTGTCGTGGGTGGTCGTGTCGTATCTGCTCGCCACCACGATCGCCGCGCCGCTCTACGGACATCTGGGCGATCGCTTCGGCCGCCGGCGCATGCTGCTGGCCGCGCTCACGCTCTTCACGATCGCGTCGGCGGCCTGCGCGCTCGCGCCGACATTGTGGCTGCTGGTCGCCGGACGCGCGCTGCAGGGACTGGGCGGCGGCGGGCTCATGACGTTGTCGCAAGCGCTGATCAGCGAAAGCGTTCCGCCGCGCGAGCGCGCACGCTTCCAGGGTTATTTCGCCGCGATGTTCGCGACCGCCAGCACTGCCGGCCCGGTGCTGGGCGCGCTGCTCACGGAGTATTTTTCGTGGCGCGCCGTGTTCATCATCAACCTGCCGCTCGGCGTGGTGGCGGCATTCCTCGCGCTGCGCATTCCTTCCGTGCGGCCCAGGCACGACACGCGCTTCCATCCGGACATCCCGGGCACCCTGCTGTTCGCGACGGGGACCCTCGCGCTGCTCTTCGCGCTCACGTCCGCGGGCCACCGCTTCGGCTTCGGCGACTGGCGCCTCTACGCGCTGCTCGCCGGCTCGATGGCCGTGCTCGTCGCATTCGTCGCATGGGAGCGGCGCGTGGAAGACCCCATCGTGCCCGTGCGCCTGATCGCAACGCCGGTGATTCTCCGGTCGAACACCGTGGTGATGTGCTTCGCCGCGGCCCTGTTCTCCTCGGTGATCTACCTGCCGTTGTATCTGCAGCTCGGACGCGGTTTCGGCATCGCCGCTTCAGGCCTTCTGCTCGTGCCGCTCACGCTGTCCCTCGCGCTCTCCGCGATGGTGACGGGACGCCGCATCGCCCGCACCGGACATCTCACGCGCTATCCGAAGCGTGGCCTGGCCCTCGCGACCGCAGCGTTCCTCGCGCTGGCGATGGGCGTGCAGTTCGCACCGACGTGGGCGGTGCTCGCGATGATCATGCTGGCGGGATTCGGGCTCGGGTCCGTCATGCCACCGACGCAGATCATCGTGCAGACCGCTGGCGGCCAGCACGCGCTCGGCCGCGCGGTCGCGTCGATGGCGGTGTCACGTGCGATGGGTGGAGCGCTCGGGGTGGCGATCGTCGGCGCGCTGCTGTACCTGCTCATCGGACGGCGGGACAGCGCGCTGGCGAGCGTGCTGCCGCACATCGCCGAATCGGGTGGGGCGTTCCTTGCCACCCTGCCGGAGGCCGAGCGCGTCTCGATCACTGCAGGACTGGACTACGCGTTTCGCATCGTGTTCCTGCTGATCGCCTGCATCACTGGGGCCGGTGCGCTGCTGGCGATGCGGGTTCCCGCGCAACGTCTGTAGGGACTCATACGACGTGAGCGCGGCTGCGCCGCGCTCACGTCATGCGTCGCGCGCGCTCGAGCTGCGAGCGCGCGCGTGCAGGATCAATCGTGATCCCAGTGCCCGCGGTCGTGATGCCAGCGATGGCCGTGCTGGACCCAGCGGTCCTCGACCCAATGGTGGCCGCGATGCTCACGCACCCAGTGGCCTCTCATCCAGACGTGGCGATGACCGTTGTAATCCCATGCGCCGGGAACCCAGACGTAGCCCCCGCGTGGCGCCGGCACGGCTTCGACGCGCGCAGGCGGCGGCGCAACGTCGATGTCGACGTACGTGCGCGCCTGCGCGAGGGCCGGTGCGCCAGCGGCAGCGGCGGCGATCAGCGAAGCCAACAGCGTTTTTCTGAGATTCATGGATCGAGCTCCTTCGGTCGTTGGGCCCGTCCCGGCTGCGGGAGATGCCGCACCGGTGCAGGCTGCGGTGGGTGGGACCAGGAGCTTTCGCGGCCGGTTTCAGTGCCGGCGTGTTTTCAGCGCAGGGCCTACGCTGCCGTCCGTCATGCGCCTACAAGCTCTGCCGCGTCATGGGAGTGGCGCAGTCATTGCCCGTGATCGTTGTTGAACTGCGCCGGACACTGCGCAACCTCGCCCCAGTGCCCGTCGCAATACGTGGAGCGCGCCCGGTATTCGCATCCCAGGCGGCTGAACAGATCCTCGCCGCGGCAACGGTTCAGCGCATCCTGCATGCGCTGCCACGGATCCACGGGGCGGGCCACCGGCGCCGGCGGTGGCACTGCAGGGCGGACGGGCTCGGGCGGGCTTGGCTCAGGCGGCGGGGTCACCACGGATGGCGCCTCGAGCGCGGGCTTGGGCGGCTTGACGCTTCGCGGTGGCTGGCTGTGATCATGGCGCTCGGGCTGCACGATGCCTTCGGCCCCCGCGACGATCGCCGGTGCGACGGAAACGGCGGCCGTCGGGGCTTGCGTGGACGCCGGGATCGCACGCTCGACCGCGTTGGCCGGCTCGACCACGGTCGGACGCGTCAGCGGTGCCGCGGCGGCCTGCGCCGGCGCGGGCTCGCCCGGACGGGCAAGCAGCATGGCGCCACCGGCGCACACGCCGAGCACGAGGATGCCGAGCGTCCACGCCTGCCAGCCGCGCAGGCGTGGTGCACCGAGCACCCAGCGCGACGGGGTTCGCGCACCCTGCGCCCGCACCTCGCCGGGACGCTGGCTCGGCGGCAATTCCCAGACGCTGTCGTCCTTGGCACGCTTGAGCGCGGCACGGCAAGGCCCGCACAGCTTGGCGCCAGGCAGCGTCTGCTTTCCGCAAATCGGGCACTTCATCGTGACGACCGGCACGCCCTTTTCGGGCCGTGGCTCCTGCACGGCTATGACAATGTCATTGTAGCTGCGCAGGGCCGGCGACGCACAAACGGAGGCGCCCGTTTGTCGGGTCCGGGCGTTCACCCACCCGCTGATCCGGGTTACGCCGCGGCATGCCGCGGCCAAGCGACTATTTCTCCTTCTTGTCGCGATTGTCCTTGCCGTCAGCCTGGCCAGGCGGCGCTTTGTCCGGTGGGCCCTTCTCCGCCGGCCGGTTGGGCGGCGGGGGCCGGCTCTCCGGGGGGTGTGGCGGCGGCCCCGCGCCAGGAGGCGGACCTGCGGGCTGCGGTGCTGCGGCCGGCGACGGGCGCGGCTCGGGCGGGCGTGCCGCGGGAGCGGCCGGGGGCGGGGATGCCACGGCTGGCGGACGCGCTTCCGGGGCGCGCGGGGCGGCCGCGGCTGGCGCAGCTGCGGCCGGTGGCACTCGTGTCTCCGGCGGCCGGGCGGGCGCGGGCTGCGGCACCGGCGGAGGTGGCGCTCGTGTCTCCGGCGGTCGAGCGGGCGCGGCCTGCGGCACCGGCGGAGGTGGTGGGGCCACAGGCGCCGCGCGAGGCGCGGGCGGTGCCGGAGTACGTGGCAGCAACTCCGGACCTTGCGGCGTATCGGTCGCTCTCTCCCGGCCGGGGGGTGCCTTGGGCGGTTCGGCCTGGCCACGCGGCGGGGCTACCGGGGAGACGCCGGGCGCCACCGGGGGCGGTGGGGTCACACTGGGCCTGGCTGCAGGCGGTGGCCTGACACCGGGACCGCCAGCAGCGGAGCCGGAAGCGGCGCCGTCGCGATGCGCCGGGCTGCCAGGCGCTGGCGCGGGTGGTGCAGCGGGCGGCGGGCCGTCCGCAGGCCGCGGCCCGGCGGCGCGCTCCGACGCAGTGGGCGCGGCCGGAGGCGTCGGACCGGGTACCGTCGCGGCAGGTGCGTTGGCCGGAGCACGTTCGGGCGGCCGGCCAGGTGCAGGGCCTTGGCCGCGTGGATTCTCGGCGGCGTTATCGGGGCGGCCTGGCGGCGGCGTCGCGCGCGTGGCGGGGTTCGCACCGGCTGGCGCCGGCGCAGTGTCCGGCGTCCCGGGCGAAGTTCTGGGTATGTTCGCGTGGCCGGCGTCGGGTGTCCTCGCGGGCGGAGCGGCGGTGGCGGCGGGCTTGGGCACGTTCACCACGCGCACGTTGGAGGGCGGTACGGCGAGCGTGGCCGCCGCGCTACCGGGCACCGGGCGTGGGCCGGTCGCAGCTGGGGCTGGCGGCGCAGCGGTTCGAACCTCGACCGGCTTGCCCGGATTCTGTTGCAGCATTGGAAGACGCTGCGAGACCGGCGTGGGGGGCGGCGGCGGGGCGTTACGCGCGACGACCGGCCGTGTCTCCACCTGCACCGGCGGCTTCGCCTGCGCCGGACGCGCCGGCCCGACCATGGCCTGCGCAGCGGGCGCGACGCGCGCGTACGGCTGGATGTGCGACGCCTCGATGGCGTTGCCCGGAATCACCCTCGCGATGCGGGTCACTGATTGCGCCTGCGCCATCGCAGCCGGCGGCACGGCGGTGACCGCGTTGGGCGCGCGCAGGTTGACGTACGTGTTCACCTGCGGCGCAGCCGGATTGGCGATGATGTTGTTGAGCACCGTCACGTTGGTGATCACCGTGTTGCTCACGTTGACCTGCCGCACGTATTGCGCGCTCGCCGCGTACGACGGGCGATACACCTCGCGCGGGCCGAGCGGGAACCAGCCGATGGCCGGGCCGCCACCGCCGCCGGACACCCGCACGTTGCCGGCATCGACGAAAGCGACGAACGCCGGCCCATACACCGGGCGCACGTTGCTCGGGCCGGGCACCCAGCCCCACCGGTCGCGCGCATAGATCCAGCGCCCGTAATGGAACGGCGCGAAACCCCACGGCGCATCGTCCACCCAGGTCCAGCCCCATGGATCGACCCACGACCAGTGTCCTTCGCGGTACGGCACCCAGCTGGCACTCACCTCGCGCGGATACCAGACGTTGCCGTACTCGGGAACGGTGCTCCACGTGCCGTAGCGATCGAGATCCTCATAACCGATCACCTCGTCGGAGACGTAGCGCGCCGACGCGACGCCCTCGAAGCGGCGATCACGCTCCTGCGCGAAGCGCTCGAACGCGTCGAACGCCGGCGGCGGCAGCCGCTCGCTGTCGGTGAGATCGGTGCCACCGAAGCGATACGTCTGGCCGCGCGCGACGACGTACGAGGAGCTGCCGCCATACACCTCGGCCTGGCCATCGCGCACCGCGACGAGCGTGGCGTCCCCCTGCTCGTCGACGCTGACCCGATAACGGCCGGGCTGCGTGACGACGAACGCCAGATTCGGCGTATCGATCTCGAGCGTTTCGTCACGCGAGAGCCGCCGCACGCGCAACGCCACCGTGCCTTGCGCGACTTCGAGTTGCGCGGTCCGATCGTCCAGATCGAGCACGCGCACGCTCGTGCGCGGGCCGAGCCACAGCGTGGCATGACCAAGCGCGAGCTCGCCGCGGGCATCGGCGTCGGCCCACAGCTGATCGCCGTAGACCACGGGACGATTGAGGGGTGCGACAACCCAGTCATCCGTCCCTGCCGCGTTGAAGCTCACGGGGCCGTTGACGTATGACAGGCGCAGTACGCGCAGCGGCGGATCGGCCAGCGCTTGCGGCCCGAAGGCCGCGAGTATCAGGAACAGCGCCAGCGAAAGAGCGGCGCGAAGCAGGCTGTGCATGAGCATTCCTCCACGCACCGCATTGCACATTCGCGGCGCGCCTTTGTAAGTCCTACATGAAGCGCGGGTCGGCGTGCCCACGGTCTGATACGAGCGGACGCACAGCACGACGATCGTGCAAGGATCGGACCAGTTCAGTCTCCAACGTCCCCCGTCTGCGTTTCGATGACAGGCTGGGGCGCCTTGCACCACTGCAGCGGACGCGCGCGCTAGAATCCGCCACCCCGCGAAGGAGGCTCGACGATGGCCGCGTCGTATTTCCCGCAGTGGATGGAAAAGCGCACCGGCGTCATCGCACCGGACGAGCGCCTGCCGTGGAGCGCCGCGCTTCCGCTCGGCGTGCAGCACGTCATCGCGATGTTCGGCGCCACGGTCCTTGCCCCGCTGCTGATGGGCTTCGATCCGAACGTGGCCATCCTCATGTCGGGCGTCGGCACGCTTGTCTTCTTCTTCGTCGTCGGCGGGCGCGTGCCAAGCTATCTCGGGTCGAGCTTCGCGTTCATCGGCGTGGTGATCGCCGCCACCGGCTACGCAGGCAGCGGCGCGAATGCGAACATCGGCGTCGCGCTCGGCGGCATCGTCGCCTGCGGTGCACTGTACGCGCTCATCGCCATCGGCGTCATGGCGGCGGGCACGCAATGGATCGAGCGTCTCATGCCGCCAGTGGTCACGGGCGCCATCGTCGCCGTCATCGGGCTCAATCTCGCGCCCATCGCCGTCAAGGGCGCCACCGCGACACCGTTCGACGCCTGGATGGCGCTCGTGACGATCCTCTGCGTCGCCGGTGTCGCGGTCTTCCTGCGCGGCACGCTGCAGCGGCTGCCGATCCTGCTCGGCCTGGTGCTCGCGTACATCGTCTACGCTCTCCTGACCAACGGCGCGGGCCTGGGAAAGCCGGTGGACTGGAGCGGTGTCGCGCACGCGGCGTGGGTCGGCGTGCCCCGCTTCGCTGCACCGGTGTGGAACGCCGGCGCGATCGCATTGATCGCGCCGGTGGCCGTCGTGCTCGTCGCGGAGAACCTCGGTCACCTCAAGGCCGTGAGCGCCATGACCGGGCGCAACCTCGACCCGTACATCGGCCGCGCGTTCCTGGGTGACGGCCTCGCGACGATCGCCGCCGGCATGGTGGGCGGTACGGGCGTCACGACGTATGCGGAGAACATCGGCGTGATGGCCGTCACGCGCATCTATTCGACGCTGCTGTTCGTCGTGGCGGGCTGCATCGCGATCCTGCTGGGTTTCTCGCCCAAGTTCGGCGCGTTGATCCAGACCATTCCGGGACCCGTGCTGGGGGGCGTGTCGATCGTCGTGTTCGGCCTCATCACCGTCGCGGGCGCACGCATCTGGGTGCAGAACCAGGTCGGCTTCAGCGACAACCGCAACCTGCTCGTCGCAGCGGTCACGCTCGTGCTCGGCGCCGGCGATTTCACGGTGCGCATCGGTAGCTTCGCGCTGGGTGGCATAGGGACGGCGACGTTCGGCGCGATCCTGCTGCATGCCCTCCTGCGGCCGCGCGATGGCAGTGCGCAAGCGCCGTCGACGCGAATGTAACGAGGCGTAACGCCAGCGGTGACGCCGTCAACGCGGCTCGTCGCGGGCGCGTTGTGCCGGTGGTGCGAAGGCCCGCGCGGGCGAACCTCGGGCGCGTCACCCCAGTCAAAAGCGCATCCATTCAGTCGAATCGGCAGGAGAAATCGTGATGAAACCGCTCGTTCTCGTCGCTGCCCTGGCCGGCGTGCTCGGCAGCGCAGCCGCGCTCGCGCAATCGACGCCTTACGCGGCGCCCTCGGCACCGCCGGCCCAATCATCGCCGCCGTCGGCTGGCGCACCGCAAGTGCCTCAGCTCGACGCCGCGCAGCAGGCCGAAGTGCAGCGCCAGATGGGCTTGTATCGCACCGAGGTCGACGGCCGCGTGCAGCGCGGCGAGATCACGGGCGACGAAGCGAACCGCCTGCTGCGCTGGCGCGAATGGCAGATCACGCAGCAGGTTGCCGGGCTCGCGCCACCCCCCGGGCCGATCTACGAGGAAGTGCCGGCGCCCGTGGCGCGCCAGTACTACCGTCCCTATCCTTACTATGCCCCCTATTACGGACCGGCGTATTACGCACCCGCGCCGTATTACTGGGGCGCGAGCATCTGCGCGGGCGGCTTCGGCCATCACTTCGGCGGCCGCGTCTGTTTCTAGCCAGGACGTGACGGCGCGGGCTGCAGCGCCGCCCGCCGCCGGCTGAAACTTCGCCCCACCGCGGCGGTCCGTTCCTGACCGCCCGCGGGGTCGCGCTGCCGCCTCGCGCAGCGCGTCGTTCTCGCCTGCTCCCAACCGCCGGCATGCCGGCGTCTATACTTGCGCGCCGTCGGGCCGCATCGACCGCCACGCGCCAAGTTCCGTGCTCGCCAACCCTCGCCTCGTTCTCGCGCTGCTCCTCGTCGTGCTCGCCGTCACCGCGCGCGAGGCGCAGGCGTTCGGCTTCGAGGACGTTGCAGCGCGGGCACGCCAGCTTGCGGCCGCCCCGTATCGCCGTCCGGACAACGCGCTGCCGAAGGAGCTCCAGGGGCTCACGTACGACCAGTATCGCGACATCCGCTTCCGGCCCGACAAGGCGTACTGGCACGGTACCCGCCTGCCCTTCGAGCTCATGTTCTTCCACCAGGGCCTCTACTACGAACAGCCGGTGGGCATGCACGAGCTGGTCGGCGGCACCGTGCGCGACATCCGCTTCGACAGCGCGCTGTTCGATTACGGTGCCAACCAGTTCGACCCCAAGCAGCTGCGGGGCCTGGGCTTCGCCGGTTTCCGCGTGCACTACGCCCTCAATACGCCGAAGTACAAGGACGAGGTCCTCGTCTTCCTCGGCGCGAGCTATTTCCGCGCGCTCGGCAAGGGGCAGCGCTACGGCTTGTCGGCACGCGGCCTCGCGCTCGACACCGGCGTCATGTCCGGCGAGGAATTTCCCCGGTTCACCGAGTTCTGGATCCAGCGTCCCGAGCCCAACGGGCGCGAGCTCACCATCCTCGCACTGCTGGAATCCCCGCGCGCCGCGGGTGCATACCGTTTCGTCCTGCGGCCCGGCGTCGAGACCGTGATGGACATCCACGCGCGCCTGTTCATGCGCGAGAACGTCACCAAGCTCGGGCTCGCACCGCTGACCAGCATGTTCTTCTACGGCGAGAACAGCCGGCCGCAAACGGATGACTACCGGCCTGAGGTGCACGACTCGGACGGGCTGTCGGTCCAGGCCGGCAGTGGAGAATGGCTGTGGCGCCCGCTGGTCAATCCGCGGCGCCTGCTCGTCACGTCGTTTGCCACGGTGAATCCGCTGGGATTCGGATTGCAGCAGCGCGACCGCGAATGGGCGGACTACCAGGACCTCGAGGCGCGCTACGACCTGCGCCCGTCCGGCTGGATCGAGACACGGGGCAAATGGGGCGCCGGCCGCGTCGAGCTGGTGCAGATTCCGACCCCCGACGAGACCAACGACAACATCGTCGCGTACTGGGTGCCCGACGCGCCACCGCCGCCGAAGCAGGCGCTCGATTTCGAGTATCGTCTGCTGTGGCAGCGCGACCCGGACGTCCGCCCCCCGCTCGCATGGGTGACGCAGACCCGCCGCGGCCACGGCTACATGCGCAAGCCCGACGACAGCCTGTCGTACGTGATCGACTTCGAGGGACCCGCGCTGAAGAAGCTTTCCGCGGACGCCGCGGTCGAAGCCGTGTTCACGGTGGACGGCAATGCGGAGCTCATCGAGAGCAACACGTATCGCAACGAGGTGTCGGGCGGCTGGCGTGCAACCCTGCGCGTCAAGCGGCTCGACGAGAAGAAGCCGGTCGAGCTGCGCGCATTCCTGCGCCTGGCCAACGCCACGCTGTCGGAGACATGGAGCTACGTGATTCCCCCGACCTGAGCGCCGCGCTCGACGCCGCGGGCACCGATGCGGGCGCGCCCGCGCAACGGCAGGCGTGGATCGGTCCGGCGAGCGCAACGGCATTGCTGGTCGCGCAGTACGTGGAGCGCCTGCCGCTCGAGCCCGCGCGGCGGCGCGACCTCGTCGCGCGCGCACTCGCGCACGACGGTGACGCGGCGGCTGCGATGACGGCCGTGCATCACGCACTCGCCGGCGGGCGCGCCAGCGGCGCCAACGCCGCGTACGATTCGGTGCGGGCGCGCGTGATCCTCGGCTACGGCACACCGCGCACGGCAGCCGGGCCCGTGCTGATGCGCGACGTGCAGGGCCGCGAGCGGCTGGACACGACGCCACCGCTGGCACGCGGGTCGATGGCGCCCCACGCTTGGCCGTTCGCGTGGGCACGCAGGCTGCCGTGGCGCAAAAGCGCGGTGGAGCTGCGCGGCGGCCGCCTGGTCGGACGCGGCGCAGCGCGCGATCCGGCCCCCGACTCGCCCGATCCGCGCGGCCGCTGGAGCCACGCGGCTGCGCGCAGGCGCATCGTGCTCCTCGCGCTGGTCGTGGCGCAGACATGGCTCGCGAGCCAGTTCATGGCCAGCGTGTTGCCGTATCACGCGACGCAACCGCTGGAGCTCGCCGCGCTGGTGTTGTTCGCGATCCTGTTCGGCTGGATCTCGGCCGGCTTCTGGACTGCCGTGGCCGGGTTCGCCGTCCTGGTGCGCGGCCGCGACCCGTACGCCATCTCCAGCGCGCTGCGCGGCGACGGCGGCCGGGCGCCGATCGCACCGGATGCACGCACCGCGATCGTCATGCCGATCTGCAACGAGGACGTGCCGCGGGTGTTCGCCGGCTTGCGCGCCACATACGAGTCGCTGGCGCGCACGGGCGCGCTCGACCGCTTCGATTTCTTCGTGCTCTCCGATACGGCCAATGCCGACACGCGCGTAGCGGAAGTCGAAGCGTGGATGGCGCTGTGCCGCGCGATCGACGGATTCGGGCGCGTGTTCTACCGCTGGCGCCAGCACAGGATCAAGCGCAAGAGCGGCAACATCGCCGACTTCTGCCGCCGCTGGGGCCGGAAGTATCGCTACATGGTCGTGCTCGATGCCGATAGCGTGATGACCGGCGAATGCCTCACCGCGCTGGTGCGCATGGCGGAGGCGAATCCGGGCGCGGGCATCATCCAGACCGCGCCGCGCGCCGCCGGCCGCGATACGCTGTACGCGCGCGTGCAGCAGTTCGCCACCGGCGCGTACGGTCCGCTGTTCACCGCGGGCCTGCATTTCTGGCAGCTCGGCGAATCGCACTACTGGGGGCACAACGCGATCATCCGCGTCGCCCCCTTCATGCGCCATTGCGCGCTCGGTCGCCTGCCCGGCCGCGGCGCGCTGTCCGGCGAGATCCTGTCGCACGACTTCGTCGAAGCGGCGTTGATGCGGCGCGCCGGCTGGGCGGTCTGGATCGCCTACGACGTGCCCGGCAGCTACGAGGAGATGCCCCCCAACCTCATCGACGAGCTGTCGCGCGATCGGCGCTGGTGCCAGGGCAATCTGATGAACTTCCGCCTGTTCCTGATGAAGGGACTGCATCCGGCGCATCGCGCCGTGTTCATGACCGGCGTGATGGCCTACCTCTCCGCGCCGCTGTGGTTCGCGTTCCTCATCCTGTCCACCGCCCTGCTTGCCGTGCACGTGCTGACGGTCCCCACCTATTTCGTCAAGCCGTTCCAGCTCTTTCCGTTGTGGCCGCAATGGCATCCCGAATGGGCGGCAACGCTGTTCTCGGCGACGGCGTTGTTGCTGTTCCTGCCGAAGATCCTGGCCGGCCTGTTGATCGCGGTGCGCCAGGCGGCCGTGTTCGGCGGGCGGCGGCGGATGTGGCTGAGCCTCGCGGGCGAGTGTGCGTTGTCCGCATTGTTCGCGCCGATCCGCATGCTGTTCCACACGCAGTTCGTGCTCACCGCGCTCGCCGGACGCTCGGTGCGCTGGCGCTCGCCGCCGCGCGACGACGCCGAGACCACGTGGACCGACGCCGTGCGCCGGCATGGCGTGCACACGCTGATCGGCGTCGCATGGGCCACGTTCGTCGGCTGGCTCAACCCCGCGTTCCTCGGCTGGATGCTGCCGGTGGTCGGCGCGCTGATCCTGTCGGTTCCACTGTCCGTCGTGACGAGCCGCGTGGCACCCGGCCGGCGGCTGCGCCGGCGCAAGTATTTCCTCATTCCCGAGGAAGCGCGTCCGCCGGCCGTGATCCGTGCGACGCGCCGTTACGTCAAGCGCGCGTTGCCGCGCATCGACTTCGCACAGGCGGTCATCGATCCCGTGCACAACGCGCTCGCATGCGCCAACGGCATCGCGCGCGCGCTGCCCGAGCGCGTCGTGCACGAGCGCACGGCGCTGTGCATGCGCGCGGTGCGCGAAGGCCCGCAGGCGCTCATGCCGGCCGAGCGCGCGACGCTGATCGGCGATCCGCTCGCGTTGTCGAGCCTGCACTTCGCGATCTGGACCGATCCGGGGGCGCATCCGGCGTGGATCGCATTGCGCAGCGCGGCGCCCACGGTCCTGCCCGGGCCATGGCAGCCGCCGGCGGCTGCGCCGCTCGTGGAGCGACCCGCCGCCTGACGCATCCGGCGCGGTACACTCGCCGCGTCATGAGCGCCGCTGCATCTCCCCGTACGGCTTCGCGCGTCCTGCGCATCACGTGGCCGTTCGTGGCGATCGTCGCAGTGCTGTTGCTGTTCGCCGGCGCGAGCCTGCGCACGATGTCCGCCGTGCGCGCCTACGTCGGCGGCGAGAGCCTGTGGTCCAAGGCGCAGAAGACCGCCGTGCAGTATCTGGGTCGCTACGCGCGCACGCGCGACGAGGCCGATTTCGGGGCGTACGGCAAGGCGGCGGCGGTCATCTTCGGCGATCGCGACGCGCGGCTCGCGCTCGAGCAGCCGGCACCCGACGAAGCGCGCGCACGCGCCGGTCTCATTGCCGGGCGCAACGATGCGGCCGACGTCGACGGCATGATCGCGGTGTACCGCTATTTCCGCCACGTGCCGTTCATGGCGCGCGCGATCGACTTCTGGGCGCAAGGCGACGCGCTGATGAGCGAGCTCGACGCGGTGGCCACGGACATTCACGCCGCCGTGCAGCGCAACGAGCCGCCCGCGCGGCTGGCTGCGCTGCTGGCGCGCATGCGCGCGATCGACGCCGCGCTCACGCCGATCGAGGAAGGCTTCTCGGCCACGATGGGCGCCGCGTCGCGGCGCACGACGGACGTCCTCACCGCGATCAACATCGCCGTTGGGACGGCGCTCGTCGTGTTCGCGGTCGTGCGCACGCGGCGACTGCTCAACGTCGCGGAATCCGCGCAGCACGCGCTCGAAGCGAGCGAAGCGCGCTTCCATCGCGCCGTCAGCGGCAGCAGCGACGGCATCTGGGACTGGGACGTCGACGGCCGCGCGCTGTTCCTGTCCACGCGCGTCGCGGAGCTGCTGGGGTTTCCGCCCGCTGCGCTACACGACACGCCGCGCCAGTTCCTGCGCCGCATTCATCCGCAGGACCGCGGCGCCGTACTGGCGAGCCTGCGCAATCATCTGCGTCATGAGGCGCCGTTCGACCTCGACCTGCGCATCCGCACGCACGACGGAGACTACCGTTGGTTCCGCGGCCGCGGCCGGTCGGTGAGCGAGCGCACGGGCAACGTCGCGCGCTTCGCCGGGTCGCTCACCGACATCGCGGATCGCAAGCGCGCCGAAGCCGCGTTGTTCGACGAGCGCGACCGGGCACAGGTCACCCTCGCCTCCATTGCGGACGCGGTCATCACGGTCGATCTTGGCGGCCGTGTCGACTACGTCAACCCCGTCGCCGAGCGCCTGACCGGCTGGCGCGCCGATGCCGCGCAGGGACGCCCGGTTGCCGACGTGTTCGTCGCGGTGAACGAAGCAACCGGCGCGCTGTTGCCCGATGCGGTCGGACGCGCGTTGCGCGAGGGCCAGACCATCGAGGCGGAGAGCAGCCTCGCGCTCATGCCGCGCGAAGGCGCGCCGATCGCGATCGATCGCAGCATCGCGCCCATTCGCGATCGCGCAGGACGCATCGTGGGCGGGGTGATCGTGTTCCACGACATGCGCCGCGAGCGTCAATACGCTGCGCGCCTGTCGCATCTTGCGAGCCACGATGCGTTGACGGGCCTGCTCAACCGGCGTGAGTTCGAGCATCGGCTGCGCACGGCGCTCGACGGGGCGCGCGACGAGGACGAGCACCACGCCGTGCTCTATCTCGACCTCGACCAGTTCAAGGTCGTCAACGACACCTGCGGGCATGCTGCCGGTGACGAGCTCCTGCGCCAGATCGGCGCGCTGCTGCGTCCGCGGCTGCGCGAGGGTGACACGCTTTCGCGCCTGGGCGGCGACGAGTTCGGCGTGCTGCTGCCGCACTGCCCGCCCGATCCTGCGGCGCGCATCGCCGAGAACCTGCGCCGCACCATCGCCGACTTCCGCTTCGTCTGGCACCGGCGCACGTTCGCCATCGGCGTGTCGATCGGCGTGGTGAACGTCGCGCAGGGCCCGCGCACGCTGTCCGGCGTGCTCTCCGCCGCCGATGCCGCGTGCTACATGGCGAAGGACAAGGGCCGCAACCGCGTGCAGATCTACCGGCCGGAGGACAGCGAGATCGCCCTGCGCCACGGCGAGATGGAATGGGTCAACCGCATCCATCGCGCGCTCGCGGAAGATCGTCTGATGCTCTACGCGCAGCCGATCGTGCCGCTGCAGGGCGCCGGTCCCGCGCACCAGGAGCTGCTCGTGCGCCTGCTCGACGAGCGCAACGAGGTCGTGCCGCCGATGGCCTTCATTCCCGCGGCGGAGCGCTACAACCTCATGCCGGCGATCGACCGCTTCGTCATCCGCACCGCGTTTGCCGCGCTCGCGCGACAGCCGCGCAGCGCATTGCGCGAGGGCCACTACGCCATCAACCTGTCCGGCGCATCGCTCGGCGACGAGCAGTTCCTCGACGACGTGCGCGCCGAGTTCGACCGCCACCGCATCCCGCATGCGTCGATCTGCTTCGAGATCACGGAGACGACCGCCGTGACGAGCCTGTCACGGGCGGCCGAGTTCATGGGTGCGCTGCGCGCGTCAGGATGCCGCTTCGCGCTGGACGATTTCGGCGTCGGCGTGTCGTCCTTCACGTATCTCAAGCACCTGCCCGTCGATTTCCTCAAGATCGACGGCAGCTTCGTCAAGGGCATGCTGCAGGACCCGGTCGACGCCGCCATGGTCGAGGCCATCCACCGCATCGGCCGCGTGATGGGCAAGCAGACCATCGCGGAATCCGTGGAGACGCCCGCGATTCGCGATGCGCTCGCGCGCGTGGGCGTCGACTACGGACAGGGATACGGCATCGCGATGCCAGCGCCGTTCACCACCGCGCTCGAGCAGGCGCCGCGCGGCGCCGAGGCTCCAGCGCCGCGGCGGGCGACGGGCTGACGACATGCACGCGTGCGTGCAACGTTGAACGAACGAGGACACGAAAGGGAGGCACATGGCAGATGAACGAATCGCAATCGTCACCGGTGCAGGCTCGGGCATCGGGCGTGCAGTGGCGAGTGCGTTGCTCGGCGCTGGTTACTGCGTCGGACTCGCGGGCCGGCGGCGCGATCCGCTGCTCGAAACGGCGACGATCGCACCCGATCGCGCATTACCGGTGCCCACGGACGTCGCCGACGCTGGCTCGGTGCGTGCGTTGTTCGACGCGGTACGCGCTCGCTATGGCCGGCTCGACCTGCTCTTCAACAACGCGGGAGTCGGTGCGCCGGGCATTCCGCTCGAGGACCTGACCGTCGAGCAATGGCAGGCAGTGGTCGACATCAACCTGACCGGCTCCTTCGTGTGCGTGCAGGAGGCGTTCCGCATCATGAAGGCGCAGACGCCGCGTGGCGGGCGGATCATCAACAACGGCTCGATCTCGGCCCACGCGCCGCGGCCCAATTCCGCGCCTTACACGGCGACCAAGCATGCCATCACCGGCCTCACCAAGGCCGCCTCGCTCGATGGGCGCAAATACGACATCGCGTGTGGCCAGATCGACATCGGCAACGCGCACACCGAGCTTGCCGCGCGCATGGCGAGCGGCGTGCCGCAAGCCAACGGACAGATCGCCGTCGAGCCCCTCATGGACGTGCAGCACGTCGCCAGCGCAGTGCTCTACATGGCGAGCCTGCCCCTCGAGGCGAACGTGCAGTTCATGACGGTGATGGCGACGAAGATGCCGTTCGTGGGGCGCGGATAGCCGCGACCCCGGCAAAACGCCCGGTCTTCAGTAGAAGTTATCGCGAGTGCGGCGCCGGGCTGCCCCAAGCCGCAAGAGCTGACTGAGCCGGACGAAAGTATCGTGCGACCGCCGTCGCGAGCGAAGCGACTCCGGTCGCGAAACTTTCGTCCGCAGGACCTACGTACACCCCCGCAACAGATAGATCAGGATCAGGATCGGGATCGGCACGCCGAGCAGCCACGCGAGGATGTAACCCCAGCGTCCTTCCTGTCGCGCACGCAGGGCGGGCAGTCGTCCGCGCAACGCACGCAGTCCTGCGAGTGGTCGGTTCATCCGGCTCTCCTTGTGGCGGGGTCGTGCGTTCGTGGACGGATCACGCGGGCCGCTGCTCGAGCACCTGCGGCGGCTTCACCGGATCGAAGTCGAGCCAGTGGCCGTCGCGCCACGCCCCATCGGCGCGCTCGATCATGCGCGCGCCCGCCTCGCGCATCAGGTCGACGGCGACTTCCTCGTCCTCGCCCATCTCGGTGTTGACGGCCAGCATCACGCCGGCGGGCCGGGTCACGGGATCGGCAGAAGAGGACGCGCCATGCATGCTGTTCATCGCGCCGGCCAGCGAACCTACATACGCGCCGGCGGCAAGACCGCCTGGAATTGCAGCGGGCCCGAGAAATGGCATGGCGGCGGCGCCTGCGGCCGCGCCCACAGCGCTGCCGATCGCGGCACCGCTCACTGCACCGGTCTGGCCGCCTTCCGCCTTGGGATCGGCTGCTTCGTCGCCGCCCATGGGTAACTGGTGGTGGCGTCCGGGCGCACCGAGCACGAATTGATCGAGGTCGCCGCGCTCGAATCCTGCACGTTGCAACTGCTCGGCCGCGCGCTTGGCAGCCGCGTCGGTCTCGAAGATTCCGGCCACGATGGTCGTCATGCGCAAGCTCCCGCAATCGCCTTGCGGCGCATGCAGGCAGAGTAGCGGCACGCCCTGCGTGGCTGCATCGGCACCGGCCCGAAACCGATGTCAGCGGCGCGCCTACACCCTGCTCACCCGGCGTGCCTCGTGGCCGTGGCAAGCGCCGCCGCGCCGGGAAAACTCACTGCCCGTGGTCGGCCTGCGGTGCAGCGGGGCACTGTTGCACCTTGCCCCAGTAGCCGTCGCAATAGCGCAGTCGCACGCGCTGGTCGCAGACCACCCGTTTGATGAAGTCCTCTCGCTTGCAGCGGGTGAGATCGTCGCTCATCTGCGCCCAGTGATCCGTTGCGCGTGGTGCGGGTGGCGCCGGTGCGGCGCGCACCGGAGGCGGTGCGGGTGCCGCAACGGCCTCGTCCGCGGGTGGTGAGGGCGTGGGCGCCACCGCGACCGGGGGCGGCCGCACAGGCGTGCGCGCGACGGGCGGGCGTGGCGTCGGCCGCTTCTCGGGTGGCTCGATGGCCGGTGTTCCGGCCGGGGCCGGGGACACTGCCTTCGCGTTGTCCGCGCCGCTCGCAGGTGGGGTTGCCGACGGGGCAAGCGGCACGCTCGGGGCCCCTTCCGCCGCGGGCGGCGCAGTGGCGCCTGGAGGCGTCGATCCTGGCGTTGCGCGCGCCGCGTCGGCGGTCGTAGTGGCAGCCGTGGTCGGCGCGCTGCTCGTGGCGTCGGCGGTCGTCGTCGCTGGCTCGCCCGCGCGCGCCCGGTCCTGGGAAACCTGGTAGATGAAAAAGCTGCCGATGCCGAGCACCGCCACCACGGCGAGGCCCACGACGATGAGCACCCCGCTCTTGTGCCGAGGCGCCGCGTCGTAGGCGGGCGGCAAGCCGCCGGGAGCGCCCGCGTCGTCGCCCGAAGGTCCTGGTTCGAAGGCCGGCGGCGCCAGCGACCCGTGCGGCGAGGTATCGCGCGATTCGGCCGCCAAAGGAGGTCCTCCGGAGTCATATCCTTCGGAGATTCCCGCGGGCGGCTCGGCGGCAACGCCAGGCGGCATGTCCGCGGTGGACGGCCCGGACTCCCAGGCAGCTGGCTCCGGCGCCGCGGTGGGTGGCTCCGCGTAGGCGTCGAATTTCGGCTCCGCGGCCGGAGCCGCACCGGGCCGGCTCGGCGCTGCACCCGTGGCGGGCATCGTGAAAGCGGTGCCGTCGGAGATCGAAGGCAATCGTTCGGGGGTCGGCCTGGGCGCGGGTGGCGCCAGGAACGCGGTAGGACCCTCGCGCGGCTCGATCATGACGCCCGCCGGGCGCGAGGGCTGCCCGATGTGCGGACCGCCGCGCAACGCCGCCATGGCGCTTGCATCGGCGCCGACGGCCGGTGCGGCAGGCACGGCTCCCGTCATGTCCCGGGCCGGCGCCGTACGCACCGCCGTGGCGCTGGTGTCGCGCGGGGCAGGCGAGCCGACGCCCGTAGCCCAGGCCGGTGCCGCAGAAGCTGCCGCACCAGGTGACGCACCGGTGGCGGGACCGGGCTTCGACGTACCGCCCGCCTGTGCCATGGCCGCGATCACCGTGCTCGCACCCCCCGCTTCGGCAGGCGGTGTCTGCGCCGCACCGCAATGGATGCAAAAGCGCGTCGCTGACTGGTTCTCCATGCCGCACGTCGAGCATTGCATGACTGTTTCCTTTTCCTCGCTTGCAAAGAGCGCGCGCGCCCCGATTCCGGCCCCCGTGGGTGGCGGAATCGTGCACCAAAGCGCGGCTCTTATGAACCCCCGCGCATCGGGAATATTAGTCACGTTGAACAAGCAGCGCACCACGCACGCGCGGATGGGGCACAATGCCGCATGCGCGCCTCCTGCGCGCTGTGTTCGCGGCACGCGCACCGGAACGCCGGTCCCTTCGCGAGCCGCTCACCATCCCAGCTGCCGGTCGCTCATGAACGTCTCCCGCTTTCCCGCCCTGTACTTGCGCGTCGTCGCGCTGGCGTTCGCCGCCTTGTTGCTGACGGCAACCCGCCCCGCGGCTGCCGCGCTGCTCGATGCCGTCGAGTTCTACAACGCGGCGCTGGATCACTACTTCGTGACGGCCAGCAGCGACGAGATCAACAAGCTGGACACGGGATTCTTCACGGGCTGGAAGCGCACCGGTCTCTCGTTCAAGGTCGCCGATCCCACGACGCCATCCACCGCGCTCAGCCCCGTGTGCCGGTTCTACGGGAGCCCGTCCGCGGGTCTCGACTCGCATTTCTACTCGGCGTCGCCGAGCGAGTGCGCCGCCGTGAAGCAGAAGTACCCCGGAGTGTGGATCTTCGAATCCGACGACGTGTTCAACGTGGGCCTGCCCGACCCGATCACGGGCGCTTGCGCCAACGGCTCTGCGCCCATTTATCGCGCATGGAACAACCGCATCGACTCCAACCATCGCTACACCACCGACGCCGCGGTGCAGCAGTCGATGATCGCCAAAGGCTACATCGCCGAAGGCTATGGCCCGCCGGCCATGCCGGTGGCGATGTGCTCGCCGGTGGCCGATCCCGCCGCGCGCCCGTCGTGCACGCTGGCGGCGAGCAACGGCTTCCCGGTCGCCAACACGCCGGTCAACATCACGGCGACGTGCACGAACGGGCCCACCGCATTTTCTTGGACGGGATGCAGCAGCCTGACGTCGGTTTGCACGGCCAATTCCCCGACCCCGGGCACCGTGACGTACACGGTCGTCGCGAGCAATGCCAACGGACCCGGCGCGCCGGCCAGCATCGACATCGCATGGCAGGCGCCACCGCCGCCGGAGAGTCCGCCGGTGTGCACGTTGAGCGCCACCATGCAAACGGATCCGCCCGTGGTGGGCAACCTCATCACGCTTGAAGCGTTCTGCGGCGGCAATCCCACGGCGTATCAATGGACGGGCTGCATCACGTCGTCGAACATCTGCCAGCTGCGCGGACAGGCGGTCGGCGGCCAGACGATCAGCGTGTCGGGCAGCAATGCGGGCGGCCAGGGCAATACGGCCAGCGTGTTCGTGAACTGGGTGGCCTCGGCGCCTGCTCCGCTCGGCCAATGCGCACAGTTCCCCAGCGCGCTGTATTCGGAAGCCGGATCGGCCAATACGACCGTCTATTCGTCGTTCTTTCCCGACTTGCCAGGCTTCGCGTACAACGGCGCGTGGGCGGTCCGCTTCACGGTCCCGGCCACGGCACAGCCGGGCGCGTTCGGCAGCCTCGCGGCAGCGGAATTCAGCGGGCCTCCGACGTTCCGCGAGATCACGGTGTCGCAACAGGCGTGCGACTTCCGTCCGACGGACCTGACGGGCGCGAACGGTCCGTACGGCCGCCAGTTCGGCAACAGCGCAACGCTGCCCTTCACCATCGGCGCCGGCAACAACGGCCTGGCGGGTCTCGCGGCCGGCCAGACATACTGGGTCAACGTGCGCAACAACATCCCCGGGCAGGGCCTGTCGTGCCCGGCCAGCCAGGGCCGCTGCAACGCGCTGGTGTCGCTCCTGCTGCCGCACTGAGCGACAAGGCGACCCGCCGGCGTCCCGCGCGGGCGAGGGCCGGCGCCACCGGGCGCATGAACAGCGCGCGCGACGTCGTAGGCCCGGGTCACCCGAGGTTCGCGATCCCGGCCAGACGTACCGGCGGCCGCGCGTCCGGTCCAGGCGGCCGTCCGCCGCCCGTGCGTCGCCCGACCACGGCGCAGAACCAGGTCCGGCGACTACAATCCGGATCGCGAGACAAGTCCGATGTCGACTCTTTCACCCGCTCCCCTGGCCTTCGACGCGCCGGCCGTCGAGGAGCATCACTTCACGCCCGAAGAGGCGCAGGCGCTCCTGCAGGCCTGCTATACCCAGTACTCGCTCAAGCTGCACGACATCGTGCGCGCCTCGCTGGAGATGGCCGGCGACCTGTTCGAGTCGGTGAGCCACATCCCCGACGGTGAGATCGAGGCATTCCGCAACAAGCGGGGCGAGTGGCTGCAGCGCTTCACCCGCACGCTCGACGAGCTCTTCGCCAAGCGTCTGGCCGGGCACAAGCGCAGGGGCCGGCGCCTGGATGCCGACGCCTCGGCCGCGACGCTGAAGGTGCTCACCGCCTTCGACCACGAGAAGCAGGCCGCACTCACGGCGAGCACCAACTTCCTGCGCCGATTCGTGAGCAAGGAGATCGCGGCGCTCGACCTGCGCGTCGAGATCCTGCTGACGGAGCGCAACGTCCGCGAGATCGACAACCCGTTCGCGCCCGACTACATCCTCGACGCGATCGGCTCCACCTCGCGCGCCGTGTTCCCCAATCCGCGCATCTGGCGGCCGGTGATGGAGCGGCTGCTCACCGACCTGACGCCGGCGATCAACAAGATCTACATCTCGCTCAACCGGTATCTCGCCGACCGGCACGTGCTCCCGGAGATCAAGGCGGCCCTGCGCGCGCGCAGCGAATGGCGGCCGGCCGACGACACGGACCTGCTGCCCGCCTTCAGCCGCATGCTGAGCGAGGTGGGCGAAGCGGTGCCCGAGGTCGTGGTGCCCGAATCGCTCGGCGTGCCCGGCGCGCCGCCCGCGCTGCAGTTTCTCGAGCACCCGATCGGCCCTGCCGGCGGCCCGCCCACGCCGGATCCGCTGGCTCGGCCGGCCGCAGCTGCGCAAGCTGCCGGGTCACCGCCGGTTGCGCACATGCCGGCGGCGCCCCCGCCGTTCGTGCCCACGCCCGACATCCTGGCCGGGCTCGCGACGCTCGCGCGGCTGGGCGCGCAGCCGATGGGCGCGCCCGCCGCGCATGCGCCCGGCGAGTTCCCGGATCTCGATCCGATGATGGCGCTCGGCACCTCGACGCCGCTCTTCGCGACGCTCGGCACCTGGCAGCGCCTCGACCTGCGCTCGGCGCTCGCGGAGCACATGCCCCAGACAGGCGGCGACGCGGCCATCGTCCCGCTCAACCTCATTCCGCACATCCGCACGGCAGTGGCCGACCAGATCGCCAATCCGACCGACCGCATCACGATGGACGTCATCGCGCTGCTGTTCGATTACGTCTTTCGCGATCCGTCCATTCCGGACACGCTGCGCAGCCTGTTCGGCCGGCTCCAGGTGCCCATCCTCAAGGCCGCCCTGCTCGACCGCGGCTTCTTCTCCGACAAGAAGCACGCCGCACGGCGGGTGCTCGATCACCTCGCCGAAGCCGCGGTGGGCGCGAGCGGCGACGAGGCCTATCACCAGGCGTTCACCGCCGCTGCCACGCTGATCATCGACGAAGTCTCGCGCGACTTCGAGATCGACATGGCGGTGTTCGAGCAGGCCGATGCCAAGCTCGCGCGCTTCATCGAGCAGGAGCGGCGCACCACCGAGGAAGCGCTGGCCGAGGACGTCGATGCGGCGCTGAGCGCCGAGGAAAGCGACAAGGACCACGCGGAGGTGCTGGCGCAGATTCGCGACAAGCTCGCCGGATTGTCGGTGCCCTTCGACGTCCGCTCCTTTGCCGAGACCGTGTGGGCCGACTACGTCACCTCACTGGTCGAGAAGGACGGCGTGCAGGCTGAATCGGTGCAGGCCGCGCTGCGTACCCTGGACGACATGCTGTGGAGCATCGTGGCGAAGGACCGCACCGCGCAGAAGGCGCGGCTGACCAAGATGATCCCGGCGCTGATCGGCGCACTGCGCCGTGGCGCGCAGGCGCTGCAGGTGCCCGCCGAACGCGCGAAAGCGTTCTTCGACGAGCTCTACCAGCTGCACATCGCGGCCATCAAGCCGAAGGATGCCGAGGCGGGCGCGAACGCAGGCGCCGAGGGGCCCGTCACGCGGCCGCTGCCGGTGGCCAACGTGCACGACTACGTGAGCGAGATGGTGCCGGGCACCTGGCTGCAATTCAAGACGGACAAGGGCCCCATCAACGCGCGGCTGACGTGGATCAGCCCGCTGCGCACCAAATACATCTTCACGAGTCGCTCGCGCTCGCGAGCGTTCATGTATACCCCTGAAGACCTCGCCTACCAGCTCGGTGCAGGCCGCGCGATGCTGATCGTCGAGCCGGTGCCGCTGTTCGATCGCGCCGTGAGCGCGGCGCTCGACACGCTCGCGGCGAGCCGCACCCGCAGCGGGGCGACGCAGCCGGCGGGCGCCTGAACCGTCCGTTCGCGCGGACAGCCCGTCGATGGCGCGGCCCCCGGCACCTGGCGGCGTCGGCATGAACCGGGGACGACGCTGGCGCACGATGTGCTAACGTCGTGGCTCCCTTCGGCACGCACGCAGGCATGATTCCCGACATCGACCGTATCAGCACGCTCACGCGCGAGTTGCTCATCGCGCTGGGTGAGGACCCCGACCGCGAAGGACTCGCGAAGACACCCGATCGCGTCGCCAGGGCGATGGCGTTCCTCACGTCGGGGTATCGCACGTCGATGGAGGAGGTGATCAACCAGGCGATCTTCACGCAGACCACCAACAGCATGGTCATCGTGAAGGACATCGAGCTCTACAGCCTGTGCGAGCACCACATGCTTCCCTTCTTCGGACGCTGCCACATCGGCTATATCCCGACCGGCAAGGTGTTCGGCGTGTCGAAGCTGGCGCGCCTGGTCGACATGTATGCGCGCCGCCTGCAGCTGCAGGAGCGGCTGACCGAGCAGGTCTCCCAGGCGATCATGGACGCCATCGACGCCAAGGGCGTGGGCGTCATGATCGAGGCGCGTCACCTGTGCATGATGATGCGCGGCGTGGAGAAGCAGAACTCGCTGATGGTCACGTCCTCGGTGGTGGGTACGTTTCGCGAATCGCAGGCGACGCGCGAGGAGTTCCTCGCCCTCGTCGGCCATCGCGCCTCGTGAGCCGCGGCAACCCCTAGCGGCCGGTGCAAGGCTTCGGCCACTTCGTCGGGCTGACCGCACCGCTGTTCCTGCTCGTCTTCTTCGGCTACGCGCTGTCGGGCTTCGCGCATTGGCCGCGCACCGCCACGGATGCGCTCACACGCTTCGTGTTCACCGTCGCCATGCCCGCGCTGCTGTTCCGGCTCATGAGCGACTTCTCACGCCTGCCGCCGGTGGATGCGCGCATCCTGCTCGTGTTCTTCGGCGGCTGCCTCGTGGTCTACGTCGCCGGGCGGCTCGCCGGACTTGCGCTGTTCCGCATGGATGGCGCCGCGCAATCGGTGTTCGCGATGGGCGGCATCTTCTCCAACAACGTGCTGCTCGGCCTGCCGATCGCCCAGGTGACGCTCGGCGAGGCGGCGCTGCCCGCGGTGTCGCTCATCCTGGTGTTCAACTCGCTGGTGCTGTGGACGTTGGTGACGGTGTCGGTGGAGTGGGCGCGGCATCGCGAGCTGTCGGCGCTGGGCTTCCTCAAGACCGCGCGCGGTGTCGTCACCAACCCGATCGTGGGCAGTATCCTGGTCGGCACGCTCTACGGCTTCACGGGCATCGCGCTCCCGCACGTGGTGGACCGCACGCTCGAGATGATCGCCACCGCTGCGTTGCCGCTGTCCCTGATCGCGCTCGGGATGGGCCTCGCCGAATTCGGGCTGCGCAGCGGATGGCGCGTGAGCGTGACGATGGCGCTGCTGAAGCTCGCTGCTCAGCCGCTCGTCGTGTTCAGTCTGGCGTGGCTGATCGGCCTCGCGCCGCTCGACACGGCGGTCGTCGTACTGATGGCGGCCCTGCCGATCGGCGCCAACGTCTACCTCATGGCGCGCCAGTTCGACGTGCTCGCCGGACCCGTCGCGTCGAGCATCGTGCTCACGACCGCAGTCGGCGCATTGACCACGCCGATCGCGCTCGCGCTGGCGGGCGCGCCGGTCCGTTGAGGAGGCTTCACGATGCCACGCAGCCGACTCGTCACCGTGCTTGCGCGTGCCGTCGCCGATGCACGCGCGGCGCACGCCGTCGATGAGCCACCCAAGGCGGGCCGGCGCGACTTCCTGCGCCGCGCAGGTGCGCTGGGCGGAGCGGCGGCCATCGCAGGAACATGGCAGCCGGCGTGGGCCGCCGCCGCAGGAGGCAGCCAGGCGCGCGTCGCCGTGGTGGGCGGCGGGCTCGCCGGCCTTTGCGCGCTCGACGCGCTCGCCCGGGCCGGCGTGCAGGCCACGCTGTTCGAGGCGGCGCCGCGGGTCGGCGGACGCTGCCTCAGCGAGCGCAGCGCCTTCGGCAGCCAGGTGGCCGAGCGCGGTGGCGAATTCATCGACACCGGCCATGCGCAGATCCGCCTTCTCGCAGCGGATCTCGGCCTGGCGCTCGACGACGTGCTGGAAGCCGAAACGCCCGGCACGGTGCCGCTATGGTGGCTCGATGGCGCGGCGTACACGCTCGACGACGCAACGGCCGATCTGACGCCGTTGTTGCCGGCGCTCGAAGCGGATGTGGCCGTGCTCACCGGCACGTTGCCCACGTACGACCAGGCCACCGCTGGTCAGCGCGCGCTCGATCGACTCTCGGCGGCCGCGTGGATCGACACGCGCGTCCCCGGCGGCGCACGCTCGCGCCTGGGCCGTCTGCTCGCCAACGCCTATACCGAGGAGCTCGGCGCCGATCCCGCACGGATCAGCAGCATCAGCGTGATCGCCCTGCTCGACGGCACGCCGCGCGATCGCTTGTCGCCCTACGAGGAATCCGACCAGCGCTATCACGTGCGCGGCGGCAACGACCGCATCGTGACTGCGCTCGCCGAGCGCGTGCAATCGCATGTCGAGACCGGCAGCCGTCTCGTCGCCATCACGCGCGACGGGCGCGGACGACACCGGCTGCATCTCGCCCGCGACGGCGCAGCGCGGACGCACACCTGCGAGCGCGTGATCCTCGCGCTGCCTTTTTCCCTGCTGCGCGACGTCGACCTTGCGCATGCGGGGTTTCGCACGCGCAAGCTGGCGGCCATCCGCCACCTCGGCATGGGCCACAACACCAAGCTGCAGCTGCAATTCGCCTCGCGTCACTGGCGCACGCACGGCGGCAATGGCGAAACCCGCCTCGAAGGCCCGTACGTCACCAGCTGGGAAGTCACGCGCGCGCAGGAGGGCGACACCGGCATCGTGAACTTCTTCTCCGGCGGCAGCGTTGCACAGCGCGCCGGCGAGGGCACGCCCGAAGCCCAGGCGCGCGCCGTGCTTGCGGCGATCGAGCCGTTGTACCCGGGCATCGGCGCGCAATGGACCGGCCAGGTGATCCGCAACGCCTGGGATCGCTATCCCTGGACGCGCGGGTCGTACTCGCTCCTCGAGCCCGGGCACTACACGAGCTTCCACGGCATCGAATGGGCGCCGGAAGGGCATGTGCATTTTGCCGGCGAGCACACGTCGGCGGAAGCCTCCGGCTACATGGAAGGCGCGGTGGAGACGGGACAGCGTGCCGCGCGCGAAGTGCTCGAATCGCTCGGGCTCCGCGCGGCGGCGCGCGCGGCGTGAGCGACGACCCGCCCGCCCCGCTTCGCGCCGTACGCGAGGCCGGCGCCGGCTCGCTGCGCGCGCAGCGCTCGTTCGTCCTGTTCTGGTGTGCACGCGTGGCCACCATGATCGCGCAGCAGATGGTCACCGTCGCAGTCGGCTGGCAGGTCTATGCCATGACCGGCCGCGCGCTGGATCTCGGCCTCGTCGGCCTCGTGCAGTTCCTGCCCGCGTTCGTGCTCGTCCTCGTGTCCGGGCAGGTCGCCGACCGCTTCGATCGTCGCCGCGTGATGCAGGCGTGCATCGCTGTGGAAGCGCTCGCCGTCGCGGGACTCGCGCTCGGCAGTGCGACCGGGCGCATCGACGAGCCCGCCATCTTCGGGTTGATCGCGCTCGTCGGCGCTGCGCGCGCGTTCCAGATGCCGGCCATGCAGGCGTTGCTGCCGGCGCTGGTGCCCGAGGCATTGCTCTCGCGTGCCATTGCAACGAGCGCATCGGCCGGCCAGACGGCCATCATCGCCGGTCCCGCGCTCGGCGGCCTGATCTACGCGGCCGGCGCGGCGGTCGTCTATGCGATCGGCGTCGCGCTGCTGGTCGGCGCGATCGTCCTCGTGCGCTGCATTCGCCTCGTGCATGCGCCAGGCGATGCGCGCAAGGTCACGCTGCACTCGGTGTTCGCGGGCATTCGCTACATCCGCGGGCAGCCCGCGCTGCTCGGCGCCATTTCTCTGGACTTGTTCGCCGTGCTGCTGGGCGGGGCGACCGCGCTGCTGCCGATCTACGCGCGCGACATCCTGGTCACGGGCCCGCTGGGACTCGGCCTGCTCCGCTCCAGCACCGCCGTCGGCGCGCTCGCGATGGCCCTGTGGCTCATGCGCCATCCGATCGGCAGGCGCGCGGGGCGCACCATGCTCGCAAGCGTCGCCGTGTTCGGCGCGGCGACCATCCTGTTCGGCGTGTCGCGCTCGTTCGCGTTATCGCTCGCGGCGCTGGCGGTGCTCGGCGCAGCCGACATGGTCAGCGTGGTGGTGCGCCAGACGCTGGTGCAGCTCAAGACGCCCGACGCGATGCGCGGGCGCGTGGGCGCCGTCAACGCCCTGTTCATCGGCACCTCCAACCAGCTCGGCGAGTTCGAGTCCGGGGTGACCGCCGCGTGGCTCGGCGTGGTGCCGTCCGTGGTCGTCGGCGGGGTCGGGACGCTGCTCGTCCTGCTGCTGTGGGCCCGCCTGTTCCCGGAGCTCGCGCGCACCGACCGGCTCGACGCGACGCTGGTGCCGCCCACGCAGCCCGTCATCCGCCGCGCAAGCGACGCGCCGCAATCGCCGGGCTAGCGCGGCGCCACGGGAGCGGGAGCGCGGCCGGGCGGCAGCATCTGCGCGCGCTTCCAGCCACCGTAGCGGTAGTACAGCCACATCAGCAGCGCCGACACGCCGGCGCCGATGGGAAAGCTGTCCCAGATGGCATCCGCGCCCAGGCGATCGAGCAGCGCCACCGCCAGCGGAATGCGAATCACCCACAAGGAGATGAACAGGACGACGAGCGGCGGCACCGCCGCGCCGGTCGCGCGCACGACGCCGCCCAGCACCATCGAGATGCCGAAGAGGATGAACGACCACACCACGATGGCGTTGATGTGGGTCGCGATCGCCAGCGCCTCGCTGTCGTCGGGCAGGAACAGCGACAGGGCCGCGCGATTGAACAGGTACAGGATCAGAACGAGCGCGCCGGTCATGACGCAGTTGAAGGCGACACCGGCGACCGCGGTGCGCCGCACCCGCGCCCAGTGCCCCGCGCCCACGTTCTGCGCGGCCATGCCGGACGCCGCCATGCCGACCGCGAGCGCCGGCAGCATGATGTAGTTCCACAGCTGCGTGGCGGCCCCGAACGCCGCGGTGGTCTGGGAGCCGAACCGGTTGACCAGCGCGATCATCACGATGGCCGAGCCGGACAGCACGATCATCTGCAGGCCCATCGGCAGGCCCTTGAACACGAGCGCACGCAGGAGCGCACCGTCGGGCCGCAGGTAGCGCAGCTCGGCACCGTGCAGCCACAGGAAGTGCCTCGCGCGATACAGGTGGACGAGCAGCGCGATGAGGCTCACGACCTGCGCGATGAGCGTCGCGAGCGCGGAGCCGGCGATGCCCATGCGCGGGATCGGACCGGCGCCGAAGATCAGCAGCGGATTGAGCGCGATGTCGAGCAACACCGACAGCACGAGAAAGTAGAACGGCGTGCGCGAATCCCCCGCGCCGCGCAGCACCATCATCACGAACGTGTACGCGAACATGAACGGAACTGCGGCGAAGATGATGCGCAGGTACGCCGTGGCGAACGGCATGGCGTCGGGCGGCGTCTTCATGTAGGCGAGCAATGGCGCCGTCGCGACGCCGCCCGACGCCGCGATCAGCAGGGACGCGACGACGAAGAACGTGGCGCTGGTGCCGACCACGCGCTTGGCCTGCATGACGTCGCGCGCACCGATGCTCTGTCCCACCAGGATCGTGGCGGCCATGCCGACGCCGAACACGAGGGCCAGCAGGAAGAACAGGATCGTGTTGGCGTTCGACGTGGCGGTGAGCGCGGCTTCGCCGAGGTAATGGCCCACCCAGATGGCGTTGACCGATCCGTTGAGCGACTGCAGCACATTGCTCGCCAGGATCGGCAACGTGAAGAAGAAGAGCGTGCGGGCGATCGGGCCTTCGATCAGCGCGGTCCGCGGCGAGGTGGCGCTCATGGACGGTTCATTCGGCGACCGCGGGCACTTCGCTCGCGGCAGTCCTGACCGGCCGCAGCAGGAGGACGAGCGGGATCATGCAGACGAAGCTTGCCACGATCAGCCAGAACGCACGCAGCAGGCCGAGCATCTGCGCTTGCGCCGCGACTTGCTGCGCGAGCAGCGCGAGCCCGGTGCCCTGGGCTTTCAGATGCAGGGGGTCGAGATACTGGCGCACCTCCGGACGATACGGATCGAGATACTGGCGCAGCGTCGCCCAGCTCGCTTGCGCGCTGCGCGTCATGTAGACGCTCACGATCGAGATGCCGATCGAAGAGCCGACGGAGCGGATCAGGTTGTACACGCCGGCGGCCTCGGTCGCGAGGCCGCGCGGCAGCGTCGCGAAGGCGACCGCGGACAGTGGAATGAACACGAAGCCGACGCCGAATCCTTGCAGCAGCAGCGGAACGATGGTGGTGCGGGTGGTCGATTCGAGGTTGACGCCGGTCATGAGCCACGCGCCTGCGAGGCTCACGCCGATGCCGAAGAAAATGAGCGGCTTGGCGCCGAAGCGCCCGAGCAGGCGTCCCACCATCAGCATGCTTGCCAGGCTGCCCAGGCCGCGCGGCATCATGGCAAGTCCCGTGTCGAACGTCGGGAACTGCAGCAGTCCTTCGAAGTAGACCGGCTGGAGCAGCATGCCGCCGTACAGCGACAGCCCCATCGCAGCACCTACGAACGAGGCCGCGGCGAAATTGCGGTCCGCGAAGATGCGCAGGCTGAACAGCGTCTGGTGTTTCGACGTGATCGAGTGCCAGACGAACAGGACGAATCCGGCAATCATGACGCCGAGGGCGATGCGGATCGAGCGTGCGGCGAGCCAATCCTCCTGCTGCCCGCGGTCGAGCATGTACTGCAGTCCGGCGATGAACGCCGCGAGGAAGGCGAGGCCCCACCAGTCCATGCGGCGCGCCTTCTGCACCGTGTCAGGCACGTAGCGCAGCGCGAGGAGGAACGACAGGATGCCGATCGGCACGTTGATGTAGAAGTTCCAGCGCCAGTTGACGGTTTCCGTGAGCCAGCCGCCCACCGTCGGGCCGAGGATCGGAGCCACCATGACGCCCATGCCCCAGATCGCGAGCGCCTTGCCGCGCTCGTGCGCCGGGTACGTGTCCACCATGATGGCCTGCGACAAAGGCACCAGCGACGCCCCGAACACACCCTGCAGCAGGCGAAAAAGCACGATCGCCGGCAGCGACGTCGCGATGCCGCACAGCGCCGAGGCGACCACGAATCCGAAGATGCTGACGAGCAGGTACTTGCGCCGGCCGAGCCGGTCGGTCAGATAGCCGGTCATCGGCATGACGATCGAAGAGGCGACGATGTAGCTCGTCAGCACCCAGCTGATCTGGTCCGATGTCGCGGACAGCTCGCCCGCCATGTGCGGCAGCGCGACGTTGACGATCGTCGTGTCGAGCACCTGGATCACGGTGGCGGCCATCACGGCCAGCGTCACCATGACGCGCGATTCGCCGGCGGGCACGTCGGCGTGCGCGGTGGCAGCCTCGCTCATCGTTGCGAAACGGTCGAGCCCGATGGCGCGGCGCGCAATGCGACGTCCACCGTTGCGGTGGCGCCGACCCGCAGCGGAAAGGCCGGGTCGGCATCGTCCACCGTCACCTTCACCGGCACGCGTTGCGCCACCTTCACCCAGTTGCCGTTGGCGTTCTGTGGCGGCAGCAGCGAGAACGCGGCACCCGTCCCACCCGCCAGGCTTTCGACGTGACCATGGAACGTGTGATCGGGGTACATGTCGATCACGATCGTCGCGGGCAAGCCCGGCCGCACGCCACCGAGCTGCGTTTCCTTGAAGTTGGCGTCGACCCAGAAGCTGCGATCGACCACCAGCGCAAAGAGGGGATTGCCCGGCGTCACCACGGTGCCGGCCGTCAGATCGAACCGCGTCACGATGCCGTCCTCGGGCGCCCGCACGACGGCGTGCTCGAGATCGAGCCGCGCCTTCTCCACCTCCGCTTGCGCGACGCGTACGGCCGGCGTGACGCCCTGCGTGGTGGAAATGGCGGCCCGCGCTTTCGCCACGCGTGCGACGCCTGCCTCGACCGCCGCGCGCGCCGAGTTGACGCGAGCCTGCGCGTCGTCGAGCGCCTGCTTCGACAGGAATCCCTGCTGCACGAGCTGCTGGGAGCGGCGCAGGCTCGTCTCGGCGTTCGCAAGATCGACGTTGAGCCGCGCGACATCCGCCTGGCTGGCGGATACTTCCGACGTGTCGGCGCGCGTGCCCTGCTCGGCCTGGCGCAGCTTGCCTTCGGCTTCGGCGAGCGCTGCTTCGAACGGGCGCCGGTCGAGCGCGAACAGGATGTCGCTTTTGTGCACGAGCACGTTCTCGCGGACCGCAACTTCGACGACCTGGCCCATCACGAGCGACGACACCTGCACGACGCGCGCGTTCACGTAGGCGTTCTCCGTGGACACGCTCTGCCCGCTCTGGAGCCAATACCACACCGCGCCTGCGGCAAGCGCCACCGCGACGAGCGCGATCACGAGAACGCGCGGACGGGGCCTGCGCGGGACCGTGCGCGCCGTCATGGCTCGAGCGCCTCGATGCGCGCATGCGCCTTGGTCAGCAGCGCGTGCAGCGTCTCGATCTCGGTGCGCGTGAGCCCGCCGAGGATCTCGCGGCGCAGCGTGCCGGCGGCCGCTTCGATGCGCGCAAGATGCCGCCGGCTCGCAGCCGTGGTGCGCACGGCGTTGCGGCGCCGGTCACCGGGCACGGGCACCCGCTCGACCAGGCCATCGCGCTCCATGCGGTCGACCAGCGCCACGGTGGCCGGCGCGCCGATGTCGAGGTGCTCGGCGATGTCGCGCTGCGTGAGGCCGCCTTCCGAGCGCGCGATGAGCAGCAGCGCCTGCCATTGCACGCGCGTCAAGCCGAGGGGACGCAGGCGCCGGTCGAGCGTCTGGCGCCACGCCTTGGCGACGCGGTTGATCAGGATTCCGAGCGATTCCGCGGGCGCCGCCGGCATGGGCGGGCCGGGTGCCACGCGCGCCCGGCGGCTTGCCCGCTGCTCGCTGGGCGCGGTCACCGGCATATGGTTCGACGGCAATTGATTCGCATGTGAACTATTATGGCATCGGCGCCCCGCGCGTTCAAGTACGGCACTCGGAGCGCCCTCGCCCGGCCGCCGTCCGGCCCGCGTCGTACAGTACGGCTTGCCCGGTCCTCGAGAATCCTCATGGCGGCTGCGACGGAGCTTCCTCATGGCGCGGCAGGCGCGCGCAGCGCCGGCCACGCGTTCGCGCGCCCGGTCGCGATCGTGGGCGGCGTACGCACGCCGTTTGCGCGCAGCAACGGCGCGTATGCCGCACAGACCAATCGGTCGCTGCTGTGCGCCTCCTTCACGGCCCTCGTCGACCGCTTCGGGCTGACGGGCAAAGCGGTCGGCGAAGTCGTCGCGGGCGCGGTGATCAAGCACGCGCGCGACTGGAACCTCACGCGCGAGGCGTCGCTCGACAGCGGTCTCGATCCGCACACCCCCGCCCATGACGTCCAGCGCGCCTGCGGCACCAGCCTCACCGCCGCACTGGCGGTCGCACGCCGCATTGCCCAGGGCGAGATCGAATGCGGCATCGCAGGCGGGTCGGACACCGTGTCCGACGTGCCCCTCGAGCACGGCCCCGCGCTCACGCGCATCGTCACGCAAAGCGCACGAGGGCGCACGCTCGGCGCCCGCCTGCGGCCGTGGCGGTCGTTGCGCCCGCGCGACTTGAAGCCCGTCATCCCCGGCGTTGCCGAGCAGCGCACGGGATTGTCGATGGGTGAGCATTGCGAGCTGATGGCCAAGGAATGGCGGATCGGGCGGCGCGCGCAGGACGAGCTCGCGCTCGACAGTCACCACAAGGCGGCAGCTGCCTGGGCCAGCGGCTTCTTCCGCGAGCTCGTGGTACCGCATGCGGGTCTCGCTCGCGACGACAACGTGCGCGCCGACGCGAGTCTCGAGCGGCTGGCGCAGCTGTCGCCGGTATTCGACCGCTCGCCCGCCGGCACGCTGACGGCCGGCAACAGCACGCCGCTCACCGACGGCGCATCGTGCGTGCTGCTGGCAAGCGAGGCATGGGCGCGCGATCGCGGCCTGCCCGTGCTGGCGTATCTCACGCACGGGGCGGATGCGGCCGTCGACTATGCGGGCCTTGCGGGTCCGCGCGAAGGGCTGCTGATGGCGCCCACCTACGCGATCGCGACGCTCCTCGACCGGGCCGCCGTCACGCTGCAGCAGTTCGACGTGCTCGAGATCCACGAAGCGTTCGCGGCCCAGGTGCTGTGCACGCTGGCTGCGTTCGAGTCGCCGGCCTATTGCGAGCGGAGGCTGGGCCGCGCGGCGCTCGGCGCGATCGACCGGACGAAGCTCAATCCGCACGGCAGCAGCATCGCGCTCGGCCATCCGTTCGGTGCCACCGGCACGCGCATCCTCGCAACGCTGGCGCACGACCTTGCCACGCGGGGCCTGCATCGCGGCCTCGTGTCGATCTGCACGGCCGGCGGCATGGGCGTAGCGGCGATCCTCGAGCGCTGAAGCGGTGTACGCGCATCCCACCGCGCAGGGCCGCTAGGCGTGCGTGCGCACTCCTGCGACAATGCGCGCTTCTCCTCACCGCACTGGTCGCCGCAACGATGCCGTCCAAGCCCGCGCAGTCCCGCTCCTCCCGCAAAACGTCGTCGTCCAGATCGAGCAAGTCGTCCCGCAGCACGAAGAAAGGCAGCAAGGCGTCGCCGCGGCGCGCCTCGGCGGCCAAGGCAGCCGCGCCCGCGCGGCCGTACGTCGTGCGCCGATCCGCCATTCATGGCCGTGGGGTCTTCGCCGCGCGCACGATCCGCAAGGGCGCGGACATCATCGAATACCGCGGCCAGCGCATCACGATGAAGGAAGCCGACCGGCGTCCGGACAGCGATCCGGACAACCCGTATCACACCTTCCTGTTCGAGCTCGACGACGGCCGGGTCATCGACGCCGCCGTGCGCGGCAACGCGGCACGGTGGATCAACCACTCGTGCGCGCCGAACTGCGAGCCGTACGAGGACGACGAAGGGCGCGTGTTCATCGCGGCCAAGCGCACCATCCGCAAGGGCGAGGAGCTCGGCTACGACTACCGGCTGAACGTCGACGGACGCGTCACCCGCGAAATGCGCGAGGCGTACACCTGCCGCTGCGGTGCGCCGCGCTGCCGCGGCACGATGCTGGGCAAGAAGCGCTGAAGGGCCCGCCTCCGCTTCCACCGACCGGGCGCTAGGTCCAGCCGGCGGCGCCAAGCAGGGCCGCGAGTCCCAGCACCCATACCGGGTTGATGCGCGTGAACGCGAGGGCAAGGCCGGCGCCGATGGTGATGGCCGCTGCGACGAGCGTGCGATCGGCCCCGCGCGCCAGGGTGTAGCCACTCGCCAGGATGAGGCCGATCGCCACCGGCGCGAGCGCCCGCTGCACGATGGCGCGCCGGGGCCAGTGGCGCAGGCGCTCCCACCAGTGGAGGGCGGCATAGCACAACAGCGACGACGGCCCGCAGATCGCCAGCGTGGCGACGAAGGCCCCGGGCACGCCCGCGACTTGCCAGCCGATCAGCGCGACGACCATCGCATTGGGCCCCGGCGCGAGCTGGGCAAGCGCGAACAGCTCGGCGAACTGCGCGCTGGTCATCCAGTGCTCGAGCTCGACGACCGCGCGATGCACTTCGGGAAGGATCGCATTGATGCCGCCGATCGCCACCAGCGACAGCGCGGCACAGCGCCATGCGAGCTCGCCGAGCACGGCAAAGTCGATGGTCATCGGACCCTCCACTCGATCGCGATCGCCAGCGCGACCAGCGTGGGCAGCACCCAGAGCAGCGGCCAGTGCAGCAGGCCGATCGACACGAACGCCGCAATACCCATCGCCAGGCCGCGCAACGGCGGCCGCGTGCTGATGAGAAGACGCGTTGCGGTGCCCAGGATGAGGCCTGCGCCCGCCGCCGACGCCGCGGCGATCGCGTTGTGCGCCATGGGCAGCTGCGCGACCGAGGCGTAGAACATCGCCAGCACGAGCACGATGATCACCGGCACGAACAGGATGCCCGTGAGCGCCACCAGCGAACCGGCCGGCCCCGCCGCGCGCGATCCGATCACCACCGCCATGTTGACGACGTTCGGCCCTGGCAGCACCTGGCACATGCCGATCATTTCGGCGAACTCGCGGTCGGTGAGCCAGCGGCGCTCGTCCACCATCACGCGCCGCGCCCATGGCATGACGCCGCCGAAGCCGAGCAGTCCCATCTTGAGGAACGCGCCAAGCAGCGATGCGCGCGAGACGCCCACGAGCCCGGGCATCTCCTGCGCGCTCGCGTCGATCACGAGGCTGAATCGGCGCGCACGGCGCGCGCCTCGTCGCAAAACCGCGTGAAGACCTCGACCGGCTCGCGTTCGGTCTCGAGCGCATTGGCCGCCTCGGTGGGATCGATGTGCCCGAGCGCCATGCCGCACAGCAGGATCTCGCTGTCCGGAATGCCCAGGTGGCGGCGAACGATGCGATGGAACGGCGTGAACGCCGCCTGCGGGCACGTATGCAGGTCGTACGCGCGCGCGGCGATCATCACGCTCTGGATGAACATGCCGCAGTCGAGCCAGCTGCCCATCTCCATGTCGCGGTCGAGCGTGAAGAAGAGGCCGACCGGCGCACCGAAGAACCGGTAGTTGCGCGCGTGCTGGCGGGCCGTTGCCGCGCGGTCGCCCCTGGCGATGCCGAGCAGGCCGTAGAGGTCCCAGCCCAGCGTGCGCCGCCGCGCGAGATACGGCTCGCGCCAGTGGCGCGGGTAGTACGCGTACTCCTCGACGTGCGTGCCGTCGTTGGCGAAGTGCGCCGCGACGAGCTCGTCCGACAGCGCGTCGCGCACCGCGCCCATGCAGACGTACACCTTCCAGGGCTGACAGTTCGTGCCCGACGGCGCGCGGGCGGCCAGCGCGAGGATCGATTCGACGACCCGCCGCGGCACCGGCGCGGCGCGAAACCCGCGCACGGAGCGCCGCGTGACGAGCGCGCGCGCCACGGCGAGGCCGTGGTCGGGAACATCGGGTGGTAGCGGCGGCGGCTGATACACGGCGGCGTGCGCACGAGCGCGCGTGGCCATGATTCTACCGGTCGCCGCTGTAGCGCCCGCGCAGCGGCGAGCGGATCAGGCGCGCAGGCGCGCGAAGCAGGCGCGCAGGAATGCCGCGCGATGATCCTCCGGCGCGCCGGGGCGATCGAACACTTCCTGCGCGGCATCGCGCAGGAACGACGCGTCGTCCGCATCGTGTGCGAACCAGCGCAGCGCAGGCGGAAACGCCTGGATCGTCGCAAGGTCGCCATCGAGGCGGTCGAGAAAGCGCTCGCGCCCAATGCCGTTGTCGCGAGCGCGCGCGGCGTTGGCGATGAAATCCGAGCCCTCGAGGCACTCCTCCACCGACGGCACGCCCGCGCACGCCGCGCCCGCAGCAAGCAGGCAGGCAAGGACGAGGACCGGGCGGAGCGCAGCGCTCATCGAACGAGCCGATGGAGGATGACGGTGCGCCAATCTAGCCCCCGCGTCCCGTCCGCAGCAATGTGCCCTGCGCAAAACCCGTCATTCCTGTCATTTGCCCCCCGTGCACCACCCCGGCACAATCCGGGACCCCAGGCCGTCAGGCAGGTCGCACGGCCGTCCACTTCCACCTCTCTCCCATGGCCCGCAAACGCACTCTCGGCTCTTCCGGCACCACCGTCGTCGTCGATTTCGATTCGCGCGTGCTGCGCGACAATCCGCTCGGCGACCCTCACATGCGCAAGCTGGCCATCTGGCTGCCGCCCGGGTACGACACCGGCGCGATGCGCGGCCGCACCGCCGGGCGCGGACGCCGCTATCCGGTGCTGTACGACCTGGTGGGGTTCACCGGGTCGGGTCTTGCGCACCTCAATTGGCGCCCGTTCGACGAAAACGTGCCCGAGCGCGCCGCGCGCCTGATGAGCGAGGGCAAGATGGGACCGGCGATCCTGGTGTTTCCCGACTGCTTCACGTCGATGGGTGGCAACCAGTACGTGAACACCAGCGCGATCGGACGCTACGCGGATTACCTGACGCGCGAGATCATCCCTTACGTCGACCGCGAGTTCCGCACGCTCGCCTCGCGCGATCACCGCGGCTGCTTCGGCAAGTCGTCGGGCGGCTATGGCGCGATCATCCACGGCATGCGCCACGCGCGCTACTGGGGTGCCATTGCGGACCATTCGGGCGATGCGCTGTTCGATTTCTGCTACTACACCGACTGGCCGCGCACGCTGAACGAGCTCGACCGCTTTCGCGTGCCGCCCCGCACGCCGGGCCGCGTGAACGTGCTGCGCGACGAGCGGCACGTCACCAAGGGACTCGACGACGGCCGCGTGCGCCGCTTCCTCGCGCACGTGTGGGCGCGCGACAAGCTGAGCGATGCGGAGACGCACGCGCTCATGAACCTCGCGATGGCCGCGACCTACGACCCCGATCCCGACGCGCCGATGGGCTTTCGCCTGCCCTTCAACCTCGAAACCGGCGAGGTCATTCCCGCCCGCTGGCGACAATGGCAGCGCCACGACCCCGTGAACCTCGTCGGCGCCTGTCGAAAGAACCTGCGCACCCTGCACGGCATCTACATCGACTGCGGCTCGCGCGACCAGTACCACCTGCACTACGGCGCGCGGCTCCTGTCGAAACGGCTGACGCAGAACAAGGTGCCGCACGTGTACGAGGAGTTCGACGACACGCACTCGTCCATCGACTATCGGATGGACGTGAGCCTGCCATTCCTCTATCGCGCGCTCAAGCCGTAGCGCCGGCGCAGGAATCGTGTTGTCGTAGGCCGGGCGCGGGGGTGGATGTCGGCGCGCGTCCGATAGCGGCAGCCAGGTACCTGTGCCATGCTGCCGCACCATTCCGTCGCGCCCGCACCACGCACGGTGCCGCGCATCCCCGGCTTCAGCCATCAGGAGACGACCATGCGTTGGGACGAGATGCGCCGCAGTGAAAACGTCGAGGATCGCACCTCGGGCGGAGGCGGCTTCGGCGGCGGTGGATTCGGCATCGGCGGCATTCCGCTCGGCGGCGGCGCGCTCCTGCTCATCGTGGTCGTCAGCCTGCTGTTCGGCGTCAATCCCCTCGAGCTGCTCAGCTCCATGTCGGGCAGCGGACCCGTGGTGCAGGAACAGCGGCAACCCGCTCCCGGTCCTGGGCGTGCGGGGCAGGCGGACGACTCGCGCAAGGAGTTCGTCGCGAGGATCCTCGGCGACACCGAGGACTTCTGGGGCAAGACGTTCCAGTCGATGGGCTCCCGCTATGCGCCGCCGCGCCTGGTTCTCTATCGCGGTGCCACCCGGTCAGCCTGTGGCATCGCCCGCGAGGCGGTGGGACCGTTCTATTGCCCGGGCGATCGGGAGGTGTACCTCGACACCGCGTTCTTCGACGAATTGCGCACGCGGTTCGGCGCACCCGGCGACTTCGCCGCGGCATACGTCATCGCGCACGAGATCGGTCACCACGTGCAGAATTCGCTCGGGACGATGCAGCAGTTCGACGCGCAGGTGCAGCGGATGGACGCGCGCGGCCGCAATCAGATGTCGGTGCGCCTGGAGCTGCAGGCCGACTGCTACGCCGGCGTCTGGGGCGCGAGCGCGCAAAAGCGCGGCCTGATCGACACGAGCGACATCGACGCCGGCATCCGCGCCGCCCAGGCAGTCGGCGACGATCGGCTGCAGCGGCAGTCGCAGGGCACGGTCGTGCCCGACTCGTTCACGCACGGCTCGTCCGAGCAGCGTGCCCGGTGGTTCAAGACCGGACTGTCCTCCGGCGACCCGCGCAGCTGCGACACGTTCTCCGGTTGACGCTGCCGCCAAGCGGTTCGCCCCCCCTTTTCGACCGCCCGTCGTCCGTGACGCTCGGCCGGCCCCTTGCCCTGTCGGCCGGCTTGCTGGCGCGCCGGCGTGTTCCTATCATGGAAGCGAAAGGAGGGGCGTCATGAAAGCACTGCTGGGGGTAGCTGTGGCTGTGATGGCGATCGGTCTTGCGGGGTGCGCGCCGCAACCGCTCACACGCGCACAGGTCGATGGCAAGATCGTGTGCAACGCTGACCGCATGGATCAGGTCGAGCGCGATGCGCGCCGACAGAACGCGCAGCTGCACTGGGTGAATTGTCCCACTGCGACGCTGCGCGCGGTCTAACGCGTCGCGTCTGCCACGCGCCGGCGCAGTGCGAGCTGCGCCGGCGTGTTTTGTGGGCGCTAAAGGCCGTGCGCCGGCCCGCGCTAGAATGGCGCTCCTTCGCATACAGGGAGCAGGCCATGCGGTTTCCCCTCGTCTTCGTTCTGGCGGCCGTGGCCGCCGCACCCGTCTTCGCGCAGACCACGGCAGCGCCTGCAGCGGGCGCAGCCGCCCCTGCAGCCGACATCCCCAAGCACAACTGCGGCAAACCGGGCGAATTCCCGGGCGGCCTCGCCAGCGACAGCCAGAAGCGCGCCTATCAGAAGGAGTTCGTCGCGTACACGGACTGCCTCAAGAAATTCGCGACGGACGAGCAAAAGCTGGCCGAGCCGCACGCCAAGGCGGCCAACGAAGCGGCGAACGAGTACAACAGCGCAGTGAAGGCCTTCAACGAGCAGGTCGAGAAGGAAAAGGAAAGATCGAAGTAGTCAGCGGATGACCACGTCGCGCGACACGCTCGCCACGCGGCCATCGACGCAGACGAAGGCCAGCCGCGCGGGCAGGCCGCCCGGCACCGGCTCGTAGGCGAAGCGCATGCCGTCCACGGTGCGCAGCGTGCCGGCGGTGCCCACGTTGACCCGCGCGGGCTCCTGGCTGCTCGGGGGCCCGAGCTCGGCGATCACCTCGTCGCACATGCGATCGGCGGCAACGCGACCGCGCGCAGCATCGACGCCTTCGGTGGACGCGATGGCGTTCGTCTCGGCGGCGGCCGGCTGGCTCTTGTTCCACACCACGACGTTCGCGACGAAGCCTACGCGCATCGTCGCGGTGGGCCGCTGGTAAGTCCAGATCTCCGAGGCGCCCTCCCCTGCCGACCCGGGCCGCACCTCCGTCGGCGCGCCTAGCGATTGCTGCACCCACCGCTTGGGCATCCCGACCAGCACGTCGTGCTGGTCCGCCGCCCCCTTCCAGCGCGCCTCGACCTCCGGCGCGTCCTTGCCCGAGCCGTTGTCCAGCACGAGGTCCAGCTGCTTGCCGTTTTGCGCGGGTGAGCATGCCGTCTGCTGATACGTGACGCGTCCGCTGCCGTCGACGCATTTGAATACCTGCGCAGTGGCCGGCAGCGCAACGGCCGCCATGGCAGTGAGCAGGATCGGCAAAGCAGAAGCGGTGCGAGGGCGCATGCCCGCGATGATACGCACGGCCGCCGCGGTTGCGCCGCACCGCTGGGCGGCCGCCGGTATGATGCTCCGCAACAAGGCCACCATGCGCGCCGCCGCTTCACTGCCACCCGATCCGGCCAGCCCCGAGCGCCTCGACGCCGCGGCACGCGCCATTGCGGGCGTCCTCCTGGAAGGCTTCGACCGTCACTACGCGCTGTTCCGGGACTGCGCGCGCGCGGCGGAGCGGCATTTCGAGGCCGGCAACTGGCTGGCCATCGGCCACGTGGCCGGCGATCGCATCGACTTCTACGACCGGCGCGTCAACGAGACGGTCGATCTGCTCAGCCGCACATTCGCGCTCGCTCCGCTGGCCGGGAACGGCGCCGACCAGCTGTGGGCACGGGTCAAGCGCCATTTCATCGGGCTGATCAGCGACCACCGCCAGCCTGAATGCGCGGAGACGTTCTTCAACACCGTCTCGTGCCGCATCCTGCATCGCGCGTACTACGACAACCGCTTCCTCTTCGTGCGCCCGGCCGCGTCGACGGAATACCTGGATGCCGACGCACCCGCGTACCGCAGCTACTATCCGCGCCGCAAGGGCCTGCGCGCAACGCTGATCGACGTCGTGCTCGACTTCGGCCTCACGCGCCGCTTCTCCGACTTCCGGCGCGACCTGATGCACGTGCTCGAGGCCGTGCGCGCGCGCCTGCCGCGGCCGTTCGTGCCCGACGTCAATTTCCAGGTGCAGGTGCTTGCGAGCCTGTTCTTCCGCAACCAGACCGCGTACGGGCTCGGACGCATCGTCAACGGCGCGCAGACGTTCCCCTTCGCGGTGGCCATACGCCACGATGCCGAAGGCCGCCTGTACGTCGACGCGCTGCTCATGGATGCGCTCGAGCTCGCGCTGCTGTTCTCCGCCAACCGCGCGTACTTCCTCGTCGACATGGAGGTGCCGTCGGCTTACGTCGCCTTCCTGCGCAGCGTGGTGCCCGATCGCACGGCGGCCGAGCTCTACACCATGGTCGGCCTGCAGAAGCACGGCAAGACGCTGTTCTTCCGCGATTTCCTGCACCATCTCAAGCACTCGACGGATCGCTTCGTCGCAGCGCCGGGCATCAAGGGCCTCGTGATGACCGTGTTCACGCTGCCGTCGTATCCGTACGTGTTCAAGGTCATCCGCGACCACATCGCGCCCAGCAAGGACACCACCCGCGAGCGCGTGCAGCAGAAATACGCGCTGGTGAAGCATCACGACCGCGCCGGCCGCATGACGGACATCCTCGAGTATTCGGACGTGGCCTTTCCGCTCGAGCGCTTCGACCCGGCGCTCGTGCAGGAGCTTTCACAGAGCGCGCCATCGCAGGTGGAGCGCGAAGGCGACCGGCTGATCGTGCGGCACCTGTACATCGAACGCCGCCTGACGCCGCTCAACCTCTACATCGGCAGCGCGGACGAGCATGCCTGCACGCAGGCCGTGCAGGACTACGGCGACGCGTTGCGCGAGCTCGCCGCCGTCAACATCTTCGCCGGCGACCTGTTGTTCAAGAACTTCGGCGTCACGCGCTACGGGCGCGTCGTGTTCTACGATTACGACGAGATCGAGTACATCACCGACTGCCGGTTTCGTGCGATCCCCGCGCCCCCGCCGGGCTTCGAGGACACCGCCGAGGTGTGGTATCCCGTCGGCCGCCACGACGTGTTCCCCGAGGAATTCGGGACCTTCCTGCTGACCGATCCCCGCGTGCGCCAGGCGTTCGTCGCGCGCCATGCCGAGCTCCTCACAGCCGCCTGGTGGGAGGCAGCCGCGGCGGCGCACGCCGGCGGCCGCGCCCCCGAGGTGCTGTCGTATCCCGACGCAATTCGCTTCGTGCACGGCCGATCCGCCGCCGGCTGAAAGCTTCGGGCGCCCGGCCCGACGGACGGAGCGGGTCGAAGGCCCGATCGGGCTCGCGCGCCTTGACCACCTGCGCGATACTCGGACGTTCATAACAACGAGGCGCGCGGACGCTGTCGCGCGCCAGCTTTCACTGCGGGGGGCGCCGGTGTACGTCAGTGCACTCGAGCTGTTCAGGATCGGTCCAGGTCCGTCGTCGTCGCGTACGCTCGGGCCGCAACGTGCCGCGCTGCGCTTCGTGCACGCGCTCGCTGCCGACGGTGTGGTCGGCCGCACGTCGCGGGTCGACGTGCATCTCTTCGGCTCGCTCGCCCTCACGGGCCGCGAATCGGCCACCGACCACGCTGTCATGGCAGGACTGTGCGGTGACGCGCCCGAGCGCAGTGACGCGCGCTCCTTGCGTGCGCGTGCGGCGCGCGTGGAAGCTGAAGGGCTGGTGCTCGGCGGCCGGCATCCGATCGCCTTCGACCCGGCGCGCAACGTGCGCTTCCACATGGGCAAGGCGCTCGCCTACGACGGCAATGCGCTGCGCTTCGACGCCTTCGACCCGGCGGGCGATCCGCTCGCCTCGCGCATCTATTTCACCGGCGGCAGCGGCGAAGTGCTCGACGAATCGGAAGCGCAGGGCGGCCGCATGCAGGCGCGCGTGGCATATCCCTTCGCGTCGGGCGAAACACTGCTCGGCGCCTGCCGCGCCCACGGCAAGAAGCTGGCCGACCTGGCGCGCGCCAACGAGCTCGCGTTCCGCAGTCCCGACGAAGTGCGCGCCGGCCTGTCGCATGTCGCGCTCGCGATGCGCGCCTCCGTGCAGCGCGGTCTGTCGACGCACGGTGCGCTGCCGGGTGGCGGGCTGCAGCGCCGCGCGGCCGATCAGCTGCAGGCGCTGCAGTCCATCGATGGCAAGCCCGCGCAGCGCTGCGCCGTGTATGCCACAGCGGTGGCGGAGGAGAACGCCGCGGGCGGGTGCGTGGTGACGGCGCCCACGCACGGCGCGGCCGGCCCTGTCGCGGCGCTGCTCGAGCACTGGCGGGGCACCAGCCCGTTGGCGAGCGACGAGCGTGCGCAGGATTTCCTGCTCGCCGCGGCCGCCATCGGCCAGGCCGTGCAGGCGGCTGGATTGCGGCAGGCAGGCTGCCAGAGCGTCGTGGGCGTTGGCGCCGCCATGGCAGCGGCAGGATACGTCGCGGCGGAAGGCGGCAGCGCGCTGCAGGTCGTGCATGGCGCCGAGCGCGCGCTCGAGGAGCATTGGGGCCTCGCGTGCGACTCGGAGGGCGGGCGCGTGCAGCAGCCGTGCATCGCGCGCAACGCGGCCGGGGCCGCGTGTGCCATCGACGCCGCGCAAGCCGCGCTGCGCCAGCCTGCGCCGCGCATCGCCATCGACGCCCTGGTCCGCTCGATGATCGAGACCGGCCGCGGCATGGCCGCCCGCTACAAGGCCGACGCGCTGAGCGGGGTCGCACGCAACATCGCCGACTGCTGAAGCGGCGCCCGCGCCCGTCGCGCCGCAGCGTGCGCGCGATCCGTTGTATCCTGCGCGCACCGCAATCGTGGAGTGCCATCGCATGATCCGCCGCGTTCGGTCCTGTGTCGTCGTGCTCGTCGCCCTGCTCGGCGCGTGCCAGAACGCTCCGTCGAAGGACGAGGTGGAGGCCGCGAAGAAGACGATCGACTGCATGCGCGGCGAGGATCGCATCCTGATCCGCTTCGAGGAGGGCGAGGCGCGCCTCCTCATGCCGGACGCGACGCGCATCAACCTCTACCAGGTGCAGGTGCCTGCCGGCTTGCGCTACACCAACGGCCTCATGGACTTGCGCGGCAAGGGCCTGGAATTCACGCTCGTCACGGACGGAACTCCGGCAACGCTGACGTGCAAGCAGTACGAGCTTCCGAAGAAGGAGTGAGCGAGGCAACGGGCGTGCCGTCGCTGCGCGCCGGCGTGATCGGCGTGGGCGCCATGGGCCTCGGCGTCGCACGCAGCCTGCGCCGCGGCGGCATCGCCACCACCGTGCGCGACGTGCGGCCGGAGGCCGAGCACGCGGCCGCTGCGTTCGGCGCAGCGGTGGCCGCGTCGCCCGCCGCGCTCGCACGTGCGGCCGATGTCATCATCATCGTCGTGGTGGACGCCCGGCAGGTCGAGGACGTGCTGTTCGGCGCGGATGGCGTCAGCGCCAGCGGCGCCACCGAGCGCATCGTCGTGCTGTCCTCCACCGTCGATCCCGATTTCGTCGTCGACGTCGCGCACCGGCTCGCGGCGCGCGGCATCGCGCTCGTCGATGCGCCCGTGTCCGGCGGTCCTGCGCGCGCGCATGACGGCACGCTCACGATCATGGCGGGCGGTCCGCGCGATGCGCTCGCCCGCTGCCGGCCGCTGCTCGACTGCATGGCGCAGCGGGTGTTCGAGGTCGGCGCCGCAGGCGACGGGGCGCGCATGAAGCTGGCGAACAACCTGCTCGCCGCGGTGCACCTCGCCGCGGCAGCCGAGGCGCTCTCGCTGGCAACGCGCGCAGGTCTCGATGCGCGTCTTGCGGGCGCGGTCATCGGGGCAAGCTCTGGCGCAAGCTGGATCGTGGAGGACCGCCTGCCGCGCGCACTGGCGCACGACCTGCAGCCGCCGCGCGCGGCCGCACGCATCCTGGCCAAGGACGCGGCGCTCGCGGCCGACTACGCGCGCCGTCGCGGCCTCGCAACGCCGTTCACCGACGAGGCGCGCCGCGCGTTCGACGCCATCGTCGCGGCAGGTCATGGCGAGGACGACGACGCGGTGCTGCTGGCGCGCGCGCTCGGGCGGGTCGGCTGAGCGCTAGCGGCTGCGTGCGGCAGCGTCCACGTCGAGGTACTGCCACCACTGGGACCGGATGGGATGGGGCACGTAGTTCGACACCCACCGGTGGTGCACGTTGTCCTCGAGCAGGTGATAGGTCATGCGAAACGGCGCGTACGCGATGACCAGCTCGGTCATGCGGTCGAACAGCTTGGTGCGCTCCGGGCCGTCGGGCAGCGTGCGCGCGCGCTCGTACAGGCGGTCGAACGCCGGCAGCTTGAAGCGCGCGTTGTTCTCGGGTCCCGACGGCCCATACAGCAGCTGCATGAAGTTCTCGGCGTCCGGATAGTCGGCGTTCCAGCCATCGGCGCGCATGGGGATCTTGCCCTGGCGCGCCATCTTGCGCAGCTCGGCCGTACGGTCCTTCTTGAACTCGATGCGCAGGCCGATCGCATCCATGTTCCGCCGCCACAGCTCGTCGGCCTGGCGGGTGGTGGAGTTCGGCGCCGACCAGCGCTCGAGCGTCAGTGGCTTGCCATCGGGGTTCTCGCGATAGCCGTCGCCGTCGCGATCCTTGTAGCCGAACCGGTCGAGCAGCGCGCGCGCTGCGGCCGGGTCGTAGATCTGCGCGTCGGTGCGCAGCGCAGGATCGTAGCCCGCGATGTCCGGCGGGATCGGGCCCTTGGCAGGCGCTCCACGCCCTTTCAGCAGTACGCGGATGCCGGTCGCGTTGTCGTAGCCCATCGCGATCGCCCGGCGCAACGCGATCTTGTCAGGCGTGTACCCGCCGACCACCGGGTCTTCCATGTTGAAATACGTCCACCAGGAGTTGGGGCGCAGCAGCACGTCGTGCACGATGCCTTTGGCGGCGAGGGTGGACAGCAGCTTGCCGTTCGCGTCGAGCACCTGGTCGACGAAGTCGATCGGCACGATCTCGAGCAAGTCGAGCTGCCGGTCGAGGAAGGCGAGCATGCGCGCCTGGCTCTCCTCGATGATGTTGACCTCGATGCGGCTCGGCAGCGGCAGCTTGCGACCGCGCAACGCCGCGGCGACCGGCTGCGACGCCGCGGGGATCGGCCCTGCCGGCTCGTAGGTGTCCTGCCGATGATCCGGATTGGCCTCGAGCACGATGCGGGTGTTGCGCCGGTATTCGCCGAGCCGGTAAGGGCCCGTGCCCACGGGGTGCGCGCCGATGTCCGGGCCGTACGCTTCCACGACCTCACGCGCCTGGCCGGCGATGTTCGGCACGGCGAGCACGTAGCTGAACCGCAGGTCCGGGGCGAGCAGGCGGATGCGCAACGTGTAGCGATCGACGAGCTGCAGGCCCGCGATCGGGGCGTCGTAGTCGAAGCGCCCGGTCTTTTCGGCACGCTCGAACGCCTCGTGGGCGCCGACGACTTTGCCATCGATGAGGAAGACCCACGGTGACTTCACCGCCGGGTCGAGCAGCCGCTTGAGCGCGTACACGAAATCGGCGGCGACGAGCTCGCGACGGTGCCCTTTGAATGCCGGATCGGGCGTGAAGTAGACGCCCTTGCGCACGCGGCACAGGTAGCTGCGTCCGCCGTCCTCGATGGTCGGCATCGACTCGAGCGCGCGTGGCACGAGCATGACCGGGCGCGCGAGGTAGTCGTAGTCGAGCATCGCATCGAAGATGTTCTCGATGATGTCGTCCGACGCGGCGTCGGATGCGAAGGCCGGATCGAAGCTCGTCTCGGCGATGGAGAAGGCGACGCGCAGCACCTTGTCCGGCGCAGCCGCAGCGGCCGGGATCGGCACGCACGCGGCCAGAGCGAGCAGCACAGCGCACCACGCGCGCAGGGCGCGCCAACTGCTTGGCATGGGAGGACCGCGGGAAGGAGTCTTTATAATCGTAGCATCGCGCGCGCGCCGTCGTCGGCGGCTGCGCTGCGCGCACGACACGGAGACTTCCATGGGCAAGGGCGACACGCGCACCCGGCGCGGCAAGACGACCAACCACAGCTACGGCAAGAAGCGGCCGCATCGCATTCCCAAGAAGACGGCCAAGACGACGCGCCGCTGACGCCATCGGGGAGCGGGTGTCATGGAAATGAAGCGGCTTTCGGGGGGCAGCCTGCGCGCGGCCGGTTATGACGCACGCGAGCAGAAGCTCGTGGTGGAACTGACCGCCGGCACGTTCGAATATCGCGGCGTCACGCCCGAGGTATGGCGGCGCCTGTCCACCGCCAGTTCGCCGTGGAGCTATTTTCGCGACAACATCGAGGAGGAGTACGCGGCCAAGCGGGTGCGTTGACCGTCCCGACCGCCACGACAGCGGCGCACCGAACGCGTCACGCCGCAAGGGCCGCGTGGCGCGAAGCGGTTGCGGGACGCGCCGTGCCGACCGACGCGCGGCGCTGCCGCGCATCGATCGGCCGTGGCGATGAAACGTCGCGTTACTGGATCGTCAGCTTGCGGCCGGCGACGGCGGGCTTCTTCGCGAGCCTGAGCTCGAGCACGCCGTTCTCGTACTTCGCTTCGCTGTTCGCCTCGTCGAGCTCGCTCGGCAGCGTGAAGCTGCGGTACACCGCGCCGTAATAGCGCTCGGTCCGCAGCACGCGCTCGCCATCCTTCGGCTCGTTGTTGCGCTTGACTTCGGCGGCGATGGTCACCTGGTTGCCTTCGACGGCTACCTGGATCTCGTCCTTGCTGACGCCGGGAATCTCGGCGTGCACGACGTAACCCTTTTCGCTCTCCGTGACGTCCACCTTCACGGCGGCCGGCGTCGTGCGGTCGGTGCCGCGCACCGGACGGAAGAATCCGCGGAAGAGGTCGTCGATTCCCGCTTCAGCGAACGGATCGTAGATTTGCAGACTGGCCATGATGCGCTCCTTGGTCGTTTCCCTGTGGTGTAGGGCCGCGTGCGGCACACCCGCGCCGGCCCTGCAACGCCAATCTGCGGGTGTCGCCGCACGGTTCAAGGGGTTGAAATTCGGCCACCTGGCCGGGGTGCCGGCCGGGTGCGCTGGCGGCCGGTCTGTCCCATAATGCGGGCATGAGCCCCGACGCTTCCAAGCTGACTCCGGCGCTGCGACGCACGCTCGGCGAGCGGCTGGCCGAGCGCGCGCGCGAGCTGCGCGCCGAAATCGCCACCCAGTTGCGCACCCAGGACGACCCGCGCCTGGTCGGCTTGCGCAACCGCCTCGAGGAGACCGACGACTGGGCGGTGGCCGACATGATGGCCGAGCAGGACATCGCGCTCGTGTCGCGGGACCTCACGGAGCTTGCCGAAGTCGAAGCCGCCCTCGCCCGCATGGCCGACGGCACTTACGGCGAGTGCAGCGAGTGCGGCCAGCCGATCCCGGTCGCCCGCTTGACGGCCTACCCCACGGCGCGGCGCTGCGTGGCCTGCCAGGAGGCCCTCGAGGCGCACGCGCGGCGCACCGGCGGCTAGCGGCGCACCGGCGGCTAGCGGCGCTTCGCAGCCCCGCCGCGCGGTCCGGGCCCGCCCTGCGCGTAGCGGGCGAGCCACGCGAAGAACTCGCCGTACCAAAGGCGCGAGTTCTGCGGCTTGAGGATCCAGTGGTTCTCGTCGGGAAACCAGACGAGCCGCGCCGCGACGTTCTTCGCCTTCAGCGAGTCGTAGTACTGCAGCGCCTGCGTGGCAGGCACCCGGTAATCGAGCTCGCCGTGCACGACGAGCGTGGGCGTCTTGGCATTGCGCACGTAATGATGCGGCGACTGCCGCATCACGCGCGCCTCGTCGTCCCAGTGGAACGCACCGAGCTCCTCGGCGAAGAACTTGTAGCCGTCGGTGGCCATCATGCTCACCCAGTCGTAGCAGCCGGCGTGGCAGACGTAGGCCCGGTACCGATCGGTATGGCCGTTCATGTACGCCACCATGTAGCCGCCATAGCTGCCGCCTGTCGCAGTGAGGCGGCCGCGATCGATGTAGCCCTGGCGCAGCAGGAAGTCGGTGCCCGCCTCGACGTCGGCGAATTCCTTCTCGCCATAGCGGCGCGTGATCGTCTCGAGGAACTTCTGCCCGAATCCCGACGAGCCGTGATAGTTGACGGCGGCAACGACATAGCCTGCACCGGCGAACACGTGCGCATTCCAGCGAAAGTGCCAGCCGTCCCCGTGCGCCGAGTGCGGCCCACCGTGGATGCTGTGCATGAGCGGCCATCGGCGCGCAGGATCGAAGGCGGGCGGATACGTGACGAACATCTGCACCGGCTCGCCGTGCCAGCCCTTGATCGTGAACTCGCGCGTCTCGCCGATCGCGTGGCGCGCCAGCAGCGCGCGGTTCAGGTTCTCGATGGGCCGCTCGTCCTTGCCATCGGCGCGTGCCGCGAAGACGGCCGGCGGATGGGCGGAGCTGGCGCGCGTGAACGCGATCGCATCGCCCGCCTGCGCCTGCGCGAACCCCAGCACGCTGCCGCCCGGCACCGCCAACTCCGGCGCATCGCTGCCGAGCGGCAGGCGCCAGATGCCCGTGCGGCCGCGGTCTTCGGCCATGAAGAGCACCGCGGCCGAGTCGGGCGTGAACGCCACGTGCTGCACCGCACGGTCGAAGCGCGACATGGGCGCGCGCATGCTGCCGCGGCGGCGGTCGAGCAGCATCAGGACGCCCTGGTCGTTGAACGCGCGCGCCGTATCGAACGAGGTGTAGGCGAGGTAGCGTCCATCCCGCGAGTACACGGGATAACCGTCCGACCGCCCGGAGTCGGCGGTCAGCACGCGCTTGCGCCGCGTGCCGAGGTCCAGCGTCACGATATCGAGCCGGTTCATCATCCCGGGCTCGGCGGCGAGGTCGGCGTGCAGCGCGATCTGGCGCCCGTCGGGCGCGATGTCGAAGTCCTGTGCCGACGGCTCCCACGGCGGCAACGCGAGCCCGGTGCCCGCGAACAGGTCGCGCGCGCGCCCGCCGAGGGCGTCGACCACGAACACGTGCGGCTCACGACCGTCGGTGAGCCAGCGATCCCAGAAGCGGAACTCCGCCCGTTCCGTGACGTGCGCCTTGACCTTCGCGTCCTTGCGTTCCTTCCAGCGCTTCGCCTGCGCGGCGTCCGTGCCCAGGTCGGGCCACACGGCGGAGATGAACGCCATGCGTTTGCCATCCGGGAACCATTTCACGCCCGCAGCACCCGTCGCAAGGGAAGTCAGGCGCGTCGCTTCGCCGCCGTCGGGCGCGATGACATAGACCTGCGGCTCGGTGTCGTCCTTGCGCTTGGCGGTGAACGCGATCATGCGACCGTCGGGCGACCATTGCGGATCGCTGTCCTTGTCGCCGGCCGTGAGCCGCCGTGTCCGCAGCGCGCCCCTGCCCGCTGCACCGAGGCCGGTGGGGAACAGCCACAGCTCCGTGGTCGCTTCGTTGGTGTCCATGTCGTACGACGTGACAGGTGCACATGCGAGGCGGCCGTCGGGGGAGATGGTCGGTGCGCCGATGCGCTTGATCGCCCACAGCGCGGCGACATCGAGCGGCGGCTTGGCCTTGCCACGGGCGGAGCGGCGTGCAGGCATCGGGCTCACTGTCCTTCGGCTAGAATGGAGCGGCGATTGTATGCGAGCGTCCGCGCCACCGCGCGCGCGCTCGTTCGTGATTTTTCACCTCCTCCGATCGGTCCACGCATGAACTACCGAAGGCTCGGCCGCGCCGGCGTCAAGGTGAGCGAACTGTCGTTCGGCTCATGGGTCACCTATGGCAACCAGATGGGTGAAGCGGCCGCGCGCGAGTGCATGGCGGCGGCCTACGATGCCGGCGTGAACTTCTTCGACAACGCCGAGGTGTATGCCAAAGGCCAGGCGGAGAGCCTGATGGGCGAAGCGCTGCGCAAGCTCGGCTGGCGCCGGTCCTCGTATCTCGTGTCGACCAAGTTCTATTGGGGCCTGCACGACGGGCCCAACGAGAAGAACACGCTCAACCGCAAGTACCTCATGCAGGCGATCGACGGCTCGCTCGGGCGCCTCGGCCTCGACTACGTCGACCTCGTGTTCTGTCACCGGCCCGATCCTGACACGCCGGTCGAGGAAGTCGTCCGCGCGATGCACGACATGATCGCAGCGGGCAAGGCGCTTTACTGGGGCACCTCCGAATGGAGCGCGGGCGAGATCGCCGCGGCCTGGGAGATCGCGGAGCGCCACCACCTGCACAAGCCGGCGATGGAGCAGCCGCAGTACAACCTGTTCCACCGCGAGCGCGTCGAAAAGGAGTACGCGCGTCTGTATGCGGACTACGGCATCGGCACGACCACGTGGAGCCCGCTCGCGTCGGGCCTGCTCACGGGCAAGTACAACGAGGGCGTTCCCGCCGATTCCCGCGCGGCGCTGAAGGGCTACGAATGGCTCTCCGAGCGCGTGCTCGATGCCGACAAGCTGCGTCGCGTGCGCGCGCTCGGGCCGATGGCGCAGGAGCTCGGCTGCACGCTGGCGCAGCTCGCGCTCGCCTGGTGCGTCAAGAATCCGCACGTGTCCACGGTCATCACCGGCGCGAGCCGCCCCGCGCAGGTGACCGAGAACATGAAAGCGCTCGACGTGGTGCCGAAGCTCGGTGCCGAAGTCATGGCGCGCATCGACGCGATCGCGAACGCTTGAGCCCTACCAGGAATTCGTGCCGGCTGCGCGGGGTCGAACGCTGGACGTAGAATGACGGGCACACCGCGCGGCGCTGTCGCCCGCGCCCGATTGCCATGAACCCGCTCGAATCCTGGACCGAGGAGCAACGCTCCGCCTTCTTGTACCGCGCCTGCGCGGAGGCCGAGTCGGGGACGGTGCGCGCCGAGTTGTTCAAGCGGCTCGCCGGCGAAGCCGAGGCGCAGGCAGCGATCTGGCGCGCGCAGCTGACGGCGCGCGGCCACCCGGCGCCTGGGCCGTTCGTGCCCGATACGCGCACCAAGCTTGTCGCGCGCATGGTGCGCTGGCTCGGTCCGCGCCGCCTGCGCAACGTGCTGGCCGCCATGAAAGTGCGCGGCATGGCGATCTACGGCAGCGCGATCCCGCAGGAGCCCGGCCACGCCGCGCCGCTCAAGGCGGGCACGATCGAGCACCGCCACCGCGGCCTCGGCGGTGGAGGCAACCTGCGCGCCGGCGTCTTCGGCGTGAACGACGGGCTTGTATCGAACGCAAGCCTCATCCTCGGCGTCGCGGGGGCCACGAGCGACCCGCATGTCGTGGTGCTGACCGGTGTCGCCGGCATGGCGGCCGGCGCATTCGCCATGGCCGCGGGCGAGTATGTGTCCGTGCAGTCGCAGCGTGAGCTCTACGAATACCAGATCGGCCTCGAGCGCGACGAATTGCGCCAGTATCCCGAAGCGGAGGCGCAGGAGCTCGCGTTGATCTACGCCGCGAAGGGCTTGCCGCCCAAGGAGGCGGACCGGCTCGCGCAGCGCCTCGTCGCCGATCCGGAGCAGGCACTCGACACGCTGGCGCGCGAGGAGCTCGGACTCAATCCCGCCGAGCTCGGCGCACCGTTCGGCGCGGCGGCCAGCTCCTTCATCGCATTCGCGCTCGGTGCGCTGCTTCCGCTGGCGCCCTGGCTGCTCGCCCGCCCGGCGCACGCGTTCAACCTTGCCATCGCCGTGACGGGCGTCGCCCTCTTCGTCGTCGGCGCCACGCTGTCGCTGTTCACCGGTCGCAACGCGATCTATTCCGGCGTGCGCATGCTGCTGCTCGGCGCCGTGGCGGGCACGATCACCTACGGCATCGGCCATCTCCTCGGGATCGCGACGGGCTGAGCGGGCGTCGCGCCCGCGCGCGCCGGCAATCGCCGCGTCCCTGGTGCTCAAGCCGGGCCGCGACAAGTCCGTGCGGGCGCGCCATCCGTGGATCTTTTCCGGCGCCATCGCCCGCGTCGACGATGAGCCGGACGCGGGCGCGACGGTCGCAGTGCACAGTGCCGACGGTGAGCCGCTCGCCCTCGCGGCCTATTCGCCGCTGTCGCAGATCCGCGCGCGCGTGTGGTCGTTCGATCCGGCCGACACCATCGACGCCGCATTCTTGGCTGCGCGCGTGCATGAAGCCTGCAGCGCGCGCCGTCTCATGCTCGACGAGCGGCACACCGGCGTCCGCCTCGTGCACGCGGAGTCCGACCGGCTGCCCGGCGTCGTCGCGGACTTTTACGGCGACACCGTGGTGTTGCAGCTGTCCGCCGCGGGCGCCGACGCATGGCGCGACGCCATCGTCGAAGCGCTCGCCGCCGCGACGGGTGCGTCGTGCATCTACGAACGCTCGGATGCCGAAGTGCGTGCGCTCGAGGGGCTGGGTCCGCGCGTGGGCGTCGTCCATGGCCGGCTGCCCGCGACGGTCGAGATCGTCGAAGATGGCCTGCGCTACCGCATCGACGTCGCAGGCGGGCAGAAGACCGGCTTCTATCTCGACCAGCGCGACAACCGGGCGCGCGTCGGCAGGCTCGCGCGCGACCGGCGCGTGCTCAACGCGTTCTGCTACACCGGCGGCTTCACGCTCGCCGCGCTCGCGGGTGGTGCAACTCAGGTGCTGTCCATCGATTCGGCGCAGGACGCGCTCGCCCTCGCGCGGCACAACCTGTCCGCCAATCCGGCGCTCGACGCGACGCGCGCGCAGTGGCACTGCGCCGACGTGTTCACCGAATTGCGGCGACTGCGCAACGAAGCGCAGCGCTTCGACCTCATCGTGCTCGACCCGCCGAAGTTCGCCCCGACCGCCGCGCATGCGGAGCGCGCAGCGCGCGCTTACAAGGACATCAACCTGCTCGCGCTGAAGCTGCTGGCGCCGGGCGGCCTGCTCGCGACGTTTTCCTGCTCGGGCGGCGTGGACGCTGCGTTGTTCCAGAAGATCGTCGCCGGCGCCGCGGTCGACGCCGGCGCCGACGCGACGATCCTCGCGCGGCTCGCGGCATCGCCCGACCATCCAGTCGCGCTCGCGTTCCCCGAGGGCGAATACCTCAAGGGGCTGCTGCTGCGCAAGGGTTGAGGGCGCCAGCCGCGAACACGCGAGACCGCGCTAGCCGCCCCGCACGTAGAACAGGTTCGGCAGGTACAGGATGATCTGCGGGAAGATGATGCACAGCGCGTTGCCCAGCGCCTGCAGGCCCATGAACGGAATTGCCGAGCGGAAGATCATCGCCATCGTGATCTCCTTCGGCGCCACGCTCTTCAGGTAGAACAGGGAATACCCGAACGGCGGACTGAGGAACGCCATCTGCATGTTCACGATGAAGATGACGCCGTACCAGAGCGGGATGTCGCTCGGTGCAACGCCGGGTATGCCGAAGATCCCATCGAACGTGAGCGACTTGAGGATCGGCACGAAGATCGGCACCGTGAGCAGCAGGATGCCGACCCAGTCGAGGAACATCCCGAGCACGAACAGCACGACCATCATGAGCAGCAGGATGCCGTAAGGCGCGAGGCCTGTGCCGAGGATGGACTCGGCCACGAACGTCTGGCCGCCCTTGACGATGAAGAAGCCGACGAACATGGTGGCGCCGAAGAAGATCCACATGACCATCGAGGTCGCCTTCAGCGTCGCGACGGCGGCGTCGTGCACGTTGATCCAGTTCAGCCGCCCGTGGGTGGCGCATACGATCAACGCGCCGAACGTGCCGATCGCCGCCGCCTCGACCGGTGTGGCGATGCCGAAGAAGATCACGCCCAGCACCAGCAGGATCAGCAGGATCGGCGCAATGGTGTTGCGCAGGAGCCGCAGCTTCTCCCGCATGTCGACCCGTTCCTCCACCGGCAATGCCGGGCCGAGCTTGGGATTGATCGTGCAGCGGATCGTGATGTAGAGGATATACATTCCCGAGAGCAGCAGGCCCGGGAACACCGAGCCGATGAGGAGCTCGCCGAGCGACTGCTGCGCCACCACCGCATAGACGATCGCCATCACCGAAGGCGGGATGAGGATGCCGAGCGTGCCGCCCGCAAGCAGCGACCCGCAGGCGAGCTTGGGATCGTAGCCGCGGCGCAGCATCGCAGGCAGCGCGATCATGCCCATCGTCACCTCGGTCGCGCCGACGACGCCCACCATGGCCGCAAGCGCCGTGCACGCGACGACGGTGGCGGACGCGAGGCCGCCCTTGAGCGCGCCCAGCCACTTGTAGATGACGTCGAAGAGCTCCTCGATGATGCCCGCTTTTTCGAGCATCGCCGCCATGAAGATGAACAGCGGCACCGCGGACAGCTGGTAGTCCGTCATGAAGGGGAAGATGCGCGACGGCAGCATGTTGAGCACCGCGCCGTTGCCGAACACGTACAGGAAGATCACGGCGAGGCTGCCCGTGCAGAACGCCATCGGCAGTCCCAGCATGAGCAGCAGGCCCAGTCCGCCGAACAGGAGCAGCGTCAGCCAGCCGATACCGATCTCGAGGCCCATGGCTCAAAGCACCTGTTGGGAAGTGGCGGTGGGCGCGGCCGGCGGTCGCACCGAGCCTCGTACGATCATGATGTCCTTGATGAGCTTGGACAGCCCCTGCAGCACGATGAGCAGCGCGCCGATCGGCAGGCTCAGCTTGACCGGCCAGTACTGGATGCCCCACTCCGTGAACGAGGTCTCGTGATTGTTCACGGCGTCGGCGGCGAAGCGGTAGCCCGTCCACAGCAGCGTGAGCGTGAAGATGAAGAAGAACACCGACGTGATGATGTCGGCGATCGCCTTGCCGCGGACGGAGAACTGCGCATACACCACGTCGACGCGCACGTGCTGGTCCTCCCGGTAAGCGTACGCGCCCGAGATCATGTACTGCATCCCGAACATCAGGAACATGCTTTCGTGCACCCAGTTGGTGGGCGAGTTGAAAACGTAGCGCGCGAGCACTTCGTAGTAGTAGACGAACACGGCGATGACCGCCCAGTAGGCGACGTACAGGCCGGCCTGCGTGTTGATCCGGTCGATCCAGTCGGTGAACGGCGTATGCACGCGCAGCGTCGGGTCCTCGGCCGTGCCGACGGCGGCCACCGGCGGTTCGGGCAATACGGGGTCGACGGCGTAGCCGGCTTCGGCGGCGCGCGCACGGCGCTTGCGCACCAGCGGAGGAATCAGGAAGGCGTCCACCGCCAGCAATACCGCGAGCACGATGGCGATGATGCGCGACCGGCCGTGCCACGTGTTGCGCACGGCGTCGGCTGCATCGAACTCCGCCTGCTTGCTCTTGAGGTCCGCGGTCGCGTCCGCGTACGCCTTGCGGTCCTCTTCGCTGGCAGTGGCCGGGTCGGCTGGCTTCGCGACATCGGCCGCGGTCTGCGCGCGCTCGAGGTCGGCGTACGTGCGCGACACGTCCTCGCGCACCTCGCGCTCCTGCCCGCCCGTGTACAACGCGGCGATGAACAACGGCACGTACACGAATGCCCACCAGCTCTTCAGGTACATGCGGTGCAGCCCCATGAACCCGGCGGTGAGCCAGAACATGTACGCGTTGAACAGGATCGGCTCGCGGGGCGGGCCGTCGCGCTGCTGGCGGCGCACGAGATACATGGCAACGAGGGGGAACACGAGCAGCGCTCCCCAGTACATCCAGTGCGGCAGGATGAAGTTCAGATTGGGCATCGTTACGCCGGACGTGACGCACGCGCAGCCGCGGGCGGGCTGCGCATGTCGATGAGCATGAAAAGCCCCGGCGCGGTGGACGACGCCGGGGCGGCGGGCTTCAGACGGAGAGCTTCTCGCCCTTGTACATGTCGGGCGTGACGTACCCGAACGTCGGCGACTCCATCACCTCGAGCTGCAGCTTGAAGACGCGCGCGGCGTCGGGGTCCTTGTTGGCCCACTTGAACCAGATGGGCACGGCGACGCGCTGGAACTTCGGCAGGTCCTCGACGGGCAGGCGGTTGATCTGCGTGCCCGCCTTCTTGAACTTGTCCCAGGCCTCCATGTCGGCCGCCTGGATGGCGCCATGATGGGTGTTCGAGTACGCCTGGATCTCGTTGTCCAACCATTCCTTCATCTTGGGCGACAGCTTGTTATGGACGTCCTGGCGCACGACGAAGTCCATCAGGTCGACCGGCTGGTAGATCGATTCGAGTCCCGGCGGGCCCATCCAGATGTACTTGGTGACCTGCTGGAAGCCCAGGTCCCAATTGACCGCGGGACCGGTGTAGTCGGCGGCGTCCACCGTGCCCTTTTCGAGCGCCGAGAACACCTCGCCGCCCGGCAGCAGCGTGGTTCGCGCGCCCATCGCGGCAAAGCCTTCGGCGATCATGCCGCCCGGCACGCGCAGCTTGAGCCCCTTGAAGTCCTCCGCCGTGCGGATGGGCTTCTTGGAATGGATGATGTTCGGACCGTGGTGGATGCGTCCAACGTAGTACAGGCCCTGCTTGGCGAAGATCTCGCGCGCGAGCTTGAGGCCGCCCTTGCTGTAGAAGAAGACGTCCCACTCGTGCGGATAGCGCAGGCCCATGAGGTACGAGCTCAGGAATGCGGTCGCGGGAATCTTGCCGACCCAATACACCGTGAACGAGTTCATGGCCTCGAGCACGCCGTTCTTTACGCCGTCGAGCAGCTCGAAGTCGCCGACGACCTCCTTGGCCGCGAACGGCTTGAAGTCGAGCTCGCCGCTCGTCTTTTCCTTGATGGTGCCGCACCACGCCTTGAAGGTGTTGAGCCCGACACCTGCCGGCCATGATGTCTGGACCTTCCACGTCGTCGTCTCGGCAGCCGCCGCGTTGCGGACGAATGGCGCGGACATCGTCGCGGCACCCAGGGCCGCGGCTCCTGCAGTCAGCAGCTTGCGGCGCACCGGCTGCTCGATCGCCGGTTGCTGCGGGGGTGAATCCTTCGTGGCGTCACTCATGTTGCCTCCTTTGGCGTATTGCGCCGCTCGCCGCGGCGTCCGTTTCGCGCCGCTGGCTGCGGCGTCCTGGTTTAACGCTTAGTTTGAACCGTGCCCGGACGTTGCCGCAACACCCGTTTTACAAAAAACAAGACCGCACCGGCTTAGCGACCGGGCGGCCTTGTCAATCGGGCGGGGTGGACAGGAGGCACCCAGCCGAATACGGGGTGATGCGCTAGGCGGCCTTCATGCACTCGGACATGAACTTCTTGCGCTCGTCGGCCTTCATGCCTTTGGACTTGGTGTTGCAGGTCGCCATCTTGTTGTCCGACGATTTCTTCTCGGCGGACAGGCACTCCGACATGAACTTCTTGCGCTCGTCGCCCTTCTTGTCGGTGGCCTTGGCATTGCAGGTCTTCATCCTCTCCTGCTGCGCGTTTTCGGTCGCGAACGCGGGCGTGGCGATGGCGGCAAAGGCGCCGATGAGCGTCAATGCAAGCAGCGTTTTCATGCTGGGGAATCCTTTGAGCAAACGACCAGGGCCAAGGACCGCGGCAACCCGCCCCGGCCAGCTTCGAACCCAGTCTAAGGCAACCCAAACGCGCGAGGCAACGAAATCGCCGACCGGTGCCGGGCGGCTGTTGCGTCGGCGCCCTACCGCGATGCAGCACGGCGCTCCCAGCCCCGGCCCGGCGCCGGGTACAATCCGATAATTACCTGAAATCACGGCAAAAACGCATGATCCTCGTCCTCGAACCCAATACCGACACCGCCGGCGCCGACTGGCGCGGCCTCACCGCCCAGCTGGAGCGGCTGCCCAACATCCGCTATCGCGTGCATCGCGAGGTGGGCAGCGAGGTGACGCTCACCGAGATCTACCTGATCGGCAACACCGCCGCGCTCACCGTGGAGCAGATGCAGGTGCTGCCGTGCGTGGCCAAGGTGGTGCGGGTGTCGGAGCCGTATCGGGTCCTCGGACGCCACAAGCAGGGCGACGATCGTCCATCCTCGTTCGACTACAACGGCGTGCGCTTCGGGCAGGATTCGCTGCATGTCTTCGCCGGACTGTGCGCGGTCGACTCACCCGAGTCGGTCGAAGAGATGATGCGCGCCCTCCAGGAGCATGGGCAGGTCTGCACCCGCATGGGCGCCTACAAGCCCCGCACGTCGCCCTACGCGTTCCAGGGCTTCGGTGCGAAATGCCTGCCCTACGTCTTCGAGCTCGCGGGCAAGTACGGCATCCGGGTCATCGCGATGGAGGTCACGCACGAATCGCACGTCGACGAGATCCGCGAGGCGCTCGCGAAGACGGGCAATCCCACGGGCGTGATGCTGCAGATCGGCACGCGCAACACGCAGAACTTCGAGCTCCTGAAGCAGGTGGGCAAGCAGCAGGAATTTCCCGTGCTGATCAAGCGGGGCTTCGGCATCACGCTCGACGAGTCGCTCAACGCCGCGGAATACCTTGCGACCGAAGGCAACCGGAAAGTCATCTTCTGCCTGCGCGGCATGAAGACGAACATGGGCGACCCGCACCGCAACTTCGTCGATTTCGCACACGTCCCCGCCGTGAAGCGCCTCACGCGCATGCCGGTCGCGATCGACCCGTCGCATTCGGTGGGCACGCGCGCGGTTGCGCCCGACGGGCTGCTCGACATCTTCCACGTGGTGGCCCAGGGCGTCGTCGCGGGCGCCAACATGGTGCTGGTGGATTTCCACCCGCATCCGGAAAAGGCGCTCGTGGACGGCCCGCAGGCACTGCTGCTGTCCGAGCTGCGGCCATTCCTCGACGATGTCGCACTGGCGCGCCACACCTACGAGCAGCGGGCGCAGCGCGCCCGCGCAACCGCCTGAGCGCACGCATGGCGTCGGCGGGACGCGAGATCGAGCTCAAGCTGCGCATCGCGCGCGCAGACGTGCCGCGCCTGCTGCGCCACAGCGCCGTGCGGGCGGCGCGGCGCGCACCGGCGCGCACCGCCCGCCTGGTTTCCATCTATTTCGACACGGCCGACGACGCCCTGGCTCGCGCCGGCATCGCGTTGCGCTTGCGGCGGGACGGCACACGCTGGGTCCAGACGCTCAAGGGTCCGGCCGATTCGGGCAGTGGCGCAGGCATCGCGTCGCGGCCGGAGTTCGAGCATCCGCTTGCACGGGGCGCGCAACCGCCGCCGCTCGAGCCGGCGCAATGGGCGGCGACGCCATGGCGCGCCGTGCTCGACGCCGCGCACCAGGATCATCTGGTGCCGCGCTTTGCCACCGACTTCAGCCGCACGACGGTGCCGGTCGCGCTCGACGAGGGCACGCGCGCCCACCTGTGCGTCGACATCGGCGAAGTGCGCGACGGCCGCGGCGGCGCGAGCCCGATCGCCGAAGTCGAGATCGAGCTCGACGAGGGGGCGCTCGCGCCGCTCTATCGCCTCGCCGAGCGGCTCTGCGCCGGCGTGCCCCTGGCGGTGGAGACCCGCAGCAAGGCTGCACGCGGGTATGCGCTGACGCGGCCGGCCGCGGCCCGCCCGGCCCGTGCCGCGCACCCGCCCATCGGCAGCGACGACGCAGCCGCCCCGGCGCTGCAGACGCTGCTCCGCGCCTGTGCGCGCCAGATCGCCGACAACGCCGACGGTGTGCTGTGCGACGACGACCCTGAGTGGATCCACCAGCTGCGCATCGGGACGCGGCGGCTGCGCTCGTGTCTTGCGCTGCTGCGCGACACCGTACCCGAGGAGCGCCGTGCCGCGGTCGCCGGCGATGCGCAATGGCTCGCGCGCGCGCTCGGCCCGGCGCGCGACCTCGACGTGCTGGTCGACGAGACGCTGCCGGCATTGCAGCCGGCGATCGACGCTGCGCGTCCGCTCGCGCGGTTCGCGCGTCGCGCAGACGAGGCGCGCCGGCAAGCGCGCGAAGCCGCGCGCGCCGCCGTCGCGTCCCCTCGATTCACGCGGCTGTTGCTTGGCGCGGGTGAGCTGGCAGCCACGCCTCGCCTGGGTGTGCTGGCCGGCGCGCCTGCCGCCGACGCGCTCGCGCAGCCCGCGCGCGCCTTCGCGCGTCCGTGGCTCGCGCGCCGCCACCGCAAGCTCCTGCGCCTTGCGCGCAAGCTGCCGGACGCAACGCCCGAAGAGCGCCACGCGATCCGCCTGGCCGCCAAGCGGCTGCGCTACGTCACCGAGTTCTTCGCCGACGCATTTCCCGGCCGGCGCACGCGCGCCTATCGCAAGGCGCTCGCGCGCCTCCAGGATGCGTTGGGCGCGCAGGTCGATGCGCAGGTGGCCCTGCGCATTGCTTACGCGATGGAAGGCACCGCATCGCCGGCGGCGCAGGTGCTCGAAGCGCATATCGCGCGCAACGCCGCGTCAGCCGATGCCGCGCTCATGCGACGCTGGCGCGCCTTTCGCGCGTGCCCGCGCTTCTTCCCCCACTAGGACATGCTCGAAGCTGCGGAAGTCGGTCACCGTCTTGGCAAGGCGCGCTACGCACGCGAGGCGCGGCGGCTGCGCGAGGAGCTCCTGCTTGCGCAGTTCGACCTCGCACGCAAAGGACGCGGCCCGGTGGTCGTCGTGGTGAGCGGCGTCGAAGGCGCGGGCCGCCACGAGACGGCGAACCAGCTGACCTCGTGGATGGATCCACGGCACATCCGCGTCAGCGCCTTCGGCGCACCGACGGCAGACGAAGGCGAGCACCCGATCGCCTGGCGCTACTGGAACGCGCTGCCGCCGCGCGGGGCGATGGGCGTCTTCATGAGCGCGTGGTATCACGAGCCGCTCGCCGGGCGCAGTGCCGGCGCGCTCGGCGATCGTGCATACGACGACGAGCTGCAGCGCCTGCGGCAGCACGAGACCATGCTCAGTGCCGAGGCCGTGGTCCTCGTCAAGTTCTGGATGCACCTGTCGAAGCCGGCATTGAAGGCCCGCATCCGCGCCATCGAGGCCGATCCCGACGAGTCCTGGCGCCTCACCGGAGACGAGAAGCACGAGCTCAAGGACTATGCGCGCCGGCGCGAGGACTGGGAGCACATGCTGCGCACCACGTCGATCACGGTGGCGCCGTGGTATGTGATCGAAGGCGTGGACCGGCGCTATCGCGAGATCAGCGTTGCGACGCTGCTGCTCGCCGCGCTGCGCAAGGCCACCGCGGAGCGACCGGCGCGCGTCGCGCCGCAGGGAGCGCCGCCGGCGCCCGCAGCGCTCGGCAACGTCGAGATCATCCGCAAGCTCGACCTCACGCTGCGCCTGCCGAAGAAGCGCTACGACGACGAGCTGTCGCACTGGCAGCGCGAGCTCGCGCGCCTCACGCGCCACAAGCGGTTTCGCCGTCATGCGCTGGTGCTGGCGTTCGAAGGGTCGGATGCCGCCGGAAAGGGTGGCGCGATCCGCCGCGTCACCGGCGCGCTCGACGCGCGGCAGTACGTCACCGTGCCGATCGCTGCACCGTCCGACGAGGAGCGCGCGCATCCGTACCTGTGGCGGTTCTGGCGTGCCGTGCCGCGGCTCGGCGGCATCACCCTGTTCGACCGCACCTGGTATGGCCGCGTGCTGGTCGAGCGCGTCGAGCGCCTGTGCCGCGACGACGAATGGATGCGCGCCTACGACGAGATCAACCAGTTCGAGCAGGAGCTGACCGAGTGCGACGTCGTGGTGTGCAAGTTCTGGCTGCAGATCAGCCGCGACGAGCAACTGCGCCGCTTCCGCGCGCGCGAGAAGACGCCGTTCAAGCGGTTCAAGATCACGCCCGACGACTGGCGCAACCGCAAGCGCTGGGCCGACTACGAGCAGGCCGCGGCCGACATGGTCGAGCGCACCTCCACCGATCTCGTTCCCTGGACGCTCGTGGAAGCCGAGGACAAGCACTATGCCCGGGTCAAGGTCGTGCGCACGATCGCCGAGCGCCTCGCCCGCGCGCTCGGCGTGCATTGACGCATGCGCCTGTCGCACCACGATTTGGTCGAGGGCCGCTACGTCGCGCCGCGCTGGCTCCCCGGCGGCCACGCGCAGACCATCTACGCGTCGCGCCTGCGCCGGCCCGCGCCACCACTGCGTCGCGAGCGCGTCGAGACGGTCGACGGCGATTTCTGGGACTTCGACTGGCTCGATGTGCGTTCGCCGGGCGCACCGCTCGTCGTGCTGTTCCACGGGCTGGAAGGTGGTGCACGCTCGCATTACGCCCGCGCCCTCATGCGTGCACTGGACGCGCGCGGCTTCGCCGGGGTCATCCCGCATTTTCGCGGATGCGGGGGCGAGCTCAACCGGCTGCCGCGCGCCTATCACTCGGGTGACTTCGAGGAGGTCGGCGCGCTGCTCACGGCGATCCGCGCGCGCATCGAGCCCGGCCGCGCGGTGTATGCGATCGGTGTGTCGCTCGGTGGGAGCGCGCTGTTGAACTGGGTCGGGCGCATGGAGCATCGAGCCAGCGACTGGATCTGCGCCGCCGCGGCTGTCTCCGCGCCACTGGATCTCGCCGCCGCGGGCGCGGCCATCGGCCGCGGCCTCAACGTCATCTACACGCGCCACTTCCTGGCGTCGCTCAAGCCCAAGTCGCTCGCCATGGCAGCCCGCTTTCCCGGCCACCTGGATCAACGCCGCATTCGCGCGGCCCGCACGATGTGGGACTTCGACGAGGTGGTGACCGCACCTTTGCACGGCTTCGCCGGCGCCGACGATTACTGGCGCCGTGCATCGTCGCGACCCTGGCTGCGCCCCATCCGCGTGCCGACGCTCGTGCTCAACGCGCGCAACGATCCGTTCATCCCCGAAGAATCGCTGCCGACGCGTGCGGAGGTGAGCCCGCGCGTCCTGCTCGAAAAGCCGGCCGAGGGCGGTCATGCGGGCTTCCCGGTCGGCGGCTTTCCCGGGAACGTCGAGTGGCTGCCCCGGCGATTGCTACACTTCCTCGATTACGCCACCTGAGGCTCGCCGTGGAACTCCCTTCCGAGATCTTCAAGGCCTACGACATCCGGGGCATCGTCGGCAAGACCCTGACGCCGCTCATCGTGGAGGTCATCGGCCGTGCGCTCGGCTCGCTGGCACGCGAGCGCGGCCGCGACACCATCGTGGTGGGCCGTGACGGCCGTTTGTCCGGACCCGAGCTCGCGCAGGCCCTCAGCGACGGGATCCGCAAGGCTGGCGTCGACGTCATCGACATCGGCATGGTGGTCACGCCGATGACCTATTTCGCCACATACGAGCTCGGCACCGGCAGCAGCGTCATGGTGACGGGCAGCCACAACCCGCCCGACTACAACGGGCTCAAGATGGTGATCGACGGCACGACCCTGTCGGGCGACGACATCCAGGCGCTGCGGCACCGCATCGCGCGCGACGACTTCACCGGCGGCGAAGGCAAGCTGCGCACGCACGACATCGCGCCGGCCTATTTCGAGCGCATCGTGAGCGACGTCAAGCTCGCGCGGCCCTTGCGGCTCGCCGTCGACTGCGGCAACGGCGTCGCCGGCGCGTTCGCACCCGCGCTCTACCGCAAGATGGGCTGCACGGTGGACGAGCTGTTCTGCGACGTCGACGGCGCGTTTCCCAACCACCATCCCGATCCATCGCAGCCGGCGAACCTGCAGGACCTCATCGCCCGCCTCGCGCGCGGCGACCTCGACATCGGCTTCGCCTTCGACGGTGACGGCGACCGGCTCGGCGTGGTGACGCCGCGCGGCAAGGTGATCTTTTCGGACCGCCAGCTCATGCTGTTCGCCGCCGACGTGCTGTCGCGCACGCCCGGTGCGACGGTGATCTATGACGTCAAGTCGACGCGCAAATTGAAGCCGTGGATCGAGGAGCGCGGCGGCAAGCCGCTGCTGTGGAAGACCGGCCACTCGCTGATCAAGGCCAAGATGAAGGAAACCGGCGCCGCCCTGGCCGGTGAGATGAGCGGGCATACGTTCTTCGGCGAGCGCTGGTACGGCTTCGACGATGGCCTGTATGCAGGCGCGCGGCTCCTCGAGATCCTCGCCCGCGCCGACGACCCGGGCGCATTGCTCGAATCGCTCCCCGATGCAGTGTCCACGCCCGAGCTCAACATCGCGTGCAGCGAAGGTGAGCAGCATGCGCTCATCGCGCGGCTGCAGGAAACCGCGCGCTTCGCCGGCGCCACCGAGGTGATCCGCATCGATGGCTTGCGGGTCGAGTATCCGGACGGCTTCGGCCTCGCGCGCGCGTCGAACACCACGCCGGTCATCGTGCTGCGGTTCGAGGCGGACGACGAGGCGGCGCTCGCCCGCATCCAGGGTGACTTTCGCCGCGTGCTCGCCGCCGTCAAGCCCGGCGTGAAGCTGCCGTTCTGACGTCATGATCACGCTCGCCGACGTCGAAGCGGCCCGCGAGCGGATCCGCGGTGCGATCTACGAGTCCCCGTGCGTCGAATCGATCCCGCTGTCGGAGCTGACCGGCGCGCACATCTACTGCAAGCTCGATTACCTGCAGCGCACCGGCAGCTTCAAGGAGCGCGGGGCGCGCAACGCGCTGCTGCAGCTGCCCGCCGCCGCGCGCGCACGCGGCGTCGTCGCCGCGTCCGCGGGCAATCATGCGCAGGGCGTGGCGTACCACGGTGCGCTGCTCGGCATTCCGGTGACGGTGGTGATGCCGACGTTCGCCCCGTTGATCAAGGTGTCGAACTGCCGCAAGCTCGGCGCAACCGTCGTGCTGCATGGCGCCGACCTTGGCGAGGCGCGCGCCGAAGCCGAGACACGCGCGGCGCGCGATGGGCTCACGTTCCTCCATCCGTTCGACAACGAGCACGTGATCACCGGCCAGGGCACGATGGGCCTCGAGATCCTCGAGCAGACGCCCGCCGTGAACGCCATCGTGGTGCCCGTCGGCGGCGGCGGCCTGCTCTCCGGCATCGGCACGGTCGTGCGGGCCAAGCGGCCGGATGTCGAGCTGGTCGGAGTCGAGCCCGAGAATGCGGCGTGTCTCACCGCGGCGCTCGCCGCCGGCAAGCCCGTCGTCGTGCCGCTGGCGCCGACGCTCGCGGACGGCCTTTCGGTGCCGCTGCTCGGCGCGCGTCCGTTCGAGATCCTGCGCCAGATGGTGGACGAAGTCGTGACGGTCGACGAGGCGGCGATCGCGCTCGCGGTGCTGCGGCTCATCGAGCTCGAGAAGAGCGTGGTGGAAGGCGCGGGTGCTGCACCGCTCGCCGCATTCCTCGCCGGCAAGCTGACGCGGCTTGCCGGACGCACGGTCGTCCTGGTGCTGTGCGGCGGCAACATCGACCTCACGATGCTCGACCGCGTCATCGAGGTGGGACTCGTCGCCGACGGCCGGCTCAGCCGCTTCACGGTGTCGATCAGCGATCGCCCGGGCGGTCTTGCCCGGCTGGCGCAAGTGATCGCCTCGGCAGGTGCCTCGATCAAGGAGATCGTGCACGACCGCGCATTCTCCGGACCTGACTTGTCCGAGGTGCGCGTCGTCTGCGTGGTCGAGACGACCGGGCACGAGCACGTCGCGACGGTGCACCGCGCGCTTGCCAAGGCCGGCGTGGCCGTCGTTTCGTGAACCGTACCGGAGAGATGGCATGTCGATGAGGCTTGCGCGGATTGCGCTCGTGGTACTCGTTGCCGGTTGCGCGTTGCCGCTTGCGGCTGCCGACGACGTCGTGCTGGCGGCGGGCCGTGGATTGTCCGAGCAGTTCGAGCGCGGCGAAACGGCCGCGATCGCCGAGCGCATGACGCCACCGATGCGCGATGCCGTCGGTGGCGCGCAGGGCCTGGCGGCGTTCCGCCAGAAGGTTCTGAGCGAAGCGGGACCGGAAACGGGCGTGATCCGCGAGGACACCACCACGTCGGGCGACCTGCGCATCTATCGCCGTATCGCGCGCCGCAACGTCGGGCAGACGCCCGTGCTGATGGAATGGGTGCTGACGGGTGATCATCGCATTGCCGGCTTCCAGGTGCGTCCGCAGCCGATCGCGATTCCTCAATAAGCAATCCCCAGCCGCCGGTACACGAAGGCCAGCAGCCATGCCGGCCCGACCAGCAGGAACTTGAGATCGTCGACGAATGACGGCTTGCGTCCCTCGATGTGGTGGCCGACGAACTGCCCCGCCCACGCCGCCACGAACACCGCGGCAGCGAGCCCCGCCAGCACGGCGCGCGACGAGACGAAAGGCAGCGGCGCCAGCATGAACGCCGTCACGAGGAGCATGCCGAGCGCGAGCGGCCACGACATCCAGGCATAGAAGATCATCGCGGCGAAGACGAGCGCGATCGCCGCCGCAGGCGCGAGCGCCCACAGCGCGACCAGCACGCTCCACGTGATGAGCGGCACGCAGATCCAGTGGATCGCCTTGTTCGCGGGGTGTCGATGCGATTCGGCGTAACGGTCGAACAGCGGCTCGATGCGCGTCATGCGGGCCTCGTGCGCCGCGGTTCGCGAGCGCGGCCACCCGTCATGCTACGCGCTCGGCGCGGACAGCGACAAACGGCTCTCCGGCGTAGCCACCAGCCCATACGCTAGAATCCTCGTGAAGCCGTCGGCGCCTGTGCGCCCGCGAAACGGCGCCGCACCACCACTGTCTGGAGGACTCGATGCACGCCCGTATCCGGTTGTTCGCCGCCACCGCCGCGCTCGCGGCAGCCGCGGTCACGTCCACGTTCGCGCTCGCCGCGGACAACTTCATCAACGTGCTGACCGGCGGTACGAGCGGCGTGTATTACCCGCTCGGCGTCGCCCTCGCCAACGCGATCGGCAAGGCGATGCCTGCGGCGAAGACGTCGGTGCAAGCCACCAAGGCATCGGTCGAGAATCTCAACCTGCTGCAGGCCGGTCGCGGCGAGATCGCCTTCACGCTCGGCGATTCGCTGTCCGACGCATGGAAGGGCAACGAGGACGCCGGCTTCAAGACGCCGCTCAAGAAGCTGCGCGGCATCGCCGCCATCTACCCGAACTACATCCAGATCGTGGCGCGCGCGGATGCCGGGATCAAGACGCTCGCCGACCTCAAGGGCAAGAAGATCTCGGTGGGTGCGCCCAAATCAGGCACGGAGATCAATGCACGCGTGATCCTGGCCGCAGCCGGCCTCACGTACAAGGACTTCGCCAAGGTCGAATATCTGCCGTTCGGTGAATCGGTGGAGCTCATGAAGAACCGGCAGATCGACATCACGCTGCAATCGGCGGGGCTCGGCGTGTCGGCGCTGCGCGACCTGGCGACGTCCATGGACATCGTCGTCGTGGCCATTCCGGCGGACGTGGTGAAGAAGACCAACGATCCGGCCTATTTGCCGGCCACCATCCCGGCCAACACGTACCGCGGCCAGACCGCCGACGTGCCCGCGGTCGCAATCCAGAACTACCTCGTGACCCACGAAGGTGTGAGCACCGACACGGCGTACGGCATGACGAAGGCGCTGTGGACGAGCCTCGACCAGCTGGCGGCGGCGCACTCGGCAGCCAAGTCGATCGATCTCAAGAAGGCGCTCGAGGGCATGCCGGTGCCGCTGCATCCCGGCGCCGAGAAGTACTACAAGGAAGTGGGCCTCATCAAGTGACACGCGCCCGCGCAGCGTGCGCATGTCATCCCAGCGAAGGCTGGGATCCAGTGTCGTGAGGTGCCCAGGGCCATAACCCCATGGAACCCCGCACCCTCGCCCATCCCGAAGAAGCGACGTTCGACGAGACCGGCGTCAAGCGCGAGCTCACCGGCTGGGCCGCGCGCGCGGTCGCGGCGATTGCCCTCGCCTTCTCGGCGTATCAGCTGGTCATCGCGGCCTACGCGCCGTTGTCCAGCCTGCCGACGCGCTCGATTCACGTCGGCTTCCTGCTCACGCTGGCATTCCTGATCCATCCGGTCGCGGGCTGGGCAGATCGCAAGCGCATCGCGTGGTACGACCTCGCACTCGCGGTGCTGGCGTTCGCGCTTGCCCTGTACCACCTGGTGTTCGAAGCGGAGCTGATCCAGCGGTCGGGGGATCCGACGCTGGCCGACCTGGTCGTGGGTGCCGTGTTCATCGTCATGGTGTTCGAAGCGGCACGCAGGGTGCTCGGCATCGCGCTGCCCATCATCTGCGGCGCCTTTCTGCTATATGGCCTTCTGGGCCAGTACCTGCCAAGCGCGATTGCGCACCGCGGCTACGGCATCGACCAGATCATCGGCCAGCTGTTCCTCGGCACCGAGGGCATCTTCGGCATACCGGTGCTCGTGTCGGCCACGTACATCTTCCTGTTCATCCTGTTCGGGAGCTTCCTCGAGCACGCCGGGATGATCAACCTCTTCAACAGCGTCGCGCTTGGCTTCGTGGGCCACGCGCGCGGCGGTCCGGCGAAGGTGGCCGTCATCTCGTCGGGCATGATGGGCACGATCTCGGGCTCCGGCGTGGCGAACGTGCTGACCGTCGGACAGTTCACCATCCCGCTGATGAAGCGCTTCGGTTATTCGCCGATCTTCGCAGGGGCGGTCGAGGCGACCTCGAGCATGGGCGGTCAGATCATGCCGCCGGTGATGGGCGCCGTCGCGTTCATCATGGCGGAGACGCTCAACCTGCCCTACGTCACGATCGTCAAGGCCGCCGTCGTCCCGGCCATCCTCTACTACGCAACAGCGTTCTGGATGGTGCACCTGGAAGCGGGCCGCGCGCATCTGCACGGGATGCCGAAAGCGGATTGTCCCAATCCCTGGCAGGCCATCCGGCAGAAGTGGTTCCTCATGCTGCCGCTCGCCGTGCTGGTGTACATGCTGTTCGACGGCTTCACGCCCATGTTCTCGGGACTGGTCGGCCTGGCGCTGACCGCCGTGCTGATCCTTGGCGCCGGGATGACGGCGCGCATCGGGCCGGCGGCGTTTCGCTACGCGTTCTGGATCGTCGTGGGGATCGGGCTGGGCGCCTACCTGCGTTACGGATTCGACCGCTATGGCGTGACGCCGATCCTGGTGGTGATCGGCGCGATGGTGCTGGTCATGCTCTTGGTCAAGGGTGGCCGCGCCACGGTGGAGACCATGCGCGCGAGCCTCGTCGACGGTGCGCGCCAGGCCGTCGCCGTCGGCATCGCCTGCGCGATCGTCGGTGTCATCATCGGCGTGCTGACGCTCACCGGCGCGGCGTCGAACTTCGCCGGGTTCGTGCTCGAGGTGGGCAGCCACAGCATCTTCCTGTCGCTGTTCCTGACGATGCTGGTGTGCCTCATCCTCGGCATGGGCATCCCGACGATTCCCAACTACATCATCACGAGCGCCATTGCGGCGCCCGCGCTGCTCAAGCTGGGCGTTCCGCTGATCGTGTCGCACATGTTCGTGTTCTATTTCGGCATCATGGCCGACTTGACGCCGCCGGTTGCGCTCGCCGCGTTCGCTGCTGCATCCATTGCCAAGGCCTCGCCGATGCGCATCGGCTGGAAGGCAACGCACATCGCCATCGCCGGCTTCGTCATTCCCTACATGGCGGTGTACGACCCTGCGCTGATGCTGCAGGGCACGGGCCCGAACGGAGAGCTGGTGCTCCTGAGCGTCGTCTACGTCGTGTGCAAGACGCTCCTCGCCATCGGTTTATGGGGTGCGGCCTCGATCGGCTACCTGCGCGCGCCGATCTCATGGCCAGAGCGCATGCTTGCGTTCATCGCGGCAGCCCTGCTCGTGGCGGCCATCCCGTGGACCGACCAGGCGGGCTTCGTCGCGAGCGCGCTGTTCCTCGCGTGGCATCTGTGGCGCACGCGTGCCGTGCGCGCGCAGCCTGCTGCGCAGGCGCCGCTGCAACGCTGAGGCCCGCGCAGTGAACGCCGTCTGCCTGCTGGTCGCAGGCGCGCTGCGCGCCACGATTCCGGCCGATGCGTTCACGCTGGCGTGGCACCACTCGATCGAGAAGACGCGCTGGGAAGAGGATTACCGCGTCGTGGACGACCGGCTGGCCCTCGTGCAGAGCCGCATCGGCGGATTCGGCGCGGGCATGGAGCCGCCGCCGGGCGCCCGGCTCGTCGATGGCATGTGGCGCTGGCGGCCGACGCTCCCGCCACTGGCCCAGCTGCGTCTCAGCGCTTCGACCTACACGTCCGATTACACGCTGTGCTGGCAAGGCGACCATTGCGCCGCGCTGCGCGACCTGGTGCAGGCGCGCGAAACCGAGGTGGTGACCCTGGTCGCGTGCACCCGTTGAAACGTACGCCGGCCAGTCACCCGGCCGCGAGCAGGTCGGGTGCGAGGGGCGGCCGCCGCTCGATGGCGCTCACATGCAGCTCGAAGCGGCCGAGCGTGCGATCGAGGAAATAGCGCCGCAGCGTGCGGCCGATGGTGCGAAAGGCGATCTGCTCCCACGGAATGTCGGCCTCTTCGAACAACGCGACCTCGAGGCTTTCCGTGCCGGCGTGGAAGTCGAGATCGCGCAGCCGCGCGCGGAACATCATGTAGACCTGGCTGATCTGTGGCAGGCTGATCACCGCGCACAGCGGGCCCATGTCCACGCGCGCACCCGCTTCCTCGAGCGTCTCCCGCGCAGCCCCGGTCTCCAGCGTCTCGCCGTTCTCCAGAAAGCCGGCGGGAAGCGTCCACAGCCCGCGCCGCGGCTCGATGGCGCGCTTGCAGAGCAACACGCGGCCGTCCCATTCGGGCAGGCAGCCGACGACGACCTTGGGATTCTGGTAGTGAATGATCCCGCAGGCTGCGCACACGTGACGGGGCAGCGTATCGTCGGGCGGAACGCGAAACGCGAGATCGGAGGACCCGCAGGCGCTGCAGAATTTCATGGCGGTTTATTATCGCAAATCCACCTTCCCGGAGGTGCTTTGGACTACCACCGCTCGTTGCTGCCAGCCCCTCTTGACGATTACGTTCGCACCGTCGGCGCGCGCGAGACCGATGTGCAGCGCCGGCTGCGCGAGGAGACCGCGCAGCTGCCACAGGCGGGCATGCAGATCGGCGCCGACGAGGCCACCTTCCTCGCGCTGCTCGTGCGCGTGCAGGCCGCCCGCCGCGCGATCGAGATCGGCACGTTCACCGGTTATAGTGCGCTCGCCATGGCCTCGGCGCTGCCGGACGACGGACGGCTCGTGTGCTGCGACATCAGCCGCGAATGGACGGCGATCGCCGAACGCTACTGGCGCGAAGCCGGGGTGAACGGGCGCATCGAGCTGCGCATCGGCCCTGCGGCGGACACGTTGCGCGCGCTCGCGAGCCAAGGCGAGGGCTCGTTCGACTTCGCGTTCATCGATGCCGACAAGGCGGGCTACGACGACTACTACGAGCACTGCCTGCGACTGCTGCGGCCCGGCGGGCTCGTCGCGATCGACAACACGCTATGGTCCGGCTGGGTGGTGGATCCGGCACACGATGACGCCGATACGGCCGCATTGCGGCGGCTCAACCGCAAGATCCACGACGACCAGCGCGTCGACGCGTGCCTGCTCAGCATCGGCGACGGGCTCACGCTGGCCCGCAAGCGCTAGGCGCTCGCCGTGCGCAGGAAGTGCTGCCGGTAGTAACGCAGCTCCTCGATCGACTCCTGCACGTCGGCGAGGGCTTCGTGCTTGCCTTCCTTCGGCACGCCCTTGACGAGCTCGGGCTGCCAGCGCCGCGCCAGCTCCTTCAGCGTAGACACGTCGAGGTTGCGGTAGTGGAAGTAGTCCTCGAGCGTGGGCATCCAGCGTGCGAGGAAGCGCCGATCCTGGCAGATCGAGTTGCCGCACATGGGCGACGCCTTGGCTGGCACGTGCTCGCGCAGGAACGCAAGCGCGGCGGCTTCGACGTCGCTGTCGCCAAGCGGGGATGCGCGCGCCTTGTCGATGAGTCCCGAACGACCGTGCGTGCTGCGGTTCCACGAATCCATGGCGCCCAGCGTGGCGTCGTCCTGGTGCAGCACCCACACCGGCGCCTGCGCCACCACTGCGAGGTCGTGATCGGTGATGACCAGCGCCATCTCGAGGATGCGGTCGGTGTCGGGCTTGAGACCCGTCATCTCGAGGTCGATCCAGATCAGGCGGTTCGGGTCCTGGGGCATCGCGTTCGCGTAGAATGAAGGACCAATGTAGCACAGCGTCCACGCGGCGCTGGCTCATCCGCATGGCTCTCGAAGCCCCGCTCTTCACGGGCGTGTTCGTGGTGGCCTGGGCCGCATCGCTCGCGCTGCGGCTGTGGCTCGCCCGCCGCCAGGTCGCCTTCGTGGCCGCGCATCGCGACGCGGTTCCACCGGCGTTCGCCCCGAGCATCGGCCTCGCCGCCCACCGCAAGGCGGCGGACTACACGATCGCCAAGCAGCACCTCGGCGTCATCGAAACGCTGGTCGACGCGCTGGTGCTCATCGGCATGACGCTCGGTGGCGGCCTCGCCCTGCTGCTGCGCTGGACCGAAGCGCTCGACTTGGCACCGATCTGGCGCGATGTGCTGCTGCTCGCCGGCGTCGGCTTCATCGGCGGTGTCGTCGGCCTGCCCTTCGCGTGGTATCGCACCTTCAGGCTCGAAGCGCGCTTCGGCTTCAACCGCACGACGCTGCGCTTGTGGCTGCTCGACCTGGCGAAGGGCTTTGCCGTCGGCATCGTCCTCGGACTGCCGCTCGCGCTGGCCATCCTGTGGCTCATGGCGCGCGCGGGCACGCTGTGGTGGCTGTGGGCATGGGTCGTGTGGTTCGGCTTCCAGCTGCTGATGCTGTTCCTCTATCCCACCGTGATCGCTCCGCTGTTCAACCGGTTCACGCCGCTGCCCGCAGGCGCTGCGCGCGAGCGGATCGAGCAGCTGCTGGCGCGCTGCGGCTTCGCGGTCGCGGGACTGTTCGTCATGGACGGCTCCAAGCGCTCGGGGCATGGCAACGCGTACTTCACGGGCTTCGGCAAGGCAAGGCGGATCGTGTTCTTCGACACGCTGCTCGAGCGCCTCGTCCCTTCCGAGATCGAGGCGATCCTGGCGCACGAGCTCGGCCACTACAAGCTGCGCCACGTCGTCAAGCGCATCGTCTGGTCCGCCGTGTTCTCGCTCGCGTTCCTCGCGCTGCTGGCAGCGCTTGCCGACAGCGACTGGTTCTACGTCGGGCTGGGCATTCCCGCCGATCTCGCCGGCACCGCGCATGCGCGTCCGGGTGTCGCACTGGCGCTGTTCCTGCTCGCGCTGCCGGTATTCACGTTCATCCTCTCGCCGCTGGCCGCACGCTATTCGCGCAAGCACGAATTCGAAGCCGATGGCTTTGCCGCGCGCAATGCCTCGGCCGAGGCGCTGGTGAGCGCGCTGGTGAAGCTCTACGAAGACAACGCGGCCACGCTCACGCCCGACCCATTGCATTCGGCGTTCTACGACTCGCATCCGCCCGCCGCCATTCGCGTGGCGCGCCTGCAAGGGGCAACGGCATGACGGGCAGCGAGCGACCCGCGCTCGACACACGCCTGCTCGCGCTTGCGGCCATGCGGTGCCGGCCGGACGCGCCGCGTCTGGGTGCCGACGAGCTCGCAGCGCACGCGGCAACGCTGCCGGGATGGACGACCGCGGGTGATCGGCTCGTCAAGCCGTTCGCGTTCGACGACTACCACGACACGATGGCTTTCGTGAATGCGGTCGCCTGGATCGCTCACCACGAAGACCATCACCCCGACCTCGCCGTCGGCTATGCACGGTGCACGGTCACCTGGTCCACTCATTCCGCGGGTGGCGTGACGCTCAACGACGTCATCTGCGCTGCGAAGATCGAGCGCCTGTTCGCCTGAGCGGCGCAGCGCACCGCGCGTCGGCCGCGTCGCGCGGCAGCGTAACCGCCGGCGAGCCGGGCCTGGTCGTTGCGACGTTTCGACGCCACACGACGGTGGCCCTCGACCGGGGAGGCACGCTGGACTGCGTGCAAAAAGGCCGTGCGCTCGTGCTTGCCTGCGGCGATCGCGTGCGCGTGCAGGCAGTCGCCGGAGGCGGCGCCATCGAGGCGCTCGAGCCGCGCACGAGCCTTTTCTATCGTTCGGATGCGTTCAAGGAAAAGCTCATCGCGGCCAACGTGTCGCAGGTGATCGGCGTGGTCGCGCCGGACGTCGCGATCGACGAGCACCTGCTCAACCGCTGGATCATCGGCGCCGAAGCGGAGTCGTGCCGCTTCGTGCTGGTGGCGAACAAGTCGGACTTGCCGGGTTTCGCCGCCCTGGAGCAGCGACTGGCGCCCTACGAGCGGCTGGGCTACGCGGTGGTGCGCCTGTGCGCGCGCGAGCATGCAGAAGCGCTGCTGCCCTGGCTCGCCGGGCAGCGGAGCGTGCTCATCGGCCAGTCCGGCATGGGCAAGTCGACGATCCTCAACGCGGTGGCGGCACCTTCGGCGCGCGCGCGCACCGAAACCGTGTCCGCGGCGCTGCGCGCCGGCAAGCACACGACGTCGTCGACGCGGCTGTATCCGCTTACCGCGGGCGGCTGGCTGATCGATTCGCCCGGCATGAGCGTCTTCGGCCTCGCGCACTATCCGCGCGACGTGCTGGAGCATGCCTTTGTCGAGCTGCGCGGGCTCGTCGAGCGCTGCCGCTTCCGGGATTGCCGGCACGACCGCGAGCCCGGCTGCGCAGTGCAGGCCGCTGTCGCAACGGGGGCCATCGCGCCGCAGCGTGTCGAGCTCCTGCATGCGCTGGCAGCCGAGTCCGACGCTGCACGCGATCCGGCGCGTTGAGGCGCCGTCGTCGCAACCATGACGCACGCGCACCGGCCCAACTTCGTGTTCATCCTCGCGGACGACCTCGGCTATGCCGACGTCGGCTGCTACGGTGCGCGCGCCGACGTGACGCCGACGCTCGATCGCCTGGCACAGGAGGGGCTGCGCTTCACCGACGGCTATGCCAACTCGCCCGTGTGCTCGCCGACGCGCTTCGCGCTGATGACCGGCCGCTACCAGTACCGCATACGCGGCGGCGCCGAGGAGCCATTGTCCGCTCGCACGCGCGGCAATCCCGAGCTGGGCCTTTCCCCTGCGGTTCCGACCTTGCCCGGCATGCTGCGGGCGGCGGGCTATGCGACGGCGCTCGTCGGCAAGTGGCACCTGGGCTATCCGCCGCACTTCGGTCCACGACGCTGCGGCTACGACGAATTCTTCGGCACGCTGGGCGGCGGGATCGATTACTTCCGTCACTGCGATTGGCACGGCGTGCACGACCTGTACGACAACGAGTCGGAGTGCCATCGCGAAGGCTACGTCACCGACCTGTTCAGCGAGCGTGCCGTCGACTTCATCGAGCGGGCTGCCCGCGCGGACAAGCCGTTCCTGCTGAGCCTGCACTACACCGCCCCGCATTGGCCCTGGGAGACGCGGGACGATCGCGCGGAATCACACCGCATCGGCAACGCGCTCTACCATCTCGACGGCGGGTCCGTGCACGCGTACCGGACGATGGTGCGCCAGATGGACGAGGGCATCGCCCGCGTCGTGCAGGCGCTCGCGCAAAGCGGCGCCGACGCGCACACGCTCATCGTGTTCACCAGCGACAATGGCGGCGAGCGCTACTCCGATACATGGCCATTCGTCGGCCAGAAGATGGACCTGCTCGAAGGCGGCATTCGCGTGCCGCTGATCGCGCGCTGGCCCGACGTCATTGCGCCGGGCGGCGTCACCGCGCAGCTGGCGATCACCATGGACTGGGTCGCGACGTTCCTCACGGCGGCTGGCGTTGCGGCCGATGCGGGCCATGCGCTGGATGGCGTCGATCTTGGGCCGGTGCTGCGCGAACCATCGGCCCTGCAACCGCGCGAGCTCTTCTGGCGCATGAAGCATCGCGATCAGCGCGCCCTGCGCGCGGGCGCGTGGAAATACATCGCGATCGACGGTTCCGAATTCCTGTTCGACCTCGACCACGACGGCCGGGAGCGCGCCAACCTTGCGCGCCGTCACCCGGAGCGCTTCGCCGCGTTGCGCGATCGCTACGCCGCGTGGTCGGCCACCATGCCGCCGATTCCCGGCGACGCCGGGGTCTATCGCGTGTATGGCAAAGATGACCTGCCCAGCCCGGGCGGCTGAGCGCGGCCCGTCTGCGCTACGGCGCCCAGTTGGCGAGCGTCAAGAGCAGCGTGAGCACCAGCCACAGCACCAGCGCGCGCCACACCAGCCCCACGGCCGAAGGCAGGAGCTCCACATCGGCGGGCTCACCCATGCCGATCACGGGCCGCTCCTCGGGCTCTCCACTGAGCAACTGCACCGGACCGCCGACTTCGACACCCAGGGCGCCTCCACTGCTTGCGAGCAGGATGCCGACCGGAACGCCGCCATCGCTCGCGGGCCAGTCCCCGGGCTGCGTGCGCCAGCAATAGATCGCATCCTCGAAGTCGCCGACGACGGCGAACGAGAGGGCGGTGAGACGCACGGGAATCCAGTCGAGCAGCGCGAGCAGCTCGCGCGCGGGGCGGCCGAACGTGCCGCGATCGCGCGCCAGGGGCGTCGTGTCGCCGCGTGCGGGCTCGGCGCGCCACTCGTCTGCGAGCAGCGTGGCCAGCCGATAGAGCACCGCACCAACCGGACCGGGCAGCACGAGGAACCAGAACAGGACGGCGAAGACATGCCGGTAGGCGTCCACGATGCCGCGCTCGATGGACAGCCGCGCGATGTCAGCCGTGGAGAGCTCGGCCGTCCACCCGCCGCGCCAACCGGCGAGCGCGCGGCGCGCCAGCGTGACGTCGCTTGCCCGCAATGCCGCGATGATCGTCGACACCGCGTGGCTGAAGCGCCGAAAACCCATCAGGGAATACAGGACGAGGACGTCGACGGCCAAGCCCGCCGCCGGATGCAATCGCTCAGCTGCCCACCACAGCAGCCCGGCGAGCAGCAGCGGGGGCGCCAGCGCGAGCGCGGCTGCAGCGATGCCCTGCCCGGTCGTGCCCCCATTGAAGCGCCGCTCCAGCGCGCGCGCGTAATCGAGAAAGGCCCGCTCGAGGCCGGCGCGCCACGGACAGGGACGCCATTGCTCGAGCCCGAGCGCTGCGAGGATGGCAAGCAGGGTCACGGCGCTGGCCCACCAGGGTTTGCGCCCGACCCGGCGCCCGAACGACAGGTGCACCGGCGAAGCGGCAGCGCCTCCCGGATCACGTGCGCAGCTCGGGACGATCGCGGAAGCTTTCCAGCGCTTCCGCATTGGCAAGCGCGTCGATGTTGCGCACCGGTTGTCCGTGCACCACGTTGCGCACCGCGAGCTCGACGATCTTGCCGCTCTTGGTGCGCGGTATGTCGGGCACCTGCACGACCTTCGCAGGCACGTGCCGTGGTGTCGTATTGGCGCGGATGCAGGCACGGATGCGCTCCACCAGCGCCTCGTCGAGCGTCATGCCCTCCTGCAGCTTGACGAACAGCACGACGCGCACGTCACCGAGCTCGCCGGGCGGCCAGTCCTGGCCGATGACGAGGCTCTCGACCACTTCCGGGAGCTGCTCGACCTGACGATAGATCTCCGCCGTGCCGATCCGCACGCCGCCCGGATTGAGCGTCGCGTCGGAGCGACCGTAGATGACGACGCCGTCATGCTCGGTGATCTCGCACCAGTCGCCGTGGCACCACACGCCGGGAAAGCGCTCGAAATACGCGGCGCGATACTTGGCCCCGGAGGGATCGTTGAAGAATCCGATCGGCATCGACGGGAATGGGGTCTTGCACACGAGCTCGCCCTTCTGCTGCCGAACGGAGCGTCCGTGCTCGTCGAACACGTCGACGTCCATGCCGAGGCCGCGGCACTGGATCTCGCCGCGCCACACCGGCAGCGTCGGCGCTCCAAGGGCGAAACACGAGACGATGTCCGTTCCCCCCGAGATGGAGGAGAGCAGCAGATCGTCCTTCACCGTCTGGTAGATGTAGTCGTAGCTTTCGGGCGCGAGCGGGCTGCCGGTGGAGAACATGGTGTGCAGCGCCGTGAGGTCGTAGTCCTTGCGCGGCACGAGCGCGACTTTCTTCAGCGAGTCGATGTACTTGGCCGACGTGCCGAAGTGGGTCATGCGCTCGGCCTGCGCGAGCTCCCACAGGATGCGGCCGCGCTGCACGAACGGCGAGCCGTCGAACAACAGCAAGGTGGCGCGCGAGGCGAGCCCCGACGCAAGCCAGTTCCACATCATCCAGCCGCAGGTGGTGAAGTAGAAGAGGCGGTCACCGGGCTTGATGTCTCCTTGCAGCCGGTGTTCCTTCAGATGCTGGAGCAGCGTGCCGCCGGCGCCGTGCACGATGCATTTGGGCACGCCGGTGGTGCCCGACGAGTACAGGATATAGACGGGGTGGTCGAACGGCAGCCGCGCATACGGCAACGGCCCGGGCAGGTGCGGCGCGAGCCAGGTGTCCCACAGCACCGCGTTCGCGATGCCGTTCAAAGCGCTGCGCGGAAGCGCCGGATCCAGATACGGCACCACGACGATGCGCTCGACCGAAGGAAGCCGCGCCGCGACTTCGGCGACCTTGTCGAGGATCGGCACGGCCTTGCCGTTGTACCAGTAGCCGTCGACCGTCACGAGCACGCGAGGCTCGATCTGCCCGAAGCGATCGACCACGCCCTGCGGGCCGAAATCGGGCGAGCAGGAGGACCACACCGCCCCGAGCGCCGTGGCCCCCAGCATGCTGATGATCGTTTCAGGGAGATTCGGCAGGTAGCCAGCGACGCGATCGCCCGCCACGACGCCATGACCGACGAGCGCGCCGGCGACACGCGCCGCGAGCGCGTGCACCTGCGCATGCGACAGGCGCCGGCGGACCTTGTCCTCGCCCCAGAACACCATGGCATCGCCGTCGTCGTCCGCCCGACGCCGCTCGAGCAGGTTCTCGGCGAAATTGAGCCGCCCCTCGGGGAACCAGCGTGCACCAGGCATGCGGTCGGCATCCTCGAGCACCCGCTCGCCGGGGGTCCCGATCACCTCGCCGTCTTCCCATACCGCGCGCCAGAAGTCCCACTTGTGATCGATCGACCATTGCCAGAGTGCCGCGTAGCTCGTCAGGTCCACGCCGTGACGCGCACCGAGGCGTCGCCCGAGCGCGGTGACGTTCGCGCCTTCGACGCGTCCCACACTCGGTGTCCACAGAGGTTGCATCGATTTCCCGCGATCAATGAATCGCACTCTGGTCGAACGGAGCGCAGCGGCTGCAGCGGCGGCAAGGGATCAGGAGGCGCGTGGACATGGGGCAGCACCGATGCAAGAGCGGCGGATCATTATAATTGACGTTGCACGACGATTCTTCAGGCGCTCCTTTGCGCCCGACCGCGTGCAGGGAGACTGCCGTGGCACGCGAATCGATGGAGTACGACGTGGTGATCGTCGGCGGCGGCCCCGCCGGTCTCAGCGCCGCCATCCGTCTCAAGCAACTTGCCGCCCAATCGTCCCGCGAGATCTCGGTGTGCCTGCTCGAGAAGGGAGCCGAGATTGGCGCGCACATCCTGTCGGGCGCCGTGATCGATCCGCGCGCGCTCAACGAGCTCCTGCCCGACTGGAAGGCGCGCGGCGCGCCGCTCGACACGCCGGTCAGCGACGATCGCTTCGTCATCCTGACCGAGCGCAAGTCGTACCGCGTTCCCGAAGCGCTGTTGCCGCCGCTGATGCGCAATCATGGCAACTACATCGTCAGCCTGGGTAATGTCTGCCGTTGGCTCGCCACGCAGGCCGAAGCGCTCGGCGTCGAGATCTACGCCGGCTTCCCGGCGACCGAAGTGCTGTACGACGACCGCGGCGCCGTGCGCGGCGTGGCAACCGGTGACATGGGCGTCGCGCGCGACGGCTCGCACAAGCCCGAGTACCAGCCGGGCATGGAGCTGCTCGCCAAGTACACGCTGTTCGCCGAAGGCGCGCGCGGATCCCTGTCGCAAGAGCTGATGGCGCGGTTCAACCTGCGCGACGGTGTCGATCCGCAGAAGTACGGCATCGGCATCAAGGAGCTCTGGGAGGTCGCGCCCGGCCAGCATCGTCCCGGCCTGGTGATGCACAGCCAGGGCTGGCCGCTGGACGCGCACACGGGCGGCGGCTCGTTCATGTATCACTTCGGCGAGCGGCTCGTCGCGGCAGGGTTCGTCGTTCACCTGAACTACGCGAACCCGTATCTTTCGCCGTACGACGAATTTCAGCGCTTCAAGGTTCATCCCGATGTGCGGCCCACGTTCGATGGCGGCAAGCGCCTTGGCTACGGCGCACGCGCCATCAGCGAAGGCGGGCTGCAGTCGGTGCCGCAGGTGACGTTCCCCGGCGGCGCGCTCATCGGCTGCGGCGCCGGCTTTCTCAACGTGCCGCGCATCAAGGGCACGCACAACGCCATGAAGACCGGCATGCTGGCCGCGGAAGCGGCATCCGCGGCGCTTGCGGCCGGGCGCGCGCAGGATCGCCTGGACGCGTATGCCGCAAGCTGGCGCGCGTCTTGGGTACACGACGATCTCTACAAGGTTCGCAACGTCAAGCCGGGCTTGAAGTGGGGCATGTGGGCCGGCACCGTGCACGGCGGCGTCCATATGTGGCTGAACGATCTCGGCCTTGGTGCGCTCGTGCCCTGGACGCTGCGGCATCACGAGCCCGATAACGCCTCCCTCGTGCCGGCCGCGCAAGCGCAGCCGATCGAGTATCCACGCTACGACGGCGTGGTGACCTTCGACAAGCTGTCCTCGGTGTTCCTGTCGAACACGAATCACGAGGAGAACCAGCCGGTGCATCTGCGGCTGCGCGATCCGGCCATTCCCGTGGCCGTCAACCTGGCGGTCTATGCCGGTCCTGAAGCGCGCTACTGTCCCGCTGGCGTCTACGAGTTCGTCGATGATGCGGCCGGCGGCAAGCGTCTGCAGATCAACGCGCCGAACTGCGTGCACTGCAAGACCTGCGACATCAAGGATCCGCGCCAGAACATCCACTGGGTGCCACCCGAAGGCGGCGGGGGCCCCAACTACGTGAACATGTAGCTCACGTGTTCCACAGCCACGCTGCACCGCGCACGCCGCTCGAATCACCGTAGGCGTGACGGACCAGGCGCGTATCGACCCGGTCCGAGAAGACGTAGTCGCCCCAGTAGCGCGGAACGTTCTCGTACAGGCGGTCGATGTTCGACAGTCCGCCACCGAGCACGACGACGTCCGGGTCGAGAATGTTGATGAGATGCGCGAGCGCGCGGGCGAGCCGCTCCTCGTAGCGTGCCAGCGTCGCGTTGCACGCCGCATCGCCAAGGGCTGCAGCGGCCACGATGTCCGGCGCCGGCAAGCGTGCACCCGTGTGCGCGGCGTGGTCGGCCGCGATGCCCGGTCCGGCCAGGAAGGTCTCGATGCAGCCATGCTGCCCGCAAAAGCAACGGCGGCCGGGACGCTCGTCGTCGCGCGGCCATGGCAAGGGGTTGTGACCCCATTCGCCCGCGATGGCGTTCGGTCCGTCGAGCACCTGCCCGCGTACCACGATGCCGGCGCCCACCCCCGTGCCGAGAATGGCGCCGAACACGACTTCGGCACCCGCGCCCGCGCCGTCGGTGGCTTCCGAGAGGGCGAAGCAGTTGGCGTCGTTGGTGATGCGCACTGCGCGATCCAGTACCCGCTCGAGGTCGCGGCGGATCGGCTGACCATTCAGGCACACGGAATTGGACCCGCGCAGGAGGCCGGTCGCGCGGGAGATCGAACCTGGTGTGCCTACACCCACGCTGCCGCGTGCGCCGAGCTCGCGTTCGGCCTCGTCGACGAGCGCCGCGACGGCGGCCAGCGTGGCCTGGTAGTCGCCCTGCGGCGTGGCCACGCGCCTGCGCAGCCGCTCCTGGCCGGCGCTGTCGAGCGCGATGATCTCGATCTTCGAGCCGCCGAGGTCGATGCCGAATCGCAGCGGCACGCCGGCGGATGGACCGTCGGCACGCTCGGCTTTGGAGGACGCGTCACGGATCGCCATGCTCGATTATGGCAAGGGGTCGAGCATCGAAGCGCGCAAGCTTTACCGAGCGTGCAACGCGCGCGGCCATTGCCCGGCCGCCGTCGGACCTGCCGAGTTGCCGGAACGCACCTCGCGCGCGCAAAATCCGGCATGGCCGACCGCCGCTCCCCATCCTGCTGACGCGTGCCGCGCGGACGCCGTCCCAAGGAACGCAGCAAGCTGCATGCGCCGGTGATCAGTGCCGGCTCGTACGCCCTCTTCCGCCGCATCGCGCAGCTCGAGGTCAGCCTGCGCAGCACGATCGAGGAGCTGCAGGCGCTCGCCGAGGCGAAGGTGGACGGGCCGGTGGCGCGTGAACGGCTGCAGCATGCGGGCATGCTCGTGGAAGCGCTGAAGGATGCGATGGGTCGTCTGGGCGAAGGCCAGGACGAGGATGCGACGCGCTTTGCCGTCGATCAGCTCGAAGGCGAGCTCATCCTCGTGGAGCGGCAGCTCGGCGGCGCGCGCGTGCATTGACCCGGCTGTGGCCATCGCGCCCGTCGCAGCGACCTCGGACGTCAAGGCAAGCCGCAGAACACCGCGCCTTCGCGGATCCAGCCTTGCGCCAGCATGGCGCGAATCTCGCTGTGGCTCGTCACGAAGCGATGGTTCGCCTGCCCGCCCATGCCATTGTTGTAGAGCCTCACCACCGGCACGCGATCCGACGGGCAATCCTCGAGCACCGGCGCGTCGGCGTTGAACGCAAGGCCTTCGTAAGTCCAGAACGGATTCGCCTTGACCTTCGCGCACTCGGCCGCGTCGATCGTGAAGAAGTGCGAACTCGGCCCGATGCCCGGCGTGCCGAAAAACCGGCACGCCGACCGGCCGTTCGGCGAGTCGACGGCATGAACCTTGAAATCGAAGCCCGTCCGCCGCCAGCCGGGCACGACGATTCCCGCGTCGAGCATGGCAGCCTCGGCGGGCTCCGCGGTGATGAAATAGTGGTTCAGCGCCGCGTTGTAATACTCGATGGCGATGCGCTGGTCGGCATTCGGAGGCAACGGCGCAACGTAGTCGAGCAGCAGCATGTCGGCGCCGCCGCCGGCGACCTGCGTCATGCGTGCGCTCCGCGCGCGCATGATGGGGTCATCCTGCACGTTGCCGCCAAGGAACGTGAGCGACCAGGTGAAGATATCCGGTGACGCCGTGCGGTCGAAGCCGTGCTGCACGCCTTCGAGCGCTACCAGCTCGCGCGTGAACGTCAGGCGGTCCATGCCGATCGCTGTCTGCGCGATCGGCGCCACCGTGTCGGCGGTTCCGCTGATGGCAAGATAGGGCAGCGTCATCCCGTCGAGTCCATGCTGATCACGGCCGAATGCAGGCAGGATGACCTGGCCGAAATACGGCACATATCCCACAGCCGCTTTCAGCCGCGTGTCGTTCTCCACCTGCTTCGACGACAAGCCGATGGTCGTCGTGAGGCGAGCGCCCGCCATCAAGAGCAGCGATTCGCCGCCGAGGCTGCCCCCAAAGCCGCCGATCTGCGCCGGATCGATCCGTGCAGCGAACGCAGGGTTCGCAAGCACCGCGTCGAGTGCTGCACTGAGCGAAAGCGGGCGCGCGGCCTGCATGGCAGTGTAGTCGCTGAAGTGCAGAATCGCGTAAGCAAGGTCGTTCAGGTCCTCGAGCTGGATATCGGCGATGCGCGCATCGCCATGGAACGGTGCGATCACGACATAGCCGTAGCTCGCCAGCAGCGTCACGGCATCCAGGTAATCGGCGGACAGCGGACTGCCGCTCAAGCCGTGCGAGAACAGGACGGCCGGATAGCGTGCGCGATCGGTCGCGAACAGCGGCGCCTCGGCGCCGCGCTGCATCCTGGGCACCGCCTTGCCGCTGGGCAGGACGTAATCAGCGCGCGCGTTGTCGCTGCCCGTCGGATAGCACACCAGAACCAGGTAGCTCAGCTGCGAGCCTGCAAAGCGTCCGAAGAGCTCCTTGTCGTCCGGCAGATTGAAGTTGACGACGAGCGCGTTGGCCGGATCGGCAAGCAGCGAAGTCACATAGCGGCCGCCATTGGGACCAGGCTCGCCCTCCCAATAGGCGTCAGGCGTATCGCCGGGCGTCAGCCGCGAGAAGTCCTGTGCGACGTTGCTGCAAGCCACCGGATAAGTGCCCGGCCCGATCGGTGGCACGACCGCCAGAGAATCGTTGGAGGATTGTGCCGCGGCGGCTTGCACGAGACACGTACAGAGCGACAACGCGGCCACGAGACGCAGGAGCCAGCAATGCAGGTGCATGAGCGATACCGTGCTGATCGAGTCCTGCCATGATCCGAGCGCGGCGCATCGCGGCGCAGTCCGCGCGGCACCGAATTTCGTGTCGGTACTGGTCCGACGACCTCACGCCGGAGCGTCGCCATGCGGCGACGCCAGGCAGGTCGGGCGTCAGGCGCGCTCGAACTGCTCGGGTGTCAGCGCGAGCGCAGCGTCGCTGCCTTCGGTGATCGCACGCGACAAACCATCGGCTTGCGGCAGCAGGCACTCCGCGTAGTACACGGCGGTGGCGATCTTTGCGCGCATGAAATCGGCATCACCGTCGGCATCCGCGAGATGCTTTGCTGCAACCAGCGCCGCGCGCGCCATCTGCCAGCCGCCGCATGCCAGGCCCCAGAGCTTCAGGTACGGCACGGCTGCTGCATGCGCGGCGCGTACCTTGGTGCCGTAAGCCGGAACCATCCATTCGATCGCCGCTTGCAGCGCCGCGGCTGCGACCGCCAGGGGCATGCCGATGGCGCGCAGCGACGCATTTGCATGCGATGCGCAATGCGCTGCCACCCGGTCGATATCGCCTGCCACCGCGCGTGCCGTGGCGCCACCATCGCGCGCGGTCTTGCGACCGATCAGATCGTTGGCCTGGATCCCCGTGGTCCCTTCGTAGATCGTGATGATGCGCGCGTCGCGGTAGTACTGCGCGGCACCCGTTTCCTCGATGAAGCCCATGCCGCCGTGGACCTGCACGCCGAGGTAGGCCACTTCCTGCGCCGTCTCGGTGAACCAGCCCTTCACGATCGGGATCATCAGATCCACGAACGCCTGGTGTTGCGCCCTGGCTTTCGCGTCCGGCTCGTGACGCGCGTGATCCATCGCCGACGCGGTGACGTAACCGAGTGCGCGCATGGCTTCCGTGTACGCGCGCATCGTCATCAGCATCCGGCGAATGTCCGGATGCTCGATGATCGGCCCCCTGCTCCCGCTTTCGCCGACGGGCTTGCCTTGCACCCGATCGCGCGCGTAGCTGACGGCCCGCTGGTACGCCCGTTCCGAGATGCCGACGCCTTCCATGCCGACCGAAAAGCGCGCGAGGTTCATCATGATGAACATGTACTCGAGACCGCGATTTTCCTGCCCGACCAGGTAACCCACCGCGCCACCCTTGTCTCCATAGGACAGCACGGCGGTCGGGCTCGCATGGATGCCGAGCTTGTGCTCGAGGGACACGCAGGCGACGTCGTTGCGCGCACCGAGTGAACCGTCGGCGTTCACCAGGAACTTCGGCACCAGGAAGAGCGATATGCCTTTGACGCCTTCGGGCGCGTCGGGCGTGCGGGCGAGCACCAGATGCACGATGTTGTCGGTGAGGTCGTGCTCGCCGAACGTGATGAAGATCTTCTGGCCGAAGAGCTTGTACGTCCCGTCGCCCTGCGGGACCGCGCGCGTGCGCACCGCCGCGAGATCGGAGCCCGCCTGCGGCTCCGTCAGGTTCATCGTGCCCGCCCAAGTGCCCGCCACCATATGCGGCAGATACGTCGATTTCTGCTCTGGCGTTCCGCAGAGCTCCAGCGCCTCGATCGCGCCCTGCGTGAGAAGCGGGCACAGATCGAACGCCATGTTGGCCGCGTGCCACATTTCCTCCACCGGCGTCGACACGAGCTGCGGCAATCCCTGACCGCCATACGCCGTCGGCTTGGTGAGCCCGTTCCAGCCATTCTCGATGAACTGCCGGTACGCTTCCTTGAATCCCTTGGGCGTCGTGACCGAGCCATCGGGCTGGCGCTTCGATCCTTCGAGGTCGCCGGTACGGTTGAGAGGATCGAGCACATCGGTTGCGAAGCGCGATGCTTCCTGCAGGATCGCGGCAACCGTGTCGGGCGTCGCCTCCTCGCAACCGGGCAGACCGGCTACCGCCTCGAGCCCGGCCAACTCATTGAGGACGAAATGCATGTCGGCCAGCGGCGCGCGGTAAGTGCTCATGGCGGAGGAGTGACGCAGGAATGAGAGCGACTAGCCTACCGCATTGCGCCGGGCGCCGGCATTCTAATCGCGCAAACGCCCATGCGGCCGCGCGGCCGGCGTGCTGTGCGCGGGATCAGCAGCGCGTCGTCGCGCGAGGCAGGAGAAGCGCGGTCAGCCCAATTCGGCGGTGAGCGCCGGGATGAGCTCGAACAGGTCGCCGACCAGGCCGTAGTCGGCGATCTGGAAGATCGGCGCCTCGGGATCCTTGTTGATCGCCACGATCACCTTGCTATCCTTCATGCCCGCAAGGTGCTGGATCGCGCCGGAGATCCCCACCGCGATATACAGGTCCGGCGCAACGATCTTGCCGGTCTGACCCACTTGGTAGTCGTTCGGCACGTAGCCCGCATCGACCGCGGCGCGTGACGCACCAATCGCGGCGTTCAGCTTGTCGGCCAACTGCTCCAGCATGCGGAAATTTTCCCCGCTCCCAAGCCCGCGTCCACCGGACACGATGATGCGAGCGCTGCCCAGCTCGGGCCGCGCCGTCTTCGTGAGCTCCTGGCTCACCACCTTGGTGACACCGTCGTCGGCAGCAACGTCGATGCGCTCGATCGGCGCGGTCGCGCCGCCGGATGCCGCCGGGTCGAATGCCGTCGTCCGAATGGTGAGCACCTTGACCGCATCGGTGGCCTGCACGGTCGCGAATGCATTGCCCGCGTAGATTGGCCGCACGAATGTGTCGGGCGACTCCACGGCCATCACATCGGAAACCTGGGCGACGTCGAGCTTCGCAGCGACACGCGGCATGACGTTCTTGCCGAAGCCCGTGGCGGGCGCCACGAAATGCGTGTAGCTACCGCTGTTGGCCAACGACAACAGCACACCGGCGACTGCTTCGGCCGTGGGGTAAGCGAGCTGCGGCGCGTCGGCGAGGAGGACCTTCGCTACGCCGACGACTTTGGCTGCCGCGTCAGCCGCTCCGCCGGCATCGTTTCCTGCCACCAGGACATGCACTTCACCACCCAACTTTTGCGCCGCCGACAGCGCATTGAGCGTAGACGACTTGAGCGAGCGGTGATCGTGCTCAGCAAGGACGAGTACAGGCATGGTGAACGAGACGCATGCAGCGTCGACGGTACCTTAAGGGAGGACCTTCGCTTCGTTGCGCAGCTTGCTGACCAGTTCTTTGACATCCGCGACACGGCCGCCGCCTTTGCGCTTCGGTGGCTCGACCACCTTCAGAGTCTTGAGGCGCGGCGTGACATCGACGCCCAACGCCGCAGGAGTCAGCGATTCCAGTGGCTTCTTCTTGGCCTTCATGATATTCGGCAGCGTCGCGTAGCGCGGCTCGTTCAACCGCAGGTCGGTCGTGACGATGGCCGGCAGCCGCATCTCGATGGTTTCGAGGCCACCATCGATCTCGCGCTTGACGGTAACGGAGTCGCCGGCGATATCCACCTTGGAGGCGAACGTTGCCTGCGGCCAATCGAGCAACGCGGCCAACATCTGGCCTGTTTGGTTGGAATCGTCGTCGATCGCCTGCTTGCCGAGAATGACCATCTTCGGCTGTTCCCGATCGACGACGGCGCGAAGCAGCTTTGCCACAGCAAGCGGCTGCAGATCTTCGGACGTCTCAACGAGAATGGCGCGGTCGGCGCCCAGCGCCAGTGCCGTTCGCAACGTCTCCTGTGCACCCACTGGACCGCAGGAAACGGCAACAATCTCCGTAGCGATTCCCTTCTCCTTGAGACGAACAGCCTCCTCCACCGCGATCTCGTCGAAGGGATTCATCGACATCTTGACGTTCGCCGTCTCGACCCCCGATCCGTCGGCCCTCACACGGACCTTGACGTTGAAGTCGACGACTCGCTTGGTGGCAACGAGGAGTTTCATCGTCTCGCATTCTTAGCCGGCAACACCCTAAGCCGACAATATTACCAAAAAGAGCCGGCGCGTCCCTTTGCGAGCGGTCAATCGAAAATCAGCTCCACTGGTACATTGAGATTGGCCACGACTCCCTATACGAACTAAATATGTAATCCATCCGAGGTTAGGGACCATCCAAGCGGCTCAGAATCCGCGAGAGTTCAAGAATTGCAAGGATTTGGCTATTCAACGGCCATTTGTTTGAATTGGTGCTTCAGGTCCGCTAGAAATGCTGCTGCAGCAACCCCATTCATCAAGCGATGGTCGAAGGTAACGGTGACGTTCGCGCGGCCACTTGCATCCGGACGCGAAAGGAAGAATATCGAACTTGCTGGGGACACCAGCGTCGGAATAGCATTTACGACATCGTCGTCGACGATGTGCGTTAGCAGTATCTGTGTATCGTTGCCAGGCGCCGAATCACCTCGTATCGCGCGCCGCATCTCGCCGAAGCATCGTACAGAGAACTCCTGTAGCTTCATTTGGTCTGCTTGGGGGATTGGCGCCACTACTAGGCCGCCGTCAGGCCGGCTGATCGCAAGCCCCAAGTTGGCATGACGATATTCCCGTATCGTGTCATCTTGGACCATTACTGATCTAAAGCGCGGGTGAAGTCGCGCTGTTCGCGCAACCGCAAGCGCGAACACTTGGAACTGTGTAGAGCGATTTCGCACCACGGCGCTCAAATCTGCCCATAGGATACTGCTCGTGATTGAGGCCGGTATTACAACGGAACTACTTTGACGGAGCCGAAAAATAAGAGCGCGGTGAGCTGCCGATACCGGATGCTCAATCGCATATTGCTGCGCCTCGTTATTTGGCATAACAGCTGCCAAGTAAGCGTCCACATGCGAAGGCAGCAACTTTGCAACGGGCGAGGTGCTTCGCTTTAGCAGTTCAAGCGGAACGTTGCGGAGACGTGCATACGCGCGTGTACGCGGTGGGATTGCACGTTCAGATCCTTGGGGCACCGCAACATCGGATGCTGCCGGTGCCACGAAGGCGACCACGGCGTTGGTTGAAACTATGTCACCGACGTTCGCTACCCACTCCACCAAAACACCGTCGAATGGCGCCTCAAGTTCGACAGTGCTTTTGTCTGTTTCCACCGAATAGAGCGGGTCACCGCGTCGCACAGCGCGCCCAGTTGCCTGCAGTATTTCCGCGATGCGAACTTCTCTTAGCCCTTCGCCGAGTTGAGGGACTCTTACTTCGTTTAGAAAGCGGTCGTTCATCTCATTACCTGTGTTAGAGCGTCATGAACACGCTGTTCATCAGGCAACAGGGCCATCTCAAGCGCCGGATGAAACGGAATGTGGCAATCAGATCGCGCTACCAGCGTAGGAGGTGATAGCAACAAATCAAAACGCTCTTGGCTCGAGACCATTTCCGCGATCACGGACTGGCCGAAGCTGCCCATCCGATTGTCTTCGCATATCACCACGAGTCGACCAGTTTTGCGCACTGACCTCTCAATTGTCGCCCAATCGCAGGGAACCAAGGAAACGAGGTCGATTACCTCGACCGATAGCCTATGCGACCTTTGCTCGGCGACGGTGCACGCCAACTCCACGCAATTCCCCCAGGAAACGACCGTTACATCGGTCCCTTCCCGACAAATCCTTGCTTGACCGAACTTCAGAATTTCAATTGCCGCCGCGCTATGACGTACCCGCATCAGATGTTTCGGGATCAAGAGCATGACCGGATCATCACTCACTAACGCCGCGAAAAACAGGCCGCTAAGGTCCTGGGGATTACTTGGGACTGCCACTGCTATACCCGGGATATGCGCCCATATACCTTCATTGGATTGACTGTGCCAAGTGCTACCGGCTGGTAAATACGCTCCGTAGGGCGCATAGATAACGGCCGGACACTTCCAGTCGTCGTTCGACCTCCAACGCAACGTCGCCAACTGCGTGATGAGTTGATTGAAGCCAGGCGCAAGAAAATCGATAAACTGCATCTCCAGTATTGGCTTGAAATTCGTCGCGGCGAGCCCGACGCCCATGCCAACTATTGTTGCCTCCGCCAACGGCGAATTGACAACGCGCCCCGGAAACCGAGAAGACAGGCCTTTCGTAAAGCCAAACACGCCGCCCTTGGGATCCTCGACATCTTCTCCAAACACGATGCAGTCAGGGTTTCCAGCGAGCGCTTGCGCCAGTGCTCCGTTCAAGGCGGATACCATCGTGCCACCATCAGGCGTGCTAGCAGGCGGTGGCGCAACGCTAGAAGTGCTATCGCGATTGACCATGGAGCAATCCGAAGGCGCCGCTTCGGTCTCAGCCGCCTCGTAGATCGCGCGTACTTCCGTTTCTATATCGCTTTTTAGGCAATCCAGGTCGCGTTCTGTTATTTGATGTGTTGCCTTCAAACGGTTTTCGTAAAGCAGCAATGGATCGCGCCGACTCATTGCATCGATTTCTTTTGCTGTCCGGTAGACGCGTTGGTCGTCGCTGTTGGTATGTGAAGTAAGGCGATCGAGTTCCACCCACAGGATCCTCGGTCCGTGTCCCTGCCTGGTGGCTGCAATTGCCTCCGCTCCGGCCGAGGCGACAGCGTCGATGTCTCTGCCATCGATTCGGAGGTAGGTCGAGGTATCAAAAATTCCTAATCGAAACGGCAGTTGGCTATCGGTCCGCGTACTAATCCCAAATCCATTGTCCTCGACGACAAACACAATCGGAAGTCGCAACTGAATGGCTTGTGCTATCGCTTCGTAGAACTCGCCCTGTCGAGTGGACGCGTCTCCAATCGTGCATAACACGATATTTGGCAGGCCCCTTAGCTTCATTCCCCACGCCGCGCCGACCGCCGGCAAGCATTGCGACGAGGTCGGCGTAGCCGGAGGGAAGATGCCTAGTTTCTTATAGGTCCCATGAATTGGCATGGCACGTCCGGCCGAGCACGAGCTTGCGGTCGCAAGAAATTCCCGCGCTAATTGCTTAGTGCTGACGCCACGCGCGTGCATCAAGGCGCGATCGCGGTAGTACAAGAACAACAGATCATCAGCGTGCAGCGATTCAGCCAACGTACCGATAGCTTCGTGGCCCGCGCTGGGAATGTGAATCCAACCGCGGCCCTGTCGGATCAGGTGGGCTTCCTGATGATCAATGGCTCGAACTGTCAGCAGAGTCTTCAGCCATGTCTTCGAGGTGTAATTACATGGTCTCGAATGCAGAGCATCCAGCCGAGCAGTTGGGGGGGACGTCATGTGCTTCCACCGATAAATCAAACGTTTGGCTTCTTTTGTTTACTACAATCCGTGCCCAGGTTAGAACTCTAACAGGCTAAACGAGCGAATGGACCGCGACGGGCCTCGACGAGGTCGCTATCGCTAAAGCGGACACCTAGCTCGTATTGTGGTGGACAGTTTGGCCTACTTGCGAGATATTTGAACACTACGGTGAGTCGCGCAGCGTTCCATCCGACACCGACACGCCATGGCCAATGTGATGACTAATTGCCAAACAGGGAGCAGAACATGAACGCCGTCGCCGATGTACGCTTTCTTGCCCCGTGCAGTTATGAGCAGCTATCGCCGCGGTTTGACGCGTCGTTCGGCGTCTATTGGGCCGAAATGAAGCCCGCACCTCGCGCATGTTTCACGCCGCAACTGTTGATGGAACTGCGGACCTTCATCGACGGCATTGTCAGTAACAACGGCGTCGTAATCGAACGCGGTCAACAGTATGCAATAAATTATGCCGTGCTGAGCTCAGCGCACTCGGGCACCTTTAACCTTGGCGGGGACCTAGCGCTATTTCGAAGCGCAATCGTTCACCGAGACCGCGCCCAGCTTGAACACTATTCGCGTTTGTGTGTCGACAACCTGTTCCCATGGCACCGGAACTTTGACCTTCCTATCACCACTATATCGCTCGTCCAAGGAAACGCGTTAGGCGGCGGATTTGAGGCTGCGTTGGCGAGTTCGGTTCTAATTGCTGAAGAGTCGACTCGCATGGGGTTCCCAGAAGTACTTTTCAACATGTTTCCGGGTATGGGCGCGTACAGCTTCCTACAGCGCAAAGTTGGTCGCAGGACAACTGAAGAATTGATTACAAGCGGGGCAACGTATACGGCCCGTCAGCTGTTCGAGATGGGCGTCGTCGATGTTCTAGCACCCGACGGAGCAGGAGAAGCCGCTGTGTACGGATACATTCGTAAGCATGCGCGCGGTGGACGCGGTCGCCGAGCTTTCGAAGAGGTCCGCAAAGAAATCGATGCGGTGACCCGGGCCGAACTCGAAAAAATCACTTCAATATGGGTCGATGCTGCGCTGAATCTTGAAGAGCGGGATTTGCGCATGATGGACCGGCTGGTTCGAGCGCAAGAAAAGTCGGCGGTCAGTCAGGTGCGCGAGATGGACGAATTCGAAGCTTCGATAGATCCGCTGCGCTCGGCCAATGCGTAACGGTGCACTAACTCACGACCTCTTCAGACGGTCGGACTCTGCCCGCAGATAGGCATCAAGACCGGCCATCGTTTTCTTCACGACGTCTCTAAGTTCGATGGTCCAGATTGCCGATTTCAGTCGCATAGTGTCCGCGGTCGCCTTGTCGATTTTCGTTGCGAGCTGAAGCAGCAAAGTAGCGCCCACGCTTCCGGCGCCACCACGGAGAGCATGAGCCGCATCCTTAACCTCTTCGTATTTGCGCTGTGCAAGCGCGCGCTCCAGTTGCTGAGTTAACCGATCGCAATCCGCGACAAACCCTCGGATCAAACGCTCGACGAACGTTGGATCGCTTGAAAAGTGCCGCAGCTCCTCCATGACTTTGGGGTCTAACGGAGGGTTTTCTACGACGGTCAAGGTGGGCCGCTCTTCTACCGCAGCGCCGCCCTGAATTGCGGATTTAGGACGACGATCTACAACGTTCCTCTCAATCGCCTCGAGCAATAGTGATGCACGTACTGGCTTAGCCACAAATTCCGCGGCTCCTGCCCTTTCGCATTCAGCGATTGAATCCGTGGTCACGTTTGCTGAAAGTATGATGATGGGAATGGGGCTTGATGCTGTGAATCTATAGAGCTTTAGCGCTTCCAAACCGCTAACGACGGGCATAGACAAATCAAACAATGCGACGTCAAACGATGCGCGCTCAAGAACCGTAAGAGCCTCCTCGCCATTCTGGACGATGGTCACGATGTGGCCGGCACTTTCCAAAATCATCCTGGTAACCCGCTGATTCGTAGCGTTGTCTTCTGCGACAAGTACCCGTACACCGCCAATCTTGTGAACGGTGGCCGCCGGTTCGTTTCGGACTCTATAAGGCGAGGCCGCAGGGACGCCCCTCGCCGCAGCAAGCTCTGCCGTCGCATCAAAGCCTTGCGGTTCCGCTAAGGGTAACGGTAGATTGATCCAAAAGGTGCTGCCCAATCCCTCTCGGCTGCTGACCCCCAACTCGCCCCCCATAAGCACGATCAACTGCTTCGCGATGGTGGTACCTAAGCCCGTTCCTCCATATACGCGGGTAATCGAATCATCCGCCTGCGTGAACGGCTCAAAGATGAAGAGCTGCTTCGATTCCGGAATACCGATGCCGGTATCGCGAACTTCGATGCGAAGCATCGCGATGCCGTTTAGCGAACTTACTACCTTCGCCATAACGCGCACCTCACCGGCCTCCGTGAACTTCACTGCATTCGACAGAAGGTTCAGTAAGACTTGGCGCAGGTGATGAGCATCACCTTGGAACCACCCGCTAGCCTCTTGTGCGATATCTACGGCGACTTCCAAGCCTTTGTAACGGGCTTGAGGCAGCACTACTTTCACTGCAGTTGTTAGCAGCTTGCCGAGGTCAAAAGGCCTTAACTCGAGCTGGACACGCCCCGCCTCGATCTTGGCCGCATTTAGGATGCCTTCAATCTGAGTCAGAGCTAGCTGTGCAGACGTGGAGAGCGTATCGACTATCTCTTTTTGGGATTCATGGAGCGGTGTCTCGCGGAGAAGATCGACCATAGCGATCACTCCGTTCAACGGCGTGCGCATCTCGTGGCTCACGTTGGCAAGGAACCTACCTTTCGCCTGGTTCGCCTCGTCCGCTTTTTTCTTTGCTTCGTTTATTCGTTCCGCTAACACGCCTACGTAGAAAGGCAGGACGATCATCGCCATCAAGAAGCCGAGTCCTACGGCGACGTGCTGCGACCAGAATTCGGAGGCATACAAGACAAAAGCAAAACCAAGCAGTGAGAACGCCTGGCATATATGTAGGTAGAGACGGCCGTATCTAAACCCGTTGCCAAACGTGATGAAGAGATAGATGCCTAAAACAATGGCGCCGCGCTCGCCCATGACAAGCATGAAATACGTATTTACGGCGTTGTCGGCCACTATCCCGAGTAACCGGCGTGGAACGGCAAAACGGCACCCCGTGATAAGAAGGTGCGCGACCAGGGCAGTCGCAAAGGCAAAGAAGCCGACCGCTATCACAAGACCATTGCGTTCGGCCGGGGACAGCGTCCCGTTTATGAAGAACTCGACGAAGAGCCAAACCGCAGCAATCGCTGGAATGGCGACTCTAAGAAGCGCTTGTTCGAGCTCAGGCCGGGGCGCACCGGCCCACGCCCCGATGATTCGAGCGCGCCCCACCGCTACGAGTCTCGCCATCACCGCAGCATCACTGATTACCTTGCCGGCCAAGTTTCTGCTCTTTTGCCAAGACACTTATTTGCAAGCAATAGCTGTACCAGACAAAGAGGCCCTCAGGATAGAGTAAGCCAACGGTTTCCGATCAAGCCCTCGATTGGCTTGAAATTTGATTTGTAAGCCATCTTCGTACTCTCTGAGATCCAATACCCTAAATAGAGATAATCTAAACTCAATGCGCGGCATCGCTCGATTTGCCATAAAATGCAAAACGTTCCAAGGCTGGATCGACTTAATGTGGGCTCGAAAAAAGTGTAGACAGATGAAAGGCCGTCACGAATATGATCGACCAAACAAACCATCTGCAACACACCCTCCCTTCTAAACTCGTACAAATCCGTCGAAACATTGCTATGCAGTAAGAAGTGTTGGTATTGCTCTCGACTATCTTGGTCCATTCCCCCGCCCGGATGGCGGTGTCGCTGATAGCGCAAGTACAAGGCGTAGTGCTCTGCGTCGTAGGTTAGCTTGCGCTGGACGGCAGTCAAGTCGCGATGTCGCGACGCAGCACGACGTTGGCTTCGGCTGGGCCTGAACGTCGCAACAGGTACTCGAACGGGCACGCAGGCGCGGCAATGGTCGCAATACGGTCGATACGTAAACGCGCCGCTGCGACGAAAGCCTAGCCGGACTAGTTCACCATAGACCGATGCGTCGATCAGATGGCTTGGAGTCGCGACTTGAGACCGCGCGGCGCGCCCGGGAAGATAGCTGCACGGGTACGGCGCTGTGGCGTAGAACTGAAGCGCCGTTAACGGAAGATCATTCAATCTGGTCACTAGTTCGCACCAAATCCGATTGTTTGACATGAAACATGGCAGCCGAAGCGGGCCAGCCTATCAACTTGCTCAACTCGGCCGCGAAGTCACCGCGTGAAATGGGTCGCGCGCCCAGCGACTCTAAGTGAGCGGTTTGCTGTTGACAATCCACCAACGGTACAGCGGCTCGGCGCAAAAGATCTACCAACGTCACCATCGCCACCTTCGACGCGTCGTTTCTCCACGCGAACATGGACTCCCCGAAAAACACGCGTCCCAGGCACACGCCGTACAGGCCGCCCACCAGTTCGCCGTCTTGCCACGACTCGATCGAATGGGCGTAGCCCAGTCGATGCAAGGCCACGTACGCGTCGATGATCGCCGGTGTGATCCACGTACCGTATTGCCCTGGACGTGGCGTCCTCGCGCAGTTCTCCACCACGTCAGCGAACGCGGTATCGGCGCGCACATCGAAGCGTCCGGCGCGGACCGTCTTGCGCAGTGAACGTGAAATCCGGAACTCGTCCACGTAGAGCACCATGCGAGGGTCGGGACTCCACCACAGGATCGGCTGCCCGGCGCTGTACCACGGGAAGACGCCGTGACGATAGGCCGCGAGCAGACGCTGCGGCGACAGATCGCCCCCTGCGGCCAGCAGGCCGTTCGGCTCGTCGAGCGCTCGCTCCACGGGCGGAAACGGATCGTCGGCCGACAGCCAGGGGATCATGTGCAAGCGAGGACGGCATCACGCAGCGTCCGGGGCGCCGTCGTCATGGCCGTTATGTGCTGGTTGGGTAGAATCATGGCGAGCCCCGGTAGCTCAGTGGATAGAGCAGCCCCCTCCTAAGGGGCAGGTCGGACGTTCGATTCGTCTTCGGGGCGCCTTCGCGATCGTTGCGACGCGGCGCTGTGTGCCGGGCGATCGAGCGCAATCCAACCGATTCAAATCCCCGACACCTTGTCCAGCGTTCGCACGCCCACCCGGTACCGCATTCAACCCATCGCTCCGCATGCGCACCTGTTCGAGGTCGCGTGCACGGTCGATGATCCGGATCCCCAAGGGCAACGTTTCCGCCTGCCCGCCTGGGTTCCGGGCAGCTACCTGATCCGCGAGTTCGCGCGACATTTCGTGCGTGTACGGGCCGAGTCGCCGACCGGCGCGGTGGAGCTCGTCAAGGAAACCAAGGATACCTGGCGCGCGGCCGGATGCACGGGACCGCTGAGCCTGATTGCGCACGTCTATGCCTACGACCTTTCGGTGCGAGCGGCGTACCTGGATGCGCAACGCGCCTACTTCAACGGTGCTGCCGTCTTTCTTTGTCCAGAAGGCCGCGCTAACGCCGCGTGCGAGCTGATCGTCGCGGCACCGGAGGGATCGCAGTTCGCCCAATGGCGCGTTGCCACGACGCTGCCGTCCAACGGCGCGCCGGCGTACGGCTTCGGCCGCTATCGCGCCGACAGCTATGACGCACTGATCGACCATCCGGTCGAAATGGGCCATTTCGCGTTGACGTCGTTCGAGGCGGGCGGCACGCCGCACGATATCGTCGTCACGGGCCGTCAACAGGCTGACCTGCCGCGCCTTGCGCGCGACCTCGCACGCATCTGCAACTGGCAGATCGAGCTGTTCGACGGCGTCGGCGCGCGTGCGCCTTTCGATCGCTACCTGTTCCAGATCGCGGCGGTCGCTGAAGGGTATGGGGGCCTCGAGCACCGTTCGAGCACCAGCCTCATCTGCCGGCGAGGCGACCTTCCCGCGCGGGGCGTCACGGCGGTCACCGACGACTATCTCACCTTGCTGGGCCTGGCGAGTCATGAGTATTTCCACAGCTGGAACGTCAAGCGCATCAAGCCCGCGGCATTCGTGCCGTACGACCTGGGACGCGAGGGCTACACGCGGCTGCTCTGGGCGTTCGAGGGCATCACCTCGTATTACGATGACCTGGCGCTCGCGCGAAGCGGCGTCGTCGACCCGCCCCGCTATCTCGAGCTGCTGGCGCGCACCATTACCACCGTGCTGCGCTCGCCAGGGCGGTTCCAGCAGAGCCTCGCCGATTCGAGCTTCGACGCGTGGATCAAATTTTACCGCCAGGACGAGAACAGCCCCAATGCGGTCGTGAGCTACTACGCCAAGGGTGCGCTGGTCGCATTGGCGCTCGATCTGCTCTTGCGCCGGGAAGGCAGCGGGTCGCTGGACGACCTGATGCGGCTGCTGTGGAGCCGCCATGGCCGTACCGGAACCGGCGTTGCCGAGGACGGCATCGAACGCATCGCCTGCGAAATCGCGGGCCGCGACCTGAGCGATTTCTTCGCCCGTTACGTTCATGGCACCGAAGACCCGCCGCTCGCCGCATGGCTCGCCGATTTCGGCGTGACGGTCACGTTGCGCCCGGCACAAGGTCTCACCGATCGGGGCGGCAAGCCGGCATCCGATCCGCTGCCGCAGAGTGCGCTCGATGCGCGCATTGCAACCGACATGAAGGTGCAGGTGGTGTATTCCGGCGGTGCGGCGGAGCGTGCGGGACTCGCGGCAGGCGACCAGATCGTCGCGATCGACGGTCTCAAAGCGTCCACCGACGGCCTGCGCGTGCTGCTCGACCGCTCGCCGCCCGGGACGCGCGTGGAGATCCATGCCTTCCGCCGTGACGAGCTCCTGCAATGCACCGCCGAGCTCACCACGCCGCGTGCGGATACCTGCGTGCTCGCGGTCGCGACGGATGCAACCGAGGCGGCGCACGCGCGGCGCAAGGAATGGCTGGGCGCATGAACCGAGCGACGCAGGCGAAGTGGGCGGTTGCGGTGGTGGGATTCGCTCTGGCAGCGACGGTGCGTGCGGGCCCGCCTGCAACACGGGTAGAGCCTGTCGTCGACACCTATTTCGGGCAATCGATCAGCGACCCGTATCGCTGGCTCGAGGATCTCCGCTCGCCGGACGTACGCGCGTGGTTCACCGCGCAGAACGACTACACGCGCAGCGTCCTCGACGCCCTGCCCGCTCGCGCCGCGCTGCGCAAGGAGCTGGCGGCACTGGCCAATACCGACGTGCGCGTGCGTAACGTGCAGTGGGGCGGCGAGCAGGTGTTCTACGAGAAGCAGGCGCCGGGCGAAGATCGCTACCAGTTGTTCGTGCGCACCGGCACGGACGGTGCCGAGCGATTGCTCGTCGAGCCGGCGCGGTACGACTTGGCAGGGCAGCCAGCCGCAATCAACTTCTACGTTCCGTCGCCCAACGGCAAGCGGCTCGCATTCGGCATATCGGTCGGTGGGAACGAGGACGCGACGCTGCATGTCATCGACGTAGCGACCGGCCAGGAAATCGGCGCGCCCGTCCCGCGCATGGACATCGGCGACCCGGTGAGCTGGCGCATCGACAGCCGGGGTTTGTTCTACACACAGCTCAATGAGCCGCGGGCGGGGCAGGATGCCGTCGAGAAGTATCGCAATGCCCGCGTCCATTTCCGCGACTTCGGCGGACGACCGGATCGCGCGGTGTTCGGACGAGGCGTGGATGCGGCTGTCGAGCTCGATCCGGACGACGTGGTGCGCGTGCGCTCGTTCCTCTCGTCCTATGCGATCGCCACGGTGCAGCACGGCAACGACAGCGAGCTGACGCTGTATGCGGCGCCGCTCGCGCAGCTCGGCCTGCCCCACGTCGCTTGGCGACGCATCGCAAGCTTTGCCGACGGCATCACGGCATTCGACGTACGCGGCGAATGGATCTACGTCATGACCCACGCCGACGCGCCCCGCTACCGTGTGCTGCGCTGGCCGCTCGCCGATGGCGAGCCGCTGGCGGTGAATCGCGCCGAGGTCCTGGTCCCGCCGAGCGACCGCGTCGTCACGGGCCTTTCGGTCGCACGCGACGCGCTCTACGTGCAGCAGATGGACGGCGGCTACGATCGACTGCTTCGCCTCGAGTTCAACGTGAAGCTTGGGCGCCAGATCCGCAGGGTCGGCGGCAAGGCGGCTCGTTCGGGTACTGCTGCCGCGCTCCCCAAATCCGCCGGCATCGCGCGCTCAAGCGAGATCGCCCTGCCGTTCGACGGAACCATCGAGGAACGCGTCGCCGACCCGATGCGCGCAGGCGTGCTGTTGCGCCTCGCGGGATGGACTCAGGCGCCCGCGTATCACCGCGTAGAGCCCCGCGATGGCCGCCTCGCACGCCTTGCCTTGCTCCCTCCTTCTGCCGTCGACTTCAGCGCGATCGCATCCACGCGGCTGACAGTGCGCAGCCGCGACGGCACGGACGTCCCCGTCTCGATCGTCTACCCGCGCAACGTGCGCCGCGATGGCCGCGCGCCGCTGCTGCTCGCCGCCTACGGCGCGTACGGGATCAGCGAGCAGCCGTTCTTCTGGACCACGCTGCGGCCATGGCTCGACCGGGGCGGCGTATTCGCGGTCGCCCACGTCCGTGGCGGCGGGGAATTCGGCAAGCCATGGCACGACGCCGGACGCCTCGCGAACAAGCCGAACACGTGGCTCGATCTCATCGCGGCGGCCGAAGGGCTCGTGCACGAGGGGTGGACAACCCCGGCGCGTCTTGCGATCAGCGGCGGCAGCGCCGGCGGGATTGCCGTCGGTGGGGCGCTCACCACCCGCCCGGAGCTCTTCGGGGCCGTCGTGAGCCGCGTGGGCGTGCACGACCTGCTGCGTTCCGAGACCACCGCGAACGGACCGTCGAACGTCCCCGAGTTCGGCAGCATCGCGACGGAAGCCGGCTTTCGCATGCTCTACCCGATGAGCTCCTACCATCAGGTGCAGGACGGCGTGAAATATCCCGCCGTGCTCGTCACGACGGGCTTCAACGATCCACGCGTCGATTCGTGGGAGCCCGGGAAGATGGCTGCGCGCTTGCAGGCCGTGAACGCAGGTGCAGGCGGCAGCGGTCGCCCCGTCCTGCTGCGCGTCGACTTTGCCGGCGGCCACGGCATCGGCGCCACCAAGGCGCAGGCCGTGGACGAATACGCCGACGTGTTCGCCTTCCTGCTGCGCGAGCTGCAGGCCAGCCCCTAGCCCGCCCGCCGCGGCACCGCGCGCCTTGTGCGCCCGCCCTTCACTTGCGTGGCGGCTTCGACTCCGCGGAAGGCTGGTTCGCGGAGGACCCGCGCATGGCCTCGAGCGAGGCTTTCTGCAGCTCCATCGTCTTGATGCTCATCTGCATCATGTTGAGGCTCATCTGCAGCCAGCCTTCGATGATGCGCAGCTCGCCGATCTTGCGCTCCACCTCGACGGGGTCGAGCGCCGCGAACATCGCAGCCGGATTGGCGAAAGGCATGGCCGGCGCGCCGCCACTCTCGGGCGCCACGCCGAACCCCGGAATCGCCACGCCGAACGGGTTCCACATCTTCTGCATGAACGCCATGGCGTCCTGGGGACTGAAGGGGAACGGCTGATTCGGCGGTTGCTTGGGTGCATCGGCCATGCGACGCTCCTCGTCCGGGCGCACGGAGCGGTTCCGCGCGTGCGCTAATATCGTGCGCCATGGCGGACGACCACGCAACCTTGCTCACGCGCCTCGCGGCCATCGTCGGCGCGAGCCACGTGCTGCGTGACGTACAGGACGTCGAGCCTTACGTCGTGGACCACCGCGCGCGCTATCGTGGCCGCGCGATCGCCGTGGTTCGTCCCGGCACCACCAGCGAAGTGGCCAGCGTGGTCCGCGCATGCGCCGAGCGGCGGGTCGGCATCGTCCCGCAGGGCGGCAATACCAGCCTGTGTGGCGGCGCCACGCCGCACGCGGAGGGCAACGAGATCGTGCTGCTGCTCACGCGCCTCGACCGCGTACGCGCCGTCGATCGGGCCAACGCGACCATCACCGTCGAAGCCGGCGTGCCGCTCGTCAAGGTGCAGGAAGCGGCCGCTGCCCACGACCTCAGCTTTCCGCTGTCGCTCGCCTCGGAAGGCAGCTGCACGATCGGCGGCAACCTGTCGACCAACGCCGGCGGCACGGCGGTGCTGCGCTTCGGCAACGCGCGCGAACTCGCCCTCGGGCTCGAGGTCGTGCTCGCCGACGGACGCGTCCTCGACGGCCTGCGCGGCCTGCGCAAGGACAACACGGGCTACGACTTGAAGCAGCTCTTCATCGGCGGCGAAGGCACGCTCGGGATCGTCACGGCGGCCGTGATGAAGCTGTTTCCATTGCCGCAAAGCCGCGTCACCGCGCTCGCGGCGGTGCGCGACGTCGCGAGCGCCATCGCGCTGTTGCGTCTTGCGCAGCGCGCGCTGGGCGACCGGCTGGTGGGCTTCGAGCTCATCAGCGATGTCGCGCTCGTGCTCTCACAGCAGCATCACCCCGGATCGGCAGATCCGTTGCCGGGCCACGCGTGGTACGTGCTCATGCAGGCGGACGACACGGCGCCCGACGCGCCGCTCGAGGCGCAAGTCGAGCAGGCACTGGCCGACGGCGTATCGCAGGGGCTGGTCGAGGATGCCGCGGTGGCCCAGTCGCGCGACCAGGCGGCACGCTTGTGGGCCCTGCGCGAGAACATCAGCGAGGCCCAGCGGCGCGAAGGACCCAACATCAAGCACGACATCTCGCTGCCCGTTTCGGCGATCCCCGGCTTCCTCGCGCAGTCCGAGCGCGCGCTCGAAGCTGCGCTTCCGGGCGTGCGCTTCGTGGTCTTCGGCCACCTGGGCGATGGCAACCTCCACTACAACCTTGCCGCGCCGGCCGGGGTCGCGCCCGAAGCGTTCATGACATCGCTCGGCACGGCGAACCGCATCGTCCACGACCTCGTCAACGCGGCGGGCGGCAGCATCAGCGCCGAGCACGGCATCGGCCAGCTCAAGCGTGAGGAGCTGCGCCACTACAAGTCACCGCTCGAGATCGAGCTCATGCAACGCATCAAGGGGGCACTCGACCCGGCCGGCATCCTCAACCCGGGGAAGGTGATCTAGTGGGCAAGATCGTCTTCTGGCTGGTCGTCGTGTTCGCGATCCTGCTGGTCGCGCGCCTGATCAACGCCAGCAAGGCGAGGCGCCGACCGCCATCCGCGGCCCCGGACGCGGCGACGCCGCCCGGCGCGATGGTTCGTTGCGTCGAATGCGGCGTGTTCCTGCCCAAGGGCGACGCCCGGCCGGTTCCGCAGGGCTTCCACTGCGGCCAGGTGAACTGCGCGCAACCACGCGGCCGCAAGTCCTGACCGTCAGGCGGTCGTGCCGCGCCGTGCGCGACGCGATGTTGCACAATTCGAGCGTTCGCTGCGCCGCATCGCGCCCATGGCCACCCAGCCCTCGCCTGCCATCCCTCCGTTCGAGCCGCCGCCACTGCCGCTCTCGGTAACGGACTCGGCCCGTCGCATCCTGTGGATCGTGGCGCTGTACCGGGCCGTGTGCGGCGCCGTGCTGCTCGGCATGGCATTGCTGTTCGACTTGCGGATCCTGAGCGTCGCGGCGCCCAACGCGTTCCTCACCGCGTCCGCGATCTACTTCATCTTCGGGCTCGCCGCCTTCTGGTGGGTGCAGCACGAGCGGCTGCCGCTGCCGCTGTCGACGACGCTGCTGGCGCTCCTGTCGGGCGACATCTTCTTCCTGGGGCTCGTGATGATCGCCGGGGGCAGCACCGGCGCACCCCTGCCCATCCTGCTCTTTCCGCAGCTGGCCGCGAGCGGCTGGCTGCTGCGCACGCAAACCGGCTTCTTCCACGCGGCGTTCGCCACGGTGGCGCTGCTCGGGTTGCAGACCTATCGCATGCTGGGCGGCAACGTCGGCGCCGCGGAGCTGTTCCAGACCGGCCTGATCGGCTTCGGCTACTTCGCGACCGTCGGAACGGCCGTGGCGCTCGGGCGCTACACCAAGGCGTCCGAGGACCTGGCCGCGCAGCGCGGCATCGACGTCGCGAACCTCGAGCAGGTGAACCGCCTGATCATCCAGGACATGCAGGACGGGGTGCTGGTCGTCGACCTCAACGGCGTCGTGCGGGGCCACAACGCGCAGGTGACGCGTCTGCTGGGCGGCTTCGGCCGCATGCGCGGCGGCATGCGGCTCGCGGAATTCTCCACCACGCTGCACGACTACTGGCGGCGCTGGAACGAGGACTTCACCGAGCCGCTGCGTCCGTTCAAGGTGGAGGCTACGCAGCGGCTCCTGCGCGTTCGGCTCGTGCGCATCGGTTCCGGCTTGAACGGCGGGACCTTGATCTATCTCGAGGATCTGGGCCGTGCCCAAAGCGAAGCGCAGCAGATGAAGCTTGCGGCGATGGGCCGCCTCACGGCGTCGATCGCGCACGAGGTGCGCAACCCGCTGTCGGCCATCAACCAGGCCGCGCAGCTGCTCGAGGAGGACCGCGCCGTCGTGCCCGAAGGCCAGCGGCTGCTCACCATGATCCGCAACAACGCCAAGCGAATCGATCGCATCGTCGGCGAAGTGCTGCAGCTCAACCGGCGTGACCGCCAGCAGCCCGAAGTCATCCCGCTCGGCGAGTTCATGCGCTCGCTGACCGAGGAGATCATGCAGGCGGAGAACATCCCGTCGGGCGCGGCGGTCATCGCGATCGCCGACGAGCTGCTCGTCATCTTCGACCGCGGGCACCTGAACCAGATCGTGTGGAACCTCGTGCGCAACGCCTGGCAGCACTGCCAGAAGAAGGAGGGCAGCATCCGCGTGATGGCGCGCGCGGGCTACATGGGCGACGCCGTCATCTGCGAGCTCGACGATGACGGCCCGGGCATCCCGGCGGAGCTGCGTGGCCAGATCTTCGAGCCGTTCTTCACGACGCGGCCAGGCGGCACCGGGCTCGGCCTGTACATCGCCCGCGAGCTCGCCGACGCCAACGGCGCCGCGCTGGAGCTGCTGCCGAAAACGCCGGGCGCACACTTTCGCATCACGATGAAGCGCGCTCTTACGCCAACCATGGGCGCGAAGCCGTAGAATCCCGACCGGCGCCTCGTTTCCACCCTCATGTCCAGAAAAGCCCGCGGTCAACCCAAGGTCCTCGTCGTCGACGACGAACCGGATTTGCTGGAGCTCCTCGAGCTCACGCTCACGCGCATGGGCCTCGACACCACGCGCGCCGAAACGGTCGGCGATGCGATCCGCCTGCTCGATCGCGAGCCGTTCGACCTGTGCCTGACCGACATGCGGCTGCCCGACGGCGAAGGCCTGCGCGTCGTGGAGCACATCAACCAGCGCGGCCTGGACGTGCCGGTCGCGGTGATCACCGCTTTTGGCAGCGCCGAGAACGCGGTGGCCGCGCTGAAGGCCGGCGCCTTCGACTATCTCGCCAAGCCCGTGGCGCTCGAGCAGTTGCGCGCGCTCGTCAAGCAGGCCCTCAAGGTGCCCGAAAAAGCGCAACCCGCGAGCAGCTACCAGCTACTCGGCGACTCGCCCGCGATGCAGCAGGTGCGGGGGCTGATCGAGCGGCTCGCCAAGAGCCAGGCGCCGGTGTTCATCAACGGCGAATCGGGCAGCGGCAAGGAGCTGGCCGCTCGCATGATCCACCTCAAGGGGCCGCGCGCCGAGCAGCCGTTCATCGCCGTCAACTGCGGCGCGATCCCCGAGAACCTGATGGAGAGCGAGTTCTTCGGCTACAAGAAGGGCGCGTTCACGGGCGCGGAAGGCGACCGCGACGGCTTCTTCCAGGCAGCCAACAACGGCACGCTGTTCCTCGATGAAGTCGCCGACCTGCCGCTCGCGATGCAGGTGAAGCTCCTGCGCGCGATCCAGGAGAAGAAGGTGCGCAAGGTCGGCTCGACCCAGGAAGATCCGGTCGATGCACGGATCATCAGCGCCACTCACAAGAAGCTCTCGGCGCTGGTCGACGGCGGCGAGTTCCGGCAGGACTTGTACTACCGTCTGCACGTGATCGAGCTGTCGATGCCGAGCCTGCGCGAGATGCGCGAGGACATCCCGCCGATCGCCAACGCCATCCTGGCGCGGCTGTCGCGTGGCGCACCGACGGCGCTCGATCCTCCAGCGGTCGCGGCACTCGAGCGATACCCGTTCCCCGGCAACGTGCGGGAGCTCGAGAACATCCTCGAGCGCGGCCTCTCGCTCGCTGCCGATCCCCAGCGCATCACCGCCGAGGACCTGCACCTCACACCGCTGGCCGACGAATCCGAAGGCGCGATGCCCACCGGCGACAAGTGGCCGTTGCAGGATTACCTCGACCGCGTCGAGCGTTCGGCGATCAACGAAGCGCTCGAGAAGACGCGCTACAACCGCACCGCGGCCGCGAAGCTGCTCGGCATCACGTTCCGGGCCATGCGCTACCGAATGGAGCGGCTCGGGATCAAGTGAGCGCCGGCGGTGTACCCACGGCGCTCGTCGTGGACGACGATGGCCGGGTACCCGGTGCAACGTTCATCGCTTCGCCCAACTGCGACGCTCGCCCGGAAGCGTCCACCGTTCGCCTGCTCGTCATCCACGGCATCTCGCTGCCGCCGGGCCAGTTCGGCGGCGACGGCATCGTCGAGCTGTTCACCAATCAGCTCGATCCCTCGGCGCATCCGTACTACGCGACCATCGCCCACCTGCGCGTGTCGTCGCATTTCGGCATCCGGCGCGACGGGACGCTGCTGCAGTTCGTGCCGTGCACCCAACGCGCGTGGCACGCCGGGGTGTCGTGCTGGGACGGACAGGATGCCTGCAACGACTACTCGATCGGCATCGAGCTCGAAGGTGCGGACGACGTGCCGTACGAAGATGCGCAGTACGCCACGCTTGGCGCATTGATTCACGCGCTGCGCACGCGCTATCCGATCGAGGCGGTCGTCGGGCACAGCGACATCGCCCCGGGGCGCAAGACCGATCCGGGGCCGGCGTTCGACTGGTCGCGCGTGGCGCAGCTGCCGCGGTGACGAATCCGCTGCGCATGACGGACGCCGGCTTCTACTGCGAGGCCGGCGGCTTCCACATCGACCCGTGGCGCCCGGTCGCCCGCGCGCTGATCACGCATGCGCACGGTGATCATGCACGCAGCGGCAGCGAAGCGTACCTCGCGGCCGCGGACGGGCTGCCATTGTTGCGTGCGCGCCTGGATCCTTCAGCGCACATCGAGACGCTCGCGTACGGCGAATCGCGTCGCATCGGTGCGGTGGACGTGTCGTTCCATCCCGCCGGCCACGTGCTCGGCAGCGCGCAGATCCGCATCGCGCACGCGGATGGCGTCGCGGTCGTGTCCGGGGACTACAAGCTCGCGCCGGATCCGACCTGCGCAGCGTTCGAGCCGGTCGCGTGCGACCTGTTCGTCACCGAATCGACGTTCGGGCTGCCGATCTATCGCTGGGATGACCCTGAAGTGACCCTCCACGCGGTCCTGCGCTGGTGGGAGGACAACCGCGCGGCCGGGCGGGCGAGCATGTTGTTTGCCTATGCGCTGGGCAAGGCACAGCGCATCCTGTGCGGGCTCGCGGCACTGGCCGACCCGCTGCCCGGACCGATCTACGCGCACGGCGCGGTGGAGCGCATCAATGCGGCGTACCGCGAGGCCGGCATTGCCATGCCGCCCACCCTGCGGGTCATGGAGGCGCCGGCCGGGACGCGCTTTGCCGATGCGCTGATCGTTGCGCCGCCTTCGGCGCGCGGCACGCGGTGGCAGAGCCGCTTCGACCCGTTGTCGAGCGCGTTCGCGTCCGGCTGGATGGCGTTGCGCGGGACGCGCCGGCGCGCCAGCCTCGATCGCGGCTTCGCCTTTTCCGACCATGCCGACTGGCCGTCCCTCAACACGGCCATCGATGCGTCCGGTGCCGCGCAGGTCTTGGTGACCCACGGCTATCGCGATGAAATGACGCGCTGGCTGCGCGAGCGGGGCATCCCGGCCGAGGCCGTGGACACCCGCTTCGAGGGGGAAACGATGGAGGCGCCGGGCGTCGCCGACGCCGACGCGGCGGCCGCCCTGGTCGTGGCCGACCCGGACGCCGCACGGCACCGGAGCGGCGACCCGGCTGAGGCCGGCTAGATCGGCCGTCCCGGCGGCCCGCAAGGCGCGACGAGCAGCCGCAAAACACGGTATAATCATCGGTTTATGCAGTTCCTGGCCGACTATTTCCCGCTCATCCTGTTTTTCGTTGCCTTCAAGTGGCAGGGGATCTGGGTGGCAACCGCGGTGGCGATCGTCGCGTCGGTGCTGCAGATCGCCTACTTCCACTGGAAGCGCAAGGTCTCGGCGGTGCATTGGATCTCGCTCGTCGTGATCGTCGTGTTTGGCGGTGCGACGCTGATCCTGCAGGACGAGACGTTCATAAAGTGGAAGCCGACCGTGCTGTATCTCGTGTTCGCCCTCGTGCTGGCGGTCGGCAAGCTCGCCTATCGGCGCGACCTGCTGGGCTATGTCATGAAAGACCTGACGCTTCCGCCGGCGGTATGGACGCGGCTGACGTGGTCGTGGGTGGCTTTCTTCGTCGCGATGGCGGCCGCCAACTGGTACGTCGCATTTCACTTCACCACCGAGCAATGGGTCAACTTCAAGGTATGGGGCGGCATCGGCCTCTTCCTCGTCTTCGCGCTGGCGCAAGGCGTCGTGCTGGCGCGCTATCTCACCGAGCCCACGCAATGAACGCCGCGCATGCAAGCAGCGCCCATGGCGCCCGCGACGCGACCGGTCCTTCGAGCGCGCGCGACCTTCTGGCGCAGCGCCTGGCGGGCCTTGGTGCCTCGCTGGTCGAAATTCACGACGACAGCGCCGAGCACGCCGGTCACGCCGGCAATACGACGGGCGGCGGGCACTTTTCGGTGGTGATCGTGTCGGAGACGTTCTGCGGCCTGACCCGCCTAGCACGGCACCGTGCGGTCCTCGATCGCGTCGGTGACCTCATACCAAACCCGGTCCATGCGCTGGCCATCCAGGCCTACGCGCCTGACGAATTTCCCTCCTGACGAAAGGATTCATCGAATGAAACGCACCCTGCTCGCGGCCGCGATTGCCGCGACCCTGATCGGCGCCGGCGCGCAGGCGCAGACGCCTGCCGCACCCAAGGCCGCGCCGAAGGCCGACGCCGCCAAGGCGGCGCCCACCACGCCGGCAGCCGCGCCGACCGGCAAGGTCCTCTATTCGCCCCAGCAATTCGACTTCATGGTCAAGGAGCGCGTCGCCCAGGGCCAGCAGGACACTCCGGAGCTGCGCAACGCCGTGCGCGAGGAGCTCAACACCCGCGAGCTGCTTGCTCGCGAAGCGCGCAAGTCCGGCGTCGACAAGACCGCCGAGATGAAGGCGCAGATGGATCTCGCCGCGCAGACGATCCTCGTGCGCGCCTACGTGCAGGACTGGCTGGCCAAGAATCCCGTGCCCGAGGCCGAGCTGCGCAAGGAATACGACCAGATCAAGGGCCAGATCGGCGACAAGGAATACAAGGTCCGCCACATCCTGGTCGAGAAGGAAGACGAAGCCAAGGACATCATCAGCGAGCTGCAGAAAGGCGCCAAGTTCGACGAGCTGGCCAAGGCGCGCTCGAAGGATCCGGGCTCCAAGGACCGCGGCGGCGATCTCGACTGGAACGCGCCCACCAACTTCGTCAAGCCGTTCGGCGACGCGATGAAGGCGACGCCCAAGGGCAAGTTCACCGCGCAACCGGTGCAGACCCAGTTCGGCTGGCACGTGATCGAGGTCGACGACGTGCGCGATGCCAAGGTGCCGAGCTACGACGAGGTGAAGCCGCAGCTGCAGCAGCGCATGCAGGCGCAGTGGCTCGACAAGTACTTCAAGGATCTGCGGGCCAAGAACGGCGTGTAAGCCGTCCCGTCCGCCGGAAGGGCAGGCCGCGCGCCTGCCCTTTTTTTCGTCCGTCGCAAAGCGACCGCGTCCCGGACTGGTGTGCGGGCGATGCTATCCTTACGGCCCGCTTGCAGATGGCCGCCGCAGCCTTGCGGATCGCTTGCGGACACCTTGCGAACCGCTTGCACCACACAAAGAGCGGTCGCGTCACTGGAGGCGTCATGTCGTCGATCCGCCACCCCAAGGACTTCTGGTCCGGCGTGCTGTTCATGGGCATCGGGGCGTTCGCCCTCGTTCACGGTGCCCGCTACACGATCGGAACGGCGGCCCGCATGGGCCCGGGGTATTTCCCACGCATCCTCGGCATCCTGCTCCTCGTGCTGGGCGCCATCCTCGCATTGCGCGCGTTCCGCCTGCAGGGCGCGCCCGTACCCGGATGGAAATGGCGGCCCACGCTGCTCGTGCTCGGCAGCGTCGTGCTCTTCGGTGCCATCGTGAAGCCGGTCGGCATGGCGATCTCGACCATCATCCTGATCCTGCTGGCGAGCGCCGCCAGCCACGAATTCCGTCCGCGCGAAGCGATCATCTCCGGCGTGCTGCTCGCGCTCCTCGCCGTGGGCGTGTTCGTCGTGGGGCTGAATCTGCAGCTGCCGATCTGGCCCGGGCAGAGCTGAGCCGCCATGGATCTCCTCAGCCATCTTGCAGTCGGGTTCGGCGTCGCGCTGACGCCCATCAACCTCGCCTACGCCCTGGTCGGCTGCCTGCTCGGTACGCTGATTGGCGTGCTGCCGGGCATCGGCCCGGTCGCCACGATCGCGATGCTCCTGCCAACCACGTATGCGCTGCAGCCCGTGTCCGCGCTGATCATGCTGGCGGGCATCTACTACGGCGCGCAGTACGGCGGCTCCACGACCGCGATCCTCGTGAACATGCCCGGCGAAACGTCGTCCGTCGTGACCACGCTGGATGGCCATCAGATGGCGCGCAAGGGCATGGCGGGACAGGCGCTCGCCATCGCCGCCATCGGCTCGTTCTTCGCGGGCACCATCGCGACGATCTTCGTTGCGGCATTCTCTCCGCCGCTCTCCGCCCTCGCGCTCAAGTTCGGTCCCGCCGAATATTTCTCGCTGATGGTCCTCGGCCTCATCGGCTCGGTCGTGCTCGCGCACGGCTCGCTGCTCAAGGCCATCGCGATGATCGTGCTAGGCCTGCTCATGGGCATCGTCGGCACGGACGTCAACTCCGGCGTCGCACGCTTCGACTTCGGCATCCCGGAGCTGTCCGACGGCATCGGCATCGTGGGCGTTGCCATGGGCCTGTTCGGCTTCGCCGAGATCATCACGAATCTCGAATCCACGGAGAAGCGCGAGATCGTCTCCAAGAAGGTCAAGGGGTTCCTGCTGAGCTGGTCGCAGATCAAGCAGGCGGTGCCCGCGATCCTCCGGGGCACCGGCATCGGCTCCATCCTGGGCTTGCTGCCCGGAGGCGGCGCGATGCTGTCGTCCTTCGCTGCCTATGCGGTCGAAAAGAAGATGTCGAAGACGCCATGGGAGTTCGGCAAAGGCGCGATCCAGGGTGTCGCGGGTCCCGAATCGGCCAACAACGCGGGCGCGCAGACATCGTTCATCCCGCTGCTGACGCTCGGCATTCCGGAGAACGCGGTGATGGCGATGATGGTCGGCGCGATGACCATCCACAACATCCAGCCCGGGCCCCAGGTCATCACGTCGAACCCGCAGCTCTTCTGGGGCCTCATCGCCTCGATGTGGGTCGGCAACGCGATGCTGGTCGTGCTCAACCTGCCCTTGATCGGCATCTGGATCCGCCTGCTGCGCGTGCCCTACCGTCTCCTATACCCGGCGATCCTCCTGTTCTGCTCGATCGGCGTCTACACGGTGAACAACACCAGCTTCGACGTCATGCAGACGGCCGTCTTCGGCTTCATCGGCGTGCTGTTCGTCAAGCTGGAGATGGAGCCGGCGCCGCTGCTGCTGGGCTTCGTCCTCGGCCCGATGATGGAAGAGAACCTGCGCCGTGCGCTGCTGCTGTCACGCGGCGATCCGAGCGTGTTCATGACGCGGCCGATCTCCGCGGGGCTGCTGAGCGCAGCGGTCCTGCTCGTGCTGCTCATCGCCCTGCCCAACGTCAAGCGCAAGCGCGAGGAAGCGTTCCAGGAAGAGGCCTGACGGCCCCGAGTATCATGGCGATGATGCGCGCGACGTCGCGCGCCGTTCGTTCATCGGGTTCGTGCATGACACCCTTCGACTGGTCCCTCCCCTACCCGTCGCGTCGGCAGCCGCTGTTCGCGGCCAATGTCGTGGCGACGTCGCAGCCGCTTGCCACGCAGGCCGGTGTCGGCATGCTGGCGCGCGGCGGCAATGCGGTCGACGCCGCGCTCGCCACGGCGATCACCCTGTCGATCGTCGAGCCATGCAGCAACGGCATCGGCTCCGACCTGTTCGCGATCCTGTGGGACGGCAAGGCGCTCGTCGGCCTCAACGCTTCGGGCCGGGCGCCGGCCGCGTGGACCAGCCAGCGCTTCGCGGGCCGGCAGATGCCACAGCGCGGCTGGGAAACCGTGACGATCCCCGGGGCCGTGTCGGGCTGGGTCGCGCTGTCGAAGCGTTACGGCAAGCTGCCGTTCGCCGATCTGTTCGAGCCTGCAATCCGCTATGCACGCGACGGCTACGCCGTTTCACCAACCGTGGCGGAGAAATGGGCGTTGGCCGCCACGATCATGCCGCAGGGCCTTGGCTGGCAGGCGCATTTCCTGCCGCGCGGCCGCGCGCCGCTTCCGGGCGAGCGTTTCGCCAGCGCCGACATGGCGCGCACGCTCGAAGCGATCGCCCGCACCAACGGCGACGCGTTCTACCGGGGCGAGCTCGCGCAGGCGATGGTCGCGCATTCGCAAGCGCACGGCGGTGGCCACGCCGCGGCCGATTTCGCCGCGCACACCGCGGACTGGGTCACGCCGCTCGCGCAGGATTACCGCGGTTTCACGGTGCACGAGATTCCACCCAATGGACAAGGCATCGCTGCGTTGATGGCGCTTGGCATGCTGGAGCATTTCGACCTGCGCAGCCACGAGGCCGATTCGGTCGCGAGCCAGCACCTGCAGATCGAGGCGATGAAGCTCGCGTTCGCCGATTCGTATCGGTACGTCGCCGACGCCGCGAGCATGCGGGTGACCCCGCACGCGCTGCTCGACCGTGACTACCTTGCCGCGCGAGCCGGACTGATCGACCCGGCGCGCGCACAGGATTTCGGTCCGGGCGAGCCGCCGCGCGGTGGCACGGTGTACCTGTGCGCAGCCGATCGCGACGGCATGATGGTCTCGCTCATCCAGTCGAACTACATGGGGTTCGGCTCCGGCATCGTCGTTCCCGGCACCGGCATCAGCCTGCAGAATCGCGGCGCCGGCTTCACCACGCAGCCGGAGCACGCGAACGTCGTCGCGCCGGGCAAGCGCCCGTATCACACGATCATTCCGGGCTTCGTCACCCGCGATGGCGCGCCGTATGCCACCTTCGGCGTCATGGGAGGCCCCATCCAGCCGCCCGGGCACGTGCAGACGCTCGTCCGGCTCATCGACTATCGCAACAATCCGCAAGCCGCGCTCGATGCGCCGCGCTGGAAGGTCAACGCCGATCAATCGATCGACCTCGAGGCCTCCGCGAGCCCGCAGCTGCGCGAGGGGCTCATTGCCCTTGGTCACCGCACCGCCTCGGTGCCCGACACCTACATGGACTTCGGCGCAGGACAGTTCATCGTGCGCGGCGATGAAGGTTACGTGGCCGCTTCGGATGCGCGGCGCGACGGGCAGGCAGCGGGCTTCTGAGCCTGCGCAGCGTGCTGCATCAGCGGGTGCGCGATTTCGCGTCCGAGAGGGTCAGGAGTTCGGGCAGCTCGATGCGCTTGCGATCCGCCTCCGGCGCCGCCAGCGGCGCGACCGCCTGCATGGTCGCCAGGCTGCGCACGGCGAGCTCCTGATAGCTGACCGTCGCCTGGATCTTCCATGCCAGCTCGTCATCCGTGAGCTCGCGGACCACGCGCGCCGGAATGCCTGCGGCGAGCGTGCGTGGCGGCACCAGCATCCTGGCCTTGACGAACGCCATCGCGGCGACGATCGCGGACTCGCCGACCTGCGCGTGGTCGTTGATCACGGCGTTCATGCCGATCAGCGCATTGCGCCCGATGACGCAGCCGTGCAGGACCGCGCCGTGACCGACGTGGCCATCCTCCTCGACGATCGTGTCGGTGCCCGGAAAGCCATGCGCCACGCACGTGTCCTGGAGGTTCGCCCCGGCACGGATGTCGATGCGCCCGAAATCGCCACGCAGGCAGGCACACGGGCCGATGTAGCAGCGCGGCCCGACGATGACGTCGCCCACCAGCACGGCGGATGGATGGACGTACGCCGCCGGGTCGACGACCGGCGTGACGCCGTTGATGGCATAGACGACGAGCTGCATCGACACTCCCTCTGCGCTACGTGCTGCGGGCTGATTCGTCGCCGGTGCGGCGCTTGGGGCTCATCGGTCTAGCCGATCCAGCGACGCGCGTTGGCGAACAGGCGATACCACGGCGAGCGCTCCGGCCAGTCGCGCGGATGCCAGGACAACTGCGCCGTACGCCACACGCGCTCCGGATGCGGCATCAGGATCGTGACGCGGCCGTCGGCATTGACGAGACCCGCGATGCCCTGCGGCGAGCCGTTTGGATTGTACGGATACGCTTCGGTCGGCGCACCGCGCGAATCGACGAAGCGTGCGACGACGCTCGGCGCTGCGGCTGCGCGCTGCGCATCATCGATGAATTCGGCATAGCCCTCGCCATGGGCCGTCGCGACGGGGATGCGGCTGCCTGCCATGCCGGCGGTGAAGAGCGAGTTGGTGGCCGCCACCTCGAGCATCACCAGGCGCGCCTCGAATTGCTCCGACTGGTTGCGCACGAACCGCGGCCAGTGCGCGGTGCCCGGAATGAGCTCGCGCAGGCTGCTCATCATCTGGCAGCCGTTGCACACGCCCAGCGCGAAGCGGTCGCTGCGCGCGAAGAAGGCGGCGAACGCATCGCGCAGCCGCGGCGCGAACAGGATCGACTTGGCCCAGCCCTCGCCTGCACCCAGCACGTCGCCGTACGAAAAGCCGCCGCAAGCGGCGACGCCGTGAAATCCCTCAAGCTGCACGCGTCCGGCATGCAGGTCGGTCATGTGCACGTCGTAGGCGTCGAAGCCCGCCCGGGTGAACACCGCCGCCATCTCGACCTGGCCATTGACGCCCTGCTCGCGCAGCACGGCGATGCGCGGCCGGGCGCCGCGGGCAATGTAAGGGGCTGCAGCGTCCTCGGCAGGATCGAACGTCACACGCGGCACCAGGCCCGGATCGTCCACATCCGCCAACCGCGCGTGCTCGGCATCGGCTGCCGCAGGATTGTCGCGCAGCCGCTGGAGCGCATGCGTGGTGGACGACCACGCACGGTGCAGCTCCACGCGCGGCTCGTCGAGGACCACGCCGTGCGCACTGTCGATTCGCACGGGCCCCTCGGACGGGTGTCCTAGCACCTGCGCGGCAACGCCGGCGGCGCGCGCGCGCGTCAGCACCGTATCGAGATCGGCTGCGCGCACCTGCACGACTGCGCCGAGCTCCTCCGCGAAGAGCTCGGCCAGCGCTTCGGCTTTGGACGATGCAAGCGCGACCTCGACACCGCAGCGCGACGCGAACGCCATCTCGCACAGCGTGACGAACAGCCCACCATCCGCGATGTCGTGATACGCGAGCAGCAGCGCATCCGCGCGCAGCGCCTGCACGAGAGCGAAGAACGCGGCCAGGGCGCGCGGGTCGTCCACGTCGGGCGCAGCGGTGCCGAGCTGTCCATAGACCTGGGCCAGCGCGGAGCCGCCGAGCCGGCGGCGGCCCGCCGCGACGTCGAGTCGCACGAGCCGTGTGGCCCCGGCGTCCAGCCGCAGCAGCGGCGTGTCGACCTGCCGGGCATCGGCCAGCGGCGCGAAAGCCGAGACCACGAGCGAGATGGGTGCAGTGACCGCGCGCAGCTCGCCATGCTCGCTCCATGCCGTGCGCATCGACATGGAATCCTTGCCGACGGGTATCGAGACGCCGAGCGCGACGCACAGGTCGCGCACGGCCTCCACCGTGTCGTACAGCGCTGCATCCTCACCCGGATGTCCTGCCGGGGCCATCCAGTTCGCGGAGAGCTTGACCTGGCCAAGGTCGGCCACCGCCGCCGCGCAAAGATTGGTGAGCGCCTCGCCCACGGCCATGCGGCCCGACGCCGGCGCGTCGATCAGCGCCAGGGGCGTGCGCTCGCCGATGGCCATGGCCTCGCCTGAGTACCCGTCGAAATCCATCAAGGTCGCCGCGACGTCCGCGACCGGAACCTGCCACGGACCCACCATGGGATCGCGTGCGCACAAGCCACCCACCGTGCGATCGCCGATCGTCACGAGGAAGGTCTTGTCCGCGACGGCCGGCAACTGCAGCACGCGATACGCCGCGTCACGCACGTCGACGTCCGCGAGCGCGAGCGGTGCACCGGCGCGGGGCCGATGCGTCGCCGTGCGGGTCATGCGCGGCGGCTTGCCGAGGATGACGTCGAGCGGAACGTCGACCGGTCGATTCGCGAACAGCGGATCGTCGACCACTAGGCGGCCTTGCGCATTGGCGTGGCCGACCACCGCATAAGGACAGCGTTCGCGCTCGCACATGGCCGCGAAGCGGTCCAGCTGATCCGGCGCAATCGCGAGCACGTAGCGCTCCTGTGCCTCGTTGCACCAGATCTCGCGCGGCGCCATGCCGGGCTCTTCCGACGGGATCGCCCGGAGCTCGAACGTGCCGCCGACGCCGCCGCCGTGCACGAGCTCGGGCAGCGCGTTCGACAGTCCCCCGGCGCCCACGTCGTGGATGGACACGATCGGATTGTCGGCGCCGAGCTGCCAGCAGCGATCGATGACTTCCTGCGCGCGCCGCTGCATCTCGGCGTTGCCGCGCTGAACCGAGTCGAAGTCGAGGTCGGCCGTATTGGTCCCCGTGCTCATCGACGAGGCGGCGCCGCCTCCCAGGCCGATGAGCAAGCCCGGGCCGCCCAGCTGGATCAGCGGCATGCCGGCAGCGAGCGGGCGCTTGTCCGCGTGCTGCGCGGCGATGTTGCCGACGCCACCCGCCAGCATGATGGGCTTGTGATAGCCCCGCCATTCGCCATCGACGCGTTGCTCGAACGTGCGGAAGTAGCCCGTGAGATTCGGCCGGCCGAACTCGTTGTTGAACGATGCCGCGCCGATCGGGCCTTCGAGCATGATCGACAACGCGGACGCGATGCGGTCGGGCTTGCCTGCGGTGTCCTCCCATGGCTGGGTCAATCCGGGGATGCGCAGATGAGACACCGTGTAACCCACGAGGCCGGCCTTGGGCTTGGCGCCGCGTCCCGTTGCGCCTTCGTCGCGAATCTCGCCACCCGATCCCGTCGCCGCGCCCGGGAACGGGGCGATGGCGGTCGGATGATTGTGCGTCTCGACCTTCATGACGACATGCGTTGCTTCGGGGAGCGCGCGATACAGGCCGTCTTCGCGGGGATGAAAGCGCGCGGCCGTGAAGCCGTGCATCACGGCCGCATTGTCGGCATAGGCGACGATCGTTCCTTCCGGGTGCGCCGCATGCGTTGCGCGGATCATGCCGAACAGGCTCGCGTCACGCCGCACGCCGTCGACGATCCAGTCCGCGTTGAAGATCTTGTGGCGGCAATGCTCCGAATTGGCCTGGGCGAACATCATGAGCTCGACGTCGGTCGGATCGCGCCCGAGCGCGTTGAAGCTTTGCGCCAGGAAGTCGATCTCGTCGTCGGCCAGCGCAAGGCCGAAGGCGGCATTGGCCTGTTCCAGCGCAGCGCGCCCGCGCGCAAGCAGCGCCACCGATTCGAGCGGACGCGGCGGCACGTGCTCGAACAGCCGCTGCACGGCGTCGAAATCGTCGAGCACCGTTTCGGTCATGCGGTCGTGGATGAGCGGCAGGAGTGCCGCGCGCACGCCGGCATCGGGCACCGCGCCATCCGCCGTCCGCACGCGAAAAGCCACGCCGCGCTCGATGCGCGTGACATTGGCGAGACCGCAATTGCGCGCGATGTCCGTGGCCTTGGACGACCAGGGCGAGATCGTGCCGAAGCGTGGCGTGACAAGGAGCAGCGCGCCTTCGTCGCTGGCCTGCGCGCCGCGGGGTCCGTAATCGAGCAGGCGCTCGAGGATCGCCCGCTCGCTGGCTTCGAGCGGCCGCGCGACTTCGACCAGGTGCCAATAGGTCGCGGTGATCGACGCGACGGCGTGGCGAGGAGCGGCGGCGGACAGCGCGGCGAGCAGCTTGGCGAGCCGGAACGGCGACAAGGCCGCGCGGCCGCGCAGCAGGACGATGTCCATCGCAGGAGCGGTGTACGTAAAAACGGATTATAGAGCAGTGCGGCGCCGCTCTGCGCCGCGACGGCCCGGCGCGGTGCTACTCGAGCTTGCCGACCTTGTGCACGATGTCGCTCATCTTCGCCGCGTCGGCATCGACGTAGCGCTTGAATTCGGGTGCGTCGAGGTACTGGATCGGGCTTCCCGCCGAAAGGAGCGTGTCGCGCACCCTCGGGTCGGCCGCGGCTGCGCGCACGGCGGCGCGCAAGCGCTGCACCACGGGCTCAGGGGTGGCGGCCGGAACGAAGATCCCCGACCACTGCGCGTACTGCACATCGGTGCCGAGCTCCTTGAGGCTCTTCACGTCGGGCAGCGCGGCGAGCTTCGCGTCGCCCCAATGCGCGAGCACGCGCACCTTGCCGCCGTTGACATGCTGAACGATGGTGGCTGGCCCGGTTGCCAGCGCATCGACCTGTCCGCCGAGCAGGCCGACGATCGCGGGGCCCGCGCCGGTATACGGAACGTGCGTCATCTTGATGCCGGTAGCGAGCGCGAGCATCTCCATCGGCATGTGCATCGTGCCGTAGTTGCCGGACGATCCGTAGTTGATCTTCCCCGGATGCGCCTTGGCATCCGCGATGAAGTCCTGCAGCGTCTTCCAGGGCGCGTCGGCGCGCACGGCAAGAACGGTCGGGTCGGCCGTGATGCGCGCGATGGGGCGCAGGTCGGCGATCTGGTATTGCGGCGCCCGGCCGAGCACCTTGTCGGCCTCGGGCAGAACGGTCAGCGACGAAAGCGACATCAGGATCGTATAGCCGTCCGGCTTGGCCTTGGCCGCCTGGCCCATGCCGATCGCACCGCCCGCACCGGGCTTGTTCTCGATCACGACCGGTGCGCCGAGCTCGCGCGACAGCGCATCGGCGATGGGCCGGCCCACGGTGTCCGCAACGCCGCCGGGCGGGAACGGCACGATCATGGTCACGGCATGGTCGGGGTAGTCGGCGGCGAGGGCGGTAAATGCGGCGCACGCGCACACGCACAGCGCAAGTTGGACAAGGCGAAGCATGAGGTTCCTCCGGAGGCGGCCCGTCGCGGACCGCATGCAGCGTACGACCGCAATTCTAGCGGATGGCCCGTGCGTCCCCTGGCTCACCGCGTAGGCACATGGTGCAGCGCACGCGCCTGCGAGCGTCATTTGCCGGACAATGCACCCTTCGTCCGGCTGGAGTTGGCAATGGCGGCTCACATGGTGAACGGCGGTGTCGACGCGCTCGACGACGTGCAGAAGCTCGTGCGTACCCGGGTGGCGGCGGACCAGAAGGCCGCGCTCGAGGCGTTCGTCGCGCGCTACTACGGCCAGGTCGACCCCGAGGACCTCGCGGAGCGCCGGCCGGGCGACCTCTACGGCGCGGCCCTGTCGCACTGGAACTTCGCCCGCAAGCGCGAGCCGGCGCATGCGCGGGTACGCGTATTCAATCCTTCCATCGTCGAGCACGGCTGGCAATCGACGCACACGATCATCGAGATCGTCAACGACGACATGCCGTTCCTGGTCGACTCGGTGACGATGGAAGTCAACCGTCAGGGGTTGACGCTGCACCTGATCGTTCATCCGATCATCCCGGTGCGCCGCACGCCGGACGGCATCCTGGTCGACGTCTCGGACGATCCGGCCGCGCCACGCGAGTCGTTCATCCACGTCGAGGTCGATCGCATGGTCGACCCTGCACGCATGAGCGCGCTCGCGCTCGACCTCGCGCGCGTGCTCGAGGACGTGCGGGTCACCGTGGCCGACTGGAGCACCATGCGGGCGCGTGTGAACGATGCGATGGCCGACGTCGAACGCCACCCGCCGCCATTGCCTGCCGACGAAGTCGTCGAAGGCATCGCGTTCCTGCGCTGGCTCGCCGACAATCATTTCACCTTCGTCGGCTATCGGTGCCATGACCTCGTGACCGTCGACGGCGAGGACGCGCTGCGCATCGTGCCCGGATCGAGCCTGGGCATCCTGCGCCGCGGCGAGCACAAGGAGCTTGCGGGCAGCTTCGCCGCGCTGCCGCGCGAGGTGCGCGCCTATGCACGCCTGCCGGAATTGCTCATCATCACCAAGGCGAACGCGCGCTCCACCGTGCACCGGCCCGGCTACCTCGACTACATCGGCGTCAAGCGCTTCGACGAAGCGGGCAAGGTCTGCGGCGAGCACCGCTTCCTCGGCTTGTTCACGTCCACCGCCTACAGCGCGAACCCGGCCGACATCCCCGTCCTGCGCCGCAAGACCGCGAACGTCGTGGCGCGCGCCGGACTCGCCCCGGGAAGCCACGCGGGCAAGGCGCTCGTGCACGTGCTCGAGACCTACCCGCGCGACGAGCTGTTCCAGAGCAGCGAGGACGAGCTGTTGCGCACGTCGGTCGGCATCCTGCACCTGGAGGATCGCCAGCGATTCCGCCTGTTCGTGCGGCGCGACCCGTTCGGCCGCTTCCTGTCGTGCATGATCTTCGCGCCGCGCGAGAACTACACCACCGAGCTGCGGCAGAAGTGGCAGGCGATCCTGATGCAGGCGTTCCACGGCCAGAGCTCCGAGTTCAACGTCAACCTCTCCGAGTCGATGCTCGCGCGGGTGATGATCATCGTGCGCACGCGGCCGGGCGACGTGCCGGCATTCGACGTGCGCGACCTCGAGGCGCGGCTCATCGCGGCGGCCAGGCGCTGGAACGACGAGCTGTCCGAAGCGCTGGTCGAAGCGCTCGGCGAGGCGCGGGGCATCGAGCTGTTGCGCGCATTCGGCGCGGCGTTTCCAGCCGCCTATCGCGAGGACTTCCCTGCGCGCAGCGCAGTGCCCGACATCGAGATGATGGCCGGACTGTCACCCGAGCGGCCGCTCGGCATGAGCCTGTACCGGCCGCTCGAGGCGCCGCCCGATACGCTGCGCTTCAAGCTGTTCCACTGGGGCGGGCCGGTTGCGCTGTCCGACAGCCTGCCCATGCTCGAGCGCATGGGGCTCAAGGTGCTCGACGAGCGCCCGTATCGCATTGCGCCGCAAGGCCGCCCACCGTTGTGGATGCACGACCTGGGCATGGTCGGTGCGGTGGACCCGGCCATCGCGCCCGATACGCTGCACGACCTCTTCGCCGACGCGTTCGGGCGGGTGTTCCGCGGCGAAGCGGAAAGCGACGATTTCAACCGGCTCGTGCTGCGCGCCGGATTGCCCGCAGCGGAGATCGTGGTGCTGCGCGCGTATGCGAAGTATCTGCGGCAGATCGGTTTCTCGTTGTCGCAGGGGTTCATCGAGGCGACGCTTGCCGCGCATCCGGACGTCGCACGCCTGCTGATCGAGCTGTTCAAGGTCCGGCTCGACCCGGCAGCGGGCAGCGGCGCGGGCGCGCGTGCAGCTGACGCCGAGCGCGCGATCGGCGAAGCACTCGAGCACGTGGCCAACCTCTCGGAGGACCGCGTGCTGCGCCAATACCTCGCGATGGTGCTCGCGACCACGCGCACGAACTTCTGGCGCCGCGACGCGCAAGGTCGTCCCCGCACCTTCCTGTCGTTCAAGTTCGACCCGGCCGCGATTCCCGGCTTGCCGGAGCCGCGGCCCATGTTCGAGATCTTCGTGTACTCGACGCGCTTCGAAGGCGTGCACCTGCGCGGCGGCCGTGTTGCACGCGGCGGGCTGCGCTGGTCGGATCGGCCCGAGGACTTTCGCACCGAGGTGCTGGGACTCGTCAAGGCGCAAATGGTCAAGAACACGGTCATCGTGCCGGTCGGGTCGAAGGGGGGGTTCGTGCTCAAGCGCGCACCCGCGCCGAGCGACCGCGAGGCCTACCTCAAGGAAGGCATCGCCTGCTACCAGGATTACCTGCGCGGCCTCCTCGACCTCACCGACAACCGTGTCGGCGATGGCATCGTCCCGCCGCCCGACGTCAAGCGCCACGATGCCGACGATCCGTATCTCGTCGTGGCTGCGGACAAGGGCACCGCGACATTCTCCGACTACGCCAACGGCATCAGCGCCGAGTACGGGTTCTGGCTCGGCGACGCGTTCGCCTCGGGCGGGTCGGCCGGCTACGACCACAAGGCGATGGGGATCACTGCGCGGGGTGCGTGGGAATCGGTCAAGCGCCATTTCCGTGAGCTCGGGGTCAACACGCAGACCACCGACTTCACCGTCGCAGGCATCGGCGACATGTCGGGCGACGTGTTCGGCAACGGCATGCTGCTCTCGCGCCATATCCGTCTTGTCGCCGCATTCGACCACCGGCACGTGTTCCTGGATCCGGCGCCCGATGCGGCCGTGAGCTTCGCCGAACGCGAGCGGCTGTTTCGCCTGCCGCGCTCGTCGTGGGCCGACTACGATGCCACGCTGATCTCGGAGGGGGGCGGCGTGCACGCGCGCAGCGCGAAATCCATCACGCTCACGCCCCAGGTGCAGCAGGCGCTCGGCATCGCGGCGGATGCGCTCACGCCCACCGAGCTCGTGAGCGCCATCCTCAAAGCGCCGGTCGACCTCCTGTACAACGGCGGCATCGGCACCTACGTCAAGGCGACCCGCGAGACCCATGCGCAGGTGGGCGATCGCGCCAACGATGCCCTGCGCGTCGATGGCCGGGAGCTGCGCTGCAAGGTGGTCGCCGAGGGCGGCAACCTCGGGCTCACCCAGCTCGGGCGCATCGAATACGCGCGCCATGGTGGACGCATCAACACGGACGCCATCGACAACTCCGCCGGCGTGGACACCTCCGACCACGAGGTGAACATCAAGATCCTGCTCGGCATCGCCGAGCGCGACGGCGAGCTCACGACCAAGCAGCGCAACGCGTTGCTCGCCGCGATGACCGACGACGTCGCGGCCCTCGTGCTGCGCGACAACACCTTCCAGACGCAATCACTCTCGGTGACGGGCCGCATCGCGCCCCAATTGCTCGACGCGCATGAGCGCTTCATCCATTTCCTCGAAAAATCCGGCCGCCTGCATCGCGCGATCGAATTCCTGCCGCCCGACGAGGAGATCGCGGAGCGTCGTGCCGCCGGCGAGGGCCTCGTCACGCCCGAGCGCGCCGTGCTGCTCGCGTACAGCAAGATCTGGACGTACGACGAGCTGATCGCCTCGACCCTGCCCGACGACCCGTGGGTTGCCACGGCCCTGGCGCGGTACTTCCCGACCGCGCTGCGCGAGCGGTATGCGGCCACCATGGCGCGCCATCCCCTGCGCCGCGAGATCATCGCGACGCACGTCGTCAACAGCATGATCAACCGTGTCGGCAGCACGTTCATCCATCGGCTGATGGAAACCACGGGCGCGCGGCCGCACGAAGTCGTGCGCGCCTACCTGCTCACACGCGAGGTGTTCGACTTCGTCGGCGTGTGGAAATCGATCGAGGCGCTCGACAACCGCGTCGACGATGCCGTCCAGTCCGCGATGCTCATCAGCCAGGGCCGTCTCGTCGATCGCGCTACCCGCTGGTTCCTGCGCTCGCGCCGCCTCACCGATGACATGGGCGCGACGATCGCGCACATGACGCCGCGCATTGCCGCGCTGTCGGCTGCGATTCCGGCGCTACAGGATGCCGCGGACCAGGCGCGGCTTGCGCAAGCCACCGCGGATTACGTCGCGCAGGGGGTGCCCGAGCCCGTCGCGCGAAGGGTCGTGGAGCTCGACGCGCTGTATGCGGCGCTCGATCTGATCGACGTCGCCGAAGCGCGCGCGCGGCCGCTCGAAACGGTGGCCGCCGTCTATTTCGACCTCGCGACGCGCCTCGGCCTGCCGTGGCTGCGCGAGCGCATCGGTGCGCTGCCCGATCGCCAGCACTGGGAAGCGCTGGCCAAGGGCGCCATGCTGGACGACCTGTTCAGCCTGCAGCGCACCATCACCAGCGAGGTCCTCGGCGCTGCGGCCGAAATCACCGCGCCGGGCCCGCTCATCGCCGCATGGCAGGACCGCAATCAGCGCGCCATGGCGCGTGCGGCGCAACTGCTCGGCGAGCTGCGCGCCGCGCCGGCCGTGGATGCGGCGATGATCTCGGTGGCCCTGCGCGAGCTGCGCAACCTGGCGTAGTGAACGTCGTCCTTGCCCAGAAGGCTTCGTCGTCCCTGCGAAGGCAGGGACCCAGTGCCGTTCGGCGTTGAACGTCACTGGATTCCCGCTTTCGCGGGAATGACGGAGCGGCCGGCGCTTTAGTGATGCAGGATCTTGGCGAGGAACTCCTTCGCCCGCTCCGACCGCGGCTTGCCGAAGAAGTCGTCCTTCGTCGCATCCTCGACGATGCGACCCGCGTCCATGAAGATGACGCGATTGGCCACCTTGTTCGCGAAGCCCATCTCGTGCGTGACCACCATCATGGTCATGCCTTCCTTCGCCAACTGGACCATCACATCGAGCACCTCGTTGATCATCTCCGGATCGAGCGCGGAGGTGGGCTCGTCGAAGAGCATGCAGATCGGATCCATCGACAGCGCGCGCGCGATGGCGACGCGCTGCTGCTGGCCGCCCGAAAGCTGGCCGGGAAACTTGTCCTTGTGCGCAAGCAGCCCCACGCGGTCGAGCAGCTTGAGCCCGCGGTCACGGGCCTCATCGGGCTTGCGGTTGAGCACCTTGATCTGGCCGAGCGACAGATTTTCCGTGACGGTGAGGTGCGGGAACAGCTCGAAATGCTGGAACACCATGCCGACGCGCGAGCGCAGCTTCGGCAGGTTCGTCTTCGGATCGTTCACCTTGATGCCGTCGACGACGATATCGCCCTTCTGGATCGGCTCGAGCGCGTTGACGGTCTTGATCAGCGTCGACTTGCCCGACCCCGACGGCCCGCAGACCACGATCACCTCGCCCTTGTCCACGTTGGTCGTGCAGTCCGTCAGCACCTGGAAGCTGCCGTACCACTTCGACACGTCCCTGATCTCGATCATCGGCATGGGTAGCTCCGGTTCAGCGAACGATGGCGATCTTCTGCTGCAGCCGCTTGACCAGCAGCGAGCCGAAGAAGCAGATGACGAAATACACGACTGCGACGAACGTGTACATCTCCACCAGGCGGCCGTCGCGCTGGGCGATCTTGGAGGCTGCGCCGAGGAAGTCGGTGATGGACAGCACGTAGACGAGCGAGGTGTCCTGGAAGAGGATGATCGTCTGCGTGAGCAGGATCGGCAGCATGTTGCGGAATGCCTGCGGCAGCACGATCTTGGCCATCGTCTGCCAGTAGTCGAGGCCCAACGCATACCCGGCCGCCACCTGCCCGCGCGACACCGACTGGATGCCCGCACGCATGATTTCCGAGTAGTAGGCCGCCTCGAACAGCGTGAACGTCACCACCGACGAGAGGAAGGCGCCTACCTGCACGGGCCGCGGCGAGCCGGTGACCCAGGCGCCGATGTAGGGCACGAGGAAGTAGAACCAGAAGATGACGAGCAAGAGCGGCACCGACCGCATGAGGTTCACGTACGTCGCGGCGACGCCGGCAAGCAGCTTGAAGCGCCCCAGGCGCATCATGGCGAGCAGCGTGCCGAACACGACGCCGCCCAGCATGGCCAGCCCGGTGAGCGTCAACGTGAAGGTCATGCCCTCGCGAAACAGGTAGGGCAGCGAGCGCGTGATGACGCCCCAGTCGAATTGCCCGAACATGGGGCCTCCTCAGTGTCCGCCGGTCTGCACGGGCCCGATGAACCCGGGCACGGCGACGCGCTTCTCGACCCACCGCATGCCGGTGACCACGACGACGTTCACCAGGATGTAGATCAGCGTGGCGGCCGTGAACGCCTCGAAGACCTGGAAGCTGAACTCCTGCATGGAGCGGGCCGCCGCCGTCAGCTCGAACAGGCCGATCGTCAAGGCCACCGACGAGTTTTTGATGATGTTCATGAACTCGGACGTGAGCGGCGGCAGGATGATGCGAAACCCCATCGGCAGCAGCACGTAGCGGTACGTTTGCCACAGCTCGAGGCCCAGCGCCGTGCTCGCCATGCCCTGCCCGCGCGGCAGCGACTGCACGCCCGCGCGCACCTGCTCGGACACCCGCGCGGCGGTGAAGAATCCCAGGCACAGCACCGCGGGGACATACGAGCCCCACGGCGGCGGCATCGTCTTGATCCACGTCCCGATGCTCACCGGCATGAATTCGGGCAGGACGAAGAACCACAGGAACATCTGCACGAGCAGCGGGATGTTGCGGAACAGCTCGACGTACGCGTTGCCCAGCCGCACGGCCCATTTGAACGGCGTCGTGCGCATGACGCCGAGCAGCGATCCGAGCAGCAGGGCGATCACCCATGCGGCGAGCGCCGTCGCCAGCGTCCACATCAGCCCGACGTACAGCGTGTGCAGGTAGGTGCCATCACCGGTCGGTGACAGGTCCCAGAAGATCTTCCAGTTCCAGTGATAGTTCACGCGCTCTCCTCAGCCACGCCGCGTTGACCGTCCGGATAGGCAACGGGGGGCGTCGCGGCCCCCCGTTGGCGTGCGGCTGCTACGAATCCCTTACATGTACACCTTGGGATCAGAATTGTCCGTCGGGTTCTGGAACACCTTCTTCAGCGCGTCGCTGATCGGGAAATTGAGGTTGATGTTCTTCGGCGGAATGGGGCTCATGAACCACTTGTTGTAGATCTTCTCGATCTCGCCGCTCTTGTAGAGCTGGGTCATGGTGTCGTCGACGACCTTCTTGAACTGCGGATCGTCCTTGCGCAGCATGAGGCTGTACGGCTCGACGCCGAGGCTCTCCGACGAGATGTGATAGTCGCCCGGATTCTTCGAATTGGCCACCAGGCCGTAGAGCAGGATGTCGTCCATCAGGAACGCTGATGCACGGCCCGTCTCGACCATCAGGAACGACTCGGCGTGATCCTTCGCGGAGAGGATGTTCATGCCGTAGCTCTGCGACGTGTTGAGGTCGTTGAGCGCCTTGATGTCCGTGGTGCCGGCCGTGGACACGACCGTCTTGCCCTTGAGGTCGGCCATCTTGTCCATGTTCGACGCCTTCTTCGTCACATAGCGGTACTTGACGACGAAGTACGTCATGCCGAAGTCCACCTGCTGCTTGCGCTCGGCGTTGTTGGTGGTCGAGCCGCATTCGAGGTCGATCGTGCCGTTGGCCATCAGCGGAATGCGCGTGGCCGACGTGACGGGATTGAGCGCAACCTTCAGATTCGGCATGTTGAGCCGTTGCTTCACGGCGTCGACGATCTTGTAGCAGATGTCCATCGCGTAGCCGACCGGCTCCTGCTTGTCGTTGTAATACGAGAACGGGATCGAGGAATCGCGATGGCCGATGGTGATCGTGCCGGTGTCCTTGATCTTCTTCAGCGTGCCGGTGAGGTCCTGCGCGGCCGCGGGAAGGGCGATCAGCGCAAGCAAGGCCACAGCGAGGGTCAGGCGGGTTTGACGCATTGCTTAGTCTCCGCGGGATGGGATGGACGTGCGGCGGCAAGCGAAACCGCCAGTGCCGCCGGATTGTAAGAGACAGGCACCCCTTTGTCCAAAAGCCCTCGATGGGCGGACCCCGGGGGTCGGTCAGCCCGGACGACGCAGCGCAGGCTCGGCAGGAGGAAGGGCGCGCCATGCATCGATGCACGCGCGCGCGAGCGCTGCAGTGGCGTCGATACAAACGAAACCGGCCGGCGGGCCCACGGCCGCAAGCGCCGGGGGCACTTCGGTGCACGCCAGGATGATGCCGTGCGCGCCGCGGTCGTGAAGCGCCTGCGCGGCACGCTGGAAGCCGCGGCCGCCTTCCGCCACGGCGCCGGCCTTGACCGCCGCGACGGCCGGTTCGATCACCTGGGCGAGCAGTGCTTCGTCGGGCTCGACCGGCGCCAAGCCCGCGGCGCGCAGCCGTCGCTGGTAGAAACCCGAGGTCAGCGTCCCGCGGGTGGCCACGAGCCCTGCCGAGGCCACGGCCGGCGCCTCGCGCTCGAGCGCCTGCATGGCCGCATCCGCGATGTGCAGCATCGGCGCCGCGCAATCGGCGAGCGCGTCGAACCAGTGATGCGCCGTATTGCACGGCATGGCCAGCATCGTCGCACCTGCCGCGAGCAGTCGGTCGCGTGCGGCGAGCAGCGCAGGCAGCGGCGACGCGCCCTGCGCGAGGATCGCCGGCACGCGGGGCGGAATGTCGGGCAGCGAGGCGATCAGGACCGGGACGTGATCCTGGTCGCGGGCCGCGGGCGTGAGGGCGACCAGCTTGGCGAAGAAGTCGGCGGTCGCCAGCGGCCCCATGCCACCGAGAATGCCCAGCGCACCGGACACGCCGGCCGCGCCGTGCAGCGAGCCAGGCGACGATGCGCTCATCGCCTGCCGTCGTGACGCAAGCGCCATGAAGCGTGCGCGGAGCGACGTGGCCGAGCGAGCGCGTTTACACTGGCGCCACGCGCCCTGCGCACGCCACGCCCATGCCGACGCCCTTCGAGCCCATCCTGCGCAGCGCACAGTTGCGCGCCGTCGAAGCGGCCCACGCCGGCGAGCCGCTGATGGAGCGCGCGGGCGCCGCCGCGGCCGCGCTGGCCATGACCATGATCGAGCGCGCGGGACCCGTGGTCCTGCTCGCAGGCCCCGGCAACAACGGCGGCGATGCGCTGGTCGCGGCGCGCCACCTGCGCGCGCGCTTTTTCGACGTGGCGCTCGTCATGCCAGGCGATGGCGCACGGTTGCCGCCCGATGCAGCGGCTGCCTTGCATGCGTTCATTGCGGCAGGCGGAGCCGTGGTAGCCGCGCCTCCCCACGCTGCGCCAGCGCTGGTCATCGACGGCCTGTTCGGCATCGGCCTTTCCCGGCCGCCGGCTGCGCCCTACGACGGCTTGATCGCGTGGAGCAACGCATGCCACGCCGCGACGCTCGCACTTGACGTGCCGAGCGGGATCGATGCCGAGACCGGACGCGCGTGGGGCACGCCCGTGCACGCGAGCGCGACCGCCACGTTCCTCGCGTGGAAGCCGGGTCTTCTGACCGGCGAAGGCCTCGACTGCGCGGGGCACGTCACGCTGTACCCGCTCGGCGTCGCGATCGACACGGCCCCCGGCGTGCGTCTCACCTGGGATGCGGTGGCGGCCGAGTTGCCTTCGGTGCTGCGCCGCGACCGACGCAGCGTCCACAAGGGCACCTTCGGCACGCTTGCGATCGTAGGCGGCGCACGCGGCATGGCGGGTGCGCCGCTGCTGGCCGGTCGCGGCGGCCTCGCGTGCGGCGCCGGCAAGGTGCAGGTCGGCTTGCTCGCGGACGACGCGCCGGCTTTCGACAGCGGCGCGCTGGAGCTCATGTTGCGCCGCCCGGCCGATGCGCTCGAAGGCGCCGATGCCGTCGTGATCGGCCCCGGTCTCGGCCGTGACAGCGCGGCGCGCGAGCTGCTTCGCCAGGTGCTGCGCTCCAGCGTGCCGCTCGTGCTCGACGCCGACGCGCTCAACCTCGCAGCGACCGACCCCGCGCTGCAGGACGCGATCGCCGCTCACGCTGCCGACGTGCTGCTCACGCCGCATCCGGCCGAAGCGGCGCGCCTGCTTGGCGACACCACGGCGCGCGTGCAGGACGACCGGCTGGATGCAGCGCTGCGCCTGGCCGAGCGCTTCGACGCGCATGTCGTCGTCAAGGGCGCGGGCAGCGTCCTGGCCGATCCGCGCGGATGCTTTGCGATCAATGCGACCGGCAACCCGGCACTGGCCAGCGGCGGCACGGGGGACGTGCTGGCCGGGATGCTCGGCGCCCTGCTCGCGCAGGGAATCGGCGCGCGCGATGCCTTGCGCGTCGGCGTGTGCGTGCACGGCGCCGCCGCGGATGCACTGGTCGACCATGGCACGGGGCCGATCGGCTTGCGCGCATCCGAGCTGGCGCCTGTCGTGCGGGACCTGCTCAACGCGTGCAACCGCGTGGCCTAGGGCAGCAGGACGGTCGCGCCCGTGGTGGCGCGCGACTCGAGCGCGCGATGCGCCGCGGCCGCTTCGCGCAAGGGAAACGTCTGCCGCACTTCCGGCTTGATCTTGCCGGCGAGCACGAGATCGAACAGCTCCGCCGCCATGGCGCGCAGCGCCTGCGGCGTGCTCGCGTACGTGAAGAGCGTCGGCCGCGTGCAATACAGCGATCCCTTCTGCGAGAGCAGGCCGAGGTTGAACGCGGCGACCGGCCCCGACGAGTTGCCGAAGCTCACGAACATGCCGCGTGGCGCGAGGCAATCGAGCGACGCGGGAAACGTATCCTTGCCGATCGAATCGTAGACCACCGGCACGCCCTTGCCGCCCGTGATGGCCTTGACCCGCTCGACGAAGTTCTCACGCGTGTAGACGATGGTATGCGCGCAGCCGTGCTCCTTCGCGAGTGCGGCCTTTTCGTCCGAGCCCACCGTGCCGATCATCGTCACGCCGAGTGCCCGCGCCCATTGGCACGCGATGAGGCCGACACCGCCCGCCGCCGCGTGGAACAGGATCGTCTCGCCTGCTTCGACCCGGCGCGTCTGGCGCAGGAGATATTGCACCGTCAGGCCCTTGAGCAGCAGGCTCGCCGCCGCGCGATCGTCGATGCCATCGGGAAGCTTGATGAGCCGATCGGCCGGGACGTTGCGCTCGGTGCTGTAGCTGCCTGCAGGCGCGGTGCAGTAGCCGACGCGGTCTCCCGGCTTGAAGTCGGCGACACCGCTGCCGACTGCCGTGACGACGCCGGCGCCTTCGCCGCCGATACCGGAAGGCAGCGTCATCGGGTACAGGCCGCTGCGCTGATACGTCTCGATGTAGTTCACGCCGATGGCCGTGTGCCGCACGCGCACTTCGCCTTGCGCGGGCGCAGGCACGTTCACGTCCTCGAGCACGAGGACCTCGGGACCACCGGTTGCGTGGAATCGGATCGCCTGCGCCATGGGCCTGTCTCCGCGAACGAATCGGGCAGCCAGTCTAGCCCATGCGACGCGCGCTGGCCGCGCGTGCGCTTAAGGCGGCGCCGCCGCGAAGAGCACACGCGCAAGCGCGATGCCCGCCACCGTGAGGAGGATCGAGCCTGCGACGTGTGCCGCGACACCCAGCAGCATCTGCACATAGTCGCGGCGCATCAGGATCACGGTCATCTCGCCGGAGAACGTCGAGAAGGTGGTGAGACCGCCCAGGAAGCCGGTCGTCATGAGCAGGCGCACCTCCGGTGAGAGGTCGGTGTAGACGACGGCAAGCTCCATCGCGATGCCCATCAGGAACCCACCAAGGAGATTTGCCGCGAGCGTGCCGAGCGGCAGGCCGGGATACACGGGGTTGAACAGCAGCCCGAGGCCCCAGCGCAGCCATGCGCCGAGCGCTGCGCCGCCACCGACCGCGAGCAGTCCACCCCAGGGCATGCGGTCAGCGCACGAACTGCTCGACGTAGCCGGCGCCGAGGCCGCACGCCGCGTAATGGCGCCGGCACATGTCGATCTTGGTCCAGACGTCCTCGTAGGCCGTCTGCCGGCCGGCCTCGTCGACGTAGATCATCGCGCCCGCGATGTTGAAGAACGTGATCATTTCCGTGCAATCTTCCGGCACGGTGAGCGTGTGCACTTCGCCGGGCGGCTCGTAGACGAAGCTGCCCTCCTCCGCCACCCAGTCGTGCTCGAGGTATTTCCACCGTCCCTTGATCACATAGCCGACCACGATCATCGGATGGCGATGCCGCGACAGCACGCCGGCGCGGCGCACGCGCAGGAGGTTGCACCAGCCGCCGCTCACGGTGTTGAACAGCAGCGGGCGAAACCAGACGTCCGCCGCCTGCGGCACCCACACGCGCTCGTCATCGGGAATCGCGCCGACCGCGATCTCGGGCGCGATGCCGGCGGCGCGCAGGTTCAGCGGCGCATTCACGTCGCCGTGCGCGGACGCGCCTGCACCTTGGCGGGCGCCTCGACCTTCATCGGCGCCTCCACCTTCATCTGCGCCACCAGCGCGTCGATCTCGGCGGATGGATCGCGCTCGCGCGGAAAGGGACGCCCCGCGCGTCGGTACCAATAGCGTGCGTTGCCAAGATCGCCTTCGAGCAGGTGCACGATGCCGTGCGCCCAGCAACCCATGTGCGAAGCGTCGTTCTGCACGACGGCGTGAGCCTTGGCCCAGTCGCCTTTCTTCAGGTGACGGATTGCGGTGTTGAGCGCCATGCGGTTTCCCCCCGGAAAGACCGTTGGACATGCCACCTACCCAACCAGGTAGCCCCCGTCGACCGGCAGCACCACGCCGGTGACGAACGCCGCTGCCGGCGAGGCCAGGAACACGACCGCGCCCGCGATGTCCGCCGGCTCGGCCCATCGACCGAGCGGGGTGCGCGCGAGGATGGCCGCGCTGCGCGCCCGGTCGTCCTGCAGCGTTTGCGTCAGCGGCGTGCGCACCCAGCCCGGCGCCACCGCGTTCACGCGAATGCCGTCGCTCGCGTACGCCAGGGCGAGCGACTTGGTGAGCTGCGCGATGCCGCCCTTGCTCGCGCTGTATCCGGGCACTGCAGCACCGCCCTGGAACGACAGCATCGACGCCGTGTTCACGATGACGCCCCCCGGCCTGCCCGCGCCCATTCTAAGCTTGTCCCGCGCGAGCGCACAGCAGCGCATCGTGCCGGTCAGGTTGACGGCGAGCACCTCCTCGAACACCGCCACGTCGTGCTCGGCGCCGCGTCGGATGATCCCCGCGCAGTTGACGAGCACGTCCAGGCGCGGCAGGTCCCCGATCACGCGGCGCACGGCCCCATCGTCGCGCACGTCCAGCGCGACTGCGTCGCGCGCCGCGAACGTTGCGCCCTCGCGCGCACGGTCGGCTTCCACCTGTGTCGCACCGGTCACGGTCACGACTGCGCCAACGGCCGCCAGCCCCGCCGCGATACCGGCGCCGATGCCGCTCGATCCGCCGACGACGAGCGCGACGCGGCCCGCGAGCGCGTCGTGCGCGAAGGTCGCCGCGACGGCGCTCAACTAGGGTGCGAGCGCCGCGTCGGCGCGCCCGGAGACGAAACGCGCAACCGCCGATCCATCGGGCAGCGGTGCGACTGCACCAAACCCCGTGGTCGCGAGCGCCGCCGCTGCGTTGGCGAATCGCGCGGCCGCGAACGGATCGTCGCCGGCGGCGATGCGTGCAATGAACGCGCCATCGAAGCAATCGCCGGCGCCCGTCGCATCGACCGTCGCGACCTTCATGCCGGCGACACGCTCGCGTCGCTCGCCGTCGCTCACGATGCAGCCGTGCGCGCCGAGCTTCAGTGCCACGAGCGGTGCCCCGAGCGCGTGGCAGGCGTCGACGATCGCATCGGCGTCCGCGATGCCGAACAGCAGCGCGGCGTCATCCAGGCTGGGCAACATCCAGTCGACGTGGCGTGCCGTCTCGCGCATGATCGCGCGTGCGCGGGTCAGCGGCCACAGCTTGAGGCGCAGGTTGGTGTCGTACGAGACCTTCGCGCCGGCTTCGCGCGCCGATTCGATGGCGGCGAAGCAGGCGTCGCACGCCGCGTCGGAGATCGCCTGGCTGATGCCCGACAAGTGCAGCACGCGCGCGTTGCACACGACGTCGCGTGGAAGATTCGCCGGCGCAAGCCTGCTCGCCGCGGAGCCCGCGCGCAGGTACGAGAATTCGTGGCCGCTCGCGCCATGCGTGACGAAGTAGACGCCGGTCGGCGCCTCGGGATCCTGCGCCACGCCGCGCGTGTCGACGCCCTCCTTCCGCCACAAGTCGAGCAGCAGGCGGCCGAACGCGTCGTTGCCGACCCGCGAGACGTAGGCCGTGCGCGCGCCAAGGCGTGCAGCCGCGATCGTGGCGTTGGACGTGTCGCCGCCGAATCCCTGCAGGTACGCGCGTGCGTCGCTGCCTGCCGACTGGTTGAATTCGACCATCGCCTCGCCGAGTGCGACCAGGTCGAACGTCGGCGCCATGTTCAGCGTGCGGGCAGCGTGCGAAACGCCGCGGCGTACGCGGCGGCCGCCCGGCGCACGGCGGCCGGGTCGCTGCCCGGCGCATACAGGTTCGAGCCGGTTCCGAAGCCATCGGCTCCCGCCGCCCAATACGGCGCGAGCGTGTCGGGCCTCATGCCACCGACGGCGAGCACGATGGTGCCGCGCGGCAGCACGGCCCGCCAGGCCTTGAGCGTGCCCGGGGGGAGCGCCTCGGCCGGGAACATCTTCAGCGCATCGGCACCGGCCGCGAGGGCCGCGAACGCTTCGGTGGGCGTTGCAACGCCCGGCATGCAAACCATTCCAAGCCGCTTGGCTTCGCGCACGACCGCCAGATCGGCATGCGGCATGACGACGAGGTGGCCACCGGCCTGCTGCACGCGTGCAACGTCGGCCACGTCGAGCACGGTGCCCGCGCCGACCAGGGCTTGTGGTCCGCAGCGCTGCGCGAGGAGACGAATCGAATCGAACGGCCGTGGCGAGTTGAGCGGCACTTCGAGGATGCGAAATCCTTCTGCGACGAGCGCATCGGCAACGGCCGGGACCTCTTCGGGCGTGATGCCGCGCAGCACGGCGCAGAACGGCACCGGCGACAGGTAGTCGCGCACGCGCAGCGTGGGGTCCGCCTGGCTCACCAGCGTGCCGCCGCTTCGTCGTCGCTGGCTCGGGCCTCGACCCAGCGATCGCCCTCGGGCGTGCGCTCTTTCTTCCAGAACGGCGCGCGCGTCTTGAGGTAGTCCATGAGAAAGCGGCAGGCGTCGAATGCTTCGCCGCGATGAGCGCTCGTCACGCCGACCAGCACGATCTGATCCGTGGGGCGCAACGTGCCGATGCGATGGATGACGAGCGCATCGTAGATGTCGAAGCGCGTGCGGGCCTCGGCAACGATCGCTTCGAGCTGCTTCTCGGTCATGCCGGGATAATGCTCGAGCGTGAGCGCGTCCACGCGTGCCGCATCGTTGACGTCGCGCACGGTGCCAATGAACGTGGCGACCGCCCCGACGCGCGCGTCACGCGCGCGCAAGCGGGCGATCTCCACGCCCGCGTCGAAGTCTTCGGCCTGCACGCGTACGGTCATCGGATCGCCTAGCCTCCGGTGACCGGCGGCAGGAACGCGACCTCGTCGCCTGCATGAACCGTCGTGTCGTGCGCAGCCATCACCTGGTTGACGGCGACGCGGAACGCACGCCCGGGCGCGAGCTCGTGCGCGAATGCGCCGCCGCGCGCGCGCAGCTGCGCAACCAGCGTGGCCACCGATGCATCCCCATCGGTCGGCAGGGCCACCGTTTCGGCGCCCCGGCCAAGAGCTTCACGCAGCCGTGCGAGATAGAGGACGCGCACCTGCGTCGTTGCCACCGCACGCGGTGCGTCGGGTTTTGCGGCCGTCGTTGCGTCGTTCATCGGGAGCCCACAATGCAGAAGCGCCGGCTTCGTGTGAAGCCGGCGCTCCATTGTAAACAACCGCCTGCAGATGGTGCCTGGCAATGCCTCAGAAGCGCAGCTGAACGCCGACCTGCACCTGATCGCTTTCGGGCAGCACGCCACCTTGGAGGTTCTCGCCTGCGAAGCGGGCGAACCGGGCGTATTCGACTCGCAAGCCCAGCGCGCGATTGACGTCGTAACGCAGCCCCACGCCGTAGTTCATGCCGTCGCGGCCACGCCGTGCATCCGCCGGCGAGAGGGTCGCATATCCGGGTGACGTACTGGCGTTGTCGGCCTGCGCGTAGCCCAGGCGCCCGTAGAGCGCAAAGCGGGGCTGGAACGACCAGGTCGTGTAGACGTCCGCATTCCATGCGTGCGAGGCGGCATCGCCCGGCACCAGGGAAAGCCCTACACCGCGCCGGATGCCCAGGGCGTCGGGACGCAGCGCATAACGATCGGTCGTCGTGATGGCGCCCTCGACGGCGACGTCGTTGTGGAAACGGTAGCCGCCGAAGAGCAGCGTGCGCGACGAGGCGTCGTCCGCCACGGGGGAGGAGAACTTGCCCCACACGGAGCTTGGCGCGGAAAGCTTGACCGCCGTGTCGGCAACCGCGTCGCGCACGGCAACACCGTGGGCGTCTGCGCCCGCATCACGCAGAGCGATACCGCCGTAGAAGCCGGCCGGCGCAGCGGGTTCGGCGGCCGCGGACAGGCCGGCCACCCCGCTCAACGCGAGTACCAACGCAATTGCAGGTGCCTGATTCTTCATACGTTGTTGACGTTGGTCGGCACTTTCACCCGGGCCGCCGGTTGCACCGGCGCCCGGCCCGGATCGCTTGCTTGGGCCACGTGCAAAGCGGCAAGTTCACGCTACTCCGGCGCGTTGCTGTCGTCAATCGGCGACCGGAGGAACGGCGGCGTTCCCGGCGACGAACGTGGCAATCCCGTCATGGTCGCCAAGGTCGAAAACGGGGAGGTCGACCGTCAGCGCGGCTCGCGTGTCGGTGGCGATCGCCCGCACCCACGGGTCGTCCGGGTACAGCCTCGGCTTGCCGACCGCCGGCCGCCACACCTCCAGCTTGGGGATGGCGGCGCGCTTGTAGCCTTCGACCAGGACGAGGTCGCACGGCGCCAGCCGGCCGAGCGCCTGCGCGAGCGTTTGCTCCGGGGCTCCACGCAGCTCGTGGATCAGCGCCCAGCGCGCGCTCGAGCTCACGAGCACCTCCGTGCAGCCGGCGTGCCGGTGGCGCCACGAATCCTTCCCGGGTTGGTCGATGTCGAACTCATGGTGCGCATGTTTCACCAGCGACACCGTCAACCCGCGCGCGACCAGGCGCGGGATCAGCCGCTCGATCAGCGTCGTCTTGCCACTGCCGGACCAGCCGGCGAAACCGAAGATGCGCATGGCGGAGGTCAGCCACCCCGGCCAGCGACGCCGGCGACGATCACGACGATGCCGAGCACGAGGTTGACGGCGACGAGCTTGCGGATGCGCTCGGCCAGCGCGCCCGCTTTCGGCCAGTCGCCCGCGGCAACGGCCGCCTGGAAGCGCGGATTGTGGCGAGCGTCCAGGACGGCGTACAGGATGATCATCACCGCGCCAAGCCCGAGCATCGCGTGCACGCCCCAGGGCGCGCGCAGGATGCCGCCGTACTGCAGCAGGAGCCAGCCCCCGGTCAGCGCGATGACGAGGACGGCTGCACCGACGAGCCGCAGGAAGCGCGCGAACACGCGGGCGAGGACGCCCAGGCGCTCGGCCGGGGCCAGCGGGGCGAGGCCCTGACGCAGGACGAGCAGCGTGAAGCTCATCCCGCCCACCCATACGACGACGGCGAGCACGTGCGCGGCGATCACGTAGGGCAGCATGGCGCGTTCCTCCCGCGCGCATTGTAGGGCGTGGCGGCGCGGCGGGTGGCGCGTGTAGCTCGGCCATTCGCTTGACCTGCGAGCGCGCGCCCCGATGTAGACTCGATCGATGGGCGAAGAGGTGTCTTCCATGAGCCATGAACTCGTCCCGGCGGATGCGCCCGACGTCGGCGGCATCATCGAGCGCGTCATCGCCGACGTGCCGGTGCCGCGCACCCGCCCGGTCGACGACCCTGCCAAGGCCGCCGAGCGCCTCGTGCGGCAGGCCGCGCGTCGTGCCGGCATGCTGTCGGCCTCGCTCGCGCTGCCGCCCGGCCCGCTCGGCATGCTGACCGTGCTGCCCGACCTCGTCCTGATCTGGCAGACGCAGCGTCAGATGGTCGCGGACGTCTTCGCGCTCTACGGTCGCACCGCCGAGCTCACGCGCACGCACATGCTCTATTGCCTGTTCCGGCACGCGGCGAGCCAGGTCTTCCGCGACGTCGCGGTGCGCGCCGGTGAACGGGTCGTGATCCGCGAGCTTTCGGCCGGCGCGCTGCGCAGCGCGCTCGGCAACGTCGGCGTCGTCGTCACGCAGCGCATGGCGGGCAATGCAGCGAGCCGCTGGATTCCGCTCGCCGGCGCCGTCGCGGTCGGCGGCTACGCGTATTGGGACACGCTCCAGGTCGCCAAATCCGTGCGCCGGCTGCTCGAGGCACCGGTGCCGGCACCGGCGCCGGCCTGACGCCGCCATGTGCGGGCGCTACGAGCTGCACTCCCATCCTGTCGCGCTCGCGCTCGCATTCGGCCTCGCCCACCCGCCTGCGCTGGCGGCGCGGTACAACGTCGCGCCCATGCAGAACGTGCCGATCATTCGTCGCAACGCCGCCGGCGAGCGTGAGCTGGTGCAGGTACGCTGGGGATTCGTGCCGCGCTGGGCCAAGGATCCGTCCATCGGCGCGCGCATGATCAACGCGCGTGCGGAGACGGTCGCCGAACGGCCTGCCTTCCGCAAAGCCTATCAGCGCCACCGCTGCCTGCTCCCCGCCGACGGGTTCTACGAATGGAGGCAGGGCCCGGGCGGCAAGCAGCCGATGCGCATCGCACGCGTCGACGGGCAGCCGTTCGGGATGGCCGGCCTCTACGAACGCTGGCTGTCCCCGGAAGGCGAGGTGCTCGACACCTGCGCGATCCTGACGACGCGGGCCAATGCGCGCCTGCGTGCGTTGCACGACCGCATGCCCGTGATCGTGCCGCCGGACCAGTTCGACCGGTGGCTCGACGCCGCCAACCACGATGTCGACGCGCTGTTCGAGCCGCCATCCGATGACGTGCTGTGCGCGCATCCGGTATCGACGCGCGTGAACGCCGTGCGCAACGACGACGCGTCGCTGATCGAGCCGACGGCGGCCGATGCGGAGCGCGCCGCGCCCTCGACGGCCGAAGAGCCGGGGGAGCCGGAGCTGCCGTTGCAGCCGCGGCTCCTCTAGCGCAGCGGCGCGCCGGCGGCGATCCATGCGCCGAGCACCCCGCGCTCGTCATCCGTCATGCCCGTGAGGTTGCCGAGCGGCATCGCACGCGTCGCCACCGCCTGCGCCTCGATCGCCGCGGCCTGTGCATGGATGCGCTCGGCGGTATCGAGGCGCACATCCTTCGGCGCCACGGCGAACCCTGGCTGGCGCGGTGCGTCGGCGTGGCACACCGCGCAACGCGCGGACACGATGCGCTCGACTTCGGCGAACGACGGCGTAGCCCTCGCACGCCCGGCGCTCGGTGCGATCACAACGGCAAGCGCCAGCGTCGCCACTGCGGCCGTCGCCGGAATCCACCACGCCGTGCGGCCGCGATGGCGCAGGTTGAAGAAGTGCCGCACGAACGCCGCCAGCGCCATGATCGCGAGCAGCACCAGCCAAGCGTGCGCGTGCGCGAATGTCATCGGGTAGTGGTTGCTGATCATGATGAACAGCACCGGCAGCGTGAAATAGTTGTTGTGCACCGAGCGCTGCTTGCCGCGCTGGCCATGCACGGCATCGGGAACGCGGCCGGCCTGCTTGGCCGCGACGAGCGCGCGCTGGCTCGGGATGATCACGAAGAGAACGTTGGCGGCCATCCACGTGCCGATCATCGCGCCGACCTGGTAATACAGGCCGCGCCCCGAATAGACGTGCGCGAGGCCGTAAGCGGTCGCCGCAATGAAGCCGCACAGGGCAAGCCACAACCAGCGCTCGCGCGCAAAGCCCAGGCGCTTGCACAGCTGGTCGTACACGATCCAGCCGATGACGAGCAGCGTGACGCTGATCCCCACCGCGGCCGCGGGCGTGATGGCGCTCACCGAGCGGTCGATCAGGTACGTGTCGGCGTGCAGGTAATACATCGCGACGAAGAGCGCGAAGCCCGACAGCCAGGTGGAATACGCCTCCCACTTGAACCAATGCAAGGGCGAGGGCAGGTCGCGCGGCGCCACGCGATATTTCTGCACGTGATAGAAGCCACCGCCGTGCACGGCCCACAGCTCGCCGCCGACGCCCTCGTCGGAATCGCGTGCGCGTGCAGGCTCGAGCAGGCTGTTGTCCAGCCAGACGAAGTAGAACGATGCGCCGATCCATGCGATGCCCGTGATGAGGTGCACCCAGCGCAACAGGAGCTCGACCCATTGGCCCGCGTAGGCTTCCATGCGTCGTTCGCCCTAGGGCCCGGGCAGCGCGCGCACCTGGCGCTCCGTCAGCTGCCGCGGTACGTGGAATAGCTCCACGGCGACAGCAGCAGCGGGACGTGGTAATGGGCGGCCGCATCCGCGATGCCGAAATCGATGGTCACGCGATCGAGGAACGGCGGATCGGGCAGCATGAGGCCCTGCGCCGTGAAATACGCGGCGGCTTCGAAGCACAGGCGATAACGGCCCGCGACGAACGCGGCGCCTTCGAGCAGCGGCGTGTCGCAACGTCCGTCGGCGTTGGTGCGCACGCCGCACAGCGTGCGAAAGCCGGTGGATTCCGCGCGCGCGAGCTCGATCGCCAGGCCGGCGGCCGGGCGGCCGTGCGCGGTGTCGAGCACGTGCGTGGTGAGGCGTCCCATCGTCGTCCGGTCGGGTTTGCGGGGCGTGGCGGGCCATTGTATGCTCGGCGCGCTGCGCGGCCACGACGTGCTCGTCCGATGAACCCACGCTCCCGCTCCGCCGGCTATCCCCGCGACCTCGTCGGCTACGGCCCGCGGCCGCCGCATGCGCGCTGGCCCGGCGGCGCGCGCCTCGCGCTGCAATTCGTCCTCAACTACGAAGAAGGCGCCGAGGCCGCGGTGCTTCATGGCGACGGCGCAGCCGAAACGTTCCTGTCCGAAATCATCGGCGCCCAGCCGTTCGCCGATCGTCACCTCTCGATGGAGTCGCTCTACGAGTACGGTGCGCGCGCGGGCGTGTGGCGTGTGTTGCGGCTCTTTGCCGACCGCCGGCTGCCGCTCACCGTCTTCGGCGTTGCGATGGCGCTCGAGCGCAATCCCGCGGTGGTGGACGCCTGCCTCGCCGCCGGTCACGAGATCGCGAGCCACGGCTGGCGGTGGATCTCCTACCAGCACGTGCCGGACAGCGTCGAGCGCGAGCACCTCGAGCGCGCGGTCGAGGTGCTGACCCGCCTGACCGGCGCAGCACCATTGGGCTGGTACACGGGGCGCAACAGTCCCAACACCCGCCGGCTGGTGTGCGAGCACGGCGGATTCCTGTACGACGCCGACAGCTACGCGGACGACCTGCCGTACTGGACGCGCGTGCCCACCGCGCGCGGCGAGGTCACGCATCTCGTCGTGCCGTACACCCTCGACACCAACGACATGCGTTTCGTCACGCCGCAGGGATTCAACAGCGGCGAGCAGTTCTTCACCTACCTCCGCGACGCGTTCGACCTCCTCTACGCCGAAGGGGATCCGCGCGGCCTGGACGCGCCCAAGATGCTGTCGGTCGGCCTGCATCCGCGCATCGTCGGACGGCCCGCTCGAATGGCCGCGCTCGCGCGCTTCCTCGACCACGTCGCCGCGCATGCGGACGTGTGGATCGCGCGCCGGGTCGACATCGCGCGGCACTGGCATGCCGAGCATCCCCCGGCATGACGCTCGCCGAGCTCAACGGCATGGCGCGCGCGAACTTCGTCGCAACGCTCGGCTCGATCTTCGAGCATTCGCCATGGGTCGCCGAGCGGGTTGCCGACGCGCGTCCCTTCGCCTCGCTGGATACCTTGCACGACGCCATGGTCGCCGCGGTGCAAGCGGCACCGGCAGACGAGCAGCTCGCACTCATCCGCGCGCATCCGCACCTTGCCGGCAAGGCGGCCATCCGTGGCGAGCTCACCGCCGAATCGACGCGCGAGCAGGCGGGTGCGGGGCTCGACGCGTGCACCGCGGATGAATTCGCGCGCCTGACGGAGCTCAACGCGCGCTACAACGCGCGCTTCGGCTTTCCGTTCATCCTGGCCGTGAAGGGGTACGACCGTCGCGGCATCATTGCCGCCTTCGAGGCGCGTGTTACGCGAACGCGCGAGGAGGAACACGCCGAGAACCTGCGGCAGATCGCGCGCATCGCGCACGTGCGCCTCTGCGTGCTGCTGGACGACTGATCGCCCGCATGGCGAGCTCGACGCTCAGCGCCCGAACAGCTTGCCGAGCGCCTTCCCCAGATCGCCCGGCAGCGGGGCCGCCTTGGTGCCAGCGCTCGCCGGTGCGGGCGAAGAGGACTTGACCCCGAGCGCAGTGGCGCATGGGCTGTCCGGTGCCGCTGCAGCGTTGAACAGCGTTTCCCCGAGCAGCGACCAGCCGCCCGTGCCGATCGCCGCGCCGATGCGCGCGATGGTCTCAGCCGATTTGGCCGGGTCGATCGCAATCTGGGGATGCTCGAACGGTCCCTTCACGCGCACGAGATCGGCGAAACCGGCCACGTCGATCGGAATGCCGCTGCGCACCTGCGGCCGCAGCGCGAGGTCGAACGTCTCGTTACGCAGGTCCACGGTGCCGGTGGCCGACACGCCGAGCTCCGCCGTTTCGAGCGCGATGCTCCGATCGACGTGCGCGACGCCATCGCGCAGCGGCAGGCGCACGACGGCGCAGCGCAGGTCGGTGCCGCCTTTGGCCTCGCGGAATGGATTGATGGCGCCGCCCAGCTGATCGAGCAACGCGGTCGAGCTGCCCGGAGGATTCGTGAGCTGCGCCGGCCCCACCAGCACCAGCGCCGTCCCATCGAGCGAGGCCGCCCAGTCGTGCAACGAGCGACCGTTCGCCTTGCCGTCGAACGTGATGCGCGTACGACCGCCCTTGACGTCGCGCTGCGCGCCCGCCAGCGCGAGCAGCGGCGCAAGCTCGAGGTCGCGCCCTTCGGCATGCACGTCCAGCGCCGTTCCTTGCGCGGCGTCGTCGAGCGCGCGCACGACGCCGCGCAACACGACCGTGCCACCCAGTCCGGTGCCGCTGAGCTCGGTGATCTCCAGTCGCCCGGTCCGCAGTCCGAAGCGCAGCCGGACCTGGCTCAGCGCCTGGCCGTGCGGCAACGCGACGGTGTCGATGAGCACGCTGCCCTCGGCGTCGGCGGCGCGCAGGAACGCGAGCGGAAGCGGCTGGTCGGGAATCAGGTGATGCGATGGCGCGGGCGCAGGAGCCGCAGGGCTCTTTGCGCCCGCTGCGGCGGCAGCCGGCAGTGCAAGCGCCTCGGGCACCAGCCGCGCCATGTGCAGGTCGACGACATAGCGCGGACGCGCGCCGGTACGGTCCACGTTCACGGTGCCTTGCAGCGCGAGCTCGCCGAATGTCAACGCGAGCGGGTCGATCCGCGTGCTGCCGGGCGCCGCGGTGATCTTGCTTTCGAGCGTGGCGTTGCGGCCTGCGATGGTCCCCGACAGGCCCACCGAATAGGGCCACTGCTGCGCCTGCAGGGCCGCCCGCGAGCCGAGATTGCCTTTGAGCGCCACGGCGACGCCCTTGATCGTGCCGCGGAATTCACCCGTGATGGGCGCGTTCGGATCGCGCGAGCGCACGGTGAGCGCGTCGACGACGATCGGCGTGACCTCTCCGCTGGACCCGTCGCGGTAGTCGATCCGCCCGTTGCGCACCTCCACTTCGTCGACACCGAGCGCAGGCCCGAGGCCCACTGCCGCCGCGGGCGAGCCCTGTTCGGCCGGCGTCGCGGATGGCGTGCCGAACACCCAGTTGCCATGTCCCTCGCGATCGGTCTCGAGATCGATCACGGGCTCGACCAGCGTGATGCGCACCACTTCGAAGCGCCGGTGCAACAGCGGCAGCAACGCAACCTGCGCTTCGACGCGCGCGACCTTCATCATGTCGGGCGCGCGAGCCCAGGGCGCATTGCCGAGCGCGACGTTGTCGATCCGCAGGGTCGGCTCGAGCGACAGGTGCAGCGCGATCGGGCCGCCGATGACGAACGCACGTCCGGTTGCGCTGCGCACGCGCGCGGCGAGCGGCTCCGCGAAGCTGTTGACGTCTACGGTCGCCACGGCGATCGCGACGCCGATCAGCACGAGCGCGACCAGGCTCCCCGCGACGGCGAGGATGATGACGACGGTGCGACGCAGGGACGTCATGGCTGACCGGGCGCGCGCGCGACGAACGCGCCGCGCGCCGATCGAGCGTCAGCGCAGCGAAGCGTTGATCGCGCCGAGCGCACCGCTGCCGGGCACGAGCTCGGCATCGGCGAGGCTGTTGAGCGGCCGGTCGACCGTATCGAGCGCCGCGTGCAGGTCGCTGCTGTCCGGGTGAACGTACAGCAGCCCGGTGACGACCTCGCCAGCCGCGCGCCGGCCTTCGAGATAGCCCATTGCCGCCACCTTGTCGGTGGGCTCGTAGTCCTCGTGCAGCTTGCGCAGGCGGACCATGCCGCCGTCGTGCAGCACGACCTCGCGCACGCTGCCGGCCGCGTAGTCGGTGGTGATCGGCGCACGGTCGGGCATGAAATCGAGCCGGTTCACCGCCTCGTTGTGCTCGCGCACGTAGTCGTAGCTCTTGGTCGAGCCCGGATGGTTGTTGAACGCGACGCAAGGGCTGATCACGTCGATGAACGCAGCGCCCCGATGCGCCACGGCCGCCTTGATGAGCGGCACGAGCTGCGTCTTGTCGCCCGAAAACCCGCGTGCGACGAACGTCGCGCCGAGCGCGAGCGCGAGGAGCACGAGGTCGATCGGCTCGTCGTTGTTGGCTGCGCCGCGCTTGCTCTTGCTGCCCTTGTCGGCGGTGGCCGAGAACTGGCCCTTGGTCAGGCCGTACACGCCGTTGTTCTCGACGATGTACACCATGTTCACGCCGCGACGGAGCACGTGCGCGAACTGGCCGAGGCCGATGGACGCCGAATCGCCGTCGCCCGACACGCCGAGATAGATCAGATCGCGATTGGCGAGCGCAGCGCCGGTCAGTACCGACGGCATCCGGCCGTGCACGCTGTTGAAGCCGTGCGAGTTGCCGAGGAAGTAGGTCGGCGTCTTCGACGAGCAGCCGATGCCCGACAGCTTGGCCACGCGGTGCGGCGCGATGTCGAGCTCGAAGAACGCCTGGATGATGGCCGCGGAGATCGAGTCGTGGCCGCAGCCGGCGCACAACGTGGAGATCGCGCCTTCGTAATCGCGGCGGGTATAGCCGAGCGCGTTGGTCGGCAGGCCCGGATGGTGGACCTTCGGCTTGGCAAGATAAGTCATCCGGCTACTTTCCGTAGGGGTGCCACATTGAACAGGCGTGCCTTCTCGCCGATCTCGCGCGTGATGAAGCGCGCGGTGACCGGCGTGCCGTCGTAGTGCAGCACGGACGTCAGCTTCTCGGGTGCGATGCCGCACTCGTTGACCAGCAGCATCTTGAGCTGCGCGTCGCGATTCTGCTCGACCACGAAGACATGCTCGTGCTCGGCGATGAAGTCGGCGATCGCGTCCGGGAACGGAAACGCACGCACGCGCATGCGGTCGAGGTGGATGCCCGTGCGCTCGAGATCGGCGAGCGCTTCGGCCATCGCCGCACCCGTCGAGCCGAACCACACCACGCCCGCTCGCGTCGGCTGCGCGGCGCGCTCGATCACAGGGCCGGGCACGAGCTCGCGCGCGGTGTCGAACTTGCGCAGCAGGCGCTGCATGTTGTCGACGTACGCGGGGCCTTCCTCGGTGTAGCGCGCGTAACGGTCCTTGGTCGTGCCACGGGTGAAATAGCTGCCGCGCGTCGGATGCGCGCCAGGATAGGTGCGGTACGCGATGCCGTCGCCGTCGACGTCGAGGTAGCGGCCGAAATCCTTGCCGGCATCGAGGTCGGCGGCCGTCATCACCTTGCCGCGATCCATGCGGTGCGCGTCGTCCCACGCGAAGGGCTCGCACAACCAGTCCTGCATGCCGATGTCGAGATCGAGCATCACGAACACGGGCGTCTGCAGGCGATCGGCGAGGTCGAAGGCCTGCGCGCCGAACGTGAACGCTTCGCGCGGATCCTCGGGGAAGAGCAGTGGATGCTTGGTGTCACCGTGCGACGCATAAGCGCACAGGATCAGGTCCGCCTGCTGGGTGCGGGTGGGCATGCCGGTCGACGGGCTGCCGCGCTGCACGTCGAACAGCACCGCGGGAATCTCGGCGAAGTATGCGAGCCCGAGGAATTCCTGCATGAGCGAAATGCCGGGACCCGACGTGGCGGTGAACGCGCGCGCGCCGTTCCAGGCCGCGCCGATCACCATCCCGATCGATGCGAGCTCGTCTTCCGCCTGCACGATCGCATAGCGGTTCTTGCCGGTGGCCGGATCGCCGCGCAGCTCGTGGCACCAGCTGGCGAACGCCTCGGCCAGGGACGACGACGGCGTGATGGGATACCACGCGGCGACCGTTGCGCCGCCGTAGACGGCACCGAGCGCCGCGGCCGAGTTGCCGTCGACGAAGATGCGCTCCCCCACGGCCTTGCGGCGCTCCACGCGCAGCGGCAGCGGGCACGCGAAGTTTCCGAGCGCGTAGTCGCGCCCGAGCTGCAGCGCGCGACGATTGGGCTCGAGGAGCTTTTCCTTGCCCTTGTATTGCTCGGCGAACAACGCCTCGATGACGGCGGGATCGATGTCGAGCAGCGCGGACAGCGCGCCGAGGTACACGATGTTCTTGAACAGCTGGCGTTGCCGGACGTCGGTGAACGCCGCGTTGGTGATCGCGGTGAGCGGCACGCCGACGGACGCGATGTCCTCCCGAAACTTCGACGCGGGCAGCGGCTTGGTGGAATCGTAGAACAGGTAGCCGCCCGGGTCGATCTCCGCGACGTCCTTGTCCCAGGTTTGCGGATTCATGGCGACCATGAGGTCCACGCCGCCGCGACGGCCGCGCCAGCCGGCCTCGACGATGCGCACCTCGAACCACGTCGGCAGGCCCTGGATGTTCGACGGGAAGATGTTGCGTGCCGCCACCGGCACGCCCATGCGCAGGATCGCCTTGGCGAAGAGGCCGTTGGCCGAGGCGGAGCCCGAGCCGTTGACGTTGGCGAACTTGACGACGAAATCGTTGATCCGCGTTGGCGAAGCCTTTTTTGCAGCCATGTCGAGGGGAGCGCTCAATCAGCGGCCAGGGGAACGCGGCGCGGCGGCGCCGGCGGCGCGGGCTTGCGCGTGCGGCGGTCGTCCGCATGCGCGACGTCGAGCAGGAACTTCTGCATGTCCCACGCACCGGTGGGACAACGCTCGGCGCACAGGCCGCAATGCAGGCACACGTCCTCGTCCTTGGCCATGATGCGGCCCGTCTTCACCGGCGCCGACACGTAGAGCGGCTGGTCGAGGTTGAGCGCAGGCGCCATGAGCCGCTGCCGCAAGTCCGCCTCGTCGCCGTTCTCGGTGAACGTGATGCAGTCCATCGGACAGATGTCGACGCACGCGTCGCATTCGATGCACAGGCGGTCGCTGAACACGGTCTCGACGTCGCAGTTCAGGCAGCGCTGCGCCTCCGCATACGCGACCTTGAGGTCGAAGCCGAGCTCGACCTCGGCGCGAATGTCCTTGAGCGCGATGATCGTGTCCTTGAGCGGCACCTTGTAGCGCGTGTCCGGATGGATCGCGTTGTCGTAGCTCCACTCGTGGATGCCCATCTTCTGCGAGGCCAGGTTCACGTGCGGCGCCGGCCGCGCCGTGAGCGGCTCGCCGCGGCACTGCAGGTCGATGGAGATCGCGGCATCGTGACCATGCGCGACGGCCCAGATGATGTTCTTCGGCCCGAACGCCGCGTCGCCGCCGAAGTACACGCCGGGCAACGACGAGGCCATCGTGGTCTTGTCGACGATCGGCATGCCCCACTCGTCGAACGCGATGCCGGCATCGCGCTCGATCCAGGGGAAGGCATTCTCCTGGCCGATCGCGACGAGCACGTCGTCGCACGCAAAGTGCACGTCCGGCTCACCGGTTGGCAGCAGCTGGCGGCGGCCTTTGGCATCCCTGGACGGGGCAACCTTCTCGAAGGTCACGCCGGTGAGACGGCCGTTGTCGTGCGTGAACAGCTTCGGCACGAGGTAGTTGTGGATCGGAATGCCCTCGTGCATCGCGTCTTCCTTCTCCCACGGCGACGCCTTCATCTCGTCGAACCCCGAGCGCACGACGACCTGTACCTCATCGCCGCCCAGGCGCCGCGAGCTGCGGCAGCAGTCCATCGCGGTGTTGCCGCCGCCCAGCACGACGACGCGCTTGCCGATGGTCGTCACGTGCCCGAACGACACGGACGACAGCCACTCGATGCCGATGTGGATGTTGGCGGCGGCTTCGCGCCGGCCCGGAACGTCGAGATCGCGTCCGCGCGGCGCACCGCTGCCCACGAAGATCGCGTCGAAGCCGTCCGCGAGCAGCGCCTTCATCGAATCGATGCGCGCGCCGCCGCGAAATTCGACGCCCTGGTCGAGCACGTAGCCGACCTCTTCGTCGATCACGCGGTCGGGCAGGCGGAACTTGGGGATCTGCGTGCGCATCATCCCGCCAGCCTGTGGATCGCCGTCGAAGACGACGCACTCGTAGCCCAGCGGCGCGAGATCGCGCGCCACCGTGAGCGACGCGGGACCCGCGCCGACGAGCGCGACGCGCTTGCCATTGCGCGTTGCGGCCGGACGCAGCAGGCGCGGCCGCACGTCCTCCTTGAAGTCAGCTGCGACGCGCTTCAGGCGGCAGATCGCCACCGGTTCGGGCTTGGCGCCGGCCTTCACGTGCTCCGGCGAACCTTGCTCGACGCGGCCGCGGCGGCACGCAGGCTCGCACGGGCGGTCGCACGTGCGTCCCAGGATGCCCGGGAAAACGTTCGACTCCCAATTGACGACGTACGCGTCGCCATAGCGACCCGCCGCGATCAATCGGATGTATTCGGGAACGGGAGTGTGGGCCGGGCAGGCCCACTGGCAATCGACGACGCGATGAAAGTAGTCGGGGTGCGCGATGTCCGTCGGATTCAACGAGGCTCCTATCAATGGCCCGCCGGTCGCTTGTCTTGGCGGCCGATCTCCCTTCAACGGCCGCCGGGACCGTTCTGGGCCAGCATGCTACGCCGCTCGGGCGCCCAAGAGAAGGCCGCCCGGCTGCAAAGGCTTGAACCACGTCGTGTTTTGGCAACGGTTTGCGCTCGGCAAGCAGCCACGCGCCATCCGCATGGCAGCGCGGCCTAAAATCGTTCTGTCAGCCCAGGAACGCGCGACGAATGCCCGAAGGACCCGAGATCCGTCGTGAAGCCGACGCCATCGGCGCCGCGCTTGGCGGCAGCGTCCTGACGCGCGTCGAGTATCACGTTCCCGGATTGGCGGCACGCGCACGGCGCCTGCGCGGCGCCACCGTGCTGCGCGCATATTCGCGCGGCAAGGCCATGTTGATCGAGTTCGACAACGGGCTCACGCATTACAGCCACAACCAGCTCTACGGGCGCTGGAAGATCCTGCCGGCGACGCGGGATGCTGCGCGTGGGCGGCGCATCGTGCGCGTCGTACTCGGCAATGACGATGCGCTCGCGGTGTTGTACAGCGCAACGCAGGTGGCCCTCCTGACGGCGGCGGAGCTCGCCCGCCATCCGTTCCTGGCCAAGCTCGGGCCGGACGTGCTCGACGCCACCACCACCCCGGCGGTCATCCGCGCGCGCCTGGCCGACCCGCGGCGCGCCCGCAGCACGCTGGGCGCCTTGTTGCTCGACCAGAGCTTCATCGCGGGTATCGGCAATTACCTGCGCAGCGACATCCTGTTCGCGGCGGGGCTGCCTCACGGGCGTCGGGCCGGCTCGCTGACGCCAGCCGAACGGCGGCGCGTCGCGCAGGCCATTCATGCCGTGTCACATCGCAGCTACGCCACGCAGGGCATCACCAACACGGTCGCGCACGTGCGACGGCTCGCGGCCCAGGGCGTCAAGCGGGGCGCCTTGCGCTTTCGCGCCTACGGACGGGCCGGGGAAGCCTGCTGGGACTGCGGAGCGCGCATTCGCCGCATCGAGGCGAACGGGCGGGCACTTTTCTTCTGCGCACAGTGTCAACCCGACTCGGTCCAGCAGCCGTCGCGTGCGCTCACCCGAGGCACGTCAGGGAGAACATGATGCAAGAACGTCCCGCCGCGTCACCTTCCAGCCCCGCGCGCGCCGCGCCCGCCTGCGCGCTGGCGCAGGCCTATGCGCGCGTTCGCGCAGCAACGGCCGCACTGGCCGCGCCCCTCACGCCGGAAGACTGTGCGTTGCAGTCCATGCCCGATGCGAGCCCCGTCAAATGGCACCTCGCGCACACGACGTGGTTCTTCGAGACGTTCATCCTCGAACCGGGCGCGCGCAACCACGTGCCGTTCGACGCCAGCTTTCGCGTGCTCTTCAACTCGTATTACCAGGCGGTGGGCGAGCGTCATCCGCGCCCCGAGCGCGGCCTGCTGTCGCGGCCCGATCTTGCGCGCGTGCTCGCCTACCGCGCGCACGTCGACGCCGCCATGGGCAAGCTGCTGCAACGCGCGGTCGATCCTGCGCTCGGCGCACTGGTCGAGCTCGGGCTGCACCACGAGCAGCAGCACCAGGAGCTGATCCTCACGGATCTGAAGCACCTCTTCGCCGCCAATCCGCAAAAGCCGGCCTATCTGCCACGCTGGCCGTTGAAGGCCGTCAAGCCGCAGCCCCTCGCCTGGCTGCCCTACGAAGGCGGCTTGTGCACCTTCGGTCACGCTGGCAACGGCTTCGCCTTCGACAACGAGGGTCCGCAGCACCGTGCGTTCGTGGCACCGTTCGAGCTCGCCTCGCGACCCGTGACGCACGGTGAGTTCGCGGCATTCATCGAGGACGGCGGGTATCGACGCCCGGAGCTGTGGCTCTCGCTCGGCTTCGACACCGTCGCCGCGCGCGGCTGGCAGGCACCGCTCTATTGGAGCAGCGGTCCGGACGGGTACCGCACGTTCACGCTCCACGGCATGGCCGACATCGATCCCAATACACCCGTGACGCACGTGAGCTACTTCGAGGCCGACGCCTATGCGCGCTGGGCCGGCGCCCGGCTGCCCACCGAGCACGAGTGGGAGCTCGCGGCACGCGACGTGCCGGTGGCGGGCAATTTCGCCGACAGCGGTGCGCTGCACCCGCTCCCCGCCGAAGCGGCCATGCGCGACAGCGTTCCGGCGCAGCTCTACGGCGACGTATGGGAATGGACGTCGTCCGGCTACGCGCCGTATCCCGGCTATCGGCCCGCCGCCGGGGCCATCGGCGAATACAACGGCAAGTTCATGTGCGGACAGTACGTGCTGCGCGGCGGGTCGTGCGCCACGCCCTCGGGGCACGTCCGGCCCACCTACCGCAACTTCTTTCCTCCCGACGCGCGCTGGCAGTTCAGCGGCATTCGCCTCGCCCGTTAGCCGGCCGGCCACAAGCGGCGCGGGAGCAGGTAGAGTTCGCCCCGGAGCGCCCGGGGCGGCTTGCACCATCACGCGAGCACAGCGGCCGGCCATAACAGGAGGAAGCATGAAGCGCAGAACGTTCGTGGCGGTTGCCCTTGCACTGGGCATGACCGCCCTGCCCGCCATCGCCCAGCAGGGTCCCTTGAAGATCGCTGGACTGGTGGAGCTGTCCGGCACGGGCACCACGTCGGGCACCAACTTCAACGATGGCGTGAAGCTTGCGGTCAAGGAGATCAACGCCGCTGGCGGCATCCTCGGCCGCAAGATCGACTACAGCGCCAATGACACGCAGTCGCAGCCGCAGACATCCAAGGCGCTCGCGGTAAAGGCCATCGACGACGGCTCGTACGTCGTGATGGGGCCGGTGTTCTCGGGCTCGATCCTCGTGAGCATGGCCGAAACCAAGCGCGCGGAGATCCCCAACTTCACGGGCGGGGAAGCCGCGGCGATCACGCAGCAAGGCAATCCGTACATCTTCCGGACGTCGTTCACGCAGATCGCCGCGATGCCGAAGGTCGCGCGCTACCTCAAGGACAACGTGAAGGCGAAGACGGTCGCGATGATCTGGGTCAACAACGACTTCGGCAAGGGCGGCCGCGATGTCTTCATCAAGGCGATCGAAGGCCAGGGCATCAAGCTCGTCGCCGACATCTCCACCGATCCCGGTCAGCTCGACTTCTCGGGCGCGGTCCTGAAGGCCAAGCAGGCGAACGCCGATGCGCTGTTCGTCTACTCGAACGAGGAAGAATCGGCGCGTGCGCTGCGCGAGCTCAAGAAACAGGGTTACGACAAGCCGATCGTCGGCGAGACGGTGCTCACGAGCCAGAAGGTCATCGAGCTCGCGGGCGACGCCGCCAACGGCGCCGTTGCGCATGTCGGCTTGACCGCCGATGCGCCGATCCCCGCCGTGAAGGCGTTCGGCGAGAAGTTCCAGAAGGAATACAACTACAAGCCCGACCACAACGCGATCAAGGGCTACACGGCCATGTACATCGTCAAGGCCGTGACCGAGAAGATCGGCAAGGTCGATCCGAAGGCGTTCGCCGCCGCGATGCACGGCATCAAGCTCTCGGCGCAGCAGTATCCGGGCATCCTGATGGACGTGAGCTTCGACGCGAACGGCGACCTCGATCGCGAGAGCTTCATGACCAAGGTGGTCGACGGCAAGCAGCAGGTCATTGCCGTGCTGCCGGCGGCAGGCGCAGGCAAGTAGCGCACGCGCATGGCCGACGCACCGCACGCGTTCGGCATTGCGGGGCTGCTCGGGTGGCCGGTGGCGCATTCGCGCTCGCCGGTCATCCACAACCACTGGCTGGCCCGCTACGGCATCCCGGGTCGCTACGTGCTGTTTCCGGTCCCGCCCGAGAAGCTCGAGGCGGCACTGCGCGGCCTTCCCGTGCTCGGCCTGCGCGGCTGCAACGTCACCACGCCGCACAAGCAGGCGGTCATGCCCCTCATCGATCATGTCGACGAGATGGCGCGGCGCGTCGGCGCCGTGAACACGATCGTCGCCCAGCCGGATGGTTCGCTGCGCGGGTTCAACAACGACGGCAACGGGTTCGTGCAGAGCGTGCGCGATGCGCGGCCCGACTGGCGGCCCGACCAGGGACCGATCGCCGTGATCGGTGCAGGCGGCGCCGCGCGTGCGGTGGCCGCGAGCCTCGCCGCGCAGGGCGCGCGCGAAATTCGCGTGATCAACCGCACGGCGGAGCGCGCGCAGCAGATGGCCCGGGACTACGGTCCACCGGTGAAGGCGCTGCCGTGGGAAGCGCGCGCCGACGCACTCGGCGACGTCGCGCTGCTCGTGAACTGCACCAACCAGGGGATGGCGGGCAAGCCCGCGCTCGACCTTGCGCTCGATCGCCTCGCGCCCGGCGCGATCGTGGGCGATCTCATCTACACGCCGCCGCAAACCCCGCTGCTGGCCGCGGCGCGCGCACGCGGGCATACGACCGTCAACGGTCTGGGTCTCCTGCTCAACCAGGCACGTCCCGCGTTCCAGGCCTGGTTTGGCGTCATGCCGGACATCACGCCCGACCTCATCAAGGCTGTCGAGGCGACGTTCTAGTGGCGCTGCCGATGTTCTCGCTCGCCGGCAAGGTCGCCCTCGTGACGGGCTCGTCGCGCGGCCTCGGATTCGGCATGGCGCAAGGCCTCGCGGACGCGGGCGCGCACGTCGTGCTGAACGGACGCGATGCTGCATCGATCGACATTCGCGTGCGGGAGCTGCAAAGCCGCGGCCTGGCCGTCAGCTCCGCCGTGTTCGACGTCACGGACACGGGCGCAGCGCGCGCGGCGATCGACGGCATCGTCGACGCGCACGGCGGGCTGCATATCCTCGTGGCGAATGCCGGAACGCATCACGCGCGTCCGTTGGCCGACTGGACGCTCGAGGACTGGCGCCGCGTGATGGCCGCCAACCTGGACGCGTGCTTCGCGCTGGCCCAGCACGCGGCGGCGCCGATGGTACGCCAGTGCGACGGCCGCATCGTGTTCACCACCTCGCTCACCGGCCTGCTCGGACGTCCGACGATCCATGCCTACGCGGCGTCCAAGGCCGCGCTCGCCGGACTGACCCGCACGCTGGCAGCCGAGCTCGCACCGCACGGCGTGACCTGCAATGCGATCGCGCCCGGCTACTTCGAGACCGAGCTGTCCGCGCGCCTGCGCCAGGACAGGGACATGGTGGCGCGAATCACCGCACGCATCCCGGTGGGCCGCTGGGGCGTGCCCGACGACCTGGCAGGGCTGGCGGTGTTTCTCGCCTCGCCCGCATCGTCGTACATCACGGGACAGCAGATCGTGGTGGACGGCGGCATGGGCAGCGTGCTGTTCTAGCCTTTTGCCGCCGCCTCGGCCAGCAGCGCAACGCCGAGCGCCGCGAGCGCTTCGTCTTCCTCGTCGGTGAGCGCGCTGACGCCAATGGCGCCCAGCGTGACGCCGTCGACCATCACCGGCACGCCACCGCCGAATCCCGTGTAGCGCGGATCGCCGTAATAGGCGATGTCGGCGCCGCGCTTTTCGATGCGCGCACCGTGCTCGCGGGTGGTGCGGCGCAGGCGTGCCGCGGTGTAGGCCTTGTTGCAGGCTACGCCGATCGAGCCGAGCGGCGCGCCGTCCATGCGCAGCAATGCGATCAGCTCGCCGTGCGCGTCGGCGATGGCGATCACGGCGGCCTGCCCGCGTCGCTCGAGTTCCTTGCGGATCGCATCGACTGCCGCGCCCGCCGCGGCGTGTGGGATCAGGCGCAGTGAAGGCATCAGGCGGCCGCGTAATACACCGCGAAATCGCCGTCGTCGTCCTGCCAGGTGCGCACGGACGCGAAGCCGGCCGCCTCGAGCATGGCGACGAATTGCGCCGGCGCGTATTTGTAGGAGCTCTCGGTGTGAATGCGCTCGCCGGCACCGAAGGGCCGTGGCACGCCGTCGATGTGCACGACCTGGTCACGCGTCGATTGCAGGTGCATCTCGATCCTCCCCAGGCCGGCATCATAGCGTGCGACGTGCGCGAACGCCTGCGGATCGAAGTCGCATCCGAGCACGCGATTGACGTGGACCAGCACGTTGCGATTGAACGCGGCCGTGACGCCGAGGCGGTCCGCATACGCGGCTTCGAGCCGGGCGGGATCCTTGCGCGTGTCGACCCCGATCAGCAAGCCGCTGCCCGGCGCGGCGCAATGGGCGCGAATGTCGCGCAGGAAGCCGCTTGCTTCCTCCGGGGTGAAATTGCCGATCGACGAGCCGGGGTAGAAGAACGTGACGCGGCCGCGCTCGAGTGCCGCACCGAGGTCGAGACCGCGGCTGAAATCCGTGACGACGCCGCTCACCTCGAGATCCGCGAACTCCAGCGCGATCCGGTGCAGCCCGGCGCGCAGCGCGTCTGCCGCGATGTCCACGCCCACGTAGCGGGACGGCGCGAGCACCGGCAGCCACTCGCGTGCCTTGCCGCAATCGCCGGCCCCCAGGTCGACGAGCTGGGTGGCAGTGCCGATCGCCGCCGCGATGTCCGCACGGTGCCGCGCGAAGATCGAGCGCTCGACGCGGGTCGGGTAGTACTCGGGCAGCTCGCAGATGGCGCCGAAGAGCGCGCAGCCGAGCGCGTCGTAGAAATAGCGCGGCGCAATCGATGCGGGGTGGCTGCGCAGCCGCGCGACCAGCGCGCGCCGCTCCGCCGCAGGATCGGCCTGCAGGCGCTGGAACAGGTCGACATCCTGGTGCGCCTGGTCCGGCAGCAGGATGGCGGTCGAGCGGATGACGGATACGGCGGTCGTGCGCATGGGGCTCCGGGACAAGGACGGCGAACGGGTTGGTCCGCGTCCCGGCCCGGCGGTTCCACCGGCGCCATGCAGGAAAACCTCTAGCCGCGGCGCGCGGCACGCCAGAAGGCGAACAGGCCGGCCAGGCCACCCGCCGCCAGCGCCGCTTCCGCGATGCGGCGGGATGCGTCGAGCGAGAACACCAGCGTCAGGGCCACGGGCGCGATCGCCTTGGCGATGAATGCCGGGCGGGCGATGCGGCCGAGCAGCTCGCCATAGCCGCGTGAGCCGAACAGCTCCGCTGGCACGGTGCCCCGCACGATCGTCATGACGCCGTTGCTCCAGCCGTACACCAGGGCGAACACGAGCGCGAGGATCCACAGCGCACCGATGAAGGGCAGCAGCAGCAACGCGATCGCCATGAGGCCGAACGCCAGGAACCCCATGGCGCGCGCGTTCACCCGCGTGCTCACCGTCATCTCCATCAGCCGGCCAGTGACCTGCATCGGCCCGATGAGCGAGCCGACCAGCACGGCGTCGCGCGCGGCAAGCCCGCCGGCGGTGAGCAGGCCGATGAGATGGGCCGCCAGTGCCGTGGCCAGGAACGCCGCGAGCGAGAATCCGGTGGCGAGCCAGAAAAAGCGGCCTGGCTCGGGGGGCACCCGAGCGTCCCTGTCAGCGGTGTGCCCGGGCGAACCGGCGGGCTCGGGCACGCGCTTGCGCGGCGTGAACAGCAGATGCAGCGGCAGGCACAACGCGAGATGCAGGCCGGCATAGACCGCGAACGCCGCGCGCCAGCCGATCGCATCGAGCAGGTATTGCGACAGCGGCCAGAACACCGTGCTCGCGAATCCGCCGAACAATGTCAGCACCGTGACGGCCCGCCGGTACGCGCGTCCGGTCGACGCGTGCAGCGTGGCGAACGCCGGATCGTAGAGCGTCGCCGCCATGGCGGCACCCGCGATGAGCCAGCCGGCCAGCATGTGCCACGGGCGCGTGGCACCGGCGAGCACGGCACAGGCGATCGCCGCCAGCACCGAACCGAGCGACAGTACGCCGCGGCCGCCGTGCCGGTCGATGCGCCGACCCACGGCAGGCGCGGCAACTCCCGACACGAACAGTCCGACCGTGAAGCTGCCGAAGAGCGCGACGTCGCCGACTCGCAGCGCGTCGCGCATCGGCGCGCCGAGCACGCCGATCGCGTAGAACAGCGTTCCCCACGACACGATCTGCGCCACGCCGAGCGCGCAGACGTCGCGCCACAATCGCCCGTCGGCCTCCTCGCTCACACGACCGGAACGCTGATCAGGTCGCAGAGGGCCAGCGCGACGACCTGCGTCGCGCGATGAAGATCCGCCAGCACCAATCGCTCGTCGGCACGGTGGCCGTTCGCTTCCTCCAGCGTGCGCGGCCCCGCGCCGTAGAGCACGGCGGGAATGCCCAGCGCCGTGTAGTGGCGCGCATCGGTATAGATCGGCACGCCGCGCGCCGGAATCGGCACGCCGAACACCTGCTCGCCGCGGCGCGCGAGCGCATCGACGAGCCGCTCCTGGCCCGCGATCGGGACGAACGGCGTCGCCAGCAGCACGCGACGGATCTCCACGCGCACGCCCGGCCAGTGCGCCGCAGCGGCGCGGATCGCCTGCGTGAGGTCCTCCTCCACGCGTGCGGGCGATTCGCTCGGCACGATGCGCCGGTCGAGACGAAAGCGCACGTTGTCGGGAACGACGTTGGTGTTGATGCCGCCGCTGATGAGCCCGACCACGAGCGTCGGCGGCCCGATGCCCGGCACGCCCGAGTCGATGCCGCCGAACGTCGTGCGCAGGCGATAAAGATCGGTGAGGATGCCATTGGCTGCTTCCAGCGCATCGACGCCTTTGGCCGGCTCGGCGGCGTGGCCGCTCTTGCCCAGTACTTCGATCTCCAGATGCAGGCAACCGTTGTGCGCGGTGGTCACGGCGTAGGAGAAGCCCGCGGAGATCGCGTAGTCGGGCCTCGAATGCCCTTCACGCAGCAGCCACGCGGGGCCGATCGCGCCGCCGACTTCCTCGTCGTAGGTGAAGTGCAGCTCCACCGTGCCGTCGAGCGGCGCACCCGCTGCCGCCGCGGCGCGCAACGCCAACAGGGCAAACGCATACGTCGCGAAGTCGGATTTCGATACCGCGACGCCGCGCCCGATCATCGTCCCGTCCCGCACGTGCGCACCATACGGGTCGGTCGACCACCCCTGCCCGGGCGGCACCACGTCGCCGTGCGCATTGAGCGCGATCACGGGCCCGCGACCCGCGCCAAAGCGTTCCCGCACGACGAGATTGATGCACGACGCCATGCCGTTGGCGCGCACCAGCGGCTCCGGTACGGGCAGCCGTTCGACCGTGAAGCCGAGCGCTTCGAGCAACCGTGCCGCGTGCAGCGCATGCGGCGCGCAATCCCCGGGCGGATTGTCGGACGGCATGCGGACCAGCTCGGCCAGGAACGCCTCGGCGTCGCCTTCGCGCGCAGCCAGGAATTCGCGCATGACGCGATCGGTCATGCGCGCGGCTGAAACCGCTCGATGAAGCGCAACAGGACGCGCGCGCCCATCTCCACGTCGACGACGTCGACCGCTTCGGCGGGGTTGTGGCTGATCCCCCCCTTGCAGCGGACGAACAGCATCCCGATCGGCGCGATGTCGATGATCGCCATGCCGTCGTGACCCGCGCCCGACGGCAGTCGCCGCACCGGCAACTCCTGCGCGGTGATCGCCTCCGCCAGCTGCGCCTGCAGGCGCTCGTCGCAGGGTGCGGTGCGCGCTTCCCACAACGGCGAGATGGCGAGCTGCAGCTCACGCGCCGCGGCGATTGCATTGAAACGTGCGCGCAGCAGCTCCCACGCCTGCTCGCGCGCACCGTCGGTCGGCGCGCGCAGATCCACTGAGAAGCGTGCGCGCCCAGGAATGACGTTCATGGCGCCCGGCAGCGCCTCGATGCGGCCCACGGTGCCGACGATGTCCGGCAGCCCGTGCGCCACCGCCTCGACGGCAAGCACGCACTCGCACGCTGCAACGAGCGCATCGCGCCGCAGGTGCATCGGCACGGTGCCGGCATGCCCTGCGACACCCGTCAACTCGACGGCGAAGCGATATCCGCCATTGATCGCCGTCACCACGCCGACCGGCAGGCCTTCTGCTTCGAGCACCGGGCCCTGCTCGATGTGCAGCTCGACATAGGCGAGCATATCCTCGGCCCGATGCGCAGCGTCGCCGATGCGCGCAGGATCGAGCCCGAACGCCTGCATCGCCGCGCGCAACGTGACACCGTCGCTTCCGGCGCGCTCGAGCAGCGTTAAGTCGAACGTGCCCGCCACGGCGCGGCTGCCAAGCAGCGTGGAGCCGAAGCGCACGCCTTCCTCGTCGCCGAAGCCGACCACCTCGATGGCGAACGGCAGCTTGCGGCCGGCGAGCGCTTGCACGCATTCGATGGCCGCGATGACGCCGAGCATCCCGTCGTAACGTCCGGCATCGCGCACCGTGTCGAGATGCGAGCCGAGCATGAGGCACGGCAGGCCGGGCCGTTCGCCTTCATAGCGCCCGACGCAGTTGCCGATGGCGTCGAGCCGCGCCTGCATGCCGGCTGCGCGCATCCACTCGAGCACGAGCCCGTTGACCGCGCGCTGTTCCGGCGACAGGAACACGCGCGTCAAGCCGTCGGGCTGCTCGGAATGACGCGCGAGGGCATTGCAGCGATCGAGGATGCGACGGGCGTCGAGCGGCATGGCAGGCGCCTGGGATGAAGCGCGTCAGTGTACGGCAAGCGCACGCCGCGACGCACGTAGAATGGCGCATGCGCTGCCATCTGCCAATAATGCGTGCCGCTGTGGCGGTCACGCTTGCCGCCGCCCTGATCGTTGGCTGCTCGGCGCCGCCTTCGAAGCCCGCGCTGCCGCCGATCACGCCCATCATGATCCCGCCGCCCATGAGCGCGCAGCAGGAGCTCGTCGGGGGCGTGTGGCATTGGGTGCGCGGCGAGGCGGGCGGGCCGGGTGCACGCGACGTCTACACGCTGGAATTCACCGCCGACGGCCGCGTGCTCGTTCACGCGGACTGCAACCGGGGCGGCGGCCGCTACACCGTGGGCAGCGATGCGAGCATCACGCTGTCGGCGCTTGCAACGACGAAAGTAGCGTGCCCGGTCGGCTCGCAGGACACCGCGTTCCTGCGCGACCTTGGCCTCGTCGAGCGCTACGGCTTCGAGGGCGATACGCTGGTCCTGACGCTGCGCGGCAACGCCGGAACGCTGCGCTTTTCGCGCTAGCGCCGCGGGCCGGCCACGGCCCGCGCGCCGTCAGCGGTGCTTGAATTGCGGCTTGCGTTTCTCCACGAACGCGCGCATGCCTTCCTTCTGATCGTCGAGCGCGAAGGTGGCGTGGAACTCGCGCCGCTCGAACAGCAGGCCTTCGGCAAGCGACGACTCGTACGCGCGGTTGATCGCTTCCTTGATCTTCAGCACGACGGGCAGTGAATGGCTCGCGATCTTGTCGGCGAGCGCCATGGCTTCGTCCTCGAGCTGCCCCGCCGGCACGACGCGCGCCACGAGGCCCGAGCGTTCGGCTTCCACGGCGTCGATCATGCGGCCGGTTAGGCACCAATCCATCGCCTTCGCCTTGCCCACCGCGCGTGGCAGGCGCTGCGTGCCGCCGAAGCCCGGCATCGTGCCGATGGTGACTTCGGGCTGGCCGAATTTCGCGGTGTCGGCGGCGACGATGATGTCGCACGCCATCGCAAGCTCGCAGCCGCCACCGAGCGCGTAGCCCGCGACGGCTGCGATGACCGGCTTGCGGATGCGCCGGATGGCGTCCCAGTTGCGGGTGATGTAGTCGTCGCCGTACACCTTGGCGTAATCCCACTCGGCCATCGCGCCGATGTCGGCGCCCGCGGCGAACGCCTTGTCGTTGCCGGTGATCACGATCGCCGAGATCCCGGGATCGGCGTCGAAGCCATGGAGTGCGACGCCGAGCTCGTCGGCCAGCGCATCGCTGAGCGCATTGAGCCGCTGTGGACGGTTGAGCCGCACGAAGCCGACGCGGCCGCGCGTTTCGACGAGGATGTTCTGATACGTCATGGGGACTCCAAAGTCACTGCGTCCCCGCGTTCGCGGGAGACGACCGCACGGCGCCGATCAATTATGCCACCGCGTCGTCGCGGCCCTCGCGCGCGGCCGCCAGCGCCTGCAGCAGCGCTTCGTGGTCGCCGATGTGATTGGCGAGGAGCAGGATGAGCCGCGCGTTGCAGCGCGCGCTCGCCGCCTCGTCGAGGTCCCGATGCATCGCGATCAGCGCTTCGTAGAAATCGTCGGGTGCGGCGAGGTTGGGCTCGGTGATGAGTGCGCTCATGATGGGCCTCCATCGTTGCAGGTGGCGTGCAGAAGCGCGCGGGTGATGGCTTGCGCATCGGCGGCTCGCCAGCGCGCGCACACGTGCTGGTCCGGCCGCACGAGATAGCACGTACCCGGGCGCGCGTCGTAGCGCGCGGCGGCCAGCCCCCGGGGATCCCGCAGCGTCACCGCCGCTTCATCCGCGCAATCGCCGATCACCACGACCCGGCATGCAATCGGCCCATGCGCGAGCGTCCGCGGCAAGGACGGCGGTACGCTGCCGAACGCGAGCAGGTCGAAACCGCCGCCGACGTGTTGGAGCAGCCACGCTCCCTCGGGCCCTTCGACCGGAGCGTCCACGAGCGTAGCGCCCGGCACGACGCCGGCGCCTGGGGCAAAGGCGCCTTCTTCGTCCGGTGTGTTGAGCGGCGAGCCGTGCAGCACCGCGGGAACGGACAGCCGCCCGCTGTTCACCAGCTTGCGCGCGAACCGGTAACGGCAGGCGAGATCGAGCACTGCATCGCGGAACAACCGCGACACCGCGCTCTTGGGCGTGATGAAATCGGTGGCACGCGTCGAATGCAGGATGTTCTCATCCGCTGCCGGTATGCGTTCGGCATCGTACGAGTCGAGCAGTCGCTGCGGCGCATGCCCGTGCACCACGAGCGCAAGCTTCCACACGAGGTTGTCGGCGTCCTGCACGCCGCTGTTCGCGCCCCGCGCACCGAACGGGCTCACCAGGTGCGCTGCGTCACCGGCGAAGATGACGCGCCCGTGGCGAAAGCGCTGCATGCGCCGGCACTGGAACGTATAGACGCTCGCCCATTCGAGGTCGTACTGCGCGTCCTCGCCGAGCATGGCGCGAAGACGCGGCGCGATGCGCTCGGGCTTCTTCTCCTCCTCGGGATCGGCGTCCCAACCGAGCTGGAAGTCGACGCGCCACACGTCGTCGGCCTGACGGTGCAGCAACACGGATTGGCCCGGATGGAACGGTGGGTCGAACCAGAACCAGCGCTCGGTCGGAAATTGCGAGCGCATGCGAATGTCGGCGATGAGGAAGCGGTCGCGGAACACCTGACCCTCGGTGTCGAGCCCGAGCATGCGCCGCACCGGGCTGCGCGCGCCATCGGCCACGACGAGCCAGTCCGTGGCGAGCGTGTAGCGGCCCGCGGGCGTTTCGACGTCGACCTCGACGCCTTCGTGCCCTGGCCTGACCGCGACGACCTGACTGCACCAGCGCAGGTCGACTGCGCATTGCAACGCGCGCTCGACGAGGCAGGACTCGAAATGATATTGCTGCAGGTTGACGAACGCCGGCCGGTGATGGCCCGGCTCGGGCAGCAGATCGAACTTGTACGCGGGCGCGTCGCGAAAGAACACGCGCCCGACGTTCCACTGCACGCCCTTCTGCACGACGCCGTCGCCGCATCCGAGACGGTCGAGGATCTCGAGCGAGCGCTTCGCATAGCAGATGGCGCGCGAGCCGACGCTGACGGTGCAATCGTCGTCGAGCACCAGCACCGGGATACCGTGCTGCGCAAGGTCGATCGCAGCGACCAGGCCCACCGGTCCGGCACCGACCACGATCACCGGATGACGTACGGCCGCGCCGTCGAGCTCGGCCGGCCGGCGGAATTCGAACACCGGATTGACGTGGACCGTCACGGCTCGCGTCGCATCAACGATGCCTAACCTTCGAGCGTCTGCCACATCTCCTTGTCGCGCAGCGCGGTCCAGATGCGCGGGTCGCGGAAGCTCGTGACCTCGTCGTAGGCGCGCGTGACGTCGAACGGCAGACAGTGGTCGAAGATCACCCAGTGCCCGAACCTCGGCTTGAGCGCATCGTAGGTCTGGCGATAGATCGTTCGCAGGTCGTGCCCCTGCTCGACCCCTCGCTTGACCGATTCGAACATCTGCGTGACGAAGGCGCGCGTGCCGTTGAGGCCCTCATGGACTTCCTCGGGGCTCTTCAGCGCGGCCCCGCGCCCAGGCACCAGCTTGGCGGCATTCAGCGCCTCGACGGCGTCGAGCGTCGCCGGCCAGTCGCTCAGATACGCGTCACCCGTGTACGGCGTGGCGGCGTACTCCACCAGGTCGCCCGAGAACAGCACGCGATCGTGCGGCAGCCACACCACCGTGTCGCCCTTCGTATGGCCGCGGCCGAGCTGCATGATCTCGACCTGCAGCTGGCCAAGCCACAGCGTGATGCGATGCTCGAAGACGAGCGTTGGCCACGTGAGCCCGGGCACCGACTCGACGGCCTGGAACAGCCGCGGGAAGCGCTCGATCTCGCTCTTCATGTCGGCTTCGCCGCGCTCGGCGATGAGGTCGTAGGTGTCGCGGCTCGCGATGACGTGCCGGGGCCGATAGCCCGACGCGCCCAGCACGCGCACCGCGTGATAGTGCGTGAGCACGACGTACTCGATTGGCTTGTCGGTGACCGTGCGGATGTGCCGGATGACGTCCTGCGCCATCACCGGCGTTGCCTGCGTGTCGATGACCATCACGGCGTCGTCGCCGACCACGACCCCGGTATTGGGATCGCCCTCCGCGGTGTACGCGTACGCATGGTCGGACAGGCGGTCGAAGGTGACCGTCTTTTGCGCAAGGTCCGCTTGCGACGCGAATTTCTTCTCGCTCATGACAGGCTCCCGGCGTCTCGCGCGCATCTTAGCGCAAGCCGTCAAGCCACCGGCTCGAACCGGTCGCGAATGTCGGCGGGGATCGGCACGGCCTCGATGCGCCGCGGATCGTTCGGATGGCGCCGCGCGAAAATGCGCGTTTCGCGGGCCGTCACGAGCAGCGTGTCGCCCCGGCAAATGCGATGGTCCATGACGAAGCTCGTCCGCCGCCAGTCCGTGACGGTGGTTTCGACCACGACGGCGTCGCCATAGGTGGCCGGCGCGACGAAGCGCACGTTGATCTCGACTACCGGCGTGCCGATGATGCCATCGTGGGCGGCGTCCGCGCGCTGGTGCCACGGCGCGATGCCGGCGGCCGCGAAGAAGCGCAGCGACGCGGCGTCGGTCCAGCGCAGGAAATTGGGATAGAACACGATCTGCGCGGGGTCGCAGTCACCGAACTCCACGGTGAACGGTGTGGCGTGCATGAAGCTCATGCGGATGACTGCGCTGCGCGGCCCATGATCCGAAGCCAGCCAGCATACGCGCACCCGGGACGCGAAGCGCATGCGCCCCGGCGCACCGCGCGAGCGCCGTCCAGGCGCCGAAGACGCTGGTGCAAAGGCGCATAATCGCCACTCAGGCGCGGCGGCGTGCCGCGCGCGTCCAAGCCTCCGGGAGCTCGTCCATGCACACCGCCGAGCGCGCGGCCATCGCCGATGCCAGCGTCGCATCACTGCCCGCCGATCGTGGGTTGCGCTACCAGTCGGGCTTCGGCAACGAGTTTGCGACGGAGGCGCTCCCGGGCGCCCTGCCCGTCGGACAGAATTCGCCCCAGCGCGCTGCCTACGGGCTGTATGCCGAGCAGCTCTCCGGCACGGCATTCACGGCGCCGCGCGGTGCCAACAGGCGCTCATGGCTGTACCGCATCCGTCCTGCCGCCGTGCACGAGCCGTTCCGGCGCATCGACGACGGACGCATCGTGGATCGCTTCGACGAAGTGACCACGCCGCCCAACCAGCTGCGCTGGGATCCGCTCCCGATTCCGGCGGCGCCCACCGACTTCGTCGCCGGGCTCGTCACCATGGCCGGCAATGGCGACATCGCGACGATGACCGGATGCAGCATTCACCTGTATGCCGCCACTTGCGGCATGGAGCATCGCTACTTCTACGACGCCGACGGTGAGCTCCTGATCGTTCCCCAGCAAGGGCGCCTGGCGATCGACACGGAGCTCGGCCGCCTGGATGTCGCGCCAACGGAGATTGCGGTGATCCCGCGCGGCGTGCGCTTTCGCGTGCAGCTGCCGGACGGACCTTCGCGCGGCTACGTGTGCGAGAACCATGGTGCGGCCTTCCGGCTGCCCGACCTCGGGCCCATCGGCTCGAACGGCCTCGCGAATCCCCGCGACTTCCTGACCCCGGTCGCCTGGTACGAGGAGCGCGAGGGCGACTTCGAGGTCGTCGCCAAGTTCATGGGCCACCTGTGGGCGGCGCCGATCGGCCATTCGCCGCTCGACGTGGTGGCGTGGCATGGCAATCACGTGCCGTACAAGTACGATCTCGCGCGCTTCAACGCGATCGGCTCGATCAGCTTCGACCATCCCGACCCGTCGATCTTCCTGGTGCTGCAATCGCAGAGCGACACGCCGGGCGTGGATGCGATCGATTTCGTCATCTTCCCGCCGCGCATCCTCGCCATGGAGCATACGTTTCGTCCGCCGTGGTTCCATCGCAACGTCGCGAGCGAATTCATGGGGCTCGTGCGCGGCGTCTACGACGCGAAGGCGGAAGGCTTCCTGCCCGGCGGCGCGAGCCTGCACAACTGCATGACCGGCCACGGTCCGGACGCCGAAACGTTCGCGCAGGCATCGAGCGCCGACACGAGCAAGGCGCACTACATCCGCGACACGCTCGCGTTCATGTTCGAGACGCGGCACGTGATCCGTCCCACGCGGACAGCGCTCGAATCGGCGCAACTGCAAGCCGAGTATTTCCGGTGCTGGCAGGGATTGCGCAGCCACTTCACCGGCCGGCCGTGACACGCTGCAGGTGCGGGGCGTTTCCGATGGCACGCGCGTGAAGTGATGCTCAACGAGACCCACGACCCCGCGGTACGAAGCTTCGTCGCGTCCGCGAACGCACAAGGCACCGACTTCCCGCTGCAGAACCTGCCCTTCGGCATCGTGCGCCGGCGCGGGTCGACTGAGCGCTGGCGTGGCGGCGTGGCGATCGGCGATCAGGTGCTCGACCTCGCCGCGCTGGCGGATACGAGCCTGCTCGCGGGGGACGCTGCGGTTGCCCTGCGAGCGTGCGTCGACGATTCGCTCAACGCATTCATGGCGCTCGGCGCACCGGCGTGGTCACGCTTGCGGCGCGCATTGTGGCGCCTCCTGCGCCAGGATGCCGCCGAGGCCAGCCGCGTCGGCACCTGCCTCATCCCGGCGGCGGCGATCGAGCACGCGCTGCCCGCGCGCATCGGCGACTACACCGACTTCTACGCATCCGTCCATCACGCCACGGCGGTCGGGCGCATGTTCCGTCCCGACCAGCCACTGATGCCCAACTACAAGTGGGTACCGATCGGTTATCACGGGCGCGCATCGTCCATCGGCGTGTCGCCGCAGCGGTTTGCGCGCCCGGTCGGGCAGCGCCTGCCGCCCGGCGCCGGCCAGCCGGTCGTCGGTCCGACCCAGCGTCTCGACTACGAGCTCGAGCTCGGCATCGTCGTGGGCACCGGTAACCCCTTGGGCAGCCGCGTGCCCGTCGCGGCCGCCGAGACCCACATCTTCGGTGTCTGCCTGCTCAACGACTGGTCGGCGCGTGAAATCCAGGCGTGGGAATACCAGCCGCTCGGTCCGTTTCTCGCCAAGAACTTCGCCACGACGATCTCGCCCTGGATCGTGACGCTTGAAGCGCTGGCGCCGTTCCGCCTGCCCTGGACCCGCGCGAGCGGCGACCCGGAGCCGCTGCCGTATCTCGATGCGCCGTCCGTGCGGGCCCACGGTGCCCTCGACATCGAGCTCGAGGTGGCATTGCAGACGGCGCGCATGCGTACATCCGGCATGCCGGCGCAGCGGCTGTCGCGCAGCAATTTCCGGCATTCCTATTGGACAGCTGCACAACTTGTGGCGCACCACACGGTCAACGGCTGCAACCTCCAGCCGGGCGACCTGCTCGGCACGGGTACGCAATCGGGTCCGTCGCCCGAGGAAGCCGGGTCGCTGCTCGAGCTGACCCAGGGCGGCAAGCAGGCGCTCGTCCTGCAGGATGGCGAAACGCGGACGTTCCTGCAGGACGGCGACACCGTGATCCTGCGCGCATGGTGCCAGCGCGAGGGCGCCGCCCGGATCGGTTTTGGCGAAGCCGTAGGCGAAGTGCTGCCCGCCATCACCTGAGCTGGGCGATAATGCGGGACCATGATGGAGAACCTTCCCAGCAGCGGGCCCGACGACTTCACGCACGAAGTAAGGCGCGCGCTCGGTGCCGGCCCGCTCGCGCACGTGGATGACGTCGTGCGCCTGCTGGCCGACACGGCGGATGTCGCGCGCGCGCACACGCTGCTCGAGGCCACCGCGTGCAGCGACGCGATCCGCTGCGAGGTCGCACGTTGTGCGCAGGATGAGCAGCGCCGGCGTCTGGCGGTCGCGCACATCCGCGACTACGCCGCGCTCGTGCACCTGGCGACGGCATCGGGTGATCCTGCGACACGCGCAGCGGCCGAGGCACGCCTGCGCGTGCTGTCGCGCGAGGAGCATGCGCACACGGATGGCGCGCCTGCGCGTACGCAGACGGCGCCGGCCGCCAACCTCGACCGCGCGCGTCTGTACGTCCCCCGCTTCCTGCAGCAGCGCCTCGCCGAGGACGCCACGGCACGGGCCTGGACGGCGGAAGGCACTGCAGTGCTGATGGACATCACGGGGTTCACGGCGCTTTCGGAGCGGCTCGCGCGCCGCGGCCGCGAAGGCGCCGAGCAGATCAGCGAGGCGATCGGACGCAGCTTCGAAGCCATCCTGATGGTCGCCTACGACAACGGCGGCAGCCTGCTCAAGTTCGGCGGCGACGCAATGCTGCTGTGGTTCGAAGGCGAGGGCCACGCCCCGCGCGCGAGCCGTGCCGCGGTGCTGATGCGTCGCGCGCTGCGGGCGGCAGGACGCATCGAGACGCCGGGCGCGAAGGTATCGCTTCGCATGGCGCAGGGCGTCCATTCCGACCGCTTCGACTTCTTTGCCGCGGGCGACCTGCATCTGGAATTCATTCCGGCCGGGCCGGCGTGGCGCGAGCTGGTCGTGCTCCAGCGCAACGCGGCGTCAGGCGAGATCCTGGTCAGCGAGCGCACCGCAGCGCTGCTTCCCGCGGGCTGCCGGGGCGCCCGCACGCAAAGCGGCGTGATGCTCGCCCGCGAACCCGCCGGCGCGCGCAAGCTGCCGCTCGCCGCCCGTCCTGCCCTGCCCGCGGAAACGCTGGCGCATTGCCTTTCGCCGCCGGTGCGCGAGCACGTGGTCGCCGGCGGTGGCACGCCGGAGCATCGCCCGGTCACGATCGCGTTCCTGCGCTTTGCCGGTACGGATGCGCTCATCGAACAGCAAGGTGCGCAGGCCGCCACGCAGGCGCTGCATCGGCTGATCACCACAGTCACGACGATCGCCGCTGCGCACGAGGTCACATTCCTCGGCTCGGATGTCGACATCGATGGCGGCAAGCTGATCCTCACGGCCGGCGCGCCGCGCGTCATCGGCGACGACGAGGAGCGCATGCTCCTGGCGCTGCGCGCCATCGTCGAGGCCGATCTGCCGTTGTCGGTGCGCATCGGCGTGCATCGCGGCGCCGTCTTCGCGGGCGATATCGGCCCTTTCTACCGCCGTACGTACACGGTCATGGGCGACGCCGTCAACCTCGCCGCGCGCCTGATGTCCGAGGCCGAGCCCGGCACCATCTATGCAACCGAGCAGGTGCTCGAGGCATCGCATACGCTCTTCGCCACCGAAGAGCTGGAACCGCTGCGGGTCAAGGGCAAGGCGGCGCCCGTGCGCGCGTTGTCGGTCGGCAAGGCGCGCGGATCGCGCGCGCGCCAGGCATCGCAGCAGCGGCTTCCGCTGATCGGTCGCGACGCCGAGATGGCGCTGGCGCGCGCCGCATTGGACAGCGCGTCGGGCTCCGCGGGGCGCATCGTGGAGGTCGTCGGCGATGCGGGCGTCGGCAAGAGCCGCCTGCTCGAAGCCGTGCGGGAGGAGGCAAGGACGTTCCGCACGCTGCATGCGGTGTGCGAGGCGTATACGGCATCGACGCCGTACGCGCTGTGGCGCGAGCTGTTGCGCGAGCTCCTCGGCTTCGGGCGTGACGACGTCGATGCCGCGGTGGAGCATGGCCTGCGTCAGCTCATCGACGAGCGTGCACCCGACCTGGTGCCATGGCTGCCGTTGCTCGCCATTCCGGTCGGGCTCGACATCGCGTCCACGCCGCAGATCGATCTGCTGACCGAGAAGAACCGCCGTGCCAAGGCGCACGAGACCGTGTGCAGGCTCCTCGATGTGATGATTGCGCAGCCGACCCTCGTGGTCATCGAGAATGCGCATCACATGGATCCCGCTTCGGCCGAGTTGCTGAGCTATCTCGCGGGTGAGATCGCAACGCGGCCCTGGGTCTTTGCGCTCGCACGGCGAACCGCGACGAGCGCACCGCCTGGCCCGGATTCGGTGGCCGTGCGCATACCCGTGGGACCGTTGTCGGCGAACGCGACGCTCACCATGGCGCAGGCTCAATCGGAGCACGATCCCCTGCCGCTGCACGTGTTGGACACCATTGTGCAGCGATCAGGCGGTAATCCGCAGTTCCTGCAGGATCTCGTACGTGCCGCGATGGCGTCCGGGGGGCTTGGCGGCCTGCCCGAATCCGCCGAGGCCGCCGCAGCCGCTCGCATCGATGCCCTCGCGCCGCGCGATCGCAGCTGGGTGCGCCGTGCCGCCGTCTTCGGCCTCACGTTCCACCCGCGCATGATGGCCTGGATCGCCGACGATGATGCCGGCGGCGCGCCGGCGAGCGACTGGTGGGGTGGCCTCGCCGATCTGTTCGACCAGGAGCCCGACGGCTACGTGCAGTTCCGTCAATCGCTGCTCCGCGATGCCGCGTACGAAGGGTTGCCGTACAGCGTGCGGCGCCGCCTGCATGGCGCCGTCGCCGCCCGGCTCGCAGAACAGGTCGAAGCAGCCGAGGAATCGGCCGGCATTCTTTCGCTGCATTGCTACGAGGCCGGCGATTACCAGGAAGCGTGGCGCTATGCCGCCCTGGCCGCGCGCCGCGCGCAGGCCGTGTACGCCTATGTCGAAGCGGCCGGCCTTTATGCGCGCGCGCTGGCCGCCGGGCGGCGCCTGGCCAATGTCCCTGCCGCCGAATTGTCGACGCTCTACGAAGCGCAGGCCGAATCGTGGTATCGGGCCGGCGAATTCGGGCAGGCCGGCACGGCGTACGCATCCGCGCTGCGCATCGGCCCCGATGGCGCCGTGGCGCGCGCACGCCTGCTGCTGAAGCGCTCCTGGGTCGAAGAAAAGCTCGGCAAGTATCCGCGCGCGCTCAGCTGGGCTGCGCGCGCGCGCAAGGCGGTCGAAGGTGCCAGCGACCTGCAATCGCAACGCGAAGCCGCGCGCGCGACGTCGTGGTACGCCTCGGTGCTGCAGCTCGAGGGCCGCACCAAGGATGCGTTGCGCTGGGCGCAGCGCGCCGTCGCCGACGCCAAGGCGGCTGACGATCCCGAGGCGCTCGGCGAGGCGTACTACGTCATGGGTTGGGCGTACGGCGCGTTGGGCGAGAAAGGGGCGCAGGAGTGGCTCCAGCGCTCGCTCGAGGCCTATCAGCGCTCCGGCAACCTGGTGCGCCAGGCCGGCCTGCTGTCGAACCTCGGCGTAGTTTGCCAATGGGAAGGCCGCTGGGACGAAGCGATGGCCTACTACGAGCGCGGGCGCGACGATTCGCTGCGCCTCGGCAACACGATGGCCGCGGCCGTGTCGCGCATCAACATCGCCGAGGTGCTGATCGACCGCGGCGAGGTCGACGAGGCTGAAGCGCAGCTCAAGCAGACGCTGCCGCTGTGGAAGGCGTCCCGCTATCGCTTCTTCCTCGGCGCCTGCTACGCCCAGATGGGCCGCGCGTCGCTGCGCGCCGGCCGCTTCGAGCAAGCGCTGCAACGGCTGGCCGAAGCACGCGCGAGCTTCGAGCACGTCGGTGCCGAAGCCGAAGTGCAGGAAGCCGACGCGCTCGTGGCGGAATGCCGTGTCGCATCGGGCGATGTCGAAGCCGGGCTGGAGCAAGCCACTGCGCTTCTTGCACGCACGGGCAACAACGGCGGCGCCAAGCTGGCATCGCAACTCCACCGCGTGCGGGCGCACGCGCTGCGTCAACGCGGCGATGTTCCCGGCGCGCGGGTGGCGCTCGAGGCCAGCCTCGCCGCGGCACGCAAGCGTGGCTCGCTGCTCGACGTCACGCTTGCGCTCCTTGCACGCCTGGAGCTCGACGATCTCGAAGGCGTGCAAGCGCCCGAGGACATCGTGGACGAGACCCGCTCGCTGCTCGCGCGCCTCAAGATCCGCGACGACCGCGGCTCGCTGGCCACCGTCGCGTAAGCAAGTTCGAAAAGCAAAACGGCGCGGTTGCCCGCGCCGTTTTCGTTGGTGCCGGGCGATCGCTCGCCCGGCATGCAACGTCTTCTAGTTGCCGATCATGTAGCCGTCACCGAGGTCAGAGGCCTTGGTCGACCTCTGCACGCATGCCACCGGCGGGTTCGAAGGTGCAGGCGTCGTCGGGCACAGGGCCGGATCGACCGTCGTAAAGCCTTCATCGACGATGCACATCTGCATCTGCTTCGAACTGCCATCCAGCGGCAGCGGATTGCTCATGACCGGTTCGTTGGACGAGAGGCTGTCCTGGAATCCCGTCCATGCCGCATTGCGCTGTACGGCATACGTGTAATTCGCCCCGCCCGTGGCCGCTGCCTGTGACACATAAGTGAGTTGAAGCCGTTCCTTGCCGATCTGGACCGGGAACGAGAGGCTGGTCGAGGTCGGCGCAACCGCCCAGTTCGCGGGCAACGGCGACGGCACGAAGACGATCAGCTGATTCGCGCCCGGATTGTACGAGACGATGGTTCCGTACGGTGCCGGCAGGGACGCGCTCACGCAGGCTCGCGCAGGCACCGGTGGGATCAGTACTCCGTTGACGAACCACGCCACTTTCGTCTGACTGCTCGGCAGACCGTTGGCGCCGACCCATTCGGGCTTCCAGTACGCCGTGTACGTGAACGCTGCGCCGGGCTGACTGTTGACGTCCCATTGCAGGAGGATGTCGTTGCCCTGCATGTATGGCGGGATGGAGCCACCCATGATGTCGTTGGTGAAGTCGTAACCCACCTTGACACACGAGGTGCCATCCTTGTTGAACCAGCCGCGCCGCGCATCCGTTACGCCCGAGCCCAATCCGATTAGGACTTGCTCGCCGCACGCGAGCACGCCGTCACAACCGGTCGCCGACCTCAGCTGCATGTACGGCTGATTGGTTGCGGGGTTGACGAGCTCATAAAGCGGATTGAAGGAGTCTCCCTGCAGCGAGTTGCCGGCATTGGCCAGCGGTACCGGCCAGTCCTGCGACGTGCAACCGGTCGCAGTAACGTTCACCGTCACGTAGAAATCCAGCGACCTGTTCGGGCCTATACCGGCAAAGTTGTTGATGATGAGCGCGGTACCGTTCAAGGTACCGGTCGCATTTCCAGTTGCTGTTCGTACCGCGCCGGTGAACGCCACACCGGTCGGCGGAGGAAACAGCTCGACGGAGTTGATGTACGAGTTGCCGTTCGGGGTCAGGTTATAGAACGTGACCTTGATCTCGACGCCGGTTCCGTTAGGCACAGTGGCCGGATACGCGGCCGCGAACTGCTTGGTTGGAGAAGCCGCGATCGCGGGCGTC
>DATILY010000010.1:0-82668 GCA_035475895.1 Casimicrobiaceae bacterium | reverse complement strand
CCTTGGCCACCATCACCTCTGCGGGACGCAGTCGAAGCTCCAGTCGTCGGTGAGCGTCGCGCAGGTTTGGCTCGACATGGATGACATCGCCCCGCTGCGCATCGAAAGCTGGCATGCGCACGTCTATTTCGACGCCGCGAGTCGCGACGCCGCGTGGGCATTGCGCGAAGCGATCGCCGCTGGGCTCGGACAGGCCGTGTCGCTCGGCCGCTTCCACGAGCGGCCGGTCGGGCCGCATCCGATGTGGAGCTACCAGATGACGATCCCGCCAAACGCGTTTGGCGCCGTGGTCGGCTGGCTCACGCTTCATCATGGCGCGCTCGACGTCTTCATCCATCCGAATACGGGCGACGCGCTGCGCGACCACCGCGACCGCGCGCTGTGGCTCGGCAACAGCCACGCGCTCGACCTCGCGGCAGTGGGCGGATGAAAGGCCGCACGATCGCGATCCTCGAAAGCCGCGCCGCCGACCGGATGGCGCATCTGGTGGCGCAGCGCGGTGGCGTGGCCCTGTCGGCACCGGCGCTGGCGGAGATCCCGGACGTCGATCCGCACGACCTGGCCGTAACGTTGCGCGACCTGGCGTCGCGCCCGGCTGCCGCGTTCGTGTTCCAGACGGGCGTCGGTACGCGCGCGCTGTTCTCGGCCACCGACGCACTGGGCATGACCGCCGCGCTCCTGCACCTGCTCGACCAGGCCTGTGTCGTCGTCCGGGGTCCCAAGCCCACCGCGGCGCTGCGGGCGCGCTCGGTGCGCATCGATCGCAGCGCCGGCGAGCCGTTCACCACGCACGAGGTGCTTGCCAGCCTTGCCGACCTTCCGCTGGCCGGACGACGCGTCGTCGTGCAGCGCTACGGCGAGACCAACACCGGGCTTGCCGCCGGGCTCGCTGCGCGTGGCGCAGAGGTCGTCGAGATCGCGACCTACCGCTGGGGGTTGCCGGCCGATCTTGGGCCGTTGCACGGCTTGCTCGCCGCACTGGAACGCGACGAGGTCGCCCTGGTGGCGTTCACCAGTGCTGCGCAGGCGGTCAACCTGTTCGCCGTCGCGCGCAATGCCGGGTGCGAGCAGGCGCTGGTCGCAAATCTCGCCCGGTGTCGCGTGGCATCCATCGGTCCGGCCTGCAGCAGCATGCTGCGCAAGCTGGGCGTGCGGGTGGACATCGAAGCGCATCCGCCCAAGCTGGGGCCGTTCATGGACGCGATCGACCAGGCGCTTGGCGCCAGCGGTCGCAGTTGAACGCCGCGCCGGGCACGTCCCGTGCTGCTGTAACGTCTTTGCCGGGTTCGCGGCCACTCTGACCGGGCTTGCCGGTTGATCGAAACTCAATGACAACAAGCGTTTATCGACGCCTGGCGCTGGCTGGCCTCGCGTGGCTGTGCCTTGCCGGCCCGGCCCATGCAGTGACGGATTTTGTCTTTTCCGTGACCGAGGGCGTGACCTACCAGGCGACGCCGAAGGACATCCGCGACAAGTTCGAGCCGCTGGCGGACCTCATCGGCAAGGCGCTGCACCGAAACGTCCGGCTCGTCCTCGTGCCGAGCTACGACGATGCACGCGCGGGGCTCGCCAAGCAGGAATACGACCTGGCGTTCATCCACCCGGCCCACGTCGCGCTCGAGCAGGTGAAGAAGGGCCGCTACCAGACGCTCGCCTGGACCAGCGGCTACACGGACTACGCCGTTTCGCTCCTCGCCAACGGCAACTCGCCCATCCAGTCGCTGCAGCAGCTCAAGGGTCTCGTGCTGGTCACGCCGGATCCCGATTCGATCACCGCGGTCATGGTCCGCGGCATGCTGCGTGCCGAAAAGCTGGCTCCCGGCGAAGTGAAGGTCATCACGACGCGCTACCAGGACGCCGTGCCGTTCTACCTCGAGAACACCTTCGCCCAGGTGGGCGCCACGGCAGCCAGCGCGGTGGTCAAGCAGTGGACGGAGAAGGGCGGCAAGGTGGTCGGACGCTCGCGCGGCGTGGCGATCAAGCAGGTCATCGTCGCGACGCATGTTTCAGCCGAGGACCGCGAGCGCATCCGCGACGTCCTGCTGCACCTCGCCCAGGCCGACCCGGGTCGCAAGGCGTTGGCGACGCTCGGCTACAAGGGGTTCACGGCACCCGACGCGGATGCCGAGCAGTCGGCGATCGCCTGGCTGGGACTCTGACGCCGAGCGATCCGGAAGTCGTTCTCGCTCGCTGCGACTGTCGGTGCACATTACGACGCGCGCCCGTGCGACGGGCCGCTGCGCGCGGCGCCTGGTCTTTATCAGCGCGAATCAACGCGTTATCGCGCTGCCCCGGCGCGTGTATGGTTCTTGCTCCAAGCTTGCCTCGTCCCACCGCCTGGAAGGGGAATCGACACCAGGCTCGAGTGGGTGCTGGATACTCGGGGGAGGCGCAATGACGTTCATCTGGAAGGCCGCGCGTGTCGCGCTGGCTGCGGTGGTGCTCGCGCTCGCAGGCACGGCGCAGGCCCATGTGGTGTATGACCTCGGGTTCGACCCGCCGGGCTTCTTCGGCTCGGGCCAGATCGGCATCGACGAGCAATGCCTCACCACGAACGGCGGTCCGTTCCCGAGCGACATCGAGGACTGCCCGATCGACCTGCAGAACGTGCACGTCCACGACTCGGCCGGCGGCAACTGGACGCTGTTGAGCGCCTTCAACGTCGCGACCGCGTTCGACGTCGTCAACCACAACCTGTACGACTTCGACTCGATCGTGCTGAACCTCACGTTCGATGGCTTCGACCACTCGGACTTCGCGCACATCTTCGCGACGGAATGCAGCGGCCAGCTGCAATTCTTCCGCGACGACCGCACCGTGATCTTCTCCACCTGCTACGTGCAGGACACGGGTCATTACGTGATTCCGGAGCCGGCGTCCGGCGCGCTCATCGTGGCCGGCCTTGGCACCGCCTGGCTTGCCCGGCGCCGCCGTCGCAGCCCGTAACCGCCGCATGACGTCGCGGCCGCCCGGCGGCCGCGACGGTTCTACGCCAGCGCGACCGGCTCGGCCGATGCGTCGAGCGCGTAGTCGACCGCGTCTTCCAGGTTCATGAGGCGCGCCGCTTCGAAGGCCGCGTCGAAGGCCGACGCGCCGATCGCGGCGCGTGCCGCGTCCATTGCCGCACGCCAGCGGGCGGCCCGCTGGGCTCCGCGGGGCAGCGCGAGCGCCTCGCGGCTCGCATCGGCCGCCCCGAGCAGGCGCACGGCCACCTCGTTGTCGCCGGCGAACTGCAGCAGCGCTGCGTAGTCCTCCAGGCAATCGAGGGCCTCCGCGTTCATGCCGAAGTTGCGGAACGCGCGCTGCGCTTCGAGCAGGCGGCGCCGCGCGACGTCGTGATCGCCTGCCGCTGCGTCGGCGCGGCCCAGCCACGCAATGGCCGTGGCTTCACCGCGCTTGTCCTCGGCGATCCGGCACACGCGCAACGCGACGTTCAGGCGCGCCCGCGCGCCGCTGACGTCGCCGTCGAGCAGCGCCTGCTCGCCGAGCCGGCATTCGCAATCGCTCTCGAGCTCCTGGTGGCGCAACTTGAGGGCGATGGCGAGGCCGGCCTCGAGCCGCTCGCGCGCCTTGGCACCATCACCGCGTTGCATGGCGATCTGACCCAGGTGCAGCAATCCGATGCCCTCTCCGAGGCTGTCGCCCAGCTCGCGAAACAGCTCGATCGCCTGCGCTTCGTAATCCTCCGCCGTGGCGAGGTCGCTCTGCGCAAGGTGCACGAGCGACAGGGTGGAGAGCGTGGCGGCGATCTCGCGCGCGTTGCGCAGGTCACGGCGGATCGCGAGGCATTCGGTGAGCAGCGCGCGCGCTTCGGGATAGTCGCTCTGGTTGACCGCGAGCACGCCCGCGACGTAGAGCGCATGCGCCCGCGCGACGCCGGGCTCGCGGATGCCCGGAAGGTCGAGAGCCGCGCGCACATTCGCCCGGCCTTCGGACGAATAGCCGCGCAGCATCCAGAAGCGCATCAGCGCAACCTGCAGCTTCACGGCGATCGCATTGTCGACGGCGTCGGTGAGCGACAACGCGATGGCGGCGCGCAAATTGTCGAGCTCCGCCTCGACCCGGCGCGTCCACACCGCCTGGTCGGTGCCCGTCAGGTTCTTGCGTGCCGTCTGCGCGAAGCCGAGGAAGTACATGCAGTGCCGCATGGCGGTCGCCGTTAGGTCGTCGCGCTTGATGAGCCGCTCGCGTGCGTAGTCGGAGATCGTCTCGAGCAGCCGGTAGCGCGTGTCGCCGTCGGGCTGCTCCACCATCACGAGCGATTTCTCGACGAGCGACGCGAGGAGGTCGATGACGTCGTCGGCGCGCAACGGATCGGCGCTGCACACCTGCTCGGCGGCGGCGAGGTCGAATCCGCCGACGAACACGCTGAGACGGTCGAAGAAGACGCGCTCGTTCTCCTGCAGTAGATCGTAGGACCAGCCGACGAGCGCCCGCAGCGTCTGCTGGCGCTCCAGCGCGACACGGCTGCCGCCCGACAGCAGCTTGTAGCGGTCGTTGAGGCGGCGGTTGATCTCGTCGATCGAGAGCGTGCTGAGGCGCGCGGCCGCGAGCTCGAGCGCCAGCGGGATGCCTTCCACGCGCGCGCAGAGCTCGGCGATGCCCGCGGCGTCGCGCTCGGTCAGCTCGAACGTCGGCCGCTGCGCACGCGCGCGCTCGACGAACAGCCGCACGGCATCGCAGCGCGCGAGCGCGGCGACGTCCGCCTTGCGATCCGGCACGCCGAACGGGTGCACGGGATAGATCTGCTCGCCCGGCACGCGCAGCGCCTCGCGGCTCGTGGCCAGCATGCGCACGTCGGGCACCGCGCGCAGCAGCGCGCTCGCGATGCCGGCGCACGCGCTCACGAGGTGCTCGCAATTGTCGAGCACGATGAGCAGCTTGCGATCGCGCAGGTGCGCCGACAGCGTCTGGATGAGCGAGCGGCCCGACTCCTCCGGAATGCCGAGGGCCTGCGCGACCTCGTTGGGCACGAGCGCGCGATCGCGCACCGGAGCGAGGTCGATGAACCACACGCCGTCGGGATACGCGTCCATGACGTCGGCGGCGATCTGCAGCGACAGGCGCGTCTTGCCCATGCCGCCCATGCCGAGCAGCGTCAGCAAGCGCGTATTGGCCAGCAGCGCCTTGGCTTCGGTGAGCTCGCGCTCACGGCCGATGAACGAGGTGGCTTGCTGCGGCAGGTTGTTGGGCGTCTGCTCCAGCGAGCGCAGCGCGGGAAATTCGGCGCGCAGCTCCGGGTGCACGAGCTGGTAGATCCGCTCCGGCGTGGTGAGGTCGCGCAGCCGCACGCCCCCCAGGTCCCGCAACGACGCGGGCTCCGGCAAGCGCGTCTTGACGTGCTCGGCGACGACCTGGGACATCAGCACCTGACCGCCGTGCGCGGCGCTCATGATGCGCGCGGCGCGGTTGACCGAGGTTCCGAACATGTCGTTGTCGCGCCGCTCCACGACACCGGAATGCACGCCGCAGCGGATCCGCAGGGGCAGCTGGCTCGTGGCCTCGAGCTCGGCGATGGAGCGCTGGAGATCGAGCGTGGTCTTGACGGCGTCGAGCGGGTCGTCGAAGACCGCGTACATGCCGTCGCCGACCATCTTCACCACGATGCCGCCGTGGTCGGCCACCGCCGCGCGGGCAAGCGCGTCGTGCTGGGCGAGCACCCGCATCATGCCCTCGCTGTCCTGCTCCCACAGGCGCGAGCTGCCCTCGATGTCGGTGAAGAGGATGGTGGTGACGTCCGGGGCCGGCTGCACAGCGGAAACCATTCCTGCGGGAGCCCGAACTCTAGCCTGTCCCGGACGAGGCCGCCAATCGGCCTATCCCCGCCCCGGGCCGTCGACAATTCCGCTTGCCGCGATGGGTTCCGGCCTTGCGGCGGCCGTCACGTCGCAGTTCAGGCGCCTGTGCGCGTGGCCGCCTCGGCCGGCTCCATCGCGGCACGCGAGGAGCCGGCCGATGGCTCGCCCACGCCGAGCGCATTGCGCAACGCGTCGTCGACGGTGTCGAGCCAGACGAAGCGCATGTCACGGCGCGTGTCCTCGGGGATCTCCTCGAGGTCCTTGCGGTTGCGGGCGGGCAGCAGCACGGTGCGGATGCCCGCCTGCTGTGCCGCGAGCACCTTCTCCTTGATCCCGCCCACCGGCAACACCAGGCCGCGCAAGCTGATCTCGCCCGTCATCGCGACGTCGTGACGCACCGGCTGGTCGAGTGACAGCGACGCGAGGGCGACGAACATCGCCACGCCGGCGCTCGGGCCGTCCTTCGGGATGGCGCCGGCGGGGATGTGCATGTGCACGTCCGTCGTGTCGAACCGGGCCGGGTCGATGCCCAGGCTTTGCGCGCGCGCCTTGACGAGCGTGAGCGCCGCCTGGGCCGATTCCTTCATGACGTCGCCGAGCTGGCCGGTGAGGATCAGCTTGCCGCGTCCGGGCACCCGCGTGGCCTCGATGAACAGGATGTCGCCGCCGACCGGCGTCCACGCGAGTCCGGTCGACACGCCAGGCACGCTCGTGCGCATCGCGACTTCGTTCTCGAAGCGGCGCGCGCCGAGGATCGCCGGCACGTCGTCCGCGTCGATCACGATGCGCTCGCTCGCGCCTTCGGCGATGCGCATCGCGACATGCCGCAGCAGGTTGCCGATCTCGCGCTCGAGGTTCCGCACGCCTGCTTCACGCGTGTAGTTCTCGATCACCTCGCGCAGCGCGGCGTCGGTGATGTCGCAGCGCTCGGGCGCGACGCCCGTCGCGTCCTGCTGGCGCTGGACGAGATAGCGCCGCGCGATCTGCAGCTTTTCTTCCTCGGTGTAGCCGGGCAGCGCAATCACTTCCATGCGGTCGCGCAGCGGCCCGGGGATGCGGTCGAGCACGTTCGCCGTGCCGATGAACATCACGCGGGACAGGTCGTACGGCACTCCGAGATAGTTGTCGCGGAACGTCGAGTTCTGCTCCGGGTCGAGGACCTCGAGCAGGGCGGACGACGGATCGCCGTGGATGCCGGCGCCGAGCTTGTCCATCTCGTCGAGCATCATCACGCAGTTGCGCGTACCGGCCTTGCGCACCGCCTGGATGATGTTGCCCGGCAGCGCGCCGATGTAGGTGCGCCGATGGCCGCGGATCTCGGCTTCGTCGTGCACGCCGCCCAGCGACAGGCGCACGAACTTGCGCCCGAGCGCTTTCGCGATGCTCTGGCCGAGCGAGGTCTTGCCCACGCCGGGCGGGCCGACGAAGCACAGGATCGGGCTCTTGCCGCCCGGGTTGAGCTTGCGCACCGCAAGGTACTCGAGGATGCGCCGCTTCACCTTCGGCAAGCCGAAGTGGTCGGCATCGAGGATCGCGCGCGCCGCGTCGATCTCGATCGGCGCCTCGGCGGGGTTTTCCCACGGCAGCTCGACCAGCCACTCGAGGTACGTGCGCACCATCGAGTACTCGGGCGAGCTCTCGGACATCTGCGCGAGCCGCTTCAGCTCCTTGCGCGCATGCTTGTCCACCTCCTCGGGCATGTGCGCGCGGCCGATCTGCTCTTCGAGCTCCTTCGTCTCGGCGCCTTGTTCGCCGCCCTCGCCGAGCTCGTTCTGGATGGTCTTGAGCTGCTCGCGCAACAGCACCTCACGCTGGCGGCTCTCGAGCCGGCCCTGCGTCTGCTCGCCGATCTCCTTGGACAGGCGGAGCACCTCCGTGCGCGCGACCATGTGGCGCAGCACGGCGTCCAGCCGCGCGGTGAGATCGACGGTCTCGAGGATCTGCTGCTTTTCGGCCGGCCGGATGTCGATCAGGCCGGCGACGAAGTCGGCCAGCGCGCCGGGCGCCTTGATCTGGTCGATCGCACCGGCGAGCTCGGGCGGCACGCGCGGGGCTAGGTCGAGCATTTCGACGGCACGCGTCTTGATCTGGAGCATGCGCGCTTCGATTTCCGGCGTGATGCCGGTCGCATCGGGCAGGAGCTCGACGCGCGCGACGGGAAACGGCGTGTCGTCGAAGAAGCCGGCGACGCGAAACCGCTCCTCGCCATGCAGGACCAGCTGGTGCGAGCCGTCGGGCGCGGTGACGTAGCGCAGGATCGAGGCAACGGTGCCGATGGAGTGCAGGTCGGCAGGCGACGGGTCTTCGATGGCGGCGTCGCGCTGCAGCAGCACGCCGATGCGGCGCTCGGTGCGCACTGCTTCCTGCGCGGCGGCGATCGAGGCGGGACGTGCGAGCCCGACCGGTGCGATGAGGCCCGGGAAGAGCACGAGGTTGCGCACCGGCACGACGATCATCGCGTCGGCCGGGAGGTTGTCCAGCGGTCCTTTCCCGCTGCCTGCGCGCTCGGCGTCGGCGCGGGAGAACAGACCGGAGCTGTTGGTGGCGTCCATGAGGTCTTTCAGGCGAGACGGTGCAGCGTGATCAGCAGGCAGCCGTCGGAGAATTCGCGTGCCGCCACTTCGAAGCGGCCCGCGGGAAGCTCGATGCGCCGCTCGAAGCGGCCGTGCGGAATCTCGACGCGATGGATCGTGTCGCCGGGCGCTGCATCGAGGCGTCGGCGCCCCACCACGGACAGATGGAAGCCGTCGGTCGCGACCTCGACCGACGCGGGTGCCACGCCCGGGAGCGCGACCCGGATCAGCAGCACGCCGCGCCGCTCGACGATGTCGACGGGCGGCTCGAAGCTCGGCTGGCTGCGGCCGAGCGGCACGGAGAAGAACGACCGCTGCATCCGATCCGCCTGGCGCAGCAGGTCCAGCGCATCGGCGAGCAACGCCGTTCCGGGGTCGCGGAAGGTCATTGGGAAGGCCCGTGGGAGTCCGAGCCTCGTATGTGCGGGCGGCGAGGTAGGGCACAAGGTCGGCCGGGCGCGCCGCCCCTTCCGGGATAATCGCCCGCATGAGCGCGCTTCCCGGCCTTGAATCACCGTTCGGCACTGCGCCGCCCGGCGCCCACGTGCGCTACCAGGCGCTGGTGAGGCGCGCGCGGGCGGAGCCGGCGGTGCGCACGGCGGTCGTTCATCCATGCCAGGCGACCGCGCTGGCCGGGGCCGTCGAGGCGGCGCAGGCGTCGCTGATCGTGCCCGTGCTGGTCGGCCCGCGCGCCAAGGTGCTGGCGACCGCGACGCTCGCCGGTGTCGACATCGCCCCGTACGAGCTCATCGACGTGCCGCACAGCCACGCGGCGGCCGCGCGTGCGGTCGCGCTCGTCCGCGAAGGGCAGGTCGAGGCCCTCATGAAGGGCAGCCTGCACACCGACGAGCTGATGGCCGAGGTCGTGCGCAGCGACACGGGCCTGCGCACCGGCCGGCGCGTCAGCCACTGCTTCGTGCTCGACGTACCGGGTCACGACACGCCGCTGATCATCTCGGACGCCGCAATCAACATCGCGCCGACGCTGGCGGAGAAAGTCGACATCGTCCAGAACGCCATCGACCTTGCGCAGGCGCTCGAATTCGATCCGGTGCGCGTCGCGATCCTGTCCGCCTCCGAGACCGTGAACCCGCAGGTGCCTTCGACCATCGAGGCGGCCGCGCTGTGCAAGATGGCCGAGCGCGGCCAGATCACCGGCGCGCTGCTCGATGGCCCGCTCGCGCTCGACAATGCGATCGATGCCGCGGCGGCAGCGATCAAGGGCATCGTTTCAGCCGTTGCAGGCCGCGCCAACGTCCTCATCGTGCCCGACCTCGAGGCCGGCAACATGCTCGCCAAGTCGCTCACGTTCCTGGCGCATGCCGATGCCGCGGGCATCGTCGTGGGCGCACGCGTGCCGATCATGCTCACGAGCCGCGCCGATTCGCCGCTCGCTCGACTGGCATCGTGCGCGGTCGCGTTGATGCTCGTGCGCTGGCGTCGACTCGCGCCTACCCGCGCCATCGTCTGACCCGCACGCTTCGCGGGGGCCCGCCAATGGGTCGTAGTGCACAACGACCGCAATCGTTGTGCATGCATCCTTTCGGGATTGCATCCTGCGCGTGCGGTGCTACGATGAATACGAGGGCCGCGCACAAGGCCCGTCACGTCGGCCGCAGCGAGCGCCAACGCCGCGCTGCAACGGGAGAGGGGCCACGGGTTTCATCGCAAGCATCGCGCGGCCGTTGCGCGCCCTTTGCACGCTTGCCGCAGTCCTTGCGGCAGGCACCGCCGCCGCCGACGTCGGCATCAACAAGAGCTTCGTCCCCAACTCCGTGTCGGCCGGCCAGGCGTCGACGCTGACGATCGTCTTCCTCAATCCGAATCCCGCCGCGGCGACCGGCACGGCGGTCACCGACACGCTGCCAGGCAGCGTGGTGGTTGCCAGTCCTGCGAACGCGACGACCACGTGCGGCGGCACGGTGACGGCAACGCCCGGAGCAGGCAGCGTGAGCCTGAGCGGCGCAACCGTGCCGGCCGCGATCGGCGCCACGCCCGGGCAATGCCAGTTCACGGTAGGCGTGCTCTCCAACACGCCAGGCACGTTCATCAACACGCTGCCGGTCGACGCCGTCAGCTCCTCGCAGGGCGGGAACACCCAGGCCGCGCAGGCGACGCTGGTCGCCACCGCGCTGGTCAGCATCACGGGCACCAAGGTGTTCGCACCCGCCAACGTGCATGCCGGCGGCGCGGCGTCCACCATGACGATCACGCTGACGAACTCGAACGGCGTGCCGTTGGCCAACGCGGCGTTCACCGACACGTTTCCCGCCAACCTCGTGCTGAACACGCCGCCCAGCCTTGCGACGACCTGCACGGGCGGCACTGTCACGGGGGTCGCAGGGGGCGCTTCCGTCCAGCTTGCGGGCGCCACGTTGCCCGCGAACGGAGCGTGCACCGTCACGGCGTCGGTGATCACGGGCAATCCGAACGCCGCGGTCAACGCGGCACGCACGAATACGATCGCCGCCGGCGGCATCACGACCGCGCAGGGCGTCACGAACACGGTCTTCTCGGGCAACGTGACCGTGCAAAGCGGTGCCGCGCTGGCGAAGGTCTTCGCGCCGACGACGATCACGTCGGGCAACCCGTCCACGCTCACGATCACGGTCAGCAACTTCAACGGCACCGCGCTCGGCGGCATCACCTTCACGGACACGTTCCCGGGAACGATGGTGGTCGCCAATCCCGCCAATGCGTCGACGACATGCGGCGGCGTGCTGACGGCGACGCCGGGCGCAGGCAGCATCAATCTCAACGGCGGGTCGCTCACCGCTGCTCCGTCGACCGCCGTTGCGCGCACGTGCACCATCGTCGTCTCGGTCACGGCCACGAATGTTGGCGCGTCCGCCCAGACGCTGACCAACACGCTCGCCGCCGGTACGTTCGGCACCGTGAACTACACGGGCGGCACGGCAAACCTGGTCGTCAACCCGTCCTCGCCCATCACGGGCACCAAGACCTACAGCCCCGCGCCGGTACAGACGGGCACCACCACGGCGACGGTCACGCTCAGCAACACGACAGGTGCCGCGGCGACCATCACGTCGTTCACGGACAACCTGGCCACGCTGGGCACCGGTTTCACGGTTGCGCCGACCGGAACGCCGGGCGGAACGTGTGGCGCGACGATCACCGCGACGCCGGGCACGAGCCTCGTGACGGCGACCGGTGGGACGATTCCCGCGGGTGGCAGCTGCACCATCACCTTCCCGATGATCGTCGCTGCGAGCACGGCCATCGGGGGTCACACCAACACCATCGCGGCCGGCGCGGTGCAGACGACGCAAGGGAGCAACACGCTGCCCATCACCGGCGTGGTGGATCTCGCGCGTGCCTTCGTCTCGAACAAGGCATACACGCCGGCGATCATCCAGATCGGCTCGAAGTCCAACCTCGCCCTGACGTTCACGCACACGACGGGCGCCGTGCCGCTGTCCAACCTGTCGTTCACCGACACGCTTCCGGCAGGTCATACGGTCGCGTCGCCGCCCAATGCGTCGTCGTCGTGTGGCGGCACGGTGAACGCAACCGCCGGGGCCGGCAGCTTTTCGTTCAGCGGCGGCGTGCTGGGCGCCGGCGCCACAGTGTGCACCGTGCAGGTGTCGATCCAGGCCCCGGGCACGGTCGGCAACGGTACGAACACCGTCAACCCGGGGACGGTGACGACAGCCGAGGGCGCGGTCAACCCCGGCGTGTTCAGCGCTGTGCTCACGCGCGTCGATACATCGGTGACGATCAACAAGTCGTTCACGCCGGCCACGGTGGCCGTTGGCGGTGCATCGCAGATCGCCATCCAGATCCGCAACAACAACCCCAATGCCATCCAGCTGACCGGCGCCGGGCTGGTCGACACGCTGCCGGTTGGCTTGCAGGTGGCCAATCCCGTGGTGTTCACATTCACGGGCACGGGGTGCTCGTTCACCTCCAGTACCACCGGCCCTGGTGGCTTCACGCTGGGCGGCGCGACGATCAACGCGAATTCGATCTGCTCGCTCAATGTGAACGTCAAGCCGACGGCGGCCGGCAATCTCATCAACACGCTGCCCGTCGCCATCGTGACGAGCGCGCAGGGCGTGACCAATCCGGCGGGCGCGGCCGCCACGCTGGCGTCGAGCGGGAGCGCCTTTTTGTCCATCTCCAAGACCGATGGCGTCGCCACTGCAACGCCCGGCGGCACGACCACGTACACGATCACCGTGACGAACGCGGGCCCGCATGCCGTGACGGGCCTGTCGGTCGACGACACACCGCCTGCGGGCCTGACGTTCACGTCCTGGTCGTGCGCGGCCAGCGCGGGATCGGTCTGCACGGCGTCCGGCAGCGGTCCCATCGCGGACACGGTCACCGTGCAGAACGGCGGCACGCTCACCTATACCGTCCAAGGCGCCATCGCGCCCGGCGCGAGCGGCACGCTGACCAACAGCGCATCGCTCGGCGTGCCCGGGTCGGTCGTCGACACCAATCCAGTCACCACCGCCACCGATACGGACACGCTCGTCCCGGTCACCGGGCTTGCGCTCACCAAGACCGACGCCGCCTCGACGTACGTTCCTGGCGGTATCGGAACGTACGTCGTCACGCTGACCAATGCGGGGCCGTCCGACGCGCTCGGCGTAACGGTGAGCGACGCGCTTCCGGCGGGTGTCACGCTGAACGGGACGGCGACGTGCGTGGCGGCTGGCGGTGCCGCGTGCGGCACCGTGACGGGCACGGCGGGCGCGAACACCTTCGGCGCGAGCGGCGCGGTCGTGCCCGCCGGCGGCACGAGCCAGCTCACCTTCACCGTGCCGGTCGCCTTCGCGCCGTCCATGGCCGCCGCCTCGATCACCAACACCGTTACGGCGCTCGACACGCCGAGCGGCGGGATGGCGAGCGCGTCCGACGTCGATACGCGTGCGCCGCAGGTGCTGCTCTCCGTGGCCAAGACCGATGGCGTGTCGACGTACACGCCCGGCGGTACGGCAACGTACGTGATCACGGTCGCGAACGCGGGTGCGTCGACGGCATTGAACGTGGCGGTCGCCGATGCGTTGCCCGCGGGCGTGATGCTCGCCGCGTCCGCAACCTGCGTCGCCAGCGCCGGGTCGGGCTGCGGTGCGTTGGGCGGGACGTCCGGAGCGTCGAGCGTGACGGCAACGGGGGGCGTCATCGCGCCGGGCGGCACGCTGAGCGTCACCGCGCCCGTGCGCTTCAGCAGCGCCATGAGCGCGGCCAGCATCGTCAACACGGCCAGTGTCACGGACAGCGCGAGCGGCGCTGCGGCGTCGGCCAGCGACACGGACACGCGGCAGCCGCAAGTCACGCTCGGCATCACGAAGAGCGACGGCGTGAGCGCCTATACGCCGGGTGGCTCCGGCACCTATACGATCGTCGTGACCAATGGCGGACTCTCGGATGCGCACGCGGTCAACATTGCCGATCCGCTGCCTGGCGGCGTCACGTTGTCGGCCGCGCCCAGCTGCGTCGCCGCCGGCGCCGCAACCTGCGGCACGGTCAATGGCAGCACGGGCGCCGGTTCCGCCGGCGTGACGGGCGCCACCATCCCCGCGGGCGCGGGCAACACCCTCACGCTCACCGTGCCGGTGTCCTTTGCGGCCAACATGACCGCGAACCCGCTCGTCAATACGGCTAGCGCCGCCGATGTCGACGATGCCGTGCCGCACAGCGCATCGGACAGCGACGTGCTGCAGGCCGTGCCGACGCTGACGCTCGCCAAATCGGACGCAAGCGCCACTTATACGCCGGGCGGCGCAGCCGAATACACATTGACCTTGGCCAACTCGGGGCTGTCCGACGCGCTCGACGTCACGCTGGACGATGCGTTGCCTCCCGGAGTGCTGTTGCGCGGCCCCGTTACATGCGTGGCCGCCGGTACGGCGAGTTGTGGAACCCTCACCGGCACCGCGGGCGACAGCAGCGCGACGCTCGCGCACGCGATCGTGCCGGCAGGCGCGGGCAATGCGCTGACGGTGAGGTTACCCGTGGAGTTCGACGCGGGGCTTGTCGTGGACCCGCTCGTCAACACCGCGAGCGCGCACGACGCACCGTCCGGGGCGGGCATCACGGCGACCGACAGCGATGCCCGCGCGCCGACCGTGGCGCTTGCCATCACCAAGTCCGACGGCAGCGCGACGTATACGCCGGGCGGAACGGCCATCTACGTCGTGGCCATCACCAACGCGGGACCGACCGATGCACTGGACGTGACGGTGGCCGACAGCTTTCCCGCAGGTGTCACCCTGAGCGGTAGCGTGGCCTGCGCGGCAACCGGCAACGCGCAATGCGGAACGGTCACCGGTGCGGTCGGCCAGACGGGCTTCGCTGCCGTGCATGCGCGCGTGGGCGCCGCACCGGCCGACGCACTGACGTTCACCGTGCCGGTGGCGTTCGCGCCGGGCCTCGACGCCGATCCGCTGGTGAACGTCGCAACCGCCACCGACGTGCCGACCGGCAATACGGCAGCGGCGAGCGACAGCGACGCGCGCTCGCTGGCCGTATCGCTTGCGATCACCAAGACCGACGGCAGCGCCACGTACGTTCCCGGCGGCAGTGCGACCTACGTCGTGACCGTCACCAACGGCGGCGTGTCCGACGCGCTCGACGTGCGTGTGGACGACACGTTGCCTGCCGGCGTGGTGCTCGCGGGCCCGGTCACGTGCGCCAGCGCCGGCGGTGCAGCGTGCGGCGTCGTCAGCGGCGCTGCCGGGCAGGCTGCATTTGCGCTGAACGGCGCGCGCGTGCCCGCAGGCGGCGCTGCCTCGGTCAGCGTGAGCGCGCCGGTGATCTTCAGTGCCGGTCTGGCAACCGATCCGCTGGTGAACACCGCCGACGCGCTCGACGTGCCGTCGGGTGCGTCGGGTGCTGCCATCGACAGCGACGCGCGCCTGGCGCAAGTCGCGCTTGCCGTGAGCAAGACGGATGGCCAGGCGACCTATGTGCCAGGCGGCACGGCGGTCTACACCATTCAGCTGCGCAACACTGGCAGTTCCGATGCGCTGGACGTCAGCCTCGCCGACGCGTTGCCTTCGGGCGTCACGCTCGACGGCGCCGTGACCTGCAGCGCAACGGGCAACGCGGCGTGCGGCACGGTCGTCGGAGCCCCGGGTGGCGCGTCGTTCGGCACCACGTCGGCGCGCATCGCGGCGGGCGGCGGCCACCTGCTGACGTTCACCGCATCCGTCCGCTTCGCCTCCGATCTGCTCGACGATCCACTCGTCAACACCGCGACAGCCACCGACCAGGCGTCCGGCGCAGCGGGCAGCGCGTCCGACAGCGACGCGCGCGCGCCGCAAGTGCACCTGACGCTCACCAAGTCGGACGGGAGCGCAAGTTACGCGCCCGGCGGCAGCGCCGTCTACACCATCGTGGTGGGCAACGACGGACCCACCGATGCGCGCGACGTCGCCATCACCGATGCATTGCCGGCCGGTGTGACGCTCGCGGGCGCGGCGACCTGTGTCGCAAGCGCAGGCGCGTCGTGCGGCACGCTCGACGGTGTAGCGGGCGCCACGTCGTTCGGCGCCGCCAACGCCAGCGTGCCGGGTGGCGGGACCGCGCTGCTGACCATCGCGCTGCCCGTGGCGTTCGCGTCCGGCATGAGCGTCGATCCGCTGGTCAACGTCGCTCAAGTCGTCGATGCGCCGTCGGGTGCGAGCGCAACCGCGAGCGACAGCGATGCGTTGTCCGCGGCGGTGAGCCTTGCAGTCGTCAAGACGGACGGGAGCGCGACCTACACACCGGGCGGAAGCGCCGTCTATACCATTACCGTGACCAATGGCGGCACCAGCGACGCCACCGCTGTCAGCGTGACGGACACCTTGCCTGCCGGTGTGACGCTCGCCGGTGTCGTGACGTGTGCACCGAGCGGCGGATCGACTTGCGGCAGCGTGTCCGGGAGTGCCGGACAGGCAGGTTTCAGCGCGAGCGCCGCCCACGTGGTCGCCGGCAGCGGCAGCGCACTCGTTTTCACGGTGCCGGTCACGTTCAGCGCCGGGCTCCAGGGCAATCCACTGGTGAACATGGCCACCGCGGTCGATGCCGTATCGGGGGCGACGGGCAGCGGCTCGGACGCCGACGTATTGGCCGGTCAGGCCGCGCTCACGCTCACCAAGACGGACAACGCCACGGGCTACGTACCGGGGGGCACTGCGACTTACGTGGTGACGCTCGGCAATGCCGGACCGTCGAACGCGACCGGGGTTACGGTCACGGACAACCTTCCGGCGGGCGCCACGCTGACCGCCGCGCCCGCGTGCGTCGCCACCGGTATTGCAAGCTGCGGCGCGTTGAGCGGTGCAAGCGGTGGGTCGTTGGTCACGCTGACCAATGCCGCGGTGGCGGCAGGCGGCGCCAACAACGTCATCGTGACGATTCCGGTGCGCTTCGATGCGGCGGTTGTCACCGATCCGCTGGTCAACAGGGTCAGCGCGACCGCCCCCGGCGCTGCGCCCGCAACGGCCGAGGACTCGGACGTGCGCGCCGCGCAGACGGGCCTCGGCCTCACGAACACGGACAACCGCGCGAGCTATACGCCGGGCGGCGAAGGCACGTACGTGTTGACGATCAGCAATGGCGGGCCGTCCGACGCATCCGCCGTCACGCTGGCGGATACGCTGCCGGCCGGCGTCGTGCTGCGCGGCGTCGCCACGTGCGTCGCCTCGGGCAGCGCGACGTGCGGCACGCTCGTCGCGACGGTTGGTGGATCGACGCTCGCGATGAGCGGCGGCGCGGTGGCCGCGGGATCGGGCAATCGTCTGGTGGTCAGCGTTCCGGTGCGGTATGCAGCGTCGCTGCGCGCCGATCCGCTCGTCAATCCGGCGCTCGCGACGGCAGCAGGTGGCGCGACTGCCGGTGCATCGGACAGCGACGCGCTTGCCTTGCACGCGGCGCTCGCGCTGACCAAAACGGACCATCGCAGCACGTACGCGCCCGGCGATTCGGCGATTTACGTCCTGCACGTGACCAACGACGGACCGTCGGACGCCACGGGCATCGGCGTCGTGGATGCGCTGCCCGCCGGCGTCACCGTCGCCGGCGCACCCACGTGCATCGCGAGCGGGGCCGCGACGTGTGGCACGCTCACCGGCGCGATCGGCGCGTCGAGCGTCGCGGCAACCGGCGCGACGATTCCCGCCGGCAGCGCCAACGCGCTCGACTATGCGATCCCGGTGCGCTTCGCTGCGGCTCTTGCCGCCGATCCGCTCGTCAATACGGCGCAGGCGAGCGCCGACGGGGGCGCGAGTGCGCAAGCGAGCGACAGCAACGCGCGTGCCGCAGCATCGGCGCCGGTCGACATCCCGCTCGACGACCCGCTCGCGCTGCTCGTGCTCGCATGCATGCTCGCCGTGGCGGGCGCGCTTGCCGTACCTCGCCGGCGGCACTGAGGCGAGTCGAGCACGCGCGACCGCCTCGCTTGGCCTCGCGGCGTGTTCGACGCGGCGCGGTCGTGCGCGAGCGAAAAAAAGCCGGGCCAAGCCCGGCTTCATGCCAGCAAGTGACCTCGATTCAGGCGGACTGGATGTTGCTCGCCTGCTTGCCCTTCGGGCCCGTCGTCACTTCGAACGACACCTTCTGGCCTTCCTTGAGCGTCTTGAAGCCTTGCATCTTGATCGCGGAGAAATGCGCGAACAGATCTTCACCGCCGCCGTCCGGCGTGATGAAGCCGAAGCCCTTCGCGTCATTGAACCACTTCACAGTTCCTGTTGCCATGTTTCAAATTCCCCAAGTACGAGATATAAACGGGACGTTGCCCGGACGATGTTTCGATCTCAAGGAAAGTACGGCAGGTAAGAACGGTTTTGAGCAGCGACAGCCTGGCGGTCGTACCCGAGCGGTGCTTTACGGCTTGGAACAAAACACGGCGCGGAATATACAAGGTCTGACGCCAAAAAGCGACAGCCTCGCGGCCCCGTTCCGACAATGTGTTGCAAGGGCGCAACGCCCCTCGGCGCGGGCGGCCCCGGAGCGGTCAGCGTAATGGCCGTGGACGGGCCATGACGTTACATGCCCGGCTCACTGCACCTCGGCGCGCACCAAGGCGGCGCCGGCCGCCAGCGCGGCGAGCTTGCCCCGCGCGACGGCGCGCGACAGCGGCACCATGCCGCAGTTGGTGCAGGGCTTGATGCGCGCGGCCGGCACGTGCCGCAGGGCGCTGCGCAGCACGGCGGCGACGTCCTGCGGCGTCTCGACGCGATCGGACGCCACGTCGATCGCGCCGACCAGCACGTCCTTGTCGCCGAGCAGCGCGATGAGGTCGATCGGCACATGGCTGTTGGCACATTCGAGCGAGACCTGGTCGATCGACGAGCGCGCGAGCAGCGGGAACGTCTGCTCGTATTGGCGCCACTCGCTGCCGAGCGTCTTCTTCCAGTCGTTGTTGGCCTTGATGCCGTAGCCATAGCAGATGTGGACGGCGGTGGTGCAGGCGACACCCGCGCGGGCCCGCTCGAGCGCGGCAATGCCCCAGTCGCGCACCTCGTCGAAGTAGACGTTGAAGGCCGGCTCGTCGAACTGGATGACGTCGACACCGGCCGCGGCGATGGCGCGCGCCTCCTCGTTGAGGATCTCCGCGAAGCGCATGGCGAGCTTCTCGCGGCTGCCGTAGTGGGCGTCGTAGAGCGTGTCGACCATCGTCATCGGCCCGGGCAGGGTGTATTTCACGGTCCGCCGGGTCTGCGCGCGCAGGAAACGGGCATCGTCCACGTAGATCGGCGCACGCCGCGCGACCTCGCCCACCACGACCGGGACCGCAGCGTCGTAGCGGTTGCGAATGCGCACCGTGCGCTTGTGCTCGAAATCGACCCCGTCGAGGCCTTCGATGAACGTCGTGACGAAATGGCGTCGCGTCTGCTCGCCGTCGGTGACGATGTCGATGCCGGCATGCTCCTGGTCGAACAGCGCGAGGCGCACCGCGTCCTGCTTGGCGAGATCGAGGTCCGCGCCCTGGAGCTTCCACGGTGCCCACAGCTCGCCCGGCGGCGCGAGCCACTCGGGCTTGGGCAGGCTGCCCGCGATGGTGGTGGCCAGCAAAGTCATGATGCGCGCCTCGGTTCCTTGCGTTCGCGAGGATTGTACGCGCGGGTGGCGCGCGGCCGGGCTTGACGGCCTTCCGCGTCCGCGTTTAACGTCAGCGCCCGCCACCCGAGGCTGCATCGATGTCCAAGGTCCTCTTCGCCGACTGCGACTTTCCCGACATCGAGCTCGAGCGCACGCTGCTGGGCGACGCCGGCCTCGAGCTGGTGCTCGCGCAATGCAAGACCGAGGAGCAGGTCGTCGCGGCCGGCGGCGGCTGCGCGGCGATCCTGCTGCAATACGCACCGATCGGTGCGCGCGTCGTCGAGGGACTGCCTTCGCTGGCCATCGTCAGCCGCATCGGCGCAGGCTACGACACGGTCGATACCGCCGCGTGCGCGCGCCACGGCGTATGGGTCGCCAATTCGCCCGATTACGGCGTTGGGGAGGTGGCCACCCATGCGCTCGCCCTGGCGCTTGCGTCCCTGCGCAACGTCGCCGCCTACGACCGCGACGTGCGGGCGGGGCGCTGGCACTACCTTTCCGCAGGGGTGCTGCGCCGGCCGGCCGAGCTCACGCTGGGCATCATCGGCCTTGGCCGCATCGGCAAGCGCATGGCGCACGTCTCGCGCAACGTCTTCAAGCGGGTGCTGGCCTACGATCCATACATCATCGACGGCGATTTCCCGGCCTATGTCGAGCGCGTGCGCTCCCTGACGGAGCTCGCGCTCGCGGCCGACGTGGTCAGCATCCACACCCCGCTCAACGACGAGACACGCGGCCTCGTCGACGCGCGGTTCTTCGCGGCGGCCCGCCCGGGCATGACGCTCGTCAATACGGCCCGCGGCGCGGTGGTGGCGCTGCCCGATTTGCTCAAGGCGCTCGATGCTGGAATACTGCGGGGCGTCGCGCTCGACGTGCTGCCGGTCGAGCCGGTGCCCGCCGATTCGCCGCTCACCCGCGATCCCCGCGTCATCCTCACGCCTCATGCAGCGTTCTTCTCCGTGGAGGCGGAGCGGGAGCTGCGGCGCAAGGCGGCGCAGAATATCGTGTCGTGGGTGCGGACGGGGCGGCCGGACTATCCTGTCGTGACGGGCACGCGCTCGCCATAAATGCGGCTCGAGACGGGGTGCCCCGCTCCGGCTTCGTGAATCAGGCGCCTGCGCGGGGCACCCCGCCTCGAGCCGGCTCAGCGTTTTGCGACCCGCCACGCCCGGCGTCCGGTGTGATGGGAAAAAAGTGAAGGGCGCAGGAGGAAGCGCATGGCCGCGGTGACCATCACCGGCGTCCACAAGTGGTTCGGCACGACGCACGTCATTCGCGGCGTCGACATCGGCATTGCGGACGGCGAATTCTGCGTGCTGGTCGGACCCTCGGGCTGCGGCAAGTCGACGCTCTTGCGGATGATCGCCGGCCTCGAAGAGATCGGCGAGGGCGAGATCGCCATCGGCTCGACCGTGGTCAATCGCGTGCCGCCCAAGGAGCGCGACATCGCGATGGTGTTCCAGAACTACGCCCTGTATCCGCACATGACCGTGCGCGACAACATGTCGTTCGCGCTCATGCTCGCCAAGCAGCCCAAGCGCGAGATCCAGGATCGCGTGGCGCGCGCCGCGGGGATCCTGGGGCTCACCGATTACCTCGACCGCTATCCGCGGCAATTGTCGGGCGGCCAGCGCCAGCGCGTGGCGATGGGACGGGCCATCGTGCGCGACCCTCAGGTATTCCTGTTCGACGAGCCGCTGTCGAACCTCGACGCGAAGCTGCGCGTGCAGATGCGCACCGAGATCAAGGAGCTGCACCAGCGGCTCAAGACGACGTCCATCTACGTCACGCACGACCAGATCGAGGCCATGACGATGGCCGATCGCATCGTCGTCATGCGCGATGGCATCGTCGAGCAGAGCGGCGATCCGCTCGAGCTCTACGATCATCCCGTCAACACGTTCGTGGCGGGCTTCATCGGGTCGCCGGCGATGAACATGGTGCCCGGCACGGCCCGCGTGAACGGTGGCGCGCCGGTGATCGAGTTCGGGGCGGGGATCGAGCTGCCAGTGCCGCTCGGCGCCCGCGCATCGAACGGCCAGAGCGTGCTCTACGGCATGCGGCCCGAGCACTGCATGCTCGCCGAGCGCGCGGGGCTGCCGGCCGAAGTCGTCGTCGTGGAGCCTACCGGCGCCGATACGCAGCTGTTCTGCAAGTTCAACGGCCAGGAGCTGACGTCGCTCGTGCGCGACCGGGTGAGCTGCCGCGCGGGCGACCGCGTCGCGCTCGTGCCCGATCCTGCACGCGCGCATCTGTTCGACGCGGCCAGCGGCCAGAACCTGGCCACCTGATGTCAGGCCATCACCACCATTCGCGCGGAGGCGTTTCGCCGACCGCGCATTCACGGGAAGGAGGCGTTTCATGAGCGAGTTCAAGCGGCGCGAATTTCTGAAGGCGACCGCAGGGGTTGCCGCAACGTCGGCGCTGGGCACCGGGTCGGCGCTGTTCGCCGATGCGGCGGCGGCGCAGGCCAACTACAAGGTCACGCCGGAGAAGGGCGCCACGCTGCGCGTGCTGCGCTGGAAGCGCTTCGTGCAGGGTGACGAGGACGTCTGGGCCGCGAACACCAAGAAGTTCACGGACATGACCGGCATCAAGGTGCGCGTCGACGCGGAAGGCTGGGAGGACGTGCGGCCGAAGGCGGCGGTCGCTGCGAACGTGGGCAGCGGGCCGGACATCATCATCAGCACGATGGAGGATGCGCACCAGTATCCCGACAAGCTCGTCGACGTCTCGGACCTCGCGAACTATCTCGGGGCGAAGTACGGCCCCTGGTACGACGCGTCCAAGCAGTACGGGATGCACAACAACCGCTGGGTCGCGATCATGATGGGCGCGGCCGGCAATGCGATGGTGTATCGCAAGAGCCACGTGCAGGCCGCGGGCTTCGAGACGTTCCCCGACGACATGCCGGGCTTCCTCAAGCTGTGCCAGGCGCTCAAGGCGAAGGGCACGCCCGCCGGGTTCGCGCTCGGCAACGCGACGGGCGACTCGAGCTGGACGCACTGGCTCGTGTGGGCGCATGGCGGCAAGCTCGTCGATGCGAAGAACAACGTCGTCATCAACAGCCCGGAGACCATCGCCGCGCTCGAGTACGCCAAGCAGCTCTACGAGACGTTCATCCCGGGCACGCTGTCCTGGCTCGACCCCAACAACAACAAGGCGTTCCTCGACGGGCAGCTGAGCCTCACGGCCAACGGCATCTCGATCTACTACGCCGCGAAGACGTCGAAGGACGCGAAGATCCAGGAGATGGCCAACGACATCCAGCACGGCAAGTTCCCCCACGGGCTCGACGGCAAGAACCGCGTGCTGAACCTCGTGTTCCCGATGATGATCTTCAAGTACAGCAAGTACCCGAACGCCGCCAAGGAATACCTGCGCTTCATGATGGAGAAGGAGCAGTACGTGCCCTGGCAGGAAGCGTCCATCGGCTATGTGTGCCAGCCGCTTGCGGCGTACGAGAAGAGCGCCTTCTGGACGGCCGACCCGAAGAACACGCCGTACCGCGACTGCATGAAGGACATGACGCCCAACGGCTATGCGGGCACGATGGGCTACGCATCGGCGGCCGCAACCGCGGATTTCATCATCCCGAACATGGTGGCCGAAGCGGCATCGGGATCGAAGACACCCAAGGAAGCGGCGCAACGGGCGCAGGAGCGCGCGGAACGCTACTACAAGGTATGACGACACGCCGTTGCGGCTGATGGCGCGCGTTGCACCGTTGATCGAAGTGTCCCGGCGACCGCCCAGGCGGCCGCCGGGCCTGCTCGCGCGCCTGCAGGACAACCGCAACGCGCTCGGTCTGCTGTTCATGCTGCCGGCGGCGGGACTGCTGCTGCTGTTCCTCACGTACCCGCTGGCGCTCGGGACGTGGCTCGGTTTCACCGACACCAAGATCGGGCGGGCCGGCCAGTTCATCGGCATCGAGAACTTCGCGTTCCTCTGGAACGACCAGGTGACGCGCCTCGCGCTGTTCAACACGCTCTTCTACACATTCGTCGCGAGCGTCATCAAGTTCGCGCTGGGCCTGTGGCTCGCCCTGCTGCTCAACAAGCACCTGCCCTTCAAGGCGATGCTGCGCGCGGTCGTGCTGCTGCCGTTCATCGTGCCCACCGCGCTCTCCGCCATCGCGTTCTGGTGGATCTACGACTCGCAGTTCTCCATCATCAGCTGGGGCTTGATGAAGCTCGGCCTCATCAACGAGTACATCGACTTCCTCGGCCAGCCGTGGCACGCGCGGTTCGCCACGATCGCCGCCAACATCTGGCGCGGCGTGCCGTTCGTCGCCATCACGCTGCTCGCCGGGCTGCAGACGATCTCGCCGTCCTATTACGAGGCCGCGAGCCTCGACGGTGCCACCGACTGGCACAAGTTCCGCTACGTCACCCTGCCGCTGCTCACGCCCATCATCGCGGTCGTGATGACGTTCTCGGTGCTCTTCACGTTCACCGATTTCCAGCTGATCTACGTGCTCACCCGCGGCGGCCCGCTCAACGCGACGCACCTCATGGCGACCCTGTCGTTCCAGCGCGCGATCTCCGGCGGCAGCCTGGGCGAAGGCGCCGCGATCGCTACTGCGATGGTGCCGTTCCTCATCGCGGCGATCCTGTTCAGCTATTTCGGGCTCCAGCGGCGCGCCTGGCAGCAGGGCGGGGCGGATAAATGAGCGCCGCCGGGCCGTCCCAAGGCGCTCGCCCCCTCGGGGGGAGGCGGCGCTGCGCGCCGCTTCGGGGGGAACCATTCAGGAGCGCCGCCGGGCCGTCCCCAGGCGCTCGCCCCCTCGGGGGGAGGCGGTGCTGCGCGCCGCTTCGGGGGGGACATTCATGAGCACCATCGCCACGCGCCCGCCGCCGGCCGGCAACCAGTCGGAGGGGATGAACTACCTCGTGTCGCTGCCGCGGCGCGTGGTGACGGTCTACGTGCCGATCGCCGCGTTCCTGATCGTGCTGCTGTTCCCGTTCTACTGGATGGCGATCACGGCGCTCAAGCCCGACGCCGAGCTCCTGTCGCGCGAAGGCAATCCGTTCTGGGTGCAACACCCCACGCTCACCCACATCAAGAAGCTGCTGTTCGAGACCGCGTATCCCGACTGGCTGTGGAACACCATCCTGGTGACGGTGACCTCCACCGTGATCTCGATCTTCGCGAGCGTGCTGGCGGCGTACGCGATCGAGCGCCTGCGCTTCCGCGGCTCGCGCTACGTCGGCATGAGCATCTTCCTCGCTTATCTCGTGCCGCCGTCCATCCTCTTCATCCCGCTCGCCGCCATCGTCTACAAGCTCGACTTGTTCGACACGCGTCTTGCACTGATCCTGACCTATCCCACGTTCCTCATCCCGTTCTGCACGTGGCTGCTCATGGGCTATTTCAAGTCCATCCCGATCGAGCTCGAGGAGTGCGCGCTGATCGACGGCGCGAGCCGGTTCCAGATCCTGATGCGGATCGTCATGCCGCTGGCCGTGCCGGGCCTGATATCGGCCGGCATCTTCGCGTTCACGCTGTCGTGGAACGAGTTCATCTATGCGCTCACCTTCATCTCCTCGTCCGAGGTGAAGACGGTGCCGGTGGGCGTGGTGACCGAGCTGGTGGAAGGCGACGTCTACCACTGGGGCTCGCTGATGGCCGGCGCGTTGTTCGGCTCGCTCCCGGTGGCCATCCTCTATTCGTTCTTCGTCGAGTACTACGTGTCCGGGCTGACCGGCGCGGTGAAGGAATAGCAGCTGCCGGAGCAGCGGGGCTGGCGCCGAGCCGTCCGGCACCCCGAGCGCCGCGCGGTCTCCCCGGGGGGACTGCGGTTGATTCGGCGCCCGGCGCCCCCAGTTGATAGAATCGACCCTCTCGAGTCTTCTCCGCGCCGGAGCGAAACCATGCCCGATATCCGCGACACCATCCGCGACCAGGTCGCCCGCAACAAGGTCGTGCTGTACATGAAGGGAACGCCGCAGTTCCCGCAATGCGGGTTCTCGGCCACGGCCATCGAAATCCTGCGCCGCTGCGGCGTCGAGGACTACGCCACGTTCAACGTCCTGCAGGACGGCGACCTGCGCCAGGGCGTCAAGGAATTCTCCAACTGGCCGACCATCCCGCAGCTCTACGTCAACGGGGAATTCGTCGGCGGCTGCGACATCATGCGCGAGATGTACCAGTCGGGTGAGCTGCAGCAGCTGCTCGCCGGGCAGCACGCGTAGGTTTCCCCAGTACACCCCGCGCGCCCGCGCGGATCGCACACCGCCCGCGGCATGCGGCGCCAGCAGGGGTCGCCGCGGGCGGCATCGACTTCGTCGAGCCGCTTGCGCGACTAGCCACGCGGCATTCTCTCCCGTAGTCTTGCGCCCGGCGCCGGCAACCGTCGGCCAGGCACGCACGAGACGCCGCACGCGCGGCGCATCCGCCGGGGGATCGACGATGGAAACGCTCAAGGCCAGCACCGACACGCTGTTCATCCTGCTCGGTGCCGTGATGGTGCTCGCGATGCATGCGGGCTTCGCCTTCCTCGAGCTCGGGACCGTGAGGCGCAAGAACCAGGTCAACGCGCTGATGAAGATCCTGGTCGACTTCGCCGTCTCGACCATCGCCTATTTCTTCATCGGCTACGCCGTTGCGTACGGCACGAGCTTCTTCACCGGTGCGCCGGTGCTGGCACAACGCAACGGCTACGAGCTCGTGCGCTTCTTCTTCCTGCTCACGTTCGCCGCCGCCATTCCGGCCATCGTGTCGGGCGGCATCGCCGAGCGTGCGCGCTTCTATCCGCAAATCGCCGCGACGTTCGCGCTCGTGGCGCTCGTCTATCCATTCTTCGAGGGCATCGCGTGGAACGGGCATCTCGGCGTGCAGGCGTGGCTGAAGGCCCACGCAGGCGCCGAATTCCACGATTTCGCGGGCAGCGTGGTCGTGCACGCGGTCGGCGGATGGATTGGCCTCGCCGCCGTGCTGCAGATCGGCGCGCGGCGCGGCCGCTACGACCGCGCGGGTGGCGTCGCCGCGCATCCGCCTTCATCCATTCCGTTCCTCGCCTTGGGCGCCTGGGTGCTGTGCGTCGGGTGGTTCGGTTTCAACGTGATGAGCGCGCAGACGCTCGACAAGATCTCGGGTCTCGTCGCCGTCAATTCGCTCATGGCGATGGCGGGCGGCACGCTGGGTGGCCTGGTTGCCGGGCGCAACGACCCGGGCTTCACGCACAACGGCCCGCTCGCGGGGCTCGTCGCGATCTGTGCGGGATCGGACATCATGCATCCGCTCGGCGCGCTCGTGACGGGCCTCGTCGCCGGCGCCCTGTTCGTCGTGCTGTTCACGTGGACGCAGAACCGCTGGAAGATCGACGACGTGCTCGGCGTATGGCCGCTGCACGGACTGTGCGGCACGTGGGGCGGGCTCGCAGCCGGGATCTTCGGCACTGCCGCGCTGGGCGGCATGGGCGGCGTGTCGTTCGTCGCGCAGGCGGCCGGCACGACGCTCGGCATCGTCGTTGCGCTGCTCGGCGGAACGCTGGTCTACGGGATCCTGAAGGCGACGGTGGGCGTGCGCATGGAGGCCGAAGCCGAGTTCAACGGCGCCGACCTGTCGATCCACAACATCTCGGCGACACCCGAGCGCGAGGTGTCGTGGTGACGCGCGCCGCACATCGGCGGCGCGCACGTCGCGCCGTCAATCGGTCGGCTCGTGGTCGCCAGGACCGTCGGCATCGTCGCGGAGGCGGATGACCACCCGGTCGATCGTGCCGGTGAAGGCGAACTCGCCCAATGCGGCGTAGGCGGGCGTGGCCGGCGAGCGCGCGTCGCGGCCGACGTCGAGCCCTTCCCAATCCATGAAATAGCGGTAGGTCGCTGGCAGCTCGGCGCTCGCGAGCTTCGCCCCGTCGACGTAGAGCCCGGCCACACCGCGCAGCGGCCCCGTCTTGGTGAACTCGTAGCGCAGGCGCTGCGGCGCGCCGGTCGCGCGCAACGGCGCCTCCACCCGGTAGATCTGCTGATAGAAGTTGTAGTCGTGGACGATGCGGCCGTCCTTGACGTAGAGCGAGTACCCGCCGCACACGCCGCCGCACGCGACGATCACGCCGCGATCCTGCGGCCCCAGCGTGACATGCGCTTCGATCGTGTACGAGCGGTCGAGCGTGAACGGCACGGCGCCCGCCGCGACATGCCCCACGCCGCCGAAGTAGATGTATTCGTCGCGGGTGCGCGGGCCGTCACGACGCGATTTGGAAGCGGCGCGCCGCTCGGCGAAACCCCGATCGTCGAGAGGCAGCACGTCGTAGCGCTCGGCCTCCTGCCACCAGAGGTCGATGAGGGCCTTGAGCTTTTCCGGCTCCTCCTGCGCGAGATCGTGGTTCTCCGCCACGTCGACGGCGAGATGGTAGAGCTCCCAGGCGTCCTCGTCGTACGAAGAATAGCGCTTGTGCCATGCCACGGCCTTCCAGCCCTCGTGCCAGATGGCGCGATGGCCGAACATCTCGAAGTACTGCGTCGTCTTGCGTGTCGGGCCATCGGCGGCGAAGGAGTACGCCATGCTGATGCCATGCAGCGGCATCTGCGGCACGCCGCGAATCGTTTCGGGTGGCGCGATGCCGATGCAGTCGAGGATCGTGGGGGCAAGGTCCACCACGCTATGGAATTGCGCGCGCACGCCACCCGCCGCAATCCGCGCCGGCCAGACGATGAGCAACGGGTCGACGATGCCGCCGGCGTGCGTGTTCTGCTTGTAGCGCTTGAGCGGCGTGTTGCCCGCCTGCGCCCAGCCGATCGGATAGTTGTTGCGCGCATGCTGCGTGCCGATCGCGTCGATGCGCTCGAGGTTGTAGGCGAGCGTCTCGGCGTCGCCGTTCTCGTAGAACGTCGTGCTCGTCGAGCCGTGGATCTGGCCTTCCTGGCTCGCGCCGTTGTCGGACAGCAGGATGAAGATCGTGTTGTCCATCCGCCCGAGCCGCTCGAGCTGGTGGATGAGCCGGCCGAGCTCGTGGTCCGTGTGGTCCAGGAACGCCGCATAGGCCTCCTGGAAGCGCGCGTAAAGCCTGCGCGCGTCCGCCGGCAGGTCGTCCCAGGCCGCCACGCCGGCATTGCGCGGTGTGAGCTCGGTATCCGCGGGCACGATGCCGAGCTGCTTTTGCCGCGCGAGGCGCTGCGTGCGGATCGCGTCCCAGCCGATGTCGTAGCGCCCGCGGTACTTGTCGAGAAACGCCTTGGGCGCCTGGTGCGGCGAATGCGTCGCGCCTGCCGCGAAGTACATGAAGAACGGCTTGTCCGGCGCAAGCGACGCCTGGTCGGTCACGAATCCGATGGCGTGATCGACGAGGTCCTCGTTGAGCGTGTACCCCGCCTCCGGCGTACGCGGCGCAGGCACGCTCTGGTTGTCCTGCACGAGCGTGGGCTGGAACTGATCGGTGACCGCGTCGAGGAAGCCGTAATAGCGCTCGAATCCGCGGCCCAGCGGCCATTGATCGTAGGGCCCGACAGCCGAGATCTGGTCGGACGGCGCGATGTGCCACTTGCCGACCGCCATGGTGCTGTAGCCGGCATCGCGCAGGATCTCGGCGAGCGTCCCCGCGTTGTGGCTGACGGCGCCGCGCTTGCTCGGAAAGCCGCTGTCCGCGTTGGCGATGATCGACATGCCGATCGCGTGGTGATTGCGTCCCGTCAGCAGGGAAGCGCGCGTCGGCGAGCAAAGCGGCGTGGTGTGGAAGCTCGTGTAGACGAGCCCGCGCGCCGCGAGCGCGTCGATGTTCGGCGTGTCGATTTCACTGCCGTAGCAGCCGAGGCTGCCGAAGCCCATGTCGTCGAGCACCACGACGACGACGTCGGGACTGCCCGGCGCAGCGCCCGTCGGCTCCGGCCACCAGGGTTGCGATTCCTGCCACGTCTTGCCCACCCGGCCCTTGAACTCGGCCTTGAACTTGCTCGTGATCGCCATGCTGTGCGTTCCTGCGTGTTATTTGCGCAAGGCCCTGGCGGCCTCGAGGATCGGCAGGCCGGCCTTCACGGCACTCGCAAGATCGGGCACCTTGTCGTACGAGCCACCTGCGACGAATACTTCGGCGGTGGCGCGCAGCGTCTTCTCCGTGGTGCCGTCCTTCATGTCCGCGAGCGCCTCGTCGAGCGTCTGGAAGTCGCGCTGGCCGAGCGTGTAGCGCGCCTTCGCCTCGGTGCCGTCGATGCCGGCGTCCTTGTAGTACTCGAGCAGGTATTTCACCGCCTGCTCCTGGTTCTTGCGGATGAACTCGTTGGCCTTGTACGCGGCGTCGACGAAGCGCGCCGCGGCGGCCGGGTCGTCCTTGGCGAAGCGCGGCGTGACGATGTACGGATCGATCACCGACGTCTTGCCGATCGCACCGTCGCACACGACCTCGAAGTTCGCCTTGTCGTTGACGAGATCGTAATCCGGCGAAGAGTCGGTCGTGCCCGACGCCACCTGGCCCGAGCGCAGCGACTGGCGGGTCACCGGCGGATCGAGCGGCACGATCTTCATCGCCTTGGGATCGACGTTGAAGTGCTTCGCGCACGCGTAGAGCACTTGGCTCCACGTGCTGTTCGGCACCGTGCCGATCGGCTTGGTCTTCAGCACCTCGGCGGGATTGCTGCCTGCCAGCGCATCCTTGCGCATCACGAGCTTGATGTTGCGGTCCTCCTTCATCATCGTGCCGACGGGGATGAGCCCGAACTTCGCCCAGCCCGTGATCGAAGGCGGCGAGCCGGTCCAGCCGGCCTGCCATTCGCCCGACGCGCCCGACGCGAGGGCTGCGCCGCCGTTGGCGAAGTACTGGATCTTGACGTCGAGGCCGGCGTCCTTGAAGTAACCCAGCCGTTGCGCGAGCCACAGTGGGAACCCGGCCTCGTTGGCCTGGCTCTGCAGCGTGACCTTGACCGGCTCTGCCGCACCGGCCCCAAGCGGCAGGGACACCGCGATGAGGAGCGCGACGAGCGCGCCCAATGCACGCGCCGATGTGAGTTGCGTTGCCGACTTCTGCATCATGTCCTCCTGGTGGTGATGAATGCGCTCTACTGGCGCACGATTTCTTCCCGTACGAGCTCCCACACCTCCCGCCGCGCGGCGTTGAAATCGGCGTGGTCGTTCGCCGATTCGATCTCGCCGCCGCGCCAGACGGCGTCCTTCGGCACGACGATCTCGCGCTTGATGCGCCCGGGCCTGCGCGACATCACGATCACCCGATCGCCGAGGTATACCGCCTCCTCGACGCTGTGCGTGATGAACAGCACCGTGTAGTCCATCACGCGGCGCAGGCGCGACACTTCCTCCTGCAGCACCGAGCGCGTCTGGGCGTCGAGGGCGCCGAACGGCTCGTCCATCAGCAGGATCTCGGGGCGCACGATGAGCGCACGCGCGATCGCCACACGCTGCTGCATGCCGCCCGACAGCTCGTGCGGATAGGCGTGGCGAAACTGCTCGAGATGCATCATGGCGAGCTGCTCCTGCAGGCGCGCTTCGCGCTCCTGCTTCGCAATGCCCGCGACGCGCAACCCGAACTCGATGTTCTGCGCGACCGTCTCGGACGGGAACAGCGCGAACTTCTGGAACACGACGCTGCGCCGGGGACCGGCAGCACCCGCCGGCGCGCCGTCCACGAAGACCTCGCCCGTCGTGGGCGCCTCGAGACCGGCGGCGATCATCATGAGCGTCGACTTGCCACAGCCGGAAGGACCGACGACCGTGACGAACTCCCCCTTGCGGATCACGAGGTCGCACGGTGCGAGGGCTTCGATCGTGCCGTTGCGCGTGGTGAAGGTCTTCGACAGGCCGCGCAGCTCCATCTTGGGCACGGCTGCGGTCGCGACGCCGTCCGCGGCGGGGCGCTGTGCGGCGGAAGCCTTGCGCATCACAGGCCCTCCGCAACGGGCGGCGTCCACGGCAGCATGCGCGCCTGCGCCCTCTGCAGGACGACATCGATCAGCGCGCCCAGCACGCCGATCGCGATGATGCCGACGAAGATCGTCGCGACCGAATCGTTGTTCTGTCCCTGCGAGATCAGGAAACCAAGGCCCTGCTTGCCGACGATGAGCTCGGCGCCCACGAGGGCCATCCAGCCGTTGCTCACGGCGATGCGCACGCCGGTAAACGCGCTCGGCGCTGCAACCGGCATCACCACGCGCAGCAGCGTGGCGAGCGATCCGGCGCCAAGCGCCTTCGCCGCGCGAGGCAGGATGGGATCGACCTGGCTGACGCCGAGTTGCGCGTTGATGACGCACGCGGGAAACGCCGCGATGAAGACGACGAGCGCCTGGGTAGTGGTCGACGCGCCGAACCACAGCACCGCGATGGGCACCCACGCGAAGGGAGGGATGAAGCGCAGAAGCTCGAACAGCGGCGCGACGGCCGCCCGCACGGGCGGCAGCCAGGCGAGCAGCACGCCCACCGGAATGCCGATCGCGATCGCGCATGCCACGCCGATGATCCATCGGTGCAACGATGCGAGTGCGTGGCCCGCGAGCGTGGCGCCGCTGAACGGCGTTGCGATCAGCGTCGCGGCGCGCGCCAGGACGCCGGCGGGGGATGGCAGCACGCGCGCGTCGACGAGACCGAGGGCTGACGTGGCCAGCATCCAGGCACACAGCAGTGCTGCGAGCGTCAGCGTGCCATACAGCAGGGCCGGTGCGACCCGCCGGGGTCCGTGCGAGGCCGCGCTATTCATCGCCGCTGCGCACCGACCAGGGTGCGAGTGCACGCGCGGCCTGGCGCATGCCCACCGAGAACAGCGCGCCGAGCAGGCCGATGATGCCCATGGCGACGAGCAGCACGCCCGTTTCGAGCGTGCGCGCGGCGTTGAGGGCGATGTAACCGAGCCCCGACGATGCCGCGAGAAGCTCTGCGGCAATGAGCGTGGTCCACGCATTGCCGAGCGCGATGCGCGCACCGGCCACCAGCGTGGGGAGCGCGGTGCGCGCGACGACGCGGACGAGGATCTGCCGCTCGCTGGCACCCAGGGTGCGCGCAGCGTGCACGAGCAGGGCGTCGACCGAATACACGGCCTGCATCGAATTCATCAGCCAGGGCACGAGCGCTGCGATGAACACGACCGAGATGCGCGCCGCGTCCCCCAGCCCGAGCCAGACGATCGCAAGCGGAATCCACGCGAGCGGCGGCACCGGGCGCAGGAGCTGGAAAACCGGAAAGACGATCCAGCGCAGCCTGCGCCACCACGCCATGGCGATCCCGAGCGGCAGCCCGACCAGGCCCGCCAGGAGCCAGCCGCTCATGACGACGGAGAGGCTCGCGCCGATGTGCCCCCACAGCGTGCTGCCGAGGTACGGCTCGACGCTCATGCGCACGAGCGTGCCGGCCACTTCCTGCGGTGAAGGCAGGAACAGCGGCGATGCCAACGCGAGCGGCCCGGTGACGATCCACCACGCGCCGACGAAAACCGCGAGGGCAAAGCACGAGATGGCGAGCCGGCGGCGCGTCGACAGGTCGCCGCGCCACCATGACGCACGTGCAGTCACGTGCGCGCGCGGGCGATGCGGCGCACTTCCGGCACGCGCTTGAGCGCCCGGATGACTTGCGCGAGATGCTTGCGGTTGCGCACCTGCAGCCCGAAGAAGATCGCGAGCACTTCACCGCCGTCCGGCCGCTCCATCGACACGGTGTCGATGTTGACGTCCGCTTCCGAGATGACCGTGGCGAGGTCGGCAAGCAACCCGCGGCGGTCGGCGACGAGCGCGCGGATGCCCGCTTCGAACACGCCGGTGACGTCGGGCGACCATTCGACGTCGACGAGCTCGCCGGCGTCGACCCGCTGCTTGCGCAAGGTGACGCAATCGCGCTGGTGCACGATCAGGCCCTGGCCCTTGCGGAATTGCGCGACGATGGCGTCGCCCGGGATGGGGCGGCAGCACTTCGCGTACTGGATCGCGACGCCCTCGACGCCGCGCAGCGTGAGCGAGCCGCCCTTGGTGGCCGTTGCCGTGACGATCGCCTCTTCCTTGCCCGGCTGGCGCGTGAGCGCCTGTGCCACCACGAACGAGAGGCGCTTGCCGAGCCCGATGTCGGCCAGGATCTCGAGCTGGCTGCGCGTGCCGTATTCCTTGGCGAGGGCCTCCCATCGATCCCAGGAGATCGCGTCGGGCTCGACCTTGAGCGTTGCGAGCGCCTGGTTCAACAGACGCTCGCCCAGCGCCGCCGATTCCTTCTGCTGCAGGCCTTTCAGGTAATGGCGGATGCGGGAGCGCGCCTTGCCCGTGGCGACGAACGAGAGCCACGAAGGATTCGGACGCGCGGTCGGCGAGGTGAGGATCTCGACGTGGTCGCCGTTCTTGAGCTCCGTGCGCAGTGGCAAGAGCTCGTAGTTGATGCGCGCGGCCACGCAATGGTGGCCGATGTCGGTGTGAACGCCATACGCGAAATCGACCGCCGTGGCGCCGGCCGGCAGCGCCATGATCTTGCCTTTCGGCGTGAACACGTAGATCTCGTCGGGGAAGAGGTCGCCCTTGATGTGCTCGAGGAATTCCTTGCTGTCGCGCGACTCGGACTGGATCTCGAGCAGGCTCTGCAGCCACCGATGCGTCTCGCGCTGCGCCTCGGCGAGGTCGAGCGGGCCGCCCTGCTTGTAGAGCCAGTGTGCCGCCACGCCGGTCTCCGCGACGCGATGCATCTCGTGCGTGCGGAGCTGCACTTCGAGCGGCGTGCCGAACGGGCCGAACAGCGTGGTGTGCAGCGACTGGTAGCCGTTGGCCTTCGGGATGGCGATGTAATCCTTGAACTTGCCGGGGATGGGCTTGTACAGCTCGTGGAGCACGCCAAGCGCGGCGTAGCATGACGTCTTGTCGGCCACCTGGATGCGCACGCCGTAGATGTCGAACACCTGCGAGAACGTGTAGCGCTTCTCGCGCATCTTCTTGTAGGCCGAGTACACCGTCTTCTCGCGGCCGCTGACCAGCGCCGGGATGTCCGCCTTGGCGAGGCCTTCGCGAATGACGTCGATCAGCCGGTTCATCACCTCGCGGCGGTTGCCGCGGGCGGTCTTGATGGCCTGCGCCAGGATGCGATAGCGCATCGGGTACAGGTGCTTGAACGACAGGTCCTGCAGCTCCAGATAGAGCGCGTTGAGGCCGAGGCGGTTGGCGATCGGCGCGTAGATGTCGAGCGTCTCGCGCGCGATGCGCTTGCGATGCGCATGCGCCATCGCGTCGAGCGTGCGCATGTTGTGCAGCCGGTCGGCGAGCTTGATCAGGATGACGCGCACGTCGCGCGCCATCGCGAGCAGCATCTTGCGGAAGTTCTCGGCCTGCGCGTCCTCGCGCGATGCGAACTCGATCTGGTCGAGCTTGGACACGCCGTCCACCATGTCGGCGACGGGCTTGCCGAACGTGTGCTCGAGCTCGCCGCGGGTGACCGACGTGTCTTCCGTCACGTCGTGCAGCAGCGCCGCCGCGAGTCCTTCGGCGTCGAGGCGCCACTGCGACAGGATGCTCGCGACCGCCAGCGGATGCGTGATGTACGGCTCGCCCGACTTGCGGAACTGGCCGCGGTGCGCGCGCTCGGAAAATTCGAACGCGCGCTCGACCAGCGCGATGTCGGGTCGCGGCAGGTAGTGCCCCAGGTGCCGGGTGAACTCGACGATTTCCGACATGGGGTGCTTCGGTTACCGCATGACGGACTTAGGTCGTTGGCGTCGTGGTGGTCTTGAGGAGCATCTCGATCCCGACCTTGCCTGCGGCGACTTCGCGCAGCGCGATGACGGTGGGCTTGTCGCGGTCCGCGTCGAGCAGCGGTGCGGAACCCGCGGTGATCTGGCGGGCGCGGTTGGTCGCCGCCAGCGTGAGCTCGAAGCGGTTCGGAATCTTGGCGAGGGCGTCCTCGATGGTGATGCGGGCCATGGCTATTCCCGGGTCGGTTGTGCGAGCAGTTGGGCGAGCACCCGGGCATGGCGCACTTGCTGCCGCGGGGCCGTCAGGCGCGCCGCCCGCACGATCACCGAAAGATCGTCGACGGCCCGCGCAAAGTCCTGATTCATAATAACATAGTCGAAGTCGCCGCAGTGGCGCATCTCTTCGCGCGCCGCTTCGAGGCGACGCGTGATCGCCTCCGGACTGTCCTGCGCCCGCTTCTCGAGCCGCTCGCGCAGCGCTTTCCAGGAGGGCGGCAGGATGAAGATCTGCACGGAATCAGGGATCAGCACCCGCACCTGCTGGGCGCCCTGCCAGTCGATCTCGAGCAGCACGTCCTGGCCCGCGTTCACCTGCGCGCGCAACCACGTAGCGGACGTGGCGTACCAGTTGCCGTGCACGTGGGCCGATTCCAGGAATTCGCCCTTCTCCTCCAGCGCCCGGAACGTGGCGGGGTCGACGAAGTGGTAATGCACGCCTTCCTTCTCGCCGGGCCGGGGCGGCCTCGTGGTGTACGAGACGGACAGCCGGATGCCCGGCTCGCGCTCCAGCAGCGCATTGACCATGCTGCTCTTGCCGCCGCCCGATGGCGCGGCGACGACGAACAGGCAGCCCGAGGCGGGCGGGCCCTGGGTGGTGATGGTCATGGGCAAGGTCCGCGCATGCGGCCTCCGTGGGCGGTCGCGCCATGCGCGTGGTCGCGTGTCGGCCGCGTCGCCACTCGCGGGCGCCGCCGATCCCACCTTCCGTGGGGCGACTGGCGACGTCGGCTGCTCGGGCGCCTACTCCGCGGCCTCCGCGCGCGGATACCTATGAGCGCGATTGAGCGTCGGCCGCGCTCAATCGCGCTCGGACGGCCCTGCGGGACTGGCCTGCGGCACCGAGCGCTCATTCGATGTTCTGTACCTGCTCGCGCATCTGCTCGATCAGGACCTTGAGCTCGAGCGACACCTGCGACACCTCGGCGTCCACGGACTTCGACCCCAGCGTGTTGGCCTCCCGGTGCAGCTCCTGCGCGAGGAAGTCCAGGCGCTTGCCGGCGCTGCCCCCCTGCGCCAGAACCCGCCGCACTTCGGTCACGTGGGTGCCCAGACGCGCGACTTCCTCGGCGACGTCAACCTTGGTGGCGAACAGGGCGAGCTCCTGCTTCAGGCGCTCGTCGTTGGGATCGAGGCCGGCCTCCCGCAGCCGCGTACCGAGCTTGTCCAGGTAGGCGGCGTGGATGCCGGATACCCGCGGCACGACCCGCGCGACCTGGGCTTCGATCCCGTCGCAGCAGGCGTCGAGCACAGCGCGCAGCTTGGCGCCCTCGCGGGCGCGGGCGGCGGCCAGGTCCTCGAGCGCGGCATCGACGAGCTGGCCGACCCGCTCGGCGAGCACTTCGTTGGCGATCGTCGGCTCGGCCAGGACGCCCGGCCAGCGCAGCACGTCGGCGGCGGTGAGCGGCGGGGTGGAGGGCAGGATCTGCCCGACCTGCGCCGCGGCGTCGGCGAGCTGCCGCACCCGCGCGGCATCCACCTGGATCGGCAGCGCGCCGGCGTTGCTGCGTCCCATGGCAACCCGGCATTCCACCTTGCCACGGCGCAGGTCGCGCGCGAGGCGCTCGCGCAAGCCGGGCTCGAGCGTCCGAAGCTCGTCGGGAAGGCGGACGGCGAGATCGAGGTACCGGTGATTGACCGAGCGCAGCTCGACGGCCAGCGACACGCCGGCCAGCTCCGCGGCAACCGCGGCAAAACCCGTCATGCTGAGGATCATCGGCCAATTCCGGGAAACGAGGCCGGAATCCACAGGATTTGCGACTTTACTTTGCGGCGGGGCATCGGGACAATGTATGCAATATCGGGCCTCCACGCAAGGCAACTTCGCGCATCTGGCACGCGAATTGCGGGCGGATGACATAAGAAACTCGGGCGCCCGGCCCCTGATCTGCAATGCCCGTCACCAACCAGGCCCTCCCCGGCGGCTATCAGCTGCTCAACTACCGGATCGATCGTCAGATCAGCCGGGGTGGCTTTTCGATCGTCTATCGCGCATTCGACGAGACGGGCGCGCCGGTCGCCATCAAGGAATACCTGCCGTCGTCGCTCGTGCTGCGCACCGAAGGCGACATCGTGCGGGCCAGCTCCGCGGAGAACCTCACCTCGTTCCGCTACGGGATGAAGTGCTTCTTCGAGGAAGGGCGCGCGCTTGCCAAGATCAACCACCCCAACGTCGTGCGCGTGCTGAACTTCTTCCGCGCCAACGAGACGGTGTACATGGTGATGCGCTACGAGCGCGGCCGCACGCTCCAGCAGCAGATCCAGATGCGCCAGGACCAGATGTCCGAGCGCTTCGTGCGTCACGTCTTCATGCACCTGCTGAACGGCCTGCGCGAAGTGCACACGCACAAGCTGCTGCACCTCGACATCAAGCCGGCGAACATCTACCTGCGCACCGACGGCAGCCCGGTGCTGCTCGACTTCGGGGCGGCGCGCCAGACGCTCACGTCGAACCGCCCCAAGCTCGCACCGATGTACACGCCGGGGTTTGCGGCGCCGGAGCAATACCGCGAGCCCGACCGCCTTGGCCCGTGGACCGACGTATACGGCACCGGCGCATCCATGTTCGCCTGTCTCGCGGCATTCGCGCCGCAGGCCGCCGATGCAAGGATGCAGGAAGACCATCTCGTGTCCGCCAAGAAGATCTGGTCGGGTCAGTATTCGGACAACGTGCTCGAAGTCATCGACTGGTGCCTTCGCCTCGACCCGCTCGAGCGGCCGCAAAGCGTGTTCGCGCTCCAGCGGGCGATCCGCGACATTCCGCAGAAGAAACGCAAGCTCACGTTCATCGGCAACCTGAAGCGCGTGCTGTTCTCCGAGATCGGCGCGTAGCGCCGCAACAGACCGAGGCAGACGCGGCGCGCTTGCCCGCCGCGGCCGATCCAAACGATGCGGTTCACGATATTCCAGGAATCCCGCAAGGGCTCGCGCAGGGTCAACCAGGACCGCATCGCCTACACGTACAGCCGCGACACCCTGCTGCTCGTGGTGGCCGACGGCATGGGCGGCCACGCGGGCGGAGAGATCGCCGCGCAGATCGCCGTGCGTCTCTTCATCGAGCGTTTCCAGCAGGAAGCCAAGCCGATCCTGCGCAACCCGCTCAAGTTCCTGCAGGAAACCATGCTGCGCGGCCACGCCGCGCTCGGGTCGTACGCCAACCAGTTCTCCATGCTCGAGACGCCGCGCACGACGTGCGTCGCCGTCATCGTGCAGGCCAACCACGCGTACTGGGCGCACGTCGGCGATTCGCGGTTCTACCTGTTCCGCCAGGGCGCGCTGATCGGGTCCACCAAGGATCATTCGAAGGTGCAGTACCTGGTCGACCAGGGCGTCATCGCCCCCGACGAGGTGCCGCTGCATCCGGATCGCAACAAGATCTTCAGCTGCCTCGGCGGATTGGTGGATCCGGTGATCGACCTGTCCAAGCGCACGCCGCTGCGCAACGGCGACGTGATGGTGCTGGCCACCGACGGGTTGTGGGCCGTCATGCCGCACGGCGAAATGGCGACGATGCTGACGTCGACGCCGATCCTCAAGACGGCGCCGCAGATGATGCGCGAAGCCGAGCAGCGTGGCGGCTCCGAAGGCGACAACCTGTCTGCGATCGTCGTGCGCTGGGGACCGGAAACATTGACCGACGAGCAGTCGACCACCATCACGGAAACCCTCGGCCTGGGCGAATTCGAGACCCAGGTGGACCGCACGCTCACGCTGACCGACCGCAAGGGTCCGCAGCGCGACCTGACCGACGACGAGATCGAGCGCGCGATCCTCGAGATCCAGTCGACCATCCACAAATATCGCCGCTAGACGCTGTGTCGACCGGCCAACGGTTGTAAGCTGTCGCCTGTTCGTGTTGCCCGTTGCCTGAATGCGTCAGCTGATCCTCGACACCGAAACCACCGGCCTCGATCCGAAGCTCGGTCACCGCATCATCGAAATCGCCGCCGTCGAGCTGGTGCATCGGCGTCCGACGGGGCGTCACCTGCACTTCCGCGTGGATCCGGGCCGCGACGTCGACGCCGCGGCGGCCGAAGTGCATGGCATGACGTGGGACGACCTCAAGGGCCAGCCGCGGTTCCACGAAGTGGCCGGCGAATTCGCCGAATTCACGCGCGGCGCCGAATGGATCATCCATAACGCGCCCTTCGACGTCGCTTTCCTGGACTACGAGCTCTCGCTCGCCGGCATGCCCGCCTGCGATGCGCTCTACGGCCGGCTCACCGATTCGCTCGAGCTTGCACGCGAGTCCTTCCCGGGCAAGCGCAACGGGCTCGACGCGTTGTGCGAGCGCTTCGGCATTTCCAACGCGCACCGCACGCTCCATGGCGCGCTGCTCGACGCCCGGCTGCTGGCCGACGTCTATCTGGCCATGACGCGCGGCCAGGAGACGCTCGTCATCGACCTCGCGGTCCCGAGCGCCGTGATCGCGGTTGCCCCGTTCGGCACCGGCGTGCGCGACAGCGCGCGGCCGCCGTTACGGGTGATCGCCCCAAGCGACGACGAGCTGGCCGAGCACCGCGCTTACCTCGAGGCGCTCGACCGCGAATCGAAGGGACGCTGCGTGTGGCTCGCCGCCGCGGCGGGCGCCGCCGCCGTCATGCAATAGCAGTCGAGGCGCCGCTTCGGCGCCGCGAGTCCAGGTCTCCCATGAAGCAGCGCCGTCAACGACCCGTTCCAGAGCGCGCTACGCCCTCGGGCGGGCGGCCCAACCTGCGCTCGCGGCCGGTGACGCTCGTGCCGCCCGCGCGGCGTGCCAGCGCCGCAACCCTGGCCGTCATGCCACTGTCACACGATTCGGTGACAGTGCATCCCCCCGCCGCAGTCATGCCGCTGCACGTGCCCATGCTCGCCCCGTCCATGGTGGAGGCACCCGATGCCTCGCTCATCAATCGCGAGCTGTCGCTGCTCGCGTTCCACCGGCGCGTGCTGGCGCTGGCAGAGGACCCGGACATTCCGCTGCTCGAGCGGCTGCGCTTCCTGTGCATCGTCGGCAGCAACCTCGACGAGTTCTTCGAGATCCGCGTCGCGGGGCTGAAGGAGCAGCTGCGCGCAGGCGTCCCGGCCACCGGCATGACGTTGCCGCAGATGCGCGCAGCGCTCGCGGAAATCGCCCGCACGGCGCGAGCACTGATCGACGACCAGTACCGCGTGCTGAACCAGCAGGTGTTCCCCGCGCTCGCGCAGCAGGGCGTGCGCCTGGTGCTCAACGCCGACCGCACGCCGGCCGAGCGTGCGTGGGCGGCCGATTACTTCCAGCGCGAAGTGCGGCCGCTGCTGACGCCCATCGGGCTCGACTCGGCCCATCCGTTTCCGCAGATCGTCAACAAGAGCCTCAATTTCATCGTCGAGCTGTCGGGTCTCGACGCGTTCGGGCGCCTGACCACCATCGCGGTCGTGAAAGCGCCGCGCGTGCTGCCGCGCGTCATCAAGATGCCCGAGGAGATCAGCGGCGCCAAGGACGACTTCATGCTGCTGTCGTCCGTGATCACGGCGCACCTGGCCGACCTGTTTCCCGGCCGCGAGATCGTCGCGTTCTCGCAGTTCCGCGTCACGCGCGACGCCGACCTGTGGATCGACGACCAGGAAGTGAAGAACCTGCGCCAGGCGCTGCGCGGCGAGCTCAAGGACCGCCAGTTCGGCCTGCCGCTGCGGCTCGAAGTCGCGGCGAGCTGTCCCGACCATCTCGCGCGCTTCCTGCTTACGCAGTTCGACCTCGCCGAGGACGACCTGTATCGCTGCGACGGACCGGTCAACGTCATGCGGCTCACCTCGCTGATCGACCAGGTCGACATCGCTGCCCTCAAATATGCGCCGTTCGTGCCGGGACGGCCCGAGCGGCTCGTCGGCGAGGCCGACATCCTGGCCGCCATTCGCCGCCACGACATCCTGCTGCATCACCCGTTCCAGTCGTTCGATCCGGTGGTCGAGTTCATCCGGCGCGCCGCCGACGATCCCGACGTCGTCGCGATCAAGCAGACGGTCTATCGCACGGGCGTCAATTCCGTCCTGATGGAGGCACTGATCCAGGCGGCCGAGCGCGGCAAGGAAGTGACCGTCGTGGTGGAGCTCATGGCGCGCTTCGACGAGGAGGCCAACATCAACTGGGCCGAGCGCCTGGAGCACGCAGGCGCGCAAGTGGTCTACGGCGTGTTCGGCTTCAAGACGCACGCCAAGCTCGCGCTCATCCTGCGCCGCGAGACCGGTCCATCGGCCAAGCCGCGGCTGGCGTCGTATGCGCATCTGGGCACGGGCAACTATCATCCGCGCAACACGCGCAGCTACAGCGATTTCGGGCTGCTCACGGCCGACCCGGAGCTGTGCGGCGACGTCGACGAAGTGTTCCGGCACATCACCAGCCTGTCGAAGTCCGGGCGCCTCAAGCGCCTCCTGCTCGCGCCGTTCACGATGCACCGGCGCATCATCGACATGATCCGGCGCGAGGCGCGGCACGCGAAGGAAGGCAAGCCTTCGCGCATCAAGGCGAAGATGAACGCGCTCACCGACGAAGGCGTCATCCGTGCGCTGCAGGCCGCGTCGCAAGCGGGCGTGACGATCGACCTCATCGTGCGCGGCGCGTGCGCGCTGCGGCCGGGTGTCGCAGGCCTCACCGAGAACGTTCGCGTGCGCTCGATCCTGGGCCGCTTCCTCGAGCACCACCGCATCTGGTACTTCGAGAACGCGGGCGAGCCCGAGGTCTGGCTGGCCTCTGCCGACTGGATGGGCCGCAACCTGTTCCGCCGCATCGAGGTGGCGTTCCCCGTGCAGGATCCCGTGCTGCGCAAGCGCGTCATCGACGAGGGTCTCGACGCCTACCTGTCCGACCGGGCCGACGCCTGGACGCTCGCCGCCGACGGCACGTGGTCGCGCGTGCGCGGCGCCACGCGCGAGCGGCGCATGTCGGCGCAAGAGACGCTGCTCGAGCGCATGCGCGCCAGCACGCCGGCGCCGTGAGCGCGCGCGTGGAGCGCGGGCCACGACGCGCGCCGCGATGGACCTGATCCTCTGGCGCCACTGCGAAGCCGAGGCCGGCGAGCCGGATCTCGGCCGGCGGCTCACGCCGAAGGGTCACAAGCAGGCCGAACGCATGGCCGAATGGCTCGAGCGGCACCTGCCCGATTCGTCGCGCATCCTCGTCTCGCCTGCCGATCGCGCGCAGCAGACCGCGCAAGCGTTGCCGCGGCGCTTTCGCACCGTGCAGGAGCTGGCACCGGGCGCGTCCGTGTCCGCGGTGCTCCAGGCGGCCAACTGGCCCGATTCGCGGGAGCCCGTGCTCATCGTCGGTCACCAGCCCACGCTCGGCATGGTCGCTTCCTGGCTCCTTGCCGGCAGCGAGGCGTACTGGTCGGTGCGCAAGGGATCGGTGTGGTGGCTGTCCAATCGTGCCCGCGAAGGCGGCGCGGGCGTCGTGCTCAAGGCTGCGCTGGGCCCGGACTTCCTCTGATCCAAGGCGAGCGCGCGCGCCGCGCGCAAAGGTGGCTTACGCGCGCGCCATCTTCCACGGAAAGCCGAGCGCTTCCCACTCGCCCTGCTCCTTGGCGAGCAAGTGCGCCGTCAGCGGATGCGCGGAGAGCCAGCGCGGAGCAACGGCGAAGCGCACCGACTTGCCCACGCGCAGCTCTGCGTGAGGCGCGCCGATCGGGCGGCGCGCGTGGTGGAACAGCACCGCGAGGCGCAATGCCAGCACCTGCACGCGAAATTCCGCGTCGTCGAGCAGCGATTCCACTTTCGCCAGCCCGCCCCGGCAGCCCAGCACCAGCAGCGCGACGCGATGCTGCTCCTGCGCCGAGAACCCCGGCATGTCCGCGTGCTCGAGGATGTACGCGCCGTGCTTGTGATAGCCGATGTGCGACACGCCGTAGCCGATCTCGTGCAGCAGCGCCGCCCAGGCGAGACGCTGGCCCGATTCGGGCCGCGGGCCGCCTTCGGCTTGCTCGTAGAGCGCGCGCGCCATGGCGGCCACCCGCTCGGCGTGCGGCCGGTCGATGTGGTAGCGCTCCATGAAGCGCTCCACGGTTGCCACGCGCGCGTCGCGCCGCGCGCTGCGCCCGAGCAGGTCGTAGAGCACGCCCAGGCGCAGGGCTCCGCCCACCGGATTGATGCGCGGGACGTCGAGCTCGGCGAGCGCCGCGAGCATGATCGCGAAGCCGCCGGCCAGCACCGGCGCACGTTGCGGCTTGAGGCCGGCCAGATGCAGGCGTTCCATCTTGCCCGCGGCGATCATGCGCTTGCGCAGGCGCATGAGCCCTTCACGCGTGATGCCGCCGGCGGACATCCCGTTCTGCTCGAGGATCTCGGCCAACGCGAGCGCGGTGCCCGACGACGCGTACGCTTCACGCCAGTGCTCGCGCGTGAAGTGCTGCGCGATGGCCTCGATCTCGGCGCGCGCGTGCATCTCCGCGGCGGCGAAGCGTTCGGCGCGCAAGCCCCCGTCGGGAAAGAAGCGTTCAGTCAACGCGACGCAGCCGAGGTTGAGCGATTCGAGCCGCTCGGGCTCGAGCCCGCGGCCGATGATGAATTCGGTCGAGCCGCCGCCGATGTCGATCACCAGGCGCGGCGAGGGCGAGGAGGGCAGCACGTGCGCCACCCCCACGTAGATCAGCCGCGCTTCCTCGTGGCCCGAGATGACGTCGATCGGAAACCCGAGCGCGGCTTCGGCGTCGGGAAGGAAGTCGGCGGCATTGCGGGCGATGCGAAAAGTGTTGGTGGCGACCGCGCGCACGGAGCTCGCGTGAAAGCCGCGCAGCCGCTCGCCGAAGCGGGCGAGGCACGCGAGCGCAGCCCGGCGCGTCGCCGCGGTGAGGCGCCCCGCACGATCGAGGCCCGCGCCGACGCGCAGATTCTCGCGCCAGGTGTCGAGGCGAAAGATCTGGTCGCCTTCCACGCGGCCGAGCTCGAGGCGAAAGCTGTTCGAACCGAGGTCGACGACCGCGAGCGTCGAAGGTGCGAGCAGGCGGGGAAAGCGGCGCATGGCGCGAGCCTAGCAGAACGTGCCGTGCGCCAAGGCGGCCGCATGCCCCCCGCATTTTTGTTACGCTCGCACGCACCATGGCGATCGACTACCTCACCCGCATCCTCACCGCGCGCGTGTACGACGTGGCGGTCGAGACGCCGCTCGAGCCGGCGCACACGCTCTCGGCGCGGCTGCGCAATCGCGTGCTGCTCAAGCGCGAGGACACGCAGCCCGTGCACTCGTTCAAGCTGCGCGGTGCATACAACAAGATGGCGCGCCTCTCCGCCGCGGAGCGTTCACGCGGCGTCATCGCCGCATCGGCCGGCAATCATGCGCAGGGCGTCGCGCTGGCGGCACAGCAGCTGCGGTGCGCAGCGACGATCGTCATGCCGGTGACCACGCCGCACATCAAGATCGCGGCGGTCAAGGCGCGCGGGGCGAAGGTGATCCTGCACGGCGACTCGTATTCCGACGCATATGCCAGGGCGCTCGAGCTGCAGGCGACGAGCGGCGCGACGTTCGTGCATCCATACGACGATCCGGACGTCATCGCGGGCCAGGGCACGATCGGCATGGAGATCCTGCGCCAGTGGCAGGGGCCGCTGCACGCGATCTTCGTGGCCATCGGCGGAGGCGGGCTCATCGGTGGCATCGGCGCGTACGTCAAGCGCGTGCGGCCCGACGTGCGCATCATCGGCGTGCAGCCCGAGGATTCGGATGCGATGGCGCAGTCGCTCGCGGCGGGGCGGCGCGTCACGCTGCCGCACGTGGGCCTGTTCGCCGACGGCGTCGCCGTGAAGCAGGTCGGGCGCGAGACGTTTCGCCTCGCGCGCCAGGTGGTCGACGAGGTCATTCGCGTCGACACGGACGCGACGTGCGCGGCGCTGAAGGACGTCTTCGAGGACACGCGGGCGATCCTCGAGCCGGCGGGCGCGCTGTCGGTCGCAGGGCTGAAGGCGTACGTCGAGCGCACCGGCGTGCGCGACGAGGCGATGGTCGCCATCGCATGCGGTGCGAACATGAATTTCGACCGCCTGCGCTTCGTTGCGGAGCGCGCCGAGGTTGGCGAGCGGCGCGAGGCGCTGCTGGCCGTGACGATTCCCGAGCGACCCGGCAGCTTTCGCACGTTCTGCCGCCTGCTCGGCAAGCGTTCGGTCACCGAGTTCAATTACCGCTACGCCGATCCCAGGGTCGCACACCTGTTCGTCGGCATCGAGGTCGCGGACCGCGCCGAGACGGAGCAGCTGCAAAAGGCGCTGGAGCGCCATCGCATCGAGGCGCTCGACCTCACCGACAACGAAATGGCCAAGCTGCACGTGCGCCACCTCGTCGGCGGTCATGCACCGGCCGCGGAGCACGAGATCCTCTACCGCTTCGAGTTTCCCGAGCGGCCCGGCGCGCTGATGCAGTTTCTGGACAGCATGAGCGCCGGCTGGAACATCAGCCTCTTCCATTACCGCAACCATGGCGCGGACTACGGCCGCGTTCTGGTCGGCATGCAGGTCCCGCCCCGCGACACGCGTGAGTTCCGCCGCTTCCTCGACCGCCTGGGCTACGACTACGTGGAGGAAACCGGCAACCCGGCGTACCGGATGTTCCTCGGCCGCTGACCCGGTCTGTCGTCCCCGCGCAGGCGGGGACCCAGTGTCGTGCGCTCTACGTCGCTGGACTCCCGCCTGCGCGGGAATGACGGACGGCAAAGCGCCGCGGTGCGGCAATGCCTGCCGCGGGGCGGCAGGGCCCGGCAAGGAAAACTTGCCGGAGTGTTGCTTTCTGGGCCTATTTCCCCGCTAAGCCGGATTCCGGCAAGGTTTATGCTGTGGTCACTCGGCTTGTGCCATGGCAAACTCGGCGCAGGCTGATGGCCGTGGCGAAGCGCCGCGGCGCACCGGGAGCGTTGAGCACATGGCTGAGGGCACTTTGCAGGGCGTCAAGGTAATGGTGATCGACGATTCGAACACCATTCGCCGCAGCGCCGAAATCTTTCTGTTGCAGGCCGGATGCACCGTCATCCTGGCCGAGGACGGCTTCGACGCGCTCGCCAAGATCGCCGACCACCAGCCCGAGCTCGTGTTCGTCGACATCATGATGCCGCGGCTGGACGGTTACCAGACCTGCGCGCTGATCAAGAAGAACGCCAAGTTCCGCGAGACGCCCGTGATCATGCTGTCGTCGAAGGACGGCCTGTTCGATCGCGCGCGTGGCCGCATGGTGGGCTCCGATCAATACCTGACGAAGCCCTTCACCAAGGAAAGCCTGCTGAAAGCGGTGGCCGCGCATGTGCGGGCCGCGGCGTGAGCAGCGACGAGGGGCCCCGCGCGCGGAGCGCATGGGGATCGGAGCACGTGCGAATCGCCGCTGGGCCGCGACGCGCGACGCTCGGCATGCGGGTCGGGTGCAAGGAGCGCCTGCGGCGTAACGAGCGGCGCGGCCCCGTGGGCCGCTGCGCCGGGGGGCGCGACGTGACATCGGCAATGCAATGACCAAACCAGTGAGCGCACACGCGCTGGTTGCCGCGGTGGAAGCGCCGCGCGGCGACGGCGCAACGAGGGTGACGATGGGTATCCGCAAGATCCTGATTGTCGACGACTCGCCAACCGAGCGGCACGTCCTCAACGACCTGCTGACCAAGGCGGGATTCGAGGTCGTGACGAGCGACAACGGCGAGGACGCCATCGTCAAGGCCAAGCAGGTGAAGCCCGACCTGATCCTGATGGACGTGGTGATGCCCGGCCTCAACGGGTTCCAGGCGACGCGCGCGATCAGCCGCGATCCGGAGACGCGCACGATCCCCATCATCCTGTGCACCTCGAAGAGCCAGGAGACGGACAAGATCTGGGGCCTGCGCCAGGGTGCGCGGGACTACGTGGTGAAGCCCGTCGACCGCGACGAGCTCCTCGGCAAGATCAACGCGCTCGCATAACACTTCAATCGCATCATGGCACGCGCCGCCAAGCTCGACCTCCGCTCGTTCCAGCAGGAGCTCACGACGCGCCTCGCGGCCAAGACGGCTGCGCAGGTCGAATCGTCGCGGCTGGGCCTGTCGTGCGCGGGCGAGCGCTGGCTGATCCGCCTCGGCGACGCGGGCGAGGTGATCACCATGCCGACGGTCGTGAGCGTCCCGCTGACCCGCAACTGGTTCATGGGTGTGGCGAACATCCGCGGCAATCTCTTCAGCGTCATCGATTTCTCCGCGTTCCTCGGTCACGAGCCTACGCCCGTGTCGGGCATGACGCGGCTGATCGTGTTCGGTGCGCGGGCCGGTGATCTGAACGCCGGCATCGTCGTGAATCGCGTGCTCGGCCTGCGCAACCTGAGCGAGCTCGCGCCGGCCGCCAACGCGGCGGATGCGCCCGCGTGGCATGCGCAACGCTGGATGGATGGTGATGGGAACGCCTGGCAGGAAATCGACCTGGCCCGGCTCGCGCACGACCCGGCATTCCTGCAGGTCGGCGCCTGACGCTGCGACAGGGGGGAGACAAACACAATGGCACTCAAGCTGCCCAAGCTTTTCGGTGAGAAACCCGTAGCGCTCGCCGAAGACGACTACGACATCCCGACCACGCAGGTGAAGATGGGTGCTGCGGCGCCCGCGGGTTACGACCCGCTCGCCTCCGTGTCCATCATGGAGCAGCTGCGCACCGCGCAGGCCACTGCGTCCGCGCCGCGCAAGCTGCCGATGATCGGCGGCCTGCCGATCGAGAAGCAGGAGCAGGTGCTCGGCCTGCTGCTCGTCCTGTTCCTGGTGGTTGCCGGCCTCATGTGGTGGCTCGACGGGCGTGTGGCCACCCAGCAGGCAACCCAGGTGGCCACGGCCACGGAAATGCAGATGCTGTCGCAGCGCCTTGCGCGCGGCTCGGCCCTTGCCGCACAAGGCCAGCCCCAAGGCTTCGCTGCCGTGCGCAACAGCCGCGATCGCTTCCGCGCCGACTTCGAGGCGCTGGTGAATGGCGGCACGGTGAAGGGTGTGGGCATCGACGCGGAGCACGATCCGGGCGTGATCGGCATGCTCGACACGGTCAAGACGCGCTGGGAGCGCGTCGATGGCGCAGCCGATCGCCTGACCACCAACGAGCAGAGCCTCACCTCGCTCGCCAAGGGGCTCGAGGCGATCAACCAGAGCAACAACGGCCTGCTCGACCTCGCGCAACAGGCTGCCCAGCAGATGGCGCAGTCGGGCGCGTCCCTGCGCGAGCTCGAGTACGCCAACCAGCTCGCCGTGCTGTCGCAGCGGATCGCCAAGAACGCCAACGCGCTCGCGTCGTCCGACGAGATCGACCCGGAAGTCGCGTTCCTGCTCGGCAAGGACACCGGCACGTTCCGCGACGTCCTCGCCGGCCTGCTCAAGGGCAGCGATGCGTTGCGCCTGCCGGGCGTGCGCGGCGAGGATGCGCGCAGCTCGCTCACCGAGCTCGCCAAGCGCTTCCAGGCCTACGAGACGGGCGTCAACGCGATCCTGGCCAACATGCCGAAGCTGGTCGTCGCCAAGCAGGCGGCGCGCAGCATCGTCAACGAGTCCGAGCCGCTGCTCGGCGACACGACCAAGCTGGCCGACGAATACGGCAACGGCTCCACGATGCGCACGATCACGCTGTGGGCGGCCATCGCCTTCGGCGCGCTGGCGCTCGGGTGCCTCGTGCTGCTCGGCAAGTTGCTGCGCGACGACGCGCGCGCCCGTGCGCAGGAGAGCGAGCAGGAGAACAAGCGCAACCAGGAGGCGATTCTCCGGCTGCTGAACGAGATGGGCAACCTGGCCGACGGCGACCTCACGGTGCAGGCGTCGGTTACGGAGGACGTGACGGGTGCCATCGCGGACTCCATCAACTTCACGATCGAGGAGTTGCGCACGCTGGTCAAGGGCATCAACTCGGCGACCGACCAGGTGACCAAGGCCACGCAGGAAACGCAGGCGATCTCCAACCGGCTCTACGAAGCGTCGCAGCGGCAGAACCGCGAGATCCAGCAGGCTTCGGCGTCCGTGCTCAACATGGCGCAATCGATCAACGAGGTCGCGCAGAGCGCCGCCCAGTCCGCCAAGGTCGCCAACACGCAGCTGGCCGCCGCGGAGAAGGGCGGCAACGCGGTGCAGAACCAGATCAGCGGCATGAACGAGATCCGCACGCAGATCCAGGAGACGTCGAAGCGCATCAAGCGCCTCGGCGAATCGTCGCTGGAGATCGGCGAGATCGTCGAGCTGATCTCGGACATCACGGAGCAGACCAACGTGCTCGCGCTCAACGCCGCGATCCAGGCTGCTTCCGCGGGTGAAGCAGGCCGCGGCTTCTCGGTGGTGGCCGAGGAAGTGCAGCGCCTCGCCGAGCGCTCGGGCGAGGCGACCAAGCAGATCGAAGCCATCGTGAAGACCATTCAGGCGGACACGCAGGACGCGGTGGCCGCCATGGAGAAGTCGACGGTCGGTGTGGTGGAAGGCGCCAAGCTGTCCGACGCGGCGGGTCAGGCACTCACCGAAATCCAGAGCGTGTCGCGCGAGCTCGCGGAGCTGATCGGGCGCATTTCCGCGCAAACGCAGATGCAGTCGACCTCGGTGACCGAAGTGACCAAGGGCATGCAGGGCATCCTCAAGATCACCGAGGAAACCACCGAGGGCACGAAGCAGACGAACGTGTCGATCGGCCAGCTGACCAAGCTCGCCGCCGAGCTGCGCTCCTCCGTCGCAGGCTTCAAGGTGTAGCACGCAACGGAAGGCCGACGAGCGTGGGCCGCGCACGGCGCGCTTCTTGCTCGAAGCTTTCCGATTCGACCTCGCGAGGAGCCTGACGTGCCGATGGACACCGCACCCGACTTCGACCTCGGCCCCCTGTCATGGGTGCAGGGCGAGATCGACCAGGCGCTCGCGCGCGGCCTCGAAGCGCTCGCGGTGTTTCGGCAGCAGCCCGAAGACGCAGGCTCGCTCAAGCACGCGCGCACGCACGTTCACCAGGCCGCGGGCGCCATCCAGATGGTCGGGCTCGACGCCGTGGTGGCGTTCACCGACGAGATCGAGCGCCAGCTGACGCGGCTCGAGGAGATCCACGACGCCGAGCGCGATACGGCGCTCGTCGCGGTGGATCGCGCGTGCCGCAAGCTGCGCATCTTCCTGGACGAGCTCGCCAACGGCGCGCCACCCGTCCCGCTCAAGCTGTTCCCCGAATACGAGGCCATGCAAGCCGCGCGCGGCATCAAGGCGGCCGCGCCCACCGATCTGTTCTATCCCGACTTGAGCCCGCGCGCGCCGCGCATCGCGCCGCGCGAGATCGTCCCGGCCAACCGGCTGCCCTCGCATCTGGTCAAGCAGCGGCGCCACTACCAGCGGGGACTGCTCGCGTGGCTGCGCGGCGACGAGGAGGGCGGCAAGACGATGCGCGATGCCATCGCCGGCATCGAGGATATCACCACGCAATCGGGTCTGCGGGCATTCTGGTGGACGGTCGGCGCGTTGTTCGAGGCGCTGGTCGACAAGGGGCTCGAGCCTGGCTTCGGCGTCAAGCAGCTGGCCGCCCGCATCGACCTGCAGATCCGCCGCGTTGCCGAAGGCAGCGCCAAGGTCGCCGACCGGCTGCGGCGTGAAGTCCTGTACTACGTCGCCATCGCCGCGCCGGTGGCGCCGCAGGTGCAGGCAGTGCAGCGTGCGTTCAGGCTGGGCGGGCTCATCCCGTCGGCCGAAGTGCTGTCGGCCGACGTGGTGCGCATCCAGCCGTTGCTGCGCGAGGCGCGCGAGCAGCTCACGGGCGCGAAGGACGCATGGCTCAAGGCCGCGTCGGGCCGCGCCGAGAACCTGCCCAAGCTGAAGCAGACGCTGGCGTCGGTGCACAACAAGGCGGCCGACATCAAGAACGGCGCGCTGATGAAGCTCACGGCCGCGCTGGTGGAGCGCCTCGACAAGATGCCGGCGTCCGGCGTGCCCGAGCCGCTCGCGATGGAGTACGCCACCGCGCTGCTGCTTGCCGAGAGCGCATTCGAGAACTACACGAGCCTGTCGCCCGAATTCCCGCGCCAGGTCGACGCCATGCTGGCGCGGCTCGACGCTGCGCGCGCCGGTCGCGCCGCAGCCGCAAGCGCCCCGATGCTCGACGAGATGGGCAAGCGCGCGCAGGAGCGCGTGCTGCTGGCCCAGGTCGGACGCGAGATCCAGGCGAACCTGCGCCACATGGAGCAGGTGCTCGACGCGTTCTTCCGCGACCACGCCAAGCGCGCCGACCTCGCATCGCTCGCCAAGGACAGCACGCAGATCCGCGGTGCGCTGCGCATGCTGGGGCTCGAGGATGCCGGGCGCCTGCTCGAGCTGTGCCAGCAGCAGATCGATACCTACGCCGACGCCGACGTGCCCGTCAACGACGAGGACCTCGAGCTGCTGGCCGAATCGCTGTCCGGCCTCGGCTTCTACATCGAGGCGGTCGAGCAGCAGCGACCGGAGCGCGAGCGGCTCATCGCGCCGTTGCTCGCCAAGCGGCTCGGCGAGGCGCCGGCACCGGCCGCCGGCCCGGCCGATTCGGTCGAAACCGCGGTTGCGGAACTGCGCGCCGCGCTGCCCGAAATCGTTGCCGAGGTGCACAAGGCGCCGGCCGATGCGCCTGCGCGCGAGAGCCTCAAGGTCAAGCTCGAAGGCCTGCGCGACGACGCGGAGCTCATCGGCGACGCCGAGCTCGTTGGCCAGGCCGATGCCGCCCTCCAGCAGCTTGCCACCGGCGGAACCGCCGCGCTCGCCGCTGCAGTCGAGCAGATCGCCGACACGGGTGCCGCACCCGCACCGGAGATTTCCGAGGAGACGCAGCGCCTGCTCGCCACGGATGCGAGCCAGCTCGATGCGGAGCTCCTGGAGATCTATCTCACCGAAGCCGCCGAGGTGCTCGACACCGTTGGCGACCAGCGCCAGGCGCTCGAGCGCAATCCCGGGGACCGCGAAGCGCTCGGCACGGTGCGCCGGCAGTTCCACACCTTGAAGGGCAGCGGACGCATGGTCGGGCTGACCCAGCTCGGCGACATCGCGTACGAGGTCGAGAAGATCCACAACCGCCTGCTCGAGGAAGAGCGCGCCGTCACCCCCACGGTCCTCGCGATGATCGGCACCGCGGAGCACGATTTCCGCGCGTGGGTGGAAGCGCTCGTCGAAGTGCGCCGCGTGACGGCCGACCCGGCGCCGATCCAGGCCGCCATCCGTGCAGTCGAAGCCGAGCTCGGCGGTGGCGCACCCCCGCCGCGCCCGCCGGGTCCCAAGCCGTTGACCGTCGCACCGCCGCCTCCGCCGCCCGCTGCACCTGCGCGCATGGAGGATGCGCCGCCGGCGCCGCGCCTGCCCGATCTCGAGATGATCGAATTGCCCGAGCTGGGAGCCGCCTCCGCCGAGCTTCCGCACGTCGACGAAGAGGAATTCGCCGGCGAGACGATCGAAGTGGGCACCGTCCACGCCGACGCCAGCAAGCCGGTGCTGCGCGTGGTTGCCGACAACACGCAGCCGCCCCTGCACGCGGCGCCGTCCGGCCGCTTCCCCTCGTTGTCGCTGGCCGAGCCGGTTGGAGAGCCCGTGCATTTCGCGCGTGCGGCCGACGAGCCCGTCACCGCGGCGTTGACGGAGCCGGCCGAGGAAGAGCCCGCCGAGCCGGAGCCTGCGCACGCATCCACCGATCAGGCCGAGGCCGATACCGACGACGTCGTGGTCGTCGGGTCCGTCACGCTGTCGCAGTCGCTGTGGCGCATCCTCTGCGACGAAGCCGAGCAGCACCTCGCCGTGCTCGCGCACGAGCTGTCGCTGCTGCAGTTCGATTCGCACTACGTGCCGTCCGAGGCCATGGTGCGCGCAAGCCATACGCTGTGCGGCATTCATCGCACCGGCGGCTTTCCGCTGATCGCCACCACCGCGAAGGCGCTGGAGCAGGCGCTGCTCGCCTTGCAGGAGCACGGCGCGCCCGTGCCCGCGAGCGCGCAGCCGGTGCTCGCGCGCGCCATCGCAGGGCTCACCGATTTCGCCGCCCGCGTGCGTGCGCGCTTCGGGTTCATGAGCGCGCACGACCAGGAAGGTGCTGCGATCCAGCGCGAGCTCGAGAACCTGCGGCAGGATGCAACGGCCGGGGCGCCCGACGATGCCGAGACCGCTGCCGCGCAAGCGGCCGCGCGTGAAGAAGCGCCCGACGCCGAGGCCATCGCGGCGGCGTCCGAGCCGCAAGCGAGCGCCGCGGCGCCCGAGCTCGAAAAACCGTCGGTTCCGCGCATCGCCCCGCTGCCGCCGCTGAAAGCCGTTCCACCGCTCGCGCCGGTCGAGCTCGTCATTCCCAGGCCGTTCGAGCCGGAGCACGATCCGCTCATCGATCTCAAGGACGAGGTCGACGAAGCGGTGCTCGCGATCTTCCTCGAAGAGGCCGGCGACCTGTTCCCGCAGGCGGGCGAGCAGGTGCGCACCTGGCGCCGCACGCCCACGGACAATACGGTGGCGCAGCGCTTGCGGCGCACGCTCCACACGTTCAAGGGCAGTGCGCGCATGGCGGGCGCGATGCGCCTGGGCGAACTCACGCACCGCATGGAATCGCGCCTGATGGACGGCGATTCGCTGGCGCCTGCCACTCCGGCGCTCTTCGAAGCGCTGGAAACGGATCTCGACCACGTCGCGTACGTGCTCGACGCATTGCGCGAAGGCCGCAGCAACGTCGCGCTGCCGTGGCTGCAGCCGGTCCCGGACGAACCCGCGCCTGCGGTGACGCCCGTCGCGCCGGCGACGACGCACACCGCGTCCGCACAACCCGCAACGTCCGCCGCCGCAGCGCCGCCGCAGGCCGAGCGTCCGATCGTGCTTCCGCTGCCGGGCGCGCCCGCGGTCGTTGCGCCGCCGCCCGCCGCAGCGCCGCCGGTCCGCACCGAGGCAGGCGAAGGCGAGGCCGGCGCGCGCGCCATGCTGCGCGTGCGCGCCGACACGGTCGACCGGCTGGTGAACGAAGCGGGCGAAGTCGCGATCGCGCGAGCGCGCGTCGAAGGCGAGCTGCGCACGCTGAAGGCCAACCTCCTCGAGCTCACGAGCAGCGTCATTCGCCTGCGTGGCCAGGTGCGCGAGATCGAGCTGCAGGCCGAAACGCAGATCCAGTCGCGCATGTCGGCGCTGCATCCGACCAGCGACGAATTCGATCCGCTCGAGCTCGACCGCTACACCCGCTTCCAGGAGCTCACGCGCTCGCTCGCAGAAGGCGTGAACGACGTTTCGACGGTGCAGCAGTCGCTGCTGCGCAACCTCGACGACGCCGACGCCGCGCTGCTCGCCCAGGCGCGGCTGTCGCGCGACGTGCAGCAGCGCCTGTTCGCGATCCGCACCGTGCCCTTCGGCAGCCTGTCCGAGCGCCTCTACCGCATCCTGCGCACCACCGCGCGCGAGCTCGACAAGCGGGCGAACCTGGAAATACACGGCGCGCAGACCGAGCTCGATCGCTCGGTGCTGGAAAAGCTCGTCGGTCCGCTCGAGCATCTGTTGCGCAATTCGCTCGACCACGGTCTCGAGTCGCGCGACGCGCGCCAGCAGGCGGGCAAGCCCGAGACGGGCGAGATCGCGCTGACGGTGAAGCAGGTCGGCAACGAAATCCTGATCGAGCTTTCCGACGACGGTGCCGGGGTCGATCTCGCGCGCGTGAAAGAGCGCGCACGCGCAGTCGGGCTCATCGCGGCCGACGCCGAGCCGACGGACCAGCAGCTCATCGAATGCCTGTTCCAGCCGGGCTTTTCCACCGCGTCGAAAGTCACGCAGATCTCCGGCCGCGGCATCGGCATGGACGTCGTGCGCAGCGAGATCGCGGCCCTGGGCGGACGCGTGGAGGTGCAGACGTCGCCGGGCAAGGGCAGCCAGTTCAATCTGTACCTGCCGCTCACGCTGGCGGTTGCGCAGGCCGTGCTCGTGCGCGCAGGCGGACGCCTGTGGGCGCTGCCGGCACCGATGGTCGAGCAGGTCCAGCAGGTCAAGGCCGACGCGCTCCTCAACCTGTACGTCGCGCGCGCGGTGGAGTGGCAGGGACGCAGCTATCCGTTCCATTACCTCCCGCGCCTGCTCGGCGACACCGCGCACAACCCGGAGACGATGCGCTACAACGCCGTCCTGCTGGTGCGCAGCGGGCAGGGCGTCGCCGGCATCCACGTCGACGAGATGGTCGGCAACCAGGAAGTCGTGGTGAAGAACATCGGGCCGCAGCTTGCGCGCGTGTCCGGCATCTCGGGCGCCACGGTGCTCGGCACGGGCGAGATCGTGCTGATCATCAACCCGGTGCAGCTCGCCCAGCGCGCCGACGTGCAGGCATTCGATCCGCACGCCGAGCAGCGCGTTGCGCCCACCGCGCACAAGGCCGCGCACGACAATCGCCCGCTGGTCATGATCGTCGACGACTCGCTCACCGTGCGCAAGATCACGAGCCGCCTGCTCGCGCGCGAGGGCTTCGACGTGCTGACGGCGAAGGACGGCGTCGATGCGCTGCAGGTGCTGGGCGCCCATACGCCCGACGTCATCCTGCTCGACATCGAGATGCCCCGCATGGACGGCTTCGAGTTCACCAAGACCATCAAGGGCGACGCCAAGAACGCGCACATCCCGATCATCATGATCACGTCGCGCACCGCGGAAAAGCATCGCAATCGCGCGGCGGAGCTGGGCGTCGACCTGTATCTCGGCAAGCCCTATCAGGAAGACGAGCTGTTGCGCCATCTGCGCGACATGCTGAGCATCGCCGCACCGGCCTGATCGTCCTTGAGCGGCCTGCCGCCCCGCTTTGCCGTTCCGCGGCGCGAGTTCCTGCGCCGTTTGCTCGCACTGGCGGGCACCGGCGCTGCGCAGGCCGCGTTGCCTGCGCTCGCCGCTACGCCCGATCCCGCGCGTCCGCTGTCCGTCGTGGTGGTCGGAGCCGGATTGGCCGGCCTCGTGACGGCGTACGAGCTCGAGCAGCGGGGTCATCGCGTCACGCTGCTCGAAGCCGACGAGCGCCATATCGGCGGACGTGCGCGCACGCTGCGTTTCGCGGACGGCCGCTACGGCGAGGCGGGGGCGATGCGCATCCCGAAGGGCCACGAACTGACGCGCCGCTATCTGACGCTGTTCGGCGTGCCGATCCGCCCGTTCGTGCACGGCAATCCGCAGTCCTACTATTTCGCGCGCGGCCAGCGCGTGCGCATCGCCGACGCAAAGGCCCTGTATCCGCGCTACCGCCTCACGCCCGAGGAAGCGGCGACCGCGTCGCCGGACGACTTCTGGGCGTCGGCCGTCAGCAAGGTGGCCGATGCGCTCACCCCCGACGAGCGCCGGGAGCTGCGCGCCGATGCGCTGTCCAGCGCGCGCCTGCGCCGGTTCGACGAGCAGACGCTCGTCGAGCTGTGCGAAGCGGCGGGCCTTTCGACCGAAGCGATCGAGCTGATGGCCGTGACGAGCGGCGAGGAAACACTGCTGTACAGCGCGGCCACGGAGACGCTGCGCGAGGAGTTCGAGCAGGTATGGACTCAGGGCTTCGACGAAGTGGTCGGCGGCACCGACCGGCTCGCGAGCGCGTTCGCGGCGCGGTTGCGCGCGCGGCCGCGCCAGGGCGCCGTCGTTACGCGCCTGACACAGGGCGCCGCGGGTGTCACGGCGTCGTATCGCATGCAGGGGCGCGACATGCAGGTGAGCGCCGACTACCTGGTGTGCACCCTGCCGTGCCCGGTGCTCTCGCGCATCGAGATCGAGCCGGCTCTCGGGGGCGAGAAGGCTCGCGCGATTCGTATGCTCACTTACGATTCGTCGACCAAGGTGCTCGCCGTCACCGCGCGGCGCTTCTGGGAGGCGGACGATGGCATCTTCGGCGGCGGCACGTTCACCGACCTGCCGACGGGCACCACGTACTATCCCTCGGACAATGCGCAGGCGAAGGATCCGCGCGTCTCGGCGGGGCCGGGCGTGATGCTGGCGTCTTACTCATGGGGCCAGCCGGCGCGCCGCCTGGCCAGCCTCGCACCGGCGGAGCGCGCAGCCGTCACGCTGCGCCATGTCGCCCGCGTACATCCGCAACTCATGACGCCGGGGATGGTGCGCAGCACGGCGAGCTGGAGCTGGGACAACCATCCGTACAGCAGCGGCGCGTTCGCGTGGTTCTCCCCGGGCCAGCACACCACGCTGCATCGGCACATCGTGGCGCCGGAAGGACGCATCTTCTTCGCGGGCGAGCACGCGTCGCTCACGCATACGTGGATGCAGGGGGCGCTCGAGTCGGGCCTGCGTGCCACGCGAGAATTGCTCGAGGCTGCGCAGCGTTCCTGATGTGTGGCCGCGTTGCGCGGCCAGCCGGTTGTGCGGGTCGCTCGCTCGTCGTCGCCCGCCGCTACGTCGCCTTCGGCGTGCGCATTCCCTCGGGTTTCTTTTCGATCGGCTCGTCGCCGATCCGCTCGTATTCGGCGATCACCTGCGCGCCGAACAGCAGCACGATCGCCGCGATTTCGAGGCTCAGCAGCACGACGATGGCGGTGGTGAGCGAGCCGTACACGGTGCGCACCTGCGACAACGTCGCGAAGTACCACACGAGCACGTGGCGCGAGATCTCCCACAGCACCGTGGCGGCGACGCCGCCGACCAACGCATGGCGCCATGACAGGCGCCCGACGGGCATCACGAGGTAGATCGTCGCGAGCAGCAGCACTTCGCCCACCACCCCGATGAGGTACAGCAGCACGGACGAGAGGCGGCCGAGCGACCATTCATGCCCGTCGACCAGGATGGATTCGGCGGCCATGTTCTGCAGGGCGCTCGCAACGACGGTCACGACGAGCAGCCCGATGCCGAGCAACAGGATGTACAGATAGGGCAGCAGCGCCGACATGACGAAATGGCGCCGGCGAATCGCCACGCGATGGTAGAAGATGACGGACATCGCGTTCTCGAGCACGGTGAAGGCGAGCGAGCTGAAGAACACCAGCGTCACGGCGAGGGTCCAGCCGATCACCCCGCGGTTGGCGACGAACGCTCGCATGTCGTCCATGATGGGGCCGGACTGGCCCGGTGCCACCAGCTGCAGGTAGCGGGCGACGGTGGCCAGCAGCTGCTCCGTGTCGACCACGTGCGACAGCACGATCACGAGCAGGATCAGCAGCGGGACGATCGACAGCAGCGTGTAATACGCGACGCCCCCGGCGAGCAGCAGGCCCTGGTTGGCCTTGAACGCCTTGAGCACCTGGAGTGCGAACCCGAGCGGGTTCGCCAGCACCTTGCGGGCGGAGCGGCGAAACGAGCGCATGTGGAGCTTCGTTGCGATCGGCCCAGTCTAGCATCGCGGCCCGGCGCGGAAGGTGTAGCATCGTCACTGCTGCCCGGCGATCCTTGGTCCGGCGGCTTCCGACGTCCGCGTGCTGGATCCGCCCGCTCATGCCGTCGCCGCACTTCCCTCTGCTGCTACCGCCAGGCGTGTCCGGAGACGCGCGCCCTCTGCGCGCGCGGAGCGCACGCCCGGCTGCACCGAACGCGAGCGCATCGCCTTGGCCGATGCGCCGCACGACGAAGCTCATCACACCCGCGTCAACCAGGACAAGGAGGCAACGATGGCGCAATTCGCCACGGAGAATATTCGTACCGTAGCGCTGGTCGGTGACGGTGCGGCAGGCAAGACGACGCTCGCCGAAGCGCTCCTCGCGAAGTCCGGCGCCATCCCGGCGGCCGGCAGCGTCGAGCGCGGCACCACCGTCAGCGACCACGACCCCCTGGAGAAGACCTACCAGCATTCCCTCCGCGCGTCGCTGCTGCATTTCGAGACCGCGGGCACGCGCATCCATCTCATCGACACGCCTGGCTTCCCCGATTTCATCGGGCAGTCGATCGGTGCGCTCGATGCCGTCGAGACGGCAGCCGTCGTCATCAACGCGGCGAGCGGCGTGCAGATGATCGGCTCGCGCATGATGGAGTGGGCCGCCAAGCGCGGGCTGTGCCGGCTGATCGTGGTGAACCGCATCGACGCGGAGAACGTCGATCTGCCGGGCGTGCTTGCAGCGATCCGCGATGCGTTCGGCAAGGAATGCCTGCCGATCAATCTGCCGGCGGGCCGCGGCACACGCGTCGTCGACTGTTTTTTCAATCCTTCGGGCGAGAGCGATTTCTCCTCGGTGGAGGATGCGCATCGCGCGCTGGTGGACCAGGTCGTGGAAGTCGACGAAGACCTGATGGCCCTGTATCTCGAGCAGGGCGACATCGAGCCGAACCAGCTGCACGCGCCGTTCGAGAAGGCGCTGCGCGAAGGCCATCTCGTGCCGGTGTGCTTCGTCTCGGCGCGCACCGGCGCCGGTGTCGGGGAGCTGATCGACGTGCTCGTCAAGCTCGCGCCCAATCCAACGGAAGGCAATCCGCCACTCTTCTACAAAGGCGAAGGGGATGGCGCGACGGAATTCCGCTCGGTGCCCGATCCGCACCGGCATGTGCTCGCGCACGTCTTCAAGGTCGTCGTCGATCCGTTCGTGGGCAAGCTCGGCATCTTCCGCGTGCACCAAGGCACGATCACCCGCGATACGCAGCTCTTCGTCGGCGACGGCCGCAAGGCGTTCAAGGTGGGCCATCTGTTCATGCTGCAGGGGGCCAAGTACGTCGAAGTCGATGCCGTGGTCCCGGGCGACCTCGCCGCGGTCTCGAAAGTCGAGGAGATCGAGTTCGACCGCGTCCTGCACGACTCGCATGACGAGGATCACATCCACATGCGCCCGCTCGAGTTTCCAGTGCCGATGCATGGCTTCGCCATCACGCCCAAGCGGCGCGGCGACGAGCAGCGCATCTCCGACGTCCTGCACAAGATGATGGCGGAAGACCCGACGCTCGTCGTCACGCACGACCCCGTGGTCAACGAGACGGTGCTGCGCGGCCTGGGCGACTTGCATCTGCGCTCGGTGTTCGAACGCATGGCAACCCAGTTCAAGCTCGAGGTGGACACCCGACCGCCGCGCGTGCCGTATCGCGAGACGATCACCTCGAAAGCCGAGGGCCATCACCGGCACAAGAAGCAGACCGGTGGTGCAGGCCAGTTCGGCGAAGTGTTCCTGCGCGTCGAGCCGCTGCCACGCGGCAGCGGCTTCGAGTTCGTCGATCAGGTGAAGGGCGGCGCCATCCCGAACACGCTCATCCCCGCGGTGCAGAAGGGCGTGGAGCAGGTGCTCGGTGCCGGCCCCGTGGCGGGATTTCCCATCCAGGACGTGCGCGTCATCGTCTACGACGGCAAATACCATCCCGTCGATTCGAAGGAAGTCGCGTTCGTGTCGGCGGGCCGCAAGGCATTCCTCGATGCCATCGCCAAGGCGCGTCCGATCGTGCTCGAGCCGATCGTCGGCGTGGAGATCAACTGTCCGTCGCAGACGATGGGCGACGTGACGGGCGACCTGTCCTCGCGGCGCGGCCAGGTCACGGGGACGCAGACGCTCACGGCGGACATGTTGGCGGTGAACGGACTCGCGCCCTTGTCGGAGCTCGACGGCTACGCGGCGCGGCTCAAGTCGATGACCGGCGGCCACGGCGCGTGGACCATGTCACTGTCGCACTATGAGCAGGCGCCGCCGAATCTGCAGCAGCAGCTCGCCACCGACTACGCCAAGCATCGCAAGCATGAGGAGGAGTGAGGCCGCCGGGGCGCAGCCAAGACCCGCAGGGCCGTCGGCGGCCGAGCGACTGGAGGCCGACACGCGACGGTGCGTGACGCGTCGCGCATACAAGGAGGCCGAGGAGTGAGCGAGGCGGGCGAGCGTAGCGAGCCGAGACCCGGAGGGTCGGCGCCGAGGGAACGACTGGCGGCCGACGCGCGACGCTGCGTGTCGCGTCGCGCATACAAGGAGGCCGCGGAGTAGCCCTACACCACCATCCCGCTCAGCCTGGCCAACCGCCACAGCCCCCGCGCCGCCGCGTCCGCCGGGCCGCGGCGCGTGGCCACGCCGGCCTGCGCGAGCGCGCGCGCATAGCGGTCGCACAAAGCGTCGTCGCCCACGAGCCACGTGCTCGCCGCAGCGCTCGCATGGCGCGCCGCCCATGCGCGGCCGTGCGCGATCTCGTGGCCGATGAGCAGACCGGACAGATAGTCGCCCGCGCCCGCCGGCGTCAACGCGTCGAACAATGCGAGCGTGCGCGCTGCGAACAGCTGATGGGGCAGGGCGCCGGCCGGCGCCTGCAACCCGGCATCGACGCCGCGCGCGAACGCGGCGTCGTCGAACAGCCCCTTGGCCAGCAGGCGCCCGAGGATGCTGTGCTCGCGCAGCACGGCGTACAGCTCGCCGGTCATGTAAGTCGAGAACCCGGCAATGGCGTGGTTGGCGACGGCCGTCCACTTGCTGTGCGTGCCAGGCTGGATCACGAGTGCGGCATCGAGCGCGTCGTCGGGCAGTCCTGCGACCTGCGTTTCCTCGCCGCGCAGCACGTCGGGCACCCCGGTGTCGTCGACGCACGTCAGGCCGCCGACGATCGCGACCTCGCCTTCCGGCGTACGCACCGTCGCGGCCGCGAGCGCCTGCAGCGCGACCGGACAGCGGCTGTACGGGGCTTCGATCCAGCCCTGCCGGCTGCCGATCATGCCGCAGGCGAGGCGAGGCACCGGCAGCGCGCTCCAGTCCCCGAGCAGGGCGCCGAGTGCCTGTGCAAATTCACCGGGGCGCACGTGTTGCACGCCGAGCGCGGCGTGCCGCTGGTCGATCAACGCACCGTCGCGACGCATGCGGTAGGCGCGCGCCGACGTGGTGCCCCAGTCGAGCGCGATGAGCGCGGTGTCGCCGGCTGCGGTCATGGCGTGGCCCGGTGCGCGGCGCGCGACGGGCCGACATGCAGCTCGTCGAAGACGCGTTCGACACCCGGCTGCCTGCGCACGACCTGCACGAGCAGCCGATGCTGCGCCTGCGTGCGCACGCAGCCTTGCAGCGTGACCCATTTGCGCGTGGTCGTCACCCACACCGAGGTGTCGGCAAAGCGCAGGTCAGCGGCGATCAACGCGCGCGTGCGCTCGTTGACCTCGGGATCGCGCCTGTAGGCGCCACCGGCCTCGCAGGTGCCGTCCATCGCGCAGCGCAGGCCGCGCTCGACGCGCACGTGCGCCTCGTTGCGCGCGTCGGCGGCGCTCAACAGGGGCGGCTGTTGCTCGGGGCAATGGGCATCGCCCGCGGTTGCACGCGCGAAAGGGTCGAGCTGCACGCGCTCACCCGTGTCGGCAGGCGCAGCACGCGCGCTCGCCGCGGCGCACGCGAGCGCGACGAGCACGGGCACCGCGAGCGAAAGGCGCGCCATCCCGCTATTGTGCACATCACGCGGGCCGGGCCCCGCGCCACGCGAAACGACGCGATGGAAACAGGTGATCGAGCAGCGGTACGGCGGGCGTTGCAAGGAACAGCGCGAAGACGAGCGCATTGGGCCGGTACAGCACGAACTGCCACGCATAGGCGAGCAGGGCCACCAGCAGCGCATACGCGATCCGCGCGCGTCGATCGTCGGGAATCGTCATCGGATCGGAGATCATGAAGAAGGCGAACAGCAGCAGCGCGCCGCTGCCGAGCTGGTGCCACCACACCGACCACGCCTGACCCAGCCAGGCGACGCGCAGCGCGATCACGCCGAGCCAGGAAAGCAGGAACGCCCACGCGATGTCGCTGCGTTGCGCTTTGCCGGTGACGAGCCCGCCGAGCACCACGAACCAGCAGGCTGCCGCGAGCGCGTTACCCCATTGCCCGGGCGAGATCCATGCGCCCGGCAGCAGCGTCGTCGCGACGACGACGCCCAGGTTCGCCGGGTTGAACAGGTGCTTGCCGTGCACGCGGAGGGCGAACTTGGCCGAGATCGCAAGACACGCGGCGAGCGGATGCACCCACACGCTGTCGGCCCGCAGCAGGATCGACAGGCCGAAGCACGTCACGAGGGCGGACAGATAGCCTTTGCGGCGCAGCCGGAGCGTAGCGATCCACACGGCCTGCGTGATCAATCCCGCGGTGAAGGTGAGCAGCATCTGCACCGGCTGCAAGGTGAAGTCGCGGATGAGCACGCCGAAAGACAGCAGGATGCCGAGAAACGCGATCTGCACGAGGCGCGCATCGCGCGGCAATCCGAGGCGCGTGACAAGACCAGCGGACCGCAACGCCGCAGGCCCGGGGAGCACGGGATGCAAGGGCACGACGTTGTCCCTTGCGGCCTTGGCCGGTGGCAGCGGCGTCACGGCGCGGTCGCCGGCCAGAGCGATTCCCACCACCGCGGCGCGGCGACCGGTGGCAGTGCCATGCGACTGCGGATGCGGTCGACATTCCAGCCGGTCAGCGCGGCGAGCGTCGATGCCTCACGGCCCTGGCGCTCGCGCACCTCGTCGAAATACCCGGCAGCCGCAGGGCATGCATCGGGCCGCCCTTGCCATGGGTGGCGCAGCACGTAGCGCGCCTGATACGGCTGTCGGTCCGCGGTTTGCTGGAACGCGAGATCTTCGGGCAGCGTGTCGGGCGTGTAGCGCAGGTGCAGCCGCGTCACCATGACGGGCAAAGCGCCGCGTGCGCCGGTCGGATCGACCCAGAACACGCCGGCATCGCGCAGCTCCGCCGGCGTCAGCGGATCGCCCGCGCACGGGTCGCACCAGCTCATGTCCCAGAAGTACTCCGTGAACACGGCGCGCAGGTCTTCGCGCCGCGCCTGCTCGTCGAAGAGCGCGCGATAGACCGCGCCGAAATCGTCGCGCACGTGCACGGGCAGCTCCGCATCCGTCGGCAATCGCACCGTGCGGTAGTTGGTGGTTTCCACGCGTCCGCGCTGCGTCAATGCGTAGACGACGAGGTCCTGCGGCCCATCGGCATTGAGCATGCCTAGGCGCACGGGCAGCATGAACTTCTCCGATTCGAACGCGAATTGCAACGGCGACAGCCACGCGTGGCCGCTCTTGGCATGTTCTGCCAGGTTCACCCGCGCCACGAAGAACTTGAGGTTCTGCCGGACATACGGTCGCAATGCGCTCGATGCGCCCTTCGGGATGCGATAGCCGTTGCGCAGCAGCCAGGTCTCCAGCCCGTTCGACTCGGTCGCCGAGAGGATCGCGATGTCGTATTCGCCGATCGTGTAGCGCGCCTCGACCGTCACCCCGAGCGCCTGGTCCTTGCGCTTGGCCGCGGGCGTGGCCGCGGGGGCGGCCGCATTGCGGGCGAGCAGATCGCGCACTTGCCGGTCCGCGCGCTCGCACGGATTCGGATCGAAGTACTCGGCCAGCCGCGGGGCAGTAAAGGCGTCGATGCGCTCGAAGATGCGCCGGTCGCCGACGCGGATCTGGCTGCGCTCGAGCACTTGCGGCACGGGTACGACGAGCGCGAAGTGCGCGGGCTCGCCCCGGTAGTCGTTCAGCATGCTGATGACCGTGCGGTTGCCGTCGCGCACGAGGATCACCTGGGACGCCTTGTTGTACAGCGTCGTGTCCGCCTTGCCGACGAAAAAGCCGCAGAACGGCGCGGCATCGGTGGCGAGGATGACGAGCAGGATGGCGGCGAGCGCGCGTGCGCACGTTTTTGGTGTCGGCATGGAACCTCCGTGGACGAAGGACGATGCCGTTGAAACGCGGCACGGCCCCGGACGGGGTCAGCTGCCGGTTGCCGGAACCGCGCCAGCGCGCGGGATGCCGCCGACGTCAGCGCGAGCTGCGCAGCTCGCTGGCCTCGATTTCGTGATGCCACAACAGCACGCCGGCGCTGTCGTGGCTTTCGAAGGCGATGTGGCGCGCGTTCGACGGGCCTGTCACGCGAATCAGGCCGAACTGCCGGCGCGCGAAGAACGTTCCGGTGACGGCGTCGGCATTGTTGCGCTCCGCGGGATCCCGGATGTCGAACGGCCTCGACGTGAGCGGGCTCGACGTGAACTCGTACAGCGGATAATCGCCACCATCGCGCGTCACGCGCAACAGCTCGCCGAAGTGCCGATCGCCGCTCGCGAACAGCAGGCCGTCCACTTTCTGGTCGGCGAGCCAGCGCAGGAACTCCTGCTGCTCCGTCGCGTAGCGCGGCCAGCCCTCGAACCGGTTGGCGCGGTTGAACAGCTGGCTGCCGTTGACGACGAGCTTGATCGGCGCTTCCGAATAGACCAGGGCGCTGCGCAGCCATTCGAGCTGGGCCGCGCCGAACATCGTCTTGCCGGGGCCGTCCCGCATCCCGTTGGCGGTGCGGTACCAGCGGTCGTCGAGCAGGAAGATGTCGACGTCGCCGAGGCGCACGCGGCCGAACACGCCGCGCACGCCGGGCAGCCCGTACGACGGGTTGGCCCAGTAGCGCCGGAAAAGCCGCAGCGACTCGCCCTTCATCGTGTACGACAGGTCGGCGTCGTTCGGGCCGTAGTCGTGATCGTCCCAGATGGCGACATGCGCCGTGGCCGTGAGCAGCTTCTGCAGCGGCGGAAACGTGCGCTGGCGGCGGTAGCGTGCGGCCATCGCGACGGGATCGAGCTCGTCGGGCGCCTGGAAGTACAGGTTGTCGCCCATCCACACCATGAGGTCCGGGCGTTGTGCGGCGATCGCGTCGAACACCTCGTAGCCGCCGCCGTAACCGCGGTCCTGCCACGGACCCGTGTCGTCGCCGAGGAAGAAGCACGAGCCGATGGCGATGGTGAGCGGTTCAGCGTCGGCCGGACGGCGCCAGTACGCCTGCGTGCGCAACGTTCCCTCCCGCCGCTCCGCGTCGCCGCTCACCGTGTAGGGAACTTCGGTGCCTGGCGCGAGGTCGGTCAAGCGAACGAGCGTCACGCGCTCCTCGACGTTGCGCGCCTGCACCGTCGTGTTGCGCTCCGTGCCATCGCGCGCATGCCAGCTCACCGTGACCGGACCCTCCTGCTCTGCCTGGATCCACAGCAGCGCGCTGGCATAGTCGGCAAACCCGTGCATCAACGTGAGGTGCGCCTGCGCCCCGGAGGTGAGCGCGCATAATGCGACCGCGCAGCAGAGCGCGCGCAGAGCGGGGACGAGCATGACGGGGTGCATGGCGAGGCCGTGTGGTGGGGCGCTCGATTGTGCCGCCCACCCCCGCAGATTACAATTGAGCGCCGACCGATGCCGGATACCGTCAACCTGACGCATCACTTCCTGATCGCCATGCCCGCCATGGCGGACCCGCATTTCGCGCATTCGCTCACCTACGTGTGCGAGCACAGCAAGGACGGCGCGCTCGGCATCGTCGTCAACAAGCCGATCGACATGACGTTGTCGGCGCTGTTCGATCAGATCGACATCCCGCTGGCAGACGCCGAACGGCGCGAATCGCCGGTGCATTTCGGCGGGCCCGTGCAGGTCGACCGCGGCTTCGTGCTCCACCGGCCGCTCGGCAACTGGCAGTCCACCCTCGCGATCAGCGACGATCTGGGCCTCACCACGTCCAAGGATGTGCTCGAGGCGGTCGGCCGTGGCGAAGGGCCGCGCGACATGCTCGTGTCATTGGGGTACGCCGGCTGGGAGGCCGGGCAGCTGGAGCAGGAGCTCGCGCAGAACGCCTGGCTCACGGTCGAGGCCGATCCCGACCTGTTGTTCGGCTTGCCCGCCGAGGCGCGCCTGCCAGCCGCGATGCGCTTGCTCGGCATCGATTTCTCCCGGCTGTCCGACGACGTCGGGCACGCGTGATCTTGAGCCGCAAGGGGCGCCCCGACGGCGACCAGCTCGACACCGTACACGGCGCGCTTTCGCTGGCAGTCGAGTCGGCCGACGCCACGTTGCTCGCCTTCGATTTCGGACTGCGCCGCATCGGCGTCGCCATCGGCACCACGCGTCTCGGTACGGCGCGGCCGTTGACCACCATCGACGCCGAAGCCACGAGCCGGCGCTTCGCCGCGATCGGCGCGCTGATCGACGAATGGCAGCCCGATCGGCTGGTGGTCGGCATCCCGTTGCACGCGGATGGCACACCGCACGAGCTCACCGTGCGCGCGCGCCGCTTTGCGCGGCAGCTCGCGGGTCGTCACGGGCTGCCCGTGATCGAGGTCGACGAGCGTTACACCACCGAGATCGCCCGTTCGGCCTTGCGCGAGGCGGGGCATGGCGGACGCAGCGAGCGCGCATTGCGTGACGCGGTGGCCGCGCAGATCATCCTGCAGGCGTATCTGGATCGTCCGGATGACCGCGCCCCAGCTGCCTGACGCCGAAACGGCGCTGACCGAGCTCGTGGCGCACATGAGCGCCGCGGTGGACCACGACGCCGCGTTCGTCGGCATCTACTCGGGCGGCGCATGGCTCGCCGAACGCCTTGCGCGCGAGATCCCCGGCAACCATGCGCTCGGCTTCATCGACGTGTCGTTCTACCGCGACGATTACACCACTGCGGGACTGAAGGGCGGCACCAAGCGCAGCGACATTCCGTTCGACGTCACCGGTTCGTCCATCGTCCTCATCGACGACGTGCTCTACACGGGACGCAGCGTGCGGGCAGCCGTCAACGAGCTGTTCGACTTCGGGCGTCCGGCGCGCATCGAGCTTGCCGTGCTGGTCGACCGCGGCGGCCGCGAGCTGCCGATCGAGGCCACCTACGCCGGCGCCCGTGTCGCCGTCGACCGCGCGCTCAACATCGTGCTCACCCGCGACGGCGACGAGCTCGCGCTCGGCGTCGAGCCGTTCCGCAAGGCCTGATGCGCATGCGCAACCCGCAGCTCGATCCGAACGGAGCGCTCACGCACCTGCTCACGCTCGAAGGGCTGCCCGCCGACATCATCCGCCACGTGCTGGACACCGCGGAGCCGTTCGTCGGAATCGCAGAGCGCGAGGTGAAGAAAGTGCCGCTGCTGCGCGGCAAGGCGGTGTTCAACCTGTTCTTCGAAAACTCCACGCGCACGCGCACGACCTTCGAGATCGCGGCCAAGCGGCTCTCGGCCGACGTCATCAATCTCAACATCGGCGTTTCGTCCACCGCGAAAGGCGAGACGCTGCTCGACACGGTCGACAACCTCGTCGCGATGGATGCCGACCTGTTCGTCGTGCGGCATGCGGAATCGGGCGCGCCGCACCTCATCGCCGCGCACCTGAACCGCACGGGCAAGCGTCATGTGCACGTGGTGAACGCGGGCGATGGTCGCCATCAGCATCCGACGCAGGGCCTGCTCGACCTCTATACCATCCGTCATTACAAGGGTGGCGATTTTCATCGCCTCACGGTTGCCATCGTGGGCGACGTGCTGCATTCGCGGGTGGCACGCTCGCTCATCAGCGGCCTGACCACGCTCGGCGCAGCCGAAGTGCGTGTCATCGGCCCGCGCACGCTTCTACCCACGCGCGTCGAGGCGATGGGCGTGCAGGTGTTCGAGGACATGCGCGCCGGCTTGCGCGACGCCGACGTCGTGGTGATGCTGCGCCTGCAAAACGAGCGCATGAAGGGCGCGCTGCTCCCGTCGTCGGGCGAATACTTCAAGCACTACGGGTTGACGATGGACAAGCTCGCCGCTGCCCGCGAGGACGTGATCGTCATGCATCCGGGGCCCATGAACCGCGGCGTCGAGATCGAATCGAGCGTCGCCGACGGCGCGCGCTCGGTGATCCTGCCGCAGGTGACGTTCGGCATCGCGGTGCGCATGGCGGTCATGAGCATCCTGGCGGCGGCCTGACGATGAACATCGAGATCCGCCATGGCCGGCTGGTCGATGCCGCATCGGGCCTGGACCGCGTCGCGCCGCTGTTCATCGCGGCCGGCGTCATCGCGGGCATTGGTGATGCGCCGCCGGGCTGGCGCGCTGATCGCAGCATCGACGCGGCCGGGTGCATCGTGGCGCCGGGCCTGGTCGACCTTTCCGCGCGGCTGCGCGAGCCGGGCCTCGAGCACAAGGCCACGCTCGAATCGGAGCTCGCAGCCGCCGTGGCAGGCGGCGTGACGAGCCTGGCGTGCCCGCCCGACACCGATCCACCGCTCGACGAGCCGGGCCTGGTGGAGATGCTGAAGCATCGCGCCCGCCTGCTGAGCCAGGCGCACGTGTATCCCGTCGGTGCGCTGACGCTCGGACTGGCCGGGACGACGCTGACCGAAATGGGCGAGCTCGCCGAGGCGGGCTGCGTGGCGTTCTCGCATGCCGACGTGCCGCTTATCGATACCCAGGTGCTGCTGCGTGCGATGCAGTACGCCGCCACCTTCGGTCACACGGTGTGGCTGCGCCCGCAGGATCCGTATCTGGGTCGTGCCGGGGTCGCGCACGATGGCGAGGTCGCCACACGACTGGGATTGGCCGCCATTCCGGCGATGGCCGAGACGATCGCGCTGTCCACGCTGTTCGCGCTGGTGCGCGCGACGCGCGTGCGCTTGCACGTGTGCCGCCTGTCCACCGCCGAAGGCGTGGTCATGGTGGCGGCCGCCAAGCGCGAAGGGCTGCCGATCACCTGCGACGTGTCGATCCATCACCTGCACCTGTGCGACGTCGACATCGGCTGGTTCGATGCCGCCGCACATCTCGTCCCGCCGCTGCGCGGCGATCGCGATCGCGCGATGCTGCGCGCCGGCGTGGTGGACGGGACCATCGACGCGGTGTGCTCGGATCACGCGCCGGTCGACGACGACGCCAAGCAGTTGCCGTTTGCCGAAGCGGAGCCGGGCGCCACGGGCCTGGAGCTGTTGTTGCCACTGCTGCTCAAGTGGGCCAACGAGTCGCAGGTCGCACTCCCGGTGGCGCTGTCACGCGTCACGGCGCAACCGGCTGCCATACTCGGCATCGACGCGGGCACGTTGCGCATGGGGGCACCTGCGGACCTCTGCATCTTCGACGCCGACGCGGCGTGGCGCGTCACCCCGTCGGCGCTGCAAAGCCAGGGGAAGAACACGCCCTTCGCGGGCTACGAGATGACGGGCAAGGTGCGCTGGACTCTCGTTGGCGGGCAGGTCGTCTACGAGGGGGCAAGCTGACTTAGAACCAAGGGCGGCGACCGCTTCACGGTCGCGGCCCTTGTATCTCGGTCAGCCCTTGCTGCGTGCCGATCGGCCGAGCGCGAAGAACTCGTCGTTGGGCCGCATGCCGATGAGATTGGCCATGCGGTTCGACAGCGCGAAGAATGCCGTGATCGCGCCGATGTCCCAGATGTCCTCTTCGCTGAAGCCGTGCTCGCGCAAGGCGGCGAAATCCGCCTCGTCGATCTCCTGGCTGCGCAATGCAACCTTGACCGCGAACGCGAGCATGGCCTTTTGCCGCGGCGTGATGTCCGCTTTACGGTAGTTCACGGCGACCTGATCGGCGACCAGCGCATTCTTGGCATAGACGCGCAGGATCGCGCCGTGCGCCACCACGCAATAGAGGCAGTCGTTCGCGCCCGAGGTTGCGACGACGATCATCTCGCGCTCGGCCTTGCTCAAGCCGCCTTCCTTGAGCATGAGCGCGTCGTGATAGGCGAAGAACGCGCGGAATTCGTCCGGACGATGCGCGAGCGTCAGGAAGACGTTCGGCACGAAGCCCGCCTTCTCCTGCACTTCGAGGATGCGCGCGCGCATGTCCTCGGGCAGGGATTCCAGGGGCGGAACCGGGTAGCGGCTGATGGCCTGCATGGTCATGCGCGCAGTCTACCAGTGGCAAACGCCGTGTAGAATCGGCGCTCCCCCGGGAGTGGCGACCATGCTCGATCTCGACGGCGCCCCGTCGCGCACGGCAGCGCAGCGGCGCGCAGGTCGGCCCGCGCCGCCACGCACGACGCCCACGGCGAACCTGTGGCGCGCCGCCGTCGTCGTCTGTGCCGCCCTGGCTTGCATCCAGTTCGCCATCGAAGTCTCGCATGCGCCGCGCGTCCTCGAGCTGGGCGTGCGCGGAGCGTCGTTGTTCGAAGGGCACACGCTGCGTGAGCGCGGACCTGCGACCTACGTCGTCGATACGCTGCCCGCGGGCTCTCCGCTTGCCGACCAAGGCGTCGAGCCGGGGGATCGGCTGCGCTTCGAGCGTCCGCTCGGGCGCTTCCTCGCGTTCGCGGCCGGCGAGCGTGCGACCGTCGAGGTGCTGCATCAGGGCAACGCGCGCACGGTCGAGGTCACCGTGCCGGCGGCAACCCGTTTGCCGCCTCACGCGGTGGGCATCTACGTCACCAACGCCTTGGGCAGCGCCGCATCGCTCATCCTCGGCGTGGTGATCGGCCTGCGCCGCCCCGACGGCACGGCGATGCGCGCACTCGTCGCGTCGGGGTTGCTCAACGGATGGATGTTCCCGTATTCCGCACCCGCCGCGGCGCACGTGGAATGGCTGGATTTCCTCGCCTCGATGGCGAACGACCTCGGCGCGGCCGCGCTGGTCCTCTTCATGCTCCATTACCCGGACGACCGGCCGTCCGGATGGCGCGCGCGCATCGCGCGCGCGTATCCGTGGCTCTTCGTACTGCTCACAGTGGCGGCGCTCGTCTTCTACGGGCGGCTGTATGCCGGCTATTACGAGCCCGTCGCAGGCTGGATCCTGCGTACGAGCCCCGTCGTACTGTTCGCGATCTTCCTCTGCGCGGTCGTGCTCGCCTGGCGCGAGGCGCACGGAGAGTGGCGCACGCGCCTGAAATGGATCATGGCGACCATCGGCACGATCATGGTCGTGGTGCTTCTCGGCAACCTCAACGCGATGACCGGCTATCCGCTGCCAGCGGAGGATGTCGTATTCGCGCTGAACATCGCCGTGGTGGCCGCGGAAGCCGCAATGGTCTACGCGATCCTGCGCCGGCGAGTCTTCGACTTCGGGTTCGCGCTCAATCGCACGCTTGTCTTCGGCATCGTCGGCGCGATCCTGCTCGGCGCGTTCCAGCTCGTGCACGGCATCGTCGAGCAGTTCCTGCACTTCGACGACAGGAACAAGGCACTGCTGCTGAGCGCGATCCTGTCGGTGGCGGTGTACCTGTCGTTCAGCCAGCTCAAGCAGCGCGTGGAGCGGCTCGTCGATCGTGTTTTCTTCAGCGCATGGGCGGCGAAGGAAGAGCAGCTGCGCAACTTCGTCGCGGAAGCCAAGCACGCCACCGACGCGGACGCGCTGTCACGGCTCGTCGTCACGGCCTTCGACCGCTTCACCGATGAGGCGGGATGCGCCGTATTCCGTCGCCAGCACGAGAATGCGTATGGGCTGCTCGCGACGAGCCTCGTCGGCGCACCGGACGTGGTCTCCGCCAACGACGAGACGCTGCTCGCGCTGCGTGCGCACGGCACGGCGTGTCGCATGCGCGGCACCATGCTGCCCGGCTTCCTCGCCGTGCCGATGTCGCATCGCGGCGAGTTGCTCGGCTTCGTGGCCGTGGGACCTCGCAGCGACGGCGAGTCCTACCGTCCCGACCAAGTGGACGCGATGCACTTCGCGGCGCGCGAAGCGGGCCTGGATTTCTACGCGCTCGACCTTGCGCGGTTGACCGAGCAGGTCGAGAGCGAGCGGCGCGCAAGCGAGACGCTGCGCGCTCAGCTGCATACGGCCATGGCGCTTGCCGAGCGCAGCCGCTAGGGTCGCTTGGGATCGCGTGCCGCTGTCAGGCTTCCGGCGGCACGTAGCCCGACGGCATTTCAGCACCGCCGCCGAAGAAGTGCTTCTCCATCTGCTCGGCCAGCCATTTGCGCGCGCGCACGTCCGCGAGCGACAACCGGTTCTCGTTCACCAGCATCGTCTGGTGCTTGAGCCATTGCTGCCACGCCTCCTTCGAGACGTTCTCGTAGATCCGCTTGCCGAGCTCGCCCGGATACGGTGGAAAGTCGAGCCCTTCGGCCTCGCGGCCCAGCTTGATGCACTTGATCATGCGCGCCATCGGCGCCTCCTTCCGAAATATTTCCCCCCCGAAGCGGCGCGGGGCGCAGCCACCCCCAAGGGGGCGAGCGCCTTGGGGCGGCCCGGCGGCGCTCACACTAGCGCCCGCTGTCCGCGAGCGGCTTGCGGTAGACCTGGGATTTCCGATGGTAATTGTAGAGCGCCTGCTTCTGCTGCGGCAGGTCGGCGATCGTGCCGGTGCGAAATCCGCGCTCCAGGAACCAGTGCGCCGTCTTGGTGGTGAGCACGAACAGCGACTGCAGCTTGAGGCGCCGCGCTCGCTGCTCGATCTCGCGGAGCAGCGCTTCGCCGTAGCCTTCGCGCCGGAAGTCCGGGTGCACCGCCAGGGCGGCGAGCTCGCCCACCCGCTCGTCGGGAAACGCGTACAGCGCGGCGCAGCCGATGATGTGGTTGTCGTACTCGGCCACCACGAAGCGCTCGATCTCCGCTTCGAGGCGTTCCCGCGAGCGGCGCACCAGCACGCCTTGCTCCTCGAGCGGCTCGATGATCGACAGGATGCCGCCGACGTCGTCGATCGTCGCGTTGCGCAAATGCGCCAGCGCCGTGGCTGCAACCATGGTGCCGACGCCGTCGCGCGTGAAGAGCTCGAGCGGCAAGGCGCCGTCGTGGTGGCGGCTGATCAGGTGGCCGCGCTTGACACCGTTGTTGCAGGCGTTGATGACCGCCGGCAAGTAGATCCGCACGTCGGGGGCGAGCTTGTTCGGCTTGGCGAGCAGCGCCTCGGCGTCGCGGGTGGACAGGTCGGAGAGCAACTGCCGCCGGCCGTTGCGCACGCCGTCGGTGTCCATCAGGAAGATCAGCTTGGCGGCGTGCATGTGGACCGCCACCTGCGTTGCGACTTCCTCGACCGTCAAGTTGAAGATCTCGCCCGTCGGCGAATAGCCGATCGGCGAGATGAGGACGATGTCGTTGTCCTCGAGGCGCTGCTGGATCGCTTCGGTATCCACGCGCCGCACCTCGCCGGTGAGGAGCATGTCCGTGCCGTCGACGATGCCCATCGGCTTGGCCGTGAGGTAGTTGCCGCTCGACACGCGGTTGCGCGCACCGGCCATCGGCGAATTGGCGAGGCCGAGCGAAAGCAGCGCCTCGATGCGCGCGCGCACCTGGCCAGCTGCCTCGAGGACACAGTCCATCGCGTCGGCATCGGTGACGCGCACGCCGTGTGCATAGCGGCTCTCGTAGCCCTGCTGCGCGAGGATGGCCTCCACCTGCGGCCGGCAGCCGTGCACCACGGCGAGCTTGATGCCGAGGCTGTGCAGCAGGTTCAGGTCGTGCACCACGCCGAGGAACGACTCGTCCGCGACGACCTCGCCGCCGAACGCGATCACGAACGTCTGACCGCGAAACGCGTGCACGTACGGCGCGGCTGCGCGGATCCAGTGCACGAACGCGCGCATCGTCGCGGAGTTCGCAGGGGGCGTTTCGTCGGGGGCGCGGGCCATGCGCGAGGGCGGCTGGGGACCGGCGATTATAGCCCCGGGTGCGCCGTGCGCCGGCGTGTTGCGCGGCTCGCCTATAATGCACGTGCGCTCGTGGCCTCACGAGCCCGAAGGCCGGCGCCGTTGCCGCGCCGCCGCCCGCACGCCGGGCCTCGCCTGCATGGCCTCTCCTCTTCTCGCGCATCTGAATCCCGAGCAGCTCGCGGCTGTCACGCTGCCGCACGCCTCCGCGCTGATCCTGGCCGGCGCGGGCAGCGGCAAGACGCGGGTGCTCACCACGCGCATCGCCTGGCTGCTCGCAACGGGGCAGGCGAGCCCGCTGTCGATCCTGGCGGTGACCTTCACCAACAAGGCCGCGAGGGAGATGCTCACGCGCCTGCAAACGCTCACGCCGATGAGCACCCGTGGCATGTGGATCGGCACGTTCCACGGCCTGTGCAACCGCATGTTGCGCGCGCATTACCGCGCGGCCAACCTGCCACAGTCGTTCCAGATCCTCGACACCCAGGACCAGCTCGCGCTCATCAAGCGGATGTACCGGGCGCACAACATCGACGACGAGCGCTATCCCGCGCGGCAGCTGCAATGGTTCATCGCCGCGGCGAAGGAGCAGGGCCAGCGGCCCAACGCGGTGGAAGCCGGCGACGAGTTCACGCGCCGGCAGGTCGAGCATTACGCGCTCTACGAAGCCGTGTGCCAACGGGAAGGTGCGGTCGATTTCGCCGAGCTGTTGCTGCGCAGCTATGAGCTCCTGGTCAACCACGAAGGCATCCGGGAGCACTACCGGCGCCGTTTCTCGCACCTGCTCGTCGACGAGTTCCAGGACACCAACGTGCTGCAGTACAAATGGCTGCAGCAGCTTGCAGGCCCCAATGCGGCCGTATTCGCCGTCGGCGACGACGATCAGTCGATCTATGCCTTCCGCGGCGCCAACGTCGCCAACATGCAGCATTTCGAGCGCGATTTCGCGACGCCCGAGCGGCCGGTGCAGCTCATCAAGCTCGAGCAGAATTACCGGTCGCACGGCCACATCCTGGATGCCGCCAACGCGCTCATCAAGAACAACCAGACGCGCCTTGGCAAGAACCTGTGGACCGACGAGGGGAAGGGGGAGCCCGTGCGCGCGTTCGTCGCGCCGAGCGACCTCGACGAGGCTTCGTTCGTCGTCGACGTGATCAAGGGCGCCACCGACGAGGGCACCGCGCTCGACGAGATCGCGCTCCTCTATCGCAGCAACGCGCAGTCGCGCGTGCTCGAGCACGCGCTGTTCAATGCCGGGCTGCCGTATCGCGTCTACGGCGGCATGCGCTTCTTCGAGCGCGCCGAGATCAAGCACGCGCTCGCCTACCTGCGGCTCGTCGCGACGCCGGACGACGACGGCTCGTTCCTGCGCGTGGTGAACTTCCCGACGCGCGGCATCGGCGCGCGCACGCTCGAGCAGCTGCAGGACCAGGCGCGCGGGCGGGGTGTTTCGCTCTGGCAGGTGGCCTGCGCGGGCGCGCTGGGCGGCAAGGCGGGCAGCTCCGTCGCGGCCTTCGTGCGCCTCGTCGAGGCGATGCGGGAGGCAACGCGCGGGCTGCCGCTGTCCGAGGCGGTCGCGCACGTGGCCGAGGCGTCCGGACTGCTGGCGCACTATCGCAACGAGAAAGACGGACAGGAGCGGATCGAGAACCTGGAGGAGCTCGTCAACGCCGCCGCGAGCTTCGTGCGCGAGGCGGATCTCGCCGTGGACGCGCCGATCCTCACTGGTCGCGCGTCGGCGTCCGAGGTGCCGCGCGACGCGATCATCGAGACCGAAGAGGCGTCCCGTGACGCCGCGCTTGCACCGGCTGCGTCAGCGCTGGCCGCGCCCGACGGCGCTGCGGACGATGGCGCAGTCGATCCGCTCACGGCGTTTCTCGCGCATGCATCGCTCGAAGCGGGCGACACGCAGGCCGCCGAGGGCCGGCCGGCGCTGCAGCTGATGACGGTGCATTCGGCCAAGGGGCTGGAGTTCCACACCGTGTTCGTCACCGGGCTCGAGGAAGGCCTGTTCCCGCACGAGAACAGCATGAACGAGCTCGACGGCGTCGAGGAGGAGCGACGTCTCATGTACGTCGCGATCACCCGCGCGCGGCGCAAGCTCTATCTCACGCACGCGCAGACGCGCATGCTGCACGGGCAGACGCGCTACAACATCGTGTCGCGCTTCCTCGACGAGATTCCGCGCGAGCTCGTGCAATGGCTCTCGCCGCCCGCGCGGCGGCGCGCGATCGACTTCGATCACGCGGAATGGGGCAACGTGCAGGCGGCCCCGCAGGCCACGCCGCCCGCACCAGGCTGGCGCATCGGCGAGAGCGTGCGCCATGCCAAGTTCGGCGTGGGCGTCATCATCGACGCGGAGGGCCGCGGCAACGACGCGCGGGTGCAGGTCAACTTCCGCGATGCCGGCGTCAAGTGGCTGGCGCTGGAATACGCGCGCCTGGAGCGCGCCTAGCGGCTCGGGGGCCCCAGCCGCGTTGCAGCGCTCAGCCGTCCACCGAGCCTGGCTTGGCGGCCGACTTGCTCGTGCGCGTCATCGGCGCGAGCGTCTCGCCGGCATGGAACACGTCGCGGTAGCTCACGTAGTCGGCGATCTGCAGCACGGCAAGGCAGCAGAGCTCGTAGGCGAACAGGATGAGCCCGGGCACGACCAGCGCAAGCGACTCGGGAATGATCGCAGCGAGCAGGAAGCTCAGGAACGACGGGAACACCGCCGCGAAGAAGAACATCACGACGCCGTAGCGGATGAGCGGCCGCCAGTTGGCCAGCGCTGCGCGCAGGCTCGTGCGCAGCGCGATCAGGGGGCCGGCGTCCTGGAACACGACGAGGGCCGGCGCCCACCACAGCGCGAGGATGGTCGGCATGGCGCACAAGGCGCCGAACGCCATGCCCCATTGCACGCGCGGCTCGGCCAAGGCTTCGGCGACGCGGCGTTGCGCGGCTTCCGGATCGAGCTGCAAAGGCACGGGATCGAGCAGCAACCCGATGAGCTGCCCCCCGTCGACCACCGCGGTTGCCGCCACCGCGAGCACGATGCCGACGAGCAGCACCACACCGAGCGGGAGCAACGCCCACAGGTTCGAGCGGAAACCCTGGAACAGATGCCGTGGCGCGGGTGTGCCGCCGCGCTCCTCGTGCCACGCACCGGCCAGGAAGCCGACGGCGAACACCGGCTTCATGATCACCCATGCGAGACCGCCGATGAACGGCACGAGCTTGATGAGGCCGAGCACGAAGCCATAGAGTAGGAACAGGACCAGCCACGCCACCTTGGCGCGACGAAACAGCTGGTAGCTCGCGTGCAGCCACTCCACGCCACGGCTGCCTTCGTGGCGGGTAAATGCGATCTCCTGGGTCACGTCGCGCATGGGGGCTTCATGCATCGGCAAGGCGCGGAGGATGCTCCACGCGTTCCCGCAGGATCCGCTCGAACTGCTCGGGATCGTGCGCATGCGTGAGCTCGCCCGGGCGGGGCAGGTGGAGATCGTAGAGGCGCGACAGCCAGAACCGTAGTGCAGCGGCGCGCAGCAGGGTAGGCCACTGTGCCCGCTCGTCGGCCGTCAGCGGCCGGACCGCGTCGTAGGCCTGCACCAGCGCGTCGCATAGTGATGCATCGAGCGCACCCGATGCGTCGGCAAGGCACCAGTCGTTCGCGGTGATCGCGAGGTCGTACGCCAGGAAGTCCGTGGCGGCGAAACCGAAGTCGATGATGCCCGCCACCTGGTCGCCTGCGAACAGCACGTTGTCGCAGAACAGATCGCCGTGAATCGCGCCCTTGGGCAGCGTGCCCTTGCCATAGCCGGTCTGGAACCGGATCTCCTCGGCGAGGAGATCGCGCTGCGAGGGCGTCAGGAACGGCTGCACCGCGCGTGCCGCCTGGCGCCACCACGCCGGACCGCGACGGTTGGTCAGCCGCGGGCGGTACGTCAGCGATGCGCGATGCAGGCGGCCGAGCGCGTTGCCCACGGCAGCGCAATGCGCGACATCCGGATGCTCGATCGCGGTGCCGTCGATGCGTTGCACGAACCCTGCCGGGCGGCCATTGAGGAGCGAGAACAGCGCCCCCGTGCGATCGGGCTCCGGTGCAGGCGCCTCGACGCCGGCGCGCGCCAGGTGAGCCATCAGGTTGAGGTAGAAGGGCAGCTCTTCGGCCGGCAGCCGCTCGTAGAGCGTCAGGACGAAGCGTCCGCGCTCGGTCGTGACGAAATAGTTGGTGTTCTCGATGCCCGCGGCAATGGGCTCGAGGTGGACCAGCGCGCCCACGCTGTAGCGCGTGAGCCAGGCGTCGAGCTGATCGGTGGTGACAGTCGTGTAAACGGACATGGGTCAGCGCGGCGCGCCACCGCGCCGGCCGTTCGGGGTCTCGAAGCGCCGGGGCTCTAGCTCAGAACGAAAACAAGACCCACATCGGCACCTTCAGCGTCGGATCGAGGCTGTCGCGGCGGATGTAGGTATTGCCGTTCTGGTCGGGAATCAGGAAATACGGCCGCCCGTTGCGCGGCGTCACCCGCAGATAACGCAGTTGGCCCTGGACGCGCACTTCCTCCACGACGTCGTTGTCGTGGCGGATGATGGTGACCTGGGGCTCCACATCGACGTCGCCGGAGAAATCGGGCGGCGGGGGCGGCGTGGTGTCGACCTTCGGCGCCGGCGGCGTCGGTGCCCGTGGCGGCGTCTGGGCGCACACAGCCAAGGCTGCGAAGAGCAGCGTCGCAACGAAGCCGGACGCAAGGCGCGGGACGTTCATGGTCGAGGCGGGGAGTGTGACGTCATTCTAGCAAAGGGCGCTGCGTTCCGCCGTAGGACAACTCCGAGAAACCTCGTCGGAGCAGGACGAAAAACAACACCACAACGGCGGCAAGACCGCACGGCGGCCCGCGCCGCGTCGCGCGACCTGCAAGGCAAACTCGGGCGCCGCGAAGCGGGGCCCGTGAAAATCTGCCCGCGCAGCTTGGCGCGACCTGCAAGCCAAAGTCGGGCACCGCGAAGCGGGGCCCGTGAGACTCTGCCCGCGCAGCGGGCCGCCGTGCGGTCTTTCCGGCTTTACAAGTTCAGCATCTTCTCGCGCTCTTCGCGCGACGGCTGGAAGCCGCGATTCTCGTAGAAGTCGAAGATGGCTTCGACGATGGCGTCGGGCTCGTCGATGATGCGCATCAGCGCGATGTCGCGCTCGTCGACCATCTGCTCGGCCATCAGGTGGTCGCGTAGCCAGTCCATGAACCCGCCCCAGAAGTCGGATCCGACCAGGATGATCGGGATGCGGCGCGTCTTGCCGGTCTGCACGAGCGTGAGGCATTCGGACAGCTCGTCGAGCGTGCCGAACCCGCCGGGCAGCACGATGTACGCGGAGGCGAAGCGGACGAACATCATCTTCCGCGCGAAGAAATAGCGGAAGTTGATGGAGATGTCCTGGTACGGGTTGCCGCCCTGCTCGTGCGGCAGGTAGATGTTCAGGCCGATGGCCGGCGAACGGCCGGCGAATGCGCCTTCGTTGGCGGCTTGCATGAGACCCGGTCCACCGCCGGAGATGACGGAGAATCCCGCGTCGGACAGCTTGCGGGCGATCGCGCGCGTGGTCTCGTAGTACTTGTGGCTGGCCTTGATGCGCGCGCTGCCGAACATGCTGACCGCAGGTCGTATGCCGCGCAGCCGATCGGTCGCGAGCTGGAACTCTGCCATAATTCCGAGCACCCGCCACGCTTCCTGACCATTGCTCGTGTAGAGCGCCTGGGGGTCGATCAGCTCGGGAATCTTGTCTGTTTGGGGCAGCATGCCTACGCTCGTCCTCGTCGACGGTTCGTCGTATCTGTACCGCGCGTTCCACGCGCTCCCCGATCTTCGCACATCGCGCGGCGAGCCCACCGGCGCGCTGCGCGGCGTCGTGTCGATGTTGCGCCGAATGGTGGAGGACGGCAAGCCGGACTACTTCGCGGTCGTGTTCGACGCGCCGGGCCGGACGTTTCGCGACGACTGGTACCCGCAGTACAAGGCCAATCGCACCGCGATGCCCGACGACCTGTCGCTGCAGATCGAGCCGCTGCACGAGCTCGTGCGCGCGCACGGCTGGCCGCTCATCATGGTCGAGGGTGTCGAGGCCGACGATGTCATCGGAACGCTCGCGCACCAGGCGCGCGCCGCCGGTGTGGATACGGTGATCTCCACCTCGGACAAGGATCTCGCGCAGCTCGTCGGTCCCGGCGTGAAGCTCGTCAACACGATGAGCAACGAGACGCTCGACGAAGCGGGCGTCCTCGCCAAGTTCGGCGTGCGTCCCGACCAGGTGCTCGATCTGCTGACATTGACCGGCGATTCGGTCGACAACATTCCAGGCGTGCCCAAAGTGGGGCCCAAGACGGCCGCGAAGTGGCTCTCGCAATACGGCACCCTCGAGGCGCTGGTCGAGGACGCGGCCAACGTGCAGGGCGTGGTGGGCGAGAACCTGCGCCAGACGCTCGAATGGCTGCCCCAGGGCCGCAAGCTGCTGACCGTACGCACCGACTGCACGCTGCCGCAGTGCTACAGCGACCTGAAGCTCTTCGCGCGCGACGAGCCCAAGCTGCGCGAGCTGTTCGACCGGTACGAATTCAAGAGCTGGCTCAAGGATCTCGCGCCGGCCGAGGCGAGCGCGCAAGCGCCATTGGACCTCGCGGCGCGTGGGGCGGTCGATGCTGCAGGCCGCCGCGCGGATCTTCCGCCACAGAGCAATCCTCCGCCGCTGCCGCCGCAGGAAAAGCACTACGAGCTCGTCGTCGACGCCGCTGCGTGGGATCGGTGGTGGAACGAGATCCAGCAGGCGGATCTCGTGTCGTTCGACCTCGAGACGACCGTACCCGACCCGCTGCAGGCCGAGATCGTCGGACTGTCCTTCGCCACTGGGCCCGGGCGCGCGTGTTACGTCCCGCTCGCGCATCGCTACACGGGCGCGCCCGACCAGCTCGACCGCGCGACCGTGCTCGCGCAGGTCGGCCCCTGGCTTGCCGATGGGTCGCGCCGCAAGCTCGGGCAGAACCTGAAGTTCGACGAGCACGCGCTGGCCAACCACGGCCTCGGCCTGGCCGGCGTCGCGCACGACACGCTGCTCGAATCGTACGTGCTGGAGTCGCACAAGCCGCACGACATGGACAACCTCGCGTGGCGCCACCTCGACGTCAAGAAGCTCACGTACGACGACGTGACGGGCAAGGGCGCCAAGCGCATCACGTTCGACCAGGTCGCGGTGGACCGCGCCGCGCAGTACGCGGCCGAGGATGCCGACGTCACGCTGCGCCTGCATGCGCACCTGTATCCGCAGATCGAGCGCGACGACAAGCTGCGGCGCGTGTACGAGACGATCGAGCTGCCGGTGCGCGACGTCCTGTTCCGCATGGAGCGCACGGGTGTGCTCATCGACGGCGCGCTGCTCGGCGCGCACGGGCGCTCGCTCGGCGAGCGCGTGATGGCGCTCGAGCAGCAGGCGTTCCAGGAGGCGGGCGCGCCGTTCAATCTCGGCTCGCCGCGGCAGCTGTGCGAGATCCTGTTCGATCGCATGAAGCTGCCGGTGGTCAAGAAGACCGCCACCGGCCAGCCGTCCACGGATGAGGAAGTGCTGCAGGAGCTCGCGGCCAACTACCCGCTGCCGCGGCTGATCCTCGAGCATCGCGCGCTGTCGAAGCTCAAGTCGACGTATACCGACAAGCTGCCGCAGATGGTGAACGCGCAGACGGGGCGCGTGCACACCACGTTCTCGCAGGCCACGGCGGTGACGGGCCGCCTCGCGTCCACCGATCCGAACCTGCAGAACATTCCGGTGCGCACCGCGGAAGGCCGGCGCATTCGCGAGGCGTTCATCGCGCCGCCCGGGCACGTGCTGCTGTCGGCCGATTATTCGCAGGTCGAGCTGCGCATCATGGCCCACTTGTCCGAAGATCCGGCGCTGTTGCGCGCGTTCCAGCAAGGCGAGGACATCCATCGCGCCACCGCCGCCGAGATCTTCGGCGTGCCTCCGGCCGATGTGTCCGCGCAGCAGCGCAGCTACATCAAGGCCGTGAACTTCGGCCTGATCTACGGCATGAGCGCGTTCGGCCTCGCGACGCAGCTCAACATCGAGCGCTCGGCGGCGCAGCAATACATCGACAAGTATTTCGCGCGTTATCCCGGCGTGGCCGACTACATGCAGCGCACGCGCGAGATCGCCCGGGCGCAGGGCTACGTCGAAACGGTCTTCGGCCGGCGGCTATGGCTGCCGGACATCCGCGCAGCGAGCGGACCGCGACGCGCCGGTTCCGAGCGCGCGGCCATCAACGCGCCGATGCAGGGCACCGCGGCGGA
>DATILY010000009.1:0-14623 GCA_035475895.1 Casimicrobiaceae bacterium | reverse complement strand
GTGGGCCTCAACATCGAGGAGATCCGCAAGCCGGAGATCGACGCTCAGCTCGTGGCCGACTCGATCGCCCAGCAGCTCGAGAAGCGCATCATGTTCCGCCGCGCCATGAAGCGTGCGATGCAGAACGCGATGCGCCTCGGTGCGCAGGGCATCAAGGTGATGAGCTCGGGCCGGCTCAATGGCGTCGAGATCGCGCGGCGCGAGTGGTACCGCGAAGGTCGCGTGCCGCTGCACACGCTGCGCGCCGACATCGACTACGGCTTCTCCGAGGCCCGCACCACGTATGGCGTGATCGGCATCAAGGTGTGGGTGTTCAAGGGTGAGGTGATGGCGCACAACGCGGAGCCGGCGCAAGTCCCGGCGCCCGCGCCCGAGGCGCCGAAGCGTCCGCCGCGCCGCGGTCCCGCGGGCGAGCGAGCAGGAGCGAAGAATGCTGCAGCCAGCTAGAAGGAAGTACCGCAAGGAACAGAAGGGCCGCAACAAGGGCGTCGCGACCGTCGGCAACAAGGTCAGCTTCGGCGAGTACGGCCTCAAGGCGGTCGTGCGCGGCCGGCTCACGGCGCGGCAGATCGAAGCCGCCCGGCGGGCCATGACGCGCCACATCAAGCGTGGCGGGCGCATCTGGATCCGCATCTTCCCCGACAAGCCCGTCTCCAAGAAGCCCGCGGAAGTGCGCATGGGCAACGGCAAGGGCAACCCGGAGTACTACGTCGCCGAGATCGTGCCCGGCAAGGTGCTCTACGAGATGGACGGCGTCGACGAGACGCTCGCGAAGGAAGCCTTTGCGCTGGCGGCTGCCAAGCTGCCGCTCAAGACGATCTTCGTGCAGCGCCTGATCGGCTGACGGAGCGAGACATGAAACGCAATGAAGCGAAGAAGGCGCTCGCGGACAAGTCGTCCGCCGAGCTGCAGACCGAGCTCGAGGCGCTGCTCAAGGAGCAGTTCGGCCTGCGCATGCAGGCGGCCACCCAGCAGCTCGCCAATTCGTCCAAGCTGAAGGACGTGCGGCGCGGCATCGCCCGCGTGCGGACGATCATGCACCAGAAGGCGGCAGAGGCATCCCGATGACCGAAGACCAGAACACCACGCCGACGACCAGCTCGACGCAGGGCCGCAAGCCGATGCTCGCGACCGAGGTCGGCCGCGTGGTCAGCGACAAGATGAACAAGACGGTGACCGTGCTCGTCGAGCGGCGGGTCAAGCACCCGCTGTACGACAAGGTGGTCACCAAGTCGGCCAAGCACCACGCCCACGACGAGAACAACGAGTGCAAGACGGGCGACTTGGTCGAGATCGTCGCCACCCGCAAGCTCTCCAAGACCAAGGCGTGGCGCGTGGCGCGTGTGTTGGAGAAGGCAAAAATAGTCTAGCCGAGCAAAGTTTCGCGACCGGGTCGGCGTCGCTTCGCTCGCCGACAGCGGTCGCACGATACTTTGCTCGGGATTCATCAGCGGGAAAGGCTTGGGGCGGCCCGGCGCCTTTCCCGCGGCAAAGACTGGGAAAACCGGGCATTCGTTGGGCGGGTCAGTTTGATGGCACACCTATTGCCAACCCGCTGTTAACCTGCCATAATTTCAAATTCCCTGCCGCGGGCCTTCCTGAGGCGGTTGCACGCTGAAGAAGGCCCCGGACTATCCCCCGCGGCTGGCTTCGTGCTTGCCGCAAACGGGGTCCAAAACTGACCGCCGGATGATCCACCCCGCGTCGTGAAGACGGCAGCGCGGCCGGCGGAGTCAAGTTGGAGAGAGCGTCATGATTCAAATGCAGACGGTGCTCGACGTCGCCGACAACACGGGCGCGCGTTCGGTGATGTGCATCAAGGTGCTCGGGGGCAGCAAGCGCCGCTATGCGCACATCGGCGACGTGATCAAGGTGTCGGTGAAGGACGCCGCGCCGCGCGGGCGCGTCAAGAAGGGCGAGATCTACAACGCGGTCGTGGTGCGCACCCGCCAGGGCGTGCGGCGCGACGACGGTGCGCTGGTGCGCTTCGACACCAACGCCGCGGTGCTCCTCAACGCGAAGCTCGAGCCGATCGGCACCCGCATCTTCGGGCCCGTCACGCGGGAGCTGCGCACGGAGCGCTTCATGAAGATCGTCTCGCTGGCGCCGGAAGTGCTGTAGGCGGGACGAGGAGAGCACGAACATGCGCAAGATCAAGAAGGGTGACACGGTCGTCGTCATCGCGGGCCGGGACAAAGGCAAGCGCGGCGACGTCGCCAAGATCGTCGACGACAGCCACGTCGTCGTCGGCGGCATCAACCAGGTCAAGAAGCACACGAAGCCCAACCCGATGCGCAATCAGCCGGGTGGCATCGTGACGATGGAGGTTCCGATCCACGTGTCGAACGTGGCGATCTGGAACCCGGTGACGCAGAAGCCCGACCGCATCGGCTTCCGCATGCTGGAAGACGGCCGCAAGGTCCGCTTCTACAAGTCGAACGGCGAGCAGATCAATGGCTGACGACAAGAAATCCGACAAGAAGGGCGACAAGAAGCCCGCCGCGAAGGCGAAGACGCCAGGCGCGGGCTACCAGGGTGCGCCCGACAAGGCGGCCGAGAAGGCCGCGGCACGCGCCGCGAAATCGGCCAAGCCCTCGAAGGAGGACACGGCCCACGAGGCGAATGCGCCGCACCAGACGCCGCGGCTCAAGGACGTGTACCGCGACCAGATCGCGCCGGCGTTGCGCGAGCAGTTCAAGTACAAGTCGCCGATGGAAGTGCCGCGCATCACCAAGATCGTGCTCAACATGGGCGTCGGCGAAGCGACGGCCGACAAGAAGATCCTCGACAACGCCGTGGGCGACATGACCAAGATCTCGGGCCAGAAGCCCGTGGTCACCAAGGCGCGCAAGGCCATCGCGGGCTTCAAGATCCGTGAAGGCTATCCGATCGGGTGCATGGTGACGCTGCGCCAGGAGCGCATGTACGAGTTCCTCGACCGCCTGGTGAGCATCGCGCTGCCCCGCGTGCGCGACTTCCGCGGCGTGTCGGGCAAGGGCTTCGACGGCCGCGGCAACTACAACATGGGCGTCAAGGAGCAGATCATCTTCCCGGAGATCGAGTACGACAAGATCGACGCGATCCGGGGCATGAACATCACGATCACGACGACCGCGAAGACCGACGCCGAAGCGAAGGCGCTGCTCACCGCGTTCAAGTTCCCGTTCAGGAATTGAGGCCATGGCCAAACTGGCACTGATCAACCGGCAGTACAAGCGCGAGAAGATGGTTGCGAAGTTCGCGAAGAAGCGCGAGACCCTGCAATCGATCATCGACAACCCGAAGATGTCCGACGAGGACCGCTTCGCCGCGCGCCTCAAGCTGCAGGCGCTGCCGCGCAACTCGAACAAGACGCGCCTGCGCAACCGCTGCGCGCTCACGGGCCGCCCCCGCGGCTATTTCCGCAAGTTCGGCCTGGGCCGCAACAAGCTGCGCGAGTACGCGATGCGCGGAGAGATCCCCGGCATCGTCAAGGCCAGCTGGTAGAGGTGATGCATGAGCATGAGTGATCCCATTGCCGACATGCTGACGCGGATTCGCAACGCGCAGATGACGGAGCGCGCCACCGTCCTGATGCCCTCGTCGAAGGTCAAGATCGCCATCGCGAAGGTGCTCAAGGACGAGGGCTACATCGACGGCTTCAAGGTCGCGGGCGACGAAGTGAAGCCCGTGCTCGAGATCGCGCTGCGCTATTACGCGGGCAAGCCGGTCATCGAGAAGATCGAGCGCGTCTCCAAGCCCGGCCTGCGCATCTACAAGAGCAAGGACGACATTCCGCCGGTCATGAACGGCCTCGGCATCGCGATCGTGTCGACGTCGCGCGGCGTGATGACCGATCGCGCGGCCCGCGCCACGGGCGTGGGCGGCGAAGTGCTCTGCATCGTGGCCTGACGAGGAAGCGACTCATGTCCCGCATCGGCAACAACCCCGTGAAGCTCCCGCCCAAGGTGGAGATCACCCTCGCGGAGGGCGAGATCTCGGTCAAGGGTCCGCTCGGCACGCTGTCGCGCAGCTTCGACGCCAACGTGACGATCGAGCGCAACGGCGAGGAGCTCGTGTTCAAGGCGGCCAACGACCAGGCCGGCGCGCTGCAGGGCACGCTGCGCGCGCTCGTGGCCAACATGGTCAAGGGCGTCACGCAGGGCTTCGAGCGGCGCTTGATGCTGGTCGGCGTGGGTTACCGCGCGCAGGCAGCCGGCGACAAGATCAACCTGTCGCTGGGGTTTTCGCACCCGGTCGTCCACCAGATGCCCAAGGGCGTCACGGTCCAGACGCCCGTGCAGACGGAAATCCTGGTGAAGGGCATCGACAAGCAGCAGGTCGGCCAGGTCGCCGCGGAGATCCGCGCGTACCGTCCGCCCGAGCCGTACAAGGGCAAGGGCGTGCGCTACGCCGACGAGCGCGTCGTGATCAAGGAAACGAAGAAAAAGTAAACGTCGAAAAGTAGAAACCTACTTTTCGCCGAATGGGCTTCCCTGGAATCGCTGGCAGAGCCAGTCGATTCCAGGCGGAAAAAGCTACTAAGGAACAACCGATGAAGTCGAAACGAGAAGCTCGAGTCCGGCGCGCCCGCAAAACCCGGGTGCGTATCGCCGAGCAGCGTGCCGTGCGCCTCGCAGTGGGCCGCTCGAACAGCCACATCTACGCGCAGATCATCGCGCCGACCGGCGACAAGGTCCTCGCCAGCGCGTCGACCCTCGAGGCCGACGTGCGCAAGGACGTGAAGAACGGCGGCAACAAGGCCGCGGCTGCGCTCGTCGGCAAGCGCATCGCCGAGAAGGCGAAGACGCTCGGCATCGAGGCGGTCGCGTTCGACCGCGCCGGGTTCCGGTTCCATGGCCGCGTGAAAGCGCTGGCCGATGCGGCCCGCGAGGCCGGCCTCAAGTTCTAAGCAAGGGACAAGCCTCATGGCTCAGCAACGTTCGGGTAATCGTCAGCCGCAGCAGCAGGACGATCGCGGCGATGGTCTGCGCGAGAAGATGATCTCGATCAACCGCGTCACCAAGGTGGTGAAGGGCGGACGGATCCTCGGCTTCGCCGCGCTCACCGTGGTCGGTGACGGCGACGGCCGCATCGGCATGGGCAAGGGCAAGGCCAAGGAAGTGCCGGTCGCCGTGCAGAAAGCCATGGAGCAGGCGCGCCGCAAGATGGTCAAGGTCCGCCTCAAGAAAGGCACGCTGCATCACGCGGTCGAAGGCCGTCATGGCTCGACGCGCGTGCACATGCAGCCGGCCTCCGAAGGCACGGGGATCATCGCGGGCGGTGCCATGCGCGCCGTGTTCGACGTCGTGGGCGTGACGAACATCCTCGCCAAGTGCCAGGGTCCCTCGAATCCCTACAACGTCGTGCGCGCCACGATCAACGCGCTCGAATCGGTCAACTCGCCGGCCGACATTGCCGCCAAGCGCGGCAAGACGGTCGAAGAAATCCTCGGGACCTGATCATGGCGGAAGCGAAGAAGATCAAGGTGACGCTCGTGCGCAGCACGGCGTGCACACGGGAAGACCACCGCGCGACGGTGCGGGGGCTTGGCCTCAAGCGCCGCATGTCGAGCGTCGAGGTCGTCGACACGCCGCAGACGCGCGGGATGATCAACAAGGTCAGCTACCTCGTGCGGGTCGACGAGTAACGGCACAACGGGACGACAGCGATGCAACTCAACACGATCAAGCCGGCCGCGGGCAGCAAGAAGGCGCGCCGGCGCGTCGGCCGCGGGATCGGCTCCGGCCTGGGCAAGACCGCCGGCCGCGGCCACAAGGGCCAGAGCTCGCGCTCGGGCGGCTTTCACAAGGTGGGCTTCGAAGGCGGCCAGATGCCGCTGCAGCGGCGCCTGCCCAAGCGCGGCTTCGTGTCCATGGGCCGCAACGACACCGCCGAGGTGCGACTCTCCGATCTGGCGCGTCTGCCGGTGGCCGACATCGATCTTTTGGCGCTCAAGGCGGCCGGCCTGGTCGCCGGGCCCGCCAAGCAGGCGAAAGTGATCCTCAGCGGCAAGCTGGACAAGGCCGTGAACCTGACCGGCGTGCTGGCCACCAAGGGTGCCAGGGCGGCCATCGAGCAGGCCGGCGGTAGCGTGGTCGTGCAGGCCGCCACGGAAAAGGCGGACGGCAAGAAGGCCGCCCGCAGGCAGGCGGCAAGCGACAAGGCCCAGTCCCTGAAGGACACCGGCAGCGCTGCGCCTGCCGTCAAGGCGAGCAGCAAGAAGGCCGACAAGGCGGCAGCGGCGGACGACAAGAAGGCCGACAAGAAGGCCGACAAGGCGTCCGCGTCAGCCGCGGACAAGGCGCCGGCCGGCGACAAGCCTGCCGATACCGCGGAAAAGCCTTCGGCTTGAAGCACACGGCAACCGTCGCAATCTAGGAACTCCATTGGCCACCGTCAACCCGGCCCTGAAGAGCGGCAACAAGTACGGCGATCTCAAGCGCCGGCTGTGGTTTCTGCTGGGCGCGCTGATCGTCTATCGCGTCGGTACCCACATCCCGGTGCCGGGCATCAACGCGAGCGTCCTCGACGAGCTGTTCCGCAACCAGCAGGGCGGCATCCTCGGCCTGCTGAACGTGTTCTCGGGCGGCGCGCTGTCGCGCTTCTCGATCTTCGCGCTCGGGATCATGCCGTACATCTCGGCGTCGATCATCATGCAGCTGTGCACGGTCATCGTGCCGTCGATGGAAGCGCTCAAGAAGGAAGGCGAGTCGGGGCGGCGCAAGATCACGCAATACACGCGGTATGCCACGCTGGGTCTGTCGTTCTTCCAGGCCTTTGCGATCGCATCGGCGCTCGAAGCGCAGCCGGGCCTCGTCATCGATCCGGGCGTCGCGTTCCGCGTCGTCTCCGCGATCACGCTGGTGACGGGCACGATGTTCCTGATGTGGCTCGGCGAGCAGATCACCGAGCGCGGCCTCGGCAACGGCATCTCGCTCATCATCTTCGCCGGCATCGCGGCGGGCTTGCCGCGCGCGATCGGCCAGACGCTCGAGCAGGGCCGGACGGGCGCGTATTCGTGGCTGCTGATCATCGGCATCGCGGTGCTCGTGGTCGGGGTGACGGCGTTCGTGGTGTTCGTCGAGCGTGCGCTGCGCAAGATCCTGGTCAATTACGCCAAGCGCCAGGTCGGCAACAAGGTCTACCAGGGACAGAGCTCGCACCTGCCGCTCAAGATCAACATGTCGGGCGTGATCCCGCCGATCTTCGCGTCGTCGATCATCCTCTTCCCGGCCACGCTCGCGCAGTGGGTCGGTACGGGCGAGAACACGGTGTGGATCCGCGACCTGGCTGCGACGCTCGCACCGGGCCAGCCCGTGCACGAGATCCTGTACGCAGCGGCGATCATCTTCTTCTGCTTCTTCTACACCGCGCTGCAGTACAACCCGCGCGAGACGGCCGAGAACCTGAAGAAGAGCGGTGCGTTCATCCCGGGCTACCGGCCGGGCGAGCAGACGGCCAAGTACCTGGAAAAGATCACGCTGCGTCTCACGCTGCTGGGCTCGATCTACCTGGTGGTGGTGTGCTTCATCCCGAACTTCCTGATCGCCTGGAAGAACGTGCCGTTCTATTTCGGTGGCACTTCCCTGCTGATCATCGTCGTCGTGACCATGGACTTCATGACCCAGGTGCAGGCTTACCTGATGTCGCAACAGTACGAGAGCCTTCTGCGCAAGGCGAACTTCAAGGGCGGGCTGCCCACTCGGTAATGTCGAAGGAAGAAACGATCCAGATGCAGGGCGAGGTGGCGGAGATGCTGCCGAACGCGACGTTTCGCGTGAAGCTCGAGAACGGCCACATGGTTCTCGCGCACATCTCCGGCAAGATGCGCATGCACTACATCAAGATCCTGCCGGGCGACAAGGTGACGGTCGAGCTCACGCCATACGACCTGTCGCGGGCGCGGATCACGTTTCGCGCTAAGTAGGTCGTCAGGAGTCAGAAGTCGGTAGTCAGGGATCAGATGCCGCGGCGATGCCTGTGGCGCGCCATTGAGGCGCGGTACGGCGGGGCGGCAGACCGGAGAATGAGATGAAAGTATTGGCTTCCGTGAAGAAGATCTGCCGGAACTGCAAGATCATCCGGCGCAACGGCGTGGTGCGCGTCATCTGCACCGACCCGCGGCACAAGCAGCGCCAGGGCTAGAGCCCGGCTCAACGACTACACAGGTTAGAACATGGCCCGTATTGCAGGCGTCAACATCCCGAACCACCAGCACGCGGAAATCGCGCTGACCGCGATCTACGGCATCGGCCGCGCGCGTGCACAGGCGATCTGCGACGCGGCTGGCGTCACGCGCACCGCGAAGATCAAGGACCTCACCGATGCGCAGATGGACAAGCTGCGCGAGAGCGTGGGCCGCTTCACGGTCGAAGGCGACCTGCGCCGCGAGGTGACCATGAGCATCAAGCGGCTCATGGACCTCGGCTGCTATCGCGGCACGCGGCATCGCAAGGGCCTGCCCGTGCGCGGCCAGCGTACGCGCACCAACGCGCGCACGCGGAAGGGGCCCAAGAAGGGCCGCACCGTCGCGCTCTCCAAGGGCGTGACGAAGTAATCAAGGACCGACATGGCACAGCAATCCTCGCAGAAGAACGCCGCCGCCGCGCGTGCGCGCAAGAAGGTCAAGAAGAACGTGTCCGAAGGGATCGCGCACATCCACGCGTCCTTCAACAACACGATCATCACGATCACCGACCGGCAGGGCAACGCCCTGTCGTGGGCGACCTCCGGCGGTGCCGGCTTCAAGGGCTCGCGCAAGTCCACGCCGTTCGCAGCGCAGGTTGCCGCGGAGTCGGCCGGCCGCGCCGCGCAGGAATATGGCGTCAAGAACCTCGAGGTGCGCATCAAGGGCCCCGGCCCGGGTCGCGAGTCGGCCGTGCGCGCGCTCAACGCGCTGGGTCTCAAGATCAGCAGCATCTCGGACGTCACGCCCGTGCCGCACAACGGGTGCCGGCCTCCTAAGCGACGTCGCATCTAGGTAAACGGACGAAAGCACACCTACTTTCGTCCGGATCGATTTCCTGGAAATCGCAGGCGGAGCCCGAGGATTTCCAGAAGTAAAGACGAGGAAAAAAAGTGGCCAGATATACCGGACCCAAATGCAAGCTGGCGCGCCGCGAAGGAACGGACCTGTTCCTCAAGAGCGCGCGCCGATCGCTCGACTCGAAGTGCAAGCTCGACACCAAGCCTGGCCAGCACGGCGTGCGGTCGGGTGCGCGCACGTCGGACTATGGCGTCCAGCTGCGTGAGAAGCAGAAGCTGCGCCGCATGTACGGCATCCTCGAGCGGCAGTTCCGGCGCTATTTCCACGAGGCCACCAAGGGAAAGACGTCCACGGGCGAGAACCTGCTGAAGCTGCTCGAGTCGCGCCTCGACAACGTCGTGTACCGCATGGGCCTCGGTTCGACGCGCGCAGAAGCGCGCCAGCTCGTCAGCCATCGGTCGATCACGATCAACGGCAAGGTCGTGAACGTGCCTTCGGCGCTGGTGCGCCCGGGCGACGTCGTGAGCGTGACGGACCGTGCCAAGGCGCAACTGCGCATCACCGATGCGCTGCAGCTCGCCGAGAAGGTCGGCTTTCCGTCGTGGGTGTCGGTCGATCCGAAAAAGATGACCGGCACGTTCAAGGGCGCCCCCGAGCGCTCGGAGTTCGGCCAGGACATCAACGAAAACCTGGTGGTCGAGCTTTATTCGAAGTAACGAGGATGGAAACGACGGCCCTGGCGCTGCCGCGCCGGCCGTCGAATTGGTTTTTTCCGCGAAGTTCTACACGGACTCGCCAAAGGGTATCGAATGCAAAGCAACGTTCTCCTGAAGCCCCGCATCATCGATGTGCAGAGCATGTCGCCGTTCCACGCGAAGGTGGTGATGGAGCCGTTCGAGCGCGGCTATGGCCATACGCTGGGCAACGCGCTGCGCCGCGTGCTGCTCTCGTCGATGCCCGGCTACGCTCCCACCGAGGTGAAGATCACCGGGGTGCTGCACGAGTATTCCGCGCTCGACGGCGTGCAGGAAGACGTTGTCGACATCCTGCTGAACCTGAAGGGCGTGGTGCTCAAGCTGCACAACCGCGACCACGTCATGCTCAAGCTGGCCAAGACGGGCGAGGGTCCCGTCACGGCGGCCGACATCGAGCCCAATCATGACGTCGAGATCATCAATCCCGAGCACGTGATCGCCCATCTGACCTCCGGCGGGCGCATCGAGATGGAGATCAAGGTCGAGAAAGGCCGCGGCTACCAGCCGGCCACTGCCCGCGTGAAGCCCGAAGGCGGCCGCACGATCGGCAGCATCCTGCTCGACGCTTCTTTCTCGCCCGTGCGCCGGGTGAGCTACGCAGTGGAATCCGCGCGCGTGGAACAGCGCACCGACCTCGACAAGCTGGTGCTCGACATCGAGACCAACGGCGTCGTCGAGCCGGAGCAGGCCGTGCGATACGCCGCCAGCGTGCTCGTCGAGCAGCTGTCCGTCTTCGCCGACCTCAAGGGCACCGACCAGCCGGCCGCAGAACGTGCAACGCCGCAGGTCGACCCCATCCTGCTGCGTCCGGTGGACGATCTCGAGCTCACGGTGCGCTCGGCCAACTGCCTCAAGGCCGAGAACATCTACTACATCGGCGATCTCATCCAGCGCACGGAAACGGAGCTGCTGAAGACGCCCAATCTCGGCCGCAAGTCGCTCAACGAGATCAAGGAAGTGCTCGCGTCGCGCGGACTGTCGCTCGGGATGAAGCTGGAGAACTGGCCGCCGGCGGGGTTAGACAGACCGTAAAAAGTACAACCCTACTTTTTTACGGGCGCGGGCTGCGCGGCATCCTGCCGCTTCGCCCGTCGGGTTTGATGAAAAAGGTCGGCACAGCCGCCCTTTTTCTTGCAAGACCGGGGTAACAGCAAGAGTTGGCGCAAGCCGTCTCGTCGCCCGGGGTAACACCGTAGCGCATGCGTGAGACCGCAAGTCATCGCGGCCCGCGACAGGAACAACAAAAAATCGTAACGGGCGCGCGCACGTGTGCGCCGCCATCAACCGACAAGGAATACGACCATGCGTCACCGTCACGGATTGCGGAAGCTCAACCGCACCAGCTCGCACCGCCTCGCGATGCTGCGCAACATGACCAACTCGCTCTTCACCCACGAGGCGATCAAGACCACGCTGCCCAAGGCCAAGGAGCTCCGGCGCGTGGCGGAGCCGCTCATCACGCTTGCGAAGGAGGCGACGCTGGCAAACCGCCGGCTCGCGTTCGATCGTCTGCGCGACCGCGATGTCGTCATCAAGCTCTTCAACGAGCTGGGCCCGCGCTATCAGGCGCGCCCGGGCGGCTACCTGCGCATCCTGAAGTTCGGCTTCCGGCAGGGTGACGCAGCACCCATGGCGCTGGTGGAGCTGGTGGATCGACCCGACGCGGCAGCCACCGAGGCCGCCGAAGCGTAGCGCGCGTCTGGCACCAGCCAAAGAAACCGGGCCGCGCGCCCGGTTTTGTTTTGTGCAAGCGTCCATATTTCCGACGCGCGGCGGACGTTTGTTCTGACCGCGGCTTTGGTGGACTACAAATCCGTGTAGGATCGCTAGCGCCATGCCAGATACCGTTCTCGTGACGGGCGGCGCGGGGTACATCGGCTCACACATCGTCGTGGAGCTCGCACGCGCGGGCTACGCCCCCGTCGTCCTCGACAACTTCGCCAACAGCACGCCGGCCATCGTGCCACGGCTCGAATCGCTCGCCGGCCGCCCGGTGCCGTCGATCTCGGCCGACGTACGCGACATCGTCGCATTGCGTGCGGCATTCCACGATCATCCGATCAGCGCCGTCGTGCATTGCGCGGGCCTGAAGGCCGTTGGTGAATCGGAGGAGCGACCGCTCGCCTACTACGACGTCAATGTCGGCGGTGCGCTCGCGCTCGCCGAGGTGATGGGCGAGGCGGGCGTCGCGACGTTCGTGTTCAGCTCGTCGGCGACGGTGTACGGCCAGCCCGAGCAGCTGCCCGTGACCGAGGATGCGCCGCTGCGCCCCCAGAACGTATACGGCCGCACGAAGCGCATCGTCGAGGACTTCCTGCGTGACCTCGCGCGTGCCAACCCCAACTGGCGCATCGCGGTGCTGCGTTACTTCAACCCTGCGGGTGCGCACGGCTCCGCGATGCTCGGTGAATCGCCGCGCGGCCGTCCGCAGAACCTCGTGCCGTTGCTGTGCCGCATCGCGGCGGGCGAGGACGCCGAGCTCACGGTGTTCGGAAGCGACTGGCCCACGAACGACGGCACTTGCGTGCGCGACTACATCCACGTGCAGGATCTCGCGGAGGGGCACGTCGCTGCGCTGCGCTATCTGGCCCAGCATCCCGGCGCGACCACCCTCAATCTGGGCATGGGCCGCGGCTATTCGGTCCTGGAGGTGATCACCGCATTCGAGGCCGCGTGCGGCCGGCGCATCGCACGCACGATGGGTGCGCGCCGCCCGGGCGATGTCGCCGCTTATTACGCCGATCCGTCGCGGGCCATCGAAACGCTCGGCTGGCGCCCGCAGCGCGAGCTCGATGCAATGTGCGCCGATGCCTGGCGCTGGCACAAGAACCGGGCGCGCTGAAGCGGACGTCGCATTGTGCCCGGGCACCCGCGCGTGCCCGGCTACCAACGCCTCTTCAGCGAGGCGCCGTCTGCGCGACCTTGCGGAAGCGATGCAGCTCGTCGGTCAGCCAGGCGCCCGCAGGCCGTTCTTTCTGGTTGCAGATGACCATGTACGGCTCGCCCGTGGTGCTGCTCGACGTCGCGAGGTACTGCACGAACTCGTCGGCGGTGGAAAGGCGGAACTTGGTGAAGCGGTATTTCATGGCCAGGTGATCGCGTGCCGCTGCGGAGTCGAACCGCTCGCCGGCGCGCACGAACGTGCATTTGGACGCGGCCACGAAATCGAGCAGATGGTCGATCTCGTGCTGGGCCGCATCGTCGGGCGTGGCGGGTGCCACCGTCGACGCCAGCGCCAGCGCCGTCCCGACCGCCAGCGCAGCGGCGCGGGCGCGCATCAGGGGCCAAAGGAAGGGCCGGGGGATCATGGATGGTGCGACCGCCGGCGCCACGCGCGGTTCCATGGCAGCCTCACGGCTGCAGCGCCGGCAGCGGGGTTGGCAGGGCATGGAGCGCCTCCACGCGCGTCTCCTCCGTGAGGTGCGCCTTCAGGGCCGAAAAGGCCGGCGTGGTCTTCATCGTGTAGTGCCGCGGATGGCCCAGCTCGACGCTCACCTCGTCCTTGATGCGGCCGGGGCGGGCGGTCATGACGACCACCCGGTTCGCCATGAAGATGGCCTCCTCGATGTCGTGGGTCACGAACAGCACCGTCTTGCGCTCGGCCTCCCAGATGGACAGCAGCAGTTCCTGCATGAGGCCGCGCGTCTGGTGGTCGAGTGCGCCGAACGGCTCGTCCAGGAGGAGGATGCGCGGATCGTTCGCGAGCGCGCGTGCGATCGCGGTGCGCTGCTGCATGCCGCCGGACAGCATGCGTGGATAGTGGCGCTCGAAGCCGGAAAGGCCGACGCGCGCGATGTAATGCGCGGCGATGTCGCGCTGTTGCGCCAGTGGCAGCCCCCGCTCGCGCAACCCGAAGCGGATATTGTCCTCGACACTGAGCCACGGAAACAGCGTGTAGCTCTGGAACACCATGCCGCGATCGCGGCCCGGTCCAACGACCTCCACGTCGTCGAGCAGCACGCGGCCGCTGGTCGGCCGGTCGAGCCCCGCCACGATGCGCAGCAGCGTGCTCTTGCCGCAGCCCGACGGGCCGAGGATCGTGATGAAGTCGTTGGTGTCCACGCGAAGCGACGTGGGGTGCAGCGCGATCGTCGCGACGCCGCCGCGCACGCCGGGAAACGTGCGCGCGACACCGTCGAGCATGAGCGTCGTCATCGAGGCGGTACCTGGAATGCGCCGCCGGTCACGCGGCGCTCCACGGAAACAACCGCTGGTTCGCGCGCTTGAACGCGAAATCGGATACGAGCCCGATCACGCCGATCACGATGATGCCGAAGATGATCTGGCCGGTGTTGAGCAGTGCCTGGCTGTCAGTGATCATGTGGCCGATGCCGCTCGACGCGCCAATGAGCTCGGCGACGATCACATACGTCCATGCCCACCCCAGCACGAGCCGCAGCGTTTCGGCGATGGCCGGAGCGGCGCTTGGCAACAATACGCGGCGCACCACGCCCCGGGCGTCGGCGCCGAGGGTGTACGCCGCTTCCACGAGGTCGCGGCGCGTGCCGCCCACCGTCACGGCCACCATGAGGACGATCTGGAAGAACGAGCCGATGAAGATGACGAGCAGCTTCTGCAGCTCGCCGATGCCCGCCCACAGGATCAGCAGCGGGATGAAAGCCGACGCAGGCAGGTAGCGCGCGAACGAGACGAACGGCTCGAAGAACGCCTCGACAGGCTTGAACGCACCCATCGCGATGCCGAGCGGCACAGCGGCGGCTGCGGCGAGCACGAAGCCGCCGAGCACGCGCCACACCGTCATGCCGACATCCTTCGCGAAGCCGAACTGCGCGAAGAGCGTCCAGCCTTCGTGCAGCATCGTCAACGGATCGGCGAGAAACGTCCTCGACACCAGCCCGCCGAACGTCGCTGCGCTCCACGCGAGCACGAACAGCACGAA
>DATILY010000008.1:0-47799 GCA_035475895.1 Casimicrobiaceae bacterium | reverse complement strand
GTCAGCAGAAGCGTTCGGCATCCCATCCGCGCCGAGGCAAGCGCCGCCTCGGTGCCGGCGTGGCCGCCACCGACGACGATCACGTCGAAATGGGTCTCGAAACGCATGGATTCAGTCGCTTACGGGCGATCATCGCTGCGGGCAGCAGATTGAATGATTTTACCATTCGGCAGTACCTCAGCACCCGTGGCCGAGGAGGCTGGATGGTGCTTCAGCCCGCGTAGCTGGCGTCTGGAGCAAGTGACCCGAACTACGTTCCACGTGGAACAACCGGCGGGTCAGGCGACATGGTTGAGCTCCGTTGTTCCACGTGGAACAAACGGAGCGGAAGCTTCGGTTGCTACCGCCCTGCGAGGCGGCCAGCCAGACGATCGCGTTCGGCCTTGAGCGCCTGCGGCTGCTTGTCGCCGAGCCGCTGAAACAAGCTGTCGTGGGAGGCGAGCTCGCGAAGCCACTGATCCGGGTCCACGCGCATGGCCGTGACGAACCGCTGGTCGTCGTAGGCCAATCCGGCCCAGTCGAGATCGCCATACTTCGGCGCCAGGCCGAGCGGCGTTTCGACGGCACCCGCCAGCCCGGCGCAACGCTCATAGATCCATTTGAGGATGCGCATGTTCTGGCCGAAGCCGGGCCAGACGAACTGGCCATCCGGGCCCTTGCGAAACCAGTTCACGCTGAAAATGCGGGGCGGATGCCGGACCGCGCTGCCCATGCGCAGCCAGTGCTCGAAATAATCGCCGACGTGGTATCCACAGAACGGCAGCATCGCGAACGGGTCGCGGCGCACTTCGCCTACGGCGCCCGTCGCGGCGGCCGTCGTTTCGGATCCCATCGTGGCCGCCATGTACACACCCTGCTCCCACGTGCGCGCTTCCGTGACGAGGGGAACCGTATCGGAACGGCGCGCGCCGAACACGAAGGCGGCAATCGGCACGCCTTCAGGATCGTCCCATGCGGGGTCGAGCGAGGGACACTGGCTGGCCGCGACGGTAAAGCGCGCGTTCGGATGGGCAGCCTTGCGGCCGCATCCGGGCGTCCAGCTCTTACCCTGCCAATCAGTCAGGTGTTCCGGCGGCTCACGGGTAAGGCCCTCCCACCAGACGTCGCCGTCGTCGGTCAACGCAACGTTCGTGAAAATGACGTTCTCGCGCAGGGTGTCCATCGCATTGGGATTGGACTGGTACGACGTCCCCGGCGCCACGCCGAAGTACCCCGCCTCGGGATTGATCGCGCGAAAGCGACCGTCCGGCCCGGGCTTGATCCACGCGATATCGTCTCCGATGGTCGTCACGCGCCACCCTTCTACGCCGGGCGGCGGAATCAGCATCGCGAAGTTCGTCTTGCCGCATGCGCTGGGGAACGCCGCCGCGACGTAACGCTTGTCGCCGCTGGGAGCCGTTACGCCGAGGATCAGCATGTGCTCGGCCAGCCACCCTTCGTCCCGCCCCATCACGGAGGCGATCCGCAGCGCGAGGCACTTCTTGCCGAGCAAGGCATTGCCGCCGTAACCGGAGCCGAAGCTCCAGATCTCGCGCTGGGCGGGGAAGTGCACGATGTACTTGTGCTCGGCATTGCAGGGCCACGGAACGTCGGCGTCGCCCGGACGCAAGGGCGCGCCCACGGAATGCACGCACGGCACGAAGGCACCTTCGGCCCCCAGCACGTCGTACACCGCGCGGCCCATGCGCGTCATGATGCGCATGCTGGCAACGACGTACGGGCTGTCCGTGATCTCCACGCCAAGATGGGCGATCGGACTGCCGAGCGGGCCCATCGAGAACGGCACCACGTAGAGCGCGCGCCCGCGCATGCAGCCCTCGAACAATCCGTGCAGCGTGCGACGCATCTCGTGCGGCGCGACCCAGTTGTTGGTGGGCCCGGCGTCGTCGGGACTCTCGCTGCAGATGAATGTGCGATCCTCGACGCGCGCGACGTCCGAGGGATCCGAGCACGCGAGATAACTGTTCGGGCGCTTCGCCGGATTGAGCCGGCGCAAGGTGCCGCTGCGCACCATGCCTTCGCAGACACGATCGTATTCGGCGCTGCTGCCGTCGCACCAGACGATGCGTTCGGGCTGCGTAAGCGCGGCGATTTCGCGCACCCATCCGAGCAGACGCGCGTGGCGTACATAGTCCGGCGCGTTCACGGATGCGGCGAGCGTGGCGAACGATTCAGGCTGATTCATGGGAGTTCGATTCGGGAAGGAACCGGCAGTTCGCGCCGCGGTGGTCGATCACTCTAGCACGCGCCGAGCACACGCCGCGACGCGCATTCGTGGCCCGGTGGCCTGACCGCTTTGACGACTCGTGATGCTTCATCGGGTGCGGCTGCCGAGGGCTGCATCGATACGCGCAACAGCGGCACCGACCAGCGGCGATAGAGGAAGACCGTGCGCGATACACGGCAGCGACGCCGTCATTGCACCGTGTACAAATATGCAGCCATGTCGTGCGCATCGCGCTCGGTCACGCCGAGATCGGGCATCGCACTGCCCGGATGCACACGTTGAGGACTGCGCAGCCAGCGCACCAATCCCTCCACGTCGTTGACGGCGGCGCCTCCGATGTAACGACGCCGGGCGATGTGCGCAAGCGACGGCCCCACCGGCGTGTCGGCCCCGACCACGCCTGGAATTCGATGGCAGGTGGCGCAGCCGTACTGGCGTAACGCGACGATGCCGCGCTCCGGATCGGGCGCTGCCTCGCGTTGCGTTGCCGGCGTGACGTTCGCCTGGTCCGACCGGCGCTCCGATGTCGCGAGCCGATACGCTTCCGGTGACTCACCGGGCATCGCCTGCAGGTAGGCGACGACAGCCCACAGCTGGTCATCGTCCAGCCTGAACTCCCACGCCGGCATGCCGGTCATCTTGAGGCCGTGCTTGACGGTCCAGAACAGTTGTTCGGGCGGCCATTCGCGCGCGGCGTACGCGAGATTCGCCGGCGACGGCGTCATGCCGAGCGCGAACGATTCGGGCGCGACACCGGGCGCGCCGTGGCAGCGCACGCAGTTGACCGTATAGAGCGAGCGCCCTGCCCGCACGCGCTCCGGATCTTCGAGACGCGGCCCGACGATCCCGCGGGCATGGAAGCGGATCGATTGGCGCATGCCTGCCTCGATGAGGCTGTACACGGGACGCGTGTGCTGTTCGGTTGCGGCGACGTTGTAGACGCCGATGGCAACCATTGCGCCAACCGCGAGCGCGACGAGCGCAGTGGCGACGACGAGTGCAACCGCGATACGCATGCCGCCTTCCGTCACCGCAGCCGGTAGAGATGGGCGACCATGTCCTTCGCGTCGTCGGCGCTGACGTGAAGGTCGGGCATTCCGCTTCCCGGACGGTAGGCCTGGGGGAACCGTATCCACTGCGCCATTTGCTCCGGCGTATTGGGCAGCGATCCGGCGAGGTAGACACGCCGACCGACATCGTCCAGCGGCGGGCCGATGTCGCCGCGCGCGTCATGCACGTCCGGAATTCGATGGCAATAGCCACACCCGTACGCATGAAGCAGGGCACGGCCGCGCGAAGGATCGCCGTCCGGCGGCGGCGGCGGACGCACGCCGCCGCTGCATGCAGCGAGCAACGCCAACAGCGCCAGCGCGACACGTTGACGCAAAAACGCGGATCGACGATCACGCCACATGCTGACGCGTGCGCAGGGGGGCGAGCCACCCCGCGACGACGACGAGACCGGCAATGAGGTAGGCCAGGCTGCCGGGCACCCACATGACGAGACCTCCGAGCTGCTGGTCTTCGAGCGCGGTGAGCCCGAGCACCGTCGCCTGTCCGGTCACACGGTAGAACGGGTGCGTGGCGAGCGTCAGCAGCGCGCCCAGTGCGCTGGTGTGAAGCATGGTCGTGAACAGCGAGATCATGGCGCCCGGAGCCTGCGCTCCCGCGCGATGACGCAGGACGCTCCACCAGAAAAGCAGCGCGGAGCCCAGAAAACACACGTGCTGCGCCACGTGAAGCGACGGATCGGCCGCCGCCGCGATGAAGAATGCCGGTGCGTGCCAGATCCATACGGCGCCTGCGTGCAGGCACCAAGCGCCCGACGGGCTGATCATCACGCGCCAACTGCGTTTCACCCACCGTGCGCGCGCGATGATCGCAAGGCGGCGGCGGGACCGTGGCGCAAGCGCCCAGGTCCACGCCTCCAGCGGCCGCGCAAGGATGAGAAGCGGCGCGGCGACGAGCATGAGCAGCTCGTGCTGCACCATGTGCGCCGCGAACGAACGCTCCGCGAACGCATCGAGCGGGGAGAACAAGGCACCGGACAACACCAGCCAGCCGAGCGCGAAGCGCAGGACATGCACGCCGCGCACTCCACGCCGCGCGCCAGCCCGGCGCCACAATCGCCACACGCCGACCGCATACAACATGGCGCTCGTCACGAGCAGGAGGCTGAGCGTGACGGTCCAGCCAAGGGCGTTGCCGGTGACGATCGCCGGCGCTTCGCCATGCGCAGCCGACACGAGCGGCAGGCATGCGAGAACGAGCCCTATTCCAGGCAGGACGAGAGCACCCACGTCGGAAACCACATCGCCACGATGACCAGGAGGGAAAGCGCGGAAACGGCAGTGGCCATCCCCGCGAGGAAACGACGGCGCGCACTCGGCTCGCTCTCCGCTGCGCCGTCGGCGGTCGCGCGCCACTGGCGCCACGCGAGCAGCGTCGCCGCCGCGGTGGCGAGCACGAAGGCGAAATGCACGAGATGAAGCGCAAGACCGTGTTGCCCGCGGCATGCCCACGCAGTCATCGACAGCGCGACGCTTTCGTCGACCAGCGCCAGGATCGGCGCTACCAGAAGCGCATACCAGGTGGCCACGGGCTCGCCGATCGCTACATGCGTGGGACGAGGTAGATCACGACGTAGATCGGTATCCACGTCGCGATGATGAACCACCAGTAGCCGGCGTTCTCCGCGACGTCCACGAAGCGTTTGCCGTCGACCGTCTTCTTGAACGTCACCGCGGAGACGACCAGCGTGTCGGCCACGTTGGTGATGAGATTGAACGTATGCAGACCGAGCAGGACCCAGACGCAGGAGCCGTACGCGCTCGCGTCGCCGCGCACGTTGAGCGCCGTGAACTCCATCCAGCGGACGGGAAGCAGGCATAGGGTCAACACGGCAAAGGTGACCAGCCATACGCGCACCCTGTGCAGGTCCTGCTCGTTGGCCGCCCGGTCGATGATCGCGTTCGGGATGCCGGTCAGCACCGCGAGAACGACGTTGACGGTGCCCCACAGCAGATCCGGCGGATCGCCTCCGCTCGGCCACACCGCGTTGAGGCTGCGCAGGTAGAAACAGACGCCGATCATGAGCGCGAAGCCCATGCCTTCGATCGCCATCATGCCGGCGGTGCCCCACCACATCAGGCTGCGCGTACCGAAGCCGTAGCTCGGCAACTCCGCGACGTCGAGTGCATCGCCCTTGCGCACGGCGGGCACGCTGGCCGGCGTAGCCTCGCGCCGACCGCCTTCGAGCGGCGTGAACCAGCGCGTCAGGACGCTCATCGGACCATGCTCCGTGCTGCCCGATGCTTGCTCGATGTCCCCCGCGAGCGGTCAGGCAAGCTCATGGTCGCCTCTGCAGCACGAGTTGCCGGTCGGTTTCTTCCTTCGACGGCCAATACCAGCCGATGAAGGCGATCGCCGGCGGGATCAAGCCCCAGAACATGCCGGCCGTGGACAGGCTCGACCACAGCAGCCACACGAGCACGCCCCAGGCCGCAATGAACGGCCAGATCGTCGGCTCGGGATACGAGTAGCGCACGTCAGGCGCCGCATCGAGCACCGTCGTGACAAGGCCCTCCCGGTCTTCCGCCGACAGGCCGCTCACGTGCGTCGGTGTCCCGGGCGGACGCGGCGCCCACAACGGCTCACGCGACGTCACGACCGGGAGCGCCACGAAGTTGTAGGGCGGCGGCGGCGAGCCCGTCGCCCATTCGAGCGTGCTCGCACCCCATGGGTCGGCGCTGGCAGGCTCGCCGCCGCGCCGCGTGCGCACGACGTTGATCACGAACACCAGCACGCTGACCGCGATGATGGCGGCGCCGACGCTCGCCAGGAGGTTCAGCGGTCCCCAGCCAGTCTCGGCGCCGTAGGTGTACATGCGGCGAGGCATTCCCTCGAGCCCGAGGACATGCATGGGGAAGAACGCGACGTTGAAGCCGATGAAGAACAGCCAGAACTGCCAGCGCCCGAGCCGCTCGCCGAGCATGCGGCCGGTCATTTTCGGAAACCAGTAGTAGAGCGCGGCGAACAGGGGGAACACCGCGCCCCCGAGGAGTACGTAATGAAGGTGCGCCACGACGAAGTAGGTGTCGTGCACCTGCAGATCGAAGGGCACCGAGCCGACCATGATGCCGGAGAGTCCTCCGATCATGAAAATGAAGAAGAATCCCAGCACGAATAGCAGCGGAACCCGCAGGTTGAGGCGCCCGGCCCAAAGCGTTGCGATCCAGCAGAAGATCTGCACGGCGGTCGGGATCGCGATCATGAAACTCATCGCCGTGAAGAAGCTCTTGCCGAGCTCCGGCAGGTTGGTGGCGAACATGTGGTGGACCCACAGCCCGAAGGCCAGGAAGCCCGTCGCGATCAACGACAGCACGACCGCGTCGTGGCCGAACATCGGCCTTCGCGCAAACGTCGGAATGATGGTCGAGACGAATCCGAGCGCCGGAATGAAGATGAAATAGACCTCCGGGTGGCCGAAGAACCAGAACAGGTGCTGCCACAGCAGCGCGTCTCCGCCTTCCGCCGGATTGAAGAAATGCGTCCCGAACGTGCGGTCGAACTGCACGAGATTGGCCGCGAGCATCACCGCGGGCATCGCGAAGATGATCATCACCGATGTCACCAGCGACGCCCAGACGAACAGTGGCATGCGCCGCAACGACATCCCGGGCGCGCGCATCTTCAGGATCACCGTGGTGATGTCGACGGCCACCATGAGCCCCATGGCCTCGGTGAAGTTGATGAGGTTGTTCCAGATGTCGGAGCGCTTGCCCACGCCGTACTGCGGGCCGGCAAGCGGCACGTAGGCGAACCAGCCGGCATCGGCGCCGGCGTTCAGCGCGAAGCCGCCGTACAGCGTGATCGAACCCAACAGGTACAACCAGTACGCGCATGCGCTCATGCGCGGGAAGGCGGTGTTGCGCGTTCCCACCATGAGCGGCACAAGGTACAGCGCCATCCCTTGCATAACGGGGACGGCGAAGATGAACATCATCGTCGTGCCGTGCATGGTGAACAGCTGGTCGTAGAGGTCCGGGCCCACGACGTGGTTGTCAGGCACCGCGAGCTGCGCGCGCATGACCGCCGCGAGGATCCCCGCCGCGACGAAGAACAAGAACGCAGTCGCGACGAACCGGCGTCCGAGGCGTTTGTGGTCGTTGGTCCGCAGGAAGCCGAGCACGCCCGGCTCGTCCTGCCACGTACGCTCGAGCGCGTGCGCGGCGACGGAATCCCACCCCGCGCCGTCGAGGATCATGGCGTGTCGTTCGGCCGCGCGGTGCAGGGATTTCTTCTGCCTGCGCCTGGCATCGCCGCGGTGGAGCGGTGCACCCATGTGCGTGCCGGCGCCGGTGCTCATTGCAGGCTTTCCAGGAACGCTGCGATGGCTCCCGCATCCTGCGGCGACAGGGCCGTTGCAGGCATATGAGCACCCGGCTTGAACGCCTGCGGATCGACGATCCAGGCCGCACGCGCCGCGGCGTCGTTCGGCAGCGCGCCCGCGGCGAGCGTCATGCGGCTCGCGACATGCGTGAGATCGGGCGCTTGCCTGCCGCCGGCCAGCGTGCCATCCACCGCATGACACATCGCACAGGTGCCGCGCTCGAACAGCTCGCGGCCGCGCGCCTCCTGCGTCGTACGTGGCGCCGGCGCCGGTGCACGCTGACGATCGGCCCAACGCTGCCATGACTGCGGTTCGTCGGCAATCACGAACAAGGCCATCTTGGCGTGCTGGTATCCGCAGAACTCGGCGCACTGCCCGCGATACACGCCAGACCGGTCCGCACGAAACATCACGGTCGCGTCCCGTCCAGGGATGAGGTCCTTCTTGCCAACCAGGCTCGGCACCCAGAAGCTGTGGATCACGTCGCTTGCCCGCAACGTCAGCAACACAGGACGTCCCACGGGGATGTGCAGCTCGTTCGCGCCGACGAACAGCCGCGACGGCTCGGGGTCGTCGTAACGCGCCTCCCACCACCACTGGTGCGCGGTCAGCTCGATGTGCAGCGCATTGGCGAGCGGAAGCCTCGCGAGCGCCCAGCTGGTGTACACGCTCGCACCGAGCAGGCCCAGCAGGAGCACCGTGGAGAGCGCCACGCCGATTCGCACCGCGCGCGCTATTGCAGGCTCGCTGCGTTCGAGCCATTCCACCGCCGGCGGCGTGTCATGCCCGGCACGCGGTGCGCGGCGCAGCGCCAGCGCCAGCGCAGCCATGACCCCGACGAACACGACGGTGCAGACCGCGAGCAGGATCAGCCACAGGTGATACACCGCCTGCGCCTGGATCCCGCCCGGTATCCGCACGTCGTGCAATGCCTCGATCATGGCTTCCCGATCGGCCTCACGGCGGTTGCGCGCCACGCCGCGGCGCTCGCGGACGCGTCAACCCGTGTCGTGTGGCAACGCAGGCGTTGCGACGGAGCAGCCGTGCGCTGGCCTGCTTGATCGATGCCACGCCCGGACGCGGGCCGCGGGGTGCCAAGCGCGCGCGCTCCAAGCAGCAACGCGACCACGACGTACACCATGCCGCCGGGGACCCACATGATCAGGCCGCCGAGCTGCTGATCCTCGAGCGCGGTGAGGCCGAATGGCGCCGCCTGGCCGGGGAATGCGTACCACGGGCTCGATCCGAAGGTGAGCAGTGCGCCAAGCGCGCCGGTGGTGAGCGTCGTGATGAACAGCGTCGCGATGCCGCGCGATGCGGCCGTGCGCGGGGTGGCCGGTCGCAGCACGCTCCACCAGAAGCACAACGCCGCGGCGAGAAACGTCGCATGCTGCAGGATGTGCAGGCCCGGATGCTGAAGCGCGGCGCGAAACCAGGCGGGCAGGTGCCATGCCCACAAGGCGGCCGTCTGCAGCGCGCAGGCACCGGCGACGCCCGTGATGAGCGCCCATGGCCCTTGCGCATGCGATCGCCGCAGCAGCGTGCGCCAATGCACGCGTCCTCGAGCCGGCAGCGCCCATGCGAAGCGGCCCAGCGGCCGCCCGCGCACGAGAAGCGGCGCCGCCGCGAGCATGAGGAGCTCGTGCTGCACCATGTGCACGGCGAACGACTGCTCGGACCATGCATCGAGTGGCCCGAGCAGCGTGGCGGCGAGCACCACCAGACCGGCCGCGAACACGATGCCGTCGTGCCGCCGTGCGCCAGCGGGCCGCATGCGGCGCGCGGCGAGTCTTGCCGCGCCCAGCGCATAAGCCGCGGCGAACGCGATCAGCAGCGCGACGACGAACGCTTCGCCGCCCTCGATGGGGCTCAGCTCAGACATGGCGACAGCGACGCGGCAACGTACCACTGCACCAGCGTCGCGACGAGGAACAGCGTCGCAGTGGCGAGGCTCACGGCGCCAAGAAACCGCCGCTCGGGTGGAACGGCAGCGACGGCCTCGCGGCGCCAGCGCATGATCGCAGCGCCGGACAACAGCACGCCGATCGCGCAGATCACGAGCTCGGCAGCGGGCGCCAGATGGACGAACGCGGGCGCCTGCTCGCGGCACGCATAGGGCACGAGCGCGTAAGCAACCGAGAGCAGGCCGAGAAACGCCGAAGGTGCCACGAGCAGTCCCCACCAGGGGGCCCAGCGATCGAAGCGCGACATGGCGTCACATCCAGCGCGGCGCCCAATACAGCACGAAGTAGATCGGCAGCCAGGCAGCGACCACGAACCACCAGTAGAGCGCATTCTCGCTGACATCCACGAAACGATGGCGCTCCAGCGGACCGGTCCACATGAGGACCGCGAGCACGATGGTGTCGATGAAATCGGTGGCGAGATGGGTCGTGTGGAGGCCGAGCAGGAACCAGACTGCCGAACCATAGGCGTTGGTGTCCCACCTGACGTTCAGCGCGGCGAACTCGAACCCGCGCACGACGAGGAAAGCAACGGCGAACAGCACGCACACCGCCATCCAGAGCCGCACGGCGGGCAGGTCCTCCCGCTCGCCCGCTTTCTTGGCGAGTTGATTGGGGATGCAGCTCGCGAGCAGGATCAGCGTGTTGAGCGTTCCGAACGTGAGCTGTGGCGGTGGCACATCGGGCGGAAAGACGTCGACCCGGGTGCGCACGTAGAAGTACATCATGATGGCGAGGGCGAACACCGTGCCCTCGATCGCCATGACGCCCACGGTCCCCCACCACATCAGGCTCGACGCGCCGTAGCCGTAGCTCGGCAGCGCACGCGCGTCGATGTCGCGCCGCGGAGCGGCCGTCTGCACGCTGCTCATGTCAGCGCCCTTTGCACGCCGCGCGTCATGATCATGCCGTGCGCTCTTCGCCGCGCGCCTTCGCGATCTCGGCGAAGGGCGGCTTTTCGAGCGCGCGATGCCGCCGCGTCTCGGCATGCGACGGCCAGAACCAGGCGATCATGGCGATCGTCACGGGGATCGCTCCCCATACCACCGCCCACGGCGTGAAGATGGAGCCGATGAACAGGGCCGTCGTCGCAATGGCAGCGACGAGCGGCCAGATCGTCGGCGTCGGAAATGCCATGCGGTGATCCGGATGCGCATCCAGGCCGCTCGTCACCAGCACTTCGGGCGGCGATGACGCGAGGCCGCGCACTTCGCCCACGATGCCATCGTCCCACAACGGCGTGCGCGAGTTGACGACCGGGATGCCCTGCGTGTTGCCGGGTGCCGGCGGTGACGGCAGGCGCCATTCGAGCGTGTCGGCGTCCCAGGGATTCGCGCCTGCGGGCGCACCGCTGCGCAGGCTGCGCGCCACGTTGACGAGGAACAGCGCCACGGAGATGACGATCGTGACCGCGCCTAGCGTCGAGATCAGGTTCAGCGTGCCCCAGCCCATCGCGGCCGAATACGTGTAGACGCGCCGCGGCATTCCCTCGAGGCCCAGGATGTGCATGGGAAAGAACGCGACGTTGAAGCCGATGAAGAACAGCCAGAAGTTCCACAGGCCGAGGCGCTCGCTCAGCATGCGGCCGGTGAACTTGGGAAACCAGTAATAGAACCCGCCGAAGAGCGGGAACACCGCGCCGCCGATGAGCACGTAGTGCAGGTGCGCGACGACGAAGAACGTGTCGTGGATCTGCAGGTCCAGCGGCACCGATGCGAGCATCAGGCCCGTGAGCCCGCCGAGCACCAGGATGAAGAAGAAGCCGAGGATGTACCAGAGCGGCACGCGCAACGCAGGACGGCCGGTCCACAGCGTCGCGATCCAGCAGAACAGCTGCACGGCGGTGGGCACGGCGATGACCATGCTGGCGGCGGTGAAGAAACCCTTGCCCATGTCCGGAATGGCGGTGGCGAACATGTGATGGACCCACAGGCCGAACGACAGGAACGCCGTGGCGATGAGCGACACCACCATCGCCGGATAGCCGAACTGCTTGCGACGCGCGAACACCGGCACGATGGCCGACACGATGCCCAGGCCCGGCACGAAGATCATGTAGACCTCCGGGTGGCCGAAGAACCAGAACAGGTGCTGCCACAGGAGCGCGTCGCCGCCTTCGGCCGGATTGAAGAAGTGCGTGCCGACCAGCCGGTCGAGGATCAGCGACGTGCTGCCCACCATCACCGCCGGCATCGCGAACAGGATCATGAACATCGTCGCCAGCATGGCCCACACGAACAGCGGGATGCGCTCGATCGTCATGCCGGGCGCGCGCTGCTTGAACACCGTGGTGATCACCGACACCGCGACCAGCAGGCCCGACACTTCGGTGAAGGTGATGAGCTGCGCCCAGAAGTCGCTGCGCTTGCCCACGCCATATTCGGGGCCCGCCAGCGGCACGTAGCTGAACCATCCGGCATCCGGGCCGACGTCGAGGATGAAGGCGGTGTAGATCATCACGCCGCCGAACAGGTACACCCAGAAGGCGTACGCATTCATGCGCGGGAAGGCGATGTTGCGCGTGCCGACCATGAGCGGCACGAAATACAGCGCCATCGCCTCCATGATCGGCACGGCGAAGAGGAACATCATCGTCGTGCCGTGCATGGTGAAGATCTGGTTGTAGCGATCCGGTCCGATGAGATTGTTTTCCGGCACGGCGAGCTGCAGGCGCATCAGCGCGGCCAGCACGCCGGCGAAGAGGAACAGCACGAACGCGGTGACGATGAAGCGCACGCCGATGCGCTTGTGATCGACGGTCGTGAGGAACCCCATGATCCCGCCCCGCTCGCGCGGGATCTCGGCGCTGTCCCGCTCGTCGCCCGGGCGCTCGAAGGCGCCGTCCGCCTCGCCGATCGCGCGCGCGGTCATTGCAGCGTGTCCAGGTAGTGGAGCAGTGGACCGAGCGTCTCCGGCGGCAGGTTGTGTGCCGGCATGTTCGACCCCGGCTTGAACTGCTGCGGATCGGCGATCCAGGCCGCGCGGTTCGACGGCGTGTTGTCGAGCGCGACCGACCCGATCGTCATGCGGCTCGCGATGTGGGTCAGATCCGGCCCTGCCTTCGCATTGGCGAGCGTGCCTTCGATCGTGTGGCACATCGCGCACGTGGTGGACTCGAACACCGCACGCCCGGCCACGGCCTGCGGATCGCTCGGCTCGGCGCCCGGCTTGCGCTGCTGGTCTTCCCAGGCCGTGTACCGGTCGGGCGGATCGGCGACGACCAGCAGGCCCATCCAGGCATGCTGGTAGCCGCAGAACTCGGCGCATTGGCCGCGATAGATCCCCGGTTGATCGGCGCGCATCTCCGCCGTGGCGACGCGACCGGGGATGAGATCTTTCTTGCCGTGGAGATTGGGCACCCACAGGCTGTGGATCACGTCGTTGGACTTGAGCGTGAAGATCACCGGTCGGCCGACCGGGATGTGCAGCTCGTTGGCCGTGCTGAATACCTTCGACGGGTCGGCGTTGTCGTAGACCGCCTCCCACCACCATTGGTGGCCGGTCAGCTCGATGTGCAGGGCTTCGTCGTGCGGCATGCGCGCGAGCACGCGGTCGGTCGCCACGCTGGCCACGACCAGCACGATCAAGCCGAAGCCGGAGACGGCCACGGCGGTTGCGACCACACGCGTGAGCCTGCGCGACTGGGCGGGCGATTCGTGGAGCTGCGGCGTTTCGAGCGCTTGCCGCCGCCGCCGCAGCACGGCGAGCCACGCCGCTGCAACGACGAGCACGAACACGATCGTGCACATCCACAACATGAGATGCCATAGCGTGTGGATGTGGGCAGCCTGCGGTCCTGCGGGATCGAGCGCGGTTTGCGCGGGCGCTGCACCAGCGGCGGCGGCATACAGCGCGGCGCATGCGCCGAGCGCGGCACCCCCGCGTGTCACGGGTGCTCCGATGCCGACGACGGTGTCGCCTGCACCGGTGTCGCCTTGTCCATGCGGTTCTCCGCGGGCTTGGTCATGAGCGCGTCGTTACGGCTGGGGGCCGTGTTCTTGCTCACCTGCCCGCTCAGCGAGCGCACGTACGCGACCAGCTGCCAGACCTGGTTCTCGGGAATGCGCCCGCCGAATGACGGCATGCCGTTGGGACGACCCTGCACGATGGTGGCGAAGACGTTCGCAGGCGCGCTGCCGTAGATCCACACGTCGTCCATCAGCGCCGGGCCGCTGCCGCCGCCGCCGTCCGCGTGGCAGCCGTTGCAGTTGTACCAGCTGAACAGACGCTTGCCCTCGGACACGGCGTACGCGTTCTCCTCCAGCGGGTTGGCGGCCTGAGGCGGCGCATCCCCGCCCCCCGGCGTGATCTCCGACATGCGCAACGACTTGACGACGGTCGAAGCGGACGGCGGCTGGTGAAAGTCCCGCCGCTCGCGCTCGCACGCGGGCAGCAAGGCGACGAGTGCCGTCGCGCACGCGCATGCGATCGCCCGCCTCGCGTTCATGATCCGTTCCCTGCCCGTTGCGCCGGCGCGTCGGCGACGCCGTAATCGCGCAGCACCGCATCGATGCGCGGCGCGGCGCGCGCCAGCGCCGCGGCCAGCGTATCGCGCAGCGCAACGTCGTCGCGCCGCACGCCCATCGCCATGGGGAACGTGTCCGGCGCTGCATCGCTGGCATCGTGCGCGGGTGCGAGCACGATCTCGAAATCCTGGCGCCGCGCGTAGTACTCCGCCTGCGGCGCCCACAGGAGCGCGACATCGAGCGTGCCGTCGGCGAGTGCCGTCACCATGCGCTCGGCGGTCGACGTCGCACCCAGCGGCGCGTAACCGATCACGTTGTCGTTGAGGCCCCGGCGCGCGAGCGCATGTCCCGGCGGCGTCGCCGCCATGTCGTTGCCGACGAGCGGCACGCCGACGCGCAAGCGCGCCAGGCGCGGGTCATCGTACGACCGCAATCCCGGCGCGCGATCCGGCCGGAACGCGAAAACATAGCCCGCGCTGTAATAGGCCGGCGTGGTCAATACGCCTTCGCTCCTGGCGGGGATGCCGATCACCACGTCGCACACGTGCGCATCGAGCGTGTTGCGCACGAAGCCGCGGCGCTGCGGCCACCAGTAGTACTGCACGTCCGTGCCGAGCTCGGCGGCGATGACCCGTGCGATGCGATTCTCGAAGCCGCTTTCGTCGGCACTGGAGAACGGCGGATTGGATGGATCCGCGCACACGCGCAACGGCCCGGATAGGGTGCCAGGAAGCCCTGCGATCGCCGCGGCCGAGGCAGCGGCCAGCACGAGCGCGCCCACGCGCGCCCGGCCACCCTCACGGCAGCGCGAAGACATACAGCGTTCCCCCTTTGGTGCTCTTGTCCTTGAGGTCGGGCAGCGCGCCGACGAAGCCCAGGGCCGCGCCCGCATCGCGCGGATCGAGGTCGCCCGCCACGATTGCGCCCGCCCAACCGCCGACGCCGGAGAGCACGGCGATGTACTGCTTGCCGTCCGGACCGCGGTACGAGACGGGCTGCCCGATGATTCCCGAGCCGGTCTTGAACTGCCACAGCGGCTTGCCGTCGCGCGCGTTGACCGCCTTGAACCAGCCGTCCATGGTGCCGTAGAACACGACGTCGCCCGCCGTGACCAGCGCCCCGCTCCACACCGGCAGGTCCTCCTCGATCTGCCACGCTTTCTGGCCGCGCGATGGATCCCATGCGGTGAACTCGCCGCGGTGGCCGCCCGGGCCGGCCTTCATGCGCACGTTCGCGCCGACGTACGGCGTGCCCGCGATGTAGCTCACCTGCGTGGTCTCGGCGTCCTGGCAGAGGTTCTGGTGCGGGATGTAGACGAGCTTGGTGCGGGGCGAATACGCGGCCGGCTGCCAATCCTTGGCGCCGGGCGAGGCCGGACAGATGTCCCGCACCGTCTTGCCGGCTTGCGGATCCTTGTCCGGGGCGTACTTGAGCTTGCCGCTCGCAAGATCGACGCCGGTCGACGTCGTGACCGGCGCATACGGCGACGCCGAGATCACCTCGCCGCTGGCGCGATCCATCACGTACACATAGCCGTTGCGATCCGGATGCACGAGCGCCTTGCGCGTGCGCCCGCCCGCATCGACGTCGATCACGATGTTCTCGTTGACGCCGTCGTAGTCGTGCAGGTCGTGCGGGCTGAACTGGTAGAACCAGCGCGCCTCGCCGCTTGCCGGGTCGCGCGCGAACACGCCCGAGGTCCACTTGTTGTCGCCCGGCCGCTGCTCGGGATTCCAGGGCCCCGGATTGGCGGTGCCGTAGAACACGAGGTCGGTGTCCGGGTCGTACGAGACCCAACCCCACACGGTGCCGCCGCCGATCTTCCACGAGGAGCCCGGCCAGCTCGACGTGCCGAGGTCCTTGCCGCGGTCACCGGCGTAGAAGGGCTTGAACGCGCTGCCGATCAGCACCTCGTTGTCCGGGCCGGTGCTGTAGGCGCGCCATGCCTGCTTGCCGGTCTTCGCGTCGAGCGCGGTGAGCCAGCCGCGCACGCCGTATTCCCCGCCGCTGTTGCCGACGAGCACCTTGCCCTTCACCACGAGCGGCGCCATGGTCATGGTCTCGCCGTTCTTGATGTCCGCGAGCTTGGTGCGCCAGAGCTCCTTGCCGGTAGCGGCGTCGAGCCCAATCGTCTGGCCGTCCAGCGTGTTGAAGAACAGGCGGCCGTCGTCGAACGTCGCACCGCGATTCACCACGTCGCAGCAGGCGACGCCCTGCGCCGACGCCGCCGGGTGCGGCTCGAACTTCCACTTGGTGGGCGCGCCCGGCTTGGTGAGATCGAGCGCGTAGACGATGTTCGGATACGGCGTGACGACGTACATCGTGTTGTTCACGACGATCGGTGCCGCCTCGTGACCGCGCAGCACGCCGGTGGAGAACGTGAATGCCAGCTTCAGCGTGCCGACGTTGGCCGGCGTGATCTCGCCGAGCGGGGAGAAGCGCGTCGCCTGGTAGTCGCGCGCAGGCATCGGCCAGTCGCCGTCGTTCGTACCGGCAGGCGCTGCTGCAGCGCAAAACGCGATGGCCCCGGCAGTGGCGGCCACCATGCGCGTGAAGGCGATGCTGAACGAACCCATGCGGACACGCGGCTGATGAAACGGTGCCAGCGGCGTTCGCAAGTCCCGTACCACCCGGAAAACCTTGCCGGGTCAGATGCTTATCGTATGACACCAACCTTGCAACCGAGCAAGCCTTGCAGGTAATCGGCAAAACTTGCAGCGGCGACACCTCCGCTACTTGCCGATGCAGAAGCGCGAAAAGATCACGCCGAGCAGGTCGTCGGCCGTGAATTCACCGGTGATGGTCGAAAGGCTTCGTTGCGCCCCGGACAGCTCTTCGGCAAAGAGCTCGAGCGGGGGCGCCGGTGCGCCGAGGTGTTCCTGGGCAGCAACCAGGTGCCCCGCGGCCTCGCGCAGGGCACACAGGTGCCGCTCGCGCGCGATGAAGCTGTCCTCGCCGGCCGCATCGATGCCGGCCATGGCGAGCATGCAGGCCTCGAGCTCGGCAACGCCGGCGCCGGTCAGCGCGCAGGTCCAGGCATGGGTTTGTGCGTCGCGCGATTCGATGCGCGGCGTTGCGCCGGCGAGGTCGCTCTTGTTGTGCACGATGATGCGCGGCACCGCGCGCGGCAATTGCTCGAGCAGCCTGGCGTCGGCAGGATGGAGCGAGGCACCCTGCGCGCGCGCATCGACGAGCAGCAGCGTCAAATCGGCGCGCGCGAGGGCTGCGCGCGTGCGCTCGATGCCGATGAGCTCGACCGGATCGTCGGTGTCGCGCAATCCGGCCGTATCGACGATCGTCAGCGGAATGCCCCCGAGCTCGACCGGCCGCTCCACCGGATCGCGCGTCGTGCCGGGAACGGCTGACACGATGGCGGCGTCTTCGCGCACCAGGCGATTGAGCAGGCTCGACTTGCCGACATTGGGCGCGCCGGCGAGCACGATGGTCAGGCCCTCGCGGAGGCGCACGCCCGTGCGCGCACGCGCAAGCAGGCGCGCGAGATCGGCACGCAGCGCAGCGAGCCGCGTGACGGCGTCGGCGGCGAGCACGAACTCGAGATCCTCTTCGGGAAAGTCCAGCGACGCCTCGGTCACCATGCGCAGTTCGGTCAGCGCCGCGACCATCGCGTGCACCGCTGCCGAGAATTCGCCAGTCAGGCTGCGCGCGGCCGCCCGCGCCGCGGTGGCGGTTGCGGCGTCGATCAGGTCCGCGACGCTCTCCGCCTGCGCGAGGTCGACCTTGCCGTTCAGGTACGCGCGCCGCGTGAACTCCCCCGGCTCGGCGAGGCGCGCACCGAGCTCGACGCAACGCGCGAGCAGGCGTCGCAGCGCCGCGGGGCTGCCGTGGGCATGCAGCTCCAGGACCGTCTCGCCGGTATAAGAACCGGGCGCTGGAAAATACAGCGCGATGCCGCGATCGATCGGAGCGCCGTCGGCGTCACGAAACGTCGCGTATGTCGCATGCCGCGCGGCAGGAACGGCATCCAGCAGCGCGAGGATGAGCGGCTCGACCTTCGCGCCCGACACGCGGACGACGCCGATGCCGCCGCGCCCGGGCGGCGTGGCGACAGCGGCGATGGTGTCAGGGGTTGGCACGGCGACAAGAAGAGCCGTTCGATCCCGCGGATGCACACGATCCCGCTGCAAGCGACCGGCCGCTCCGCGGCCGTTCGCGGGCGGGATCGAACTTCATGTCTATCGCCGTTTCGCTGCCAACGCCGCCTGCTCGTTCGTGATGACGCGATTCATGTGCCACTGCTGGAAGATCTGGATGCAGTTGTTGACCAGCCAGTACAGCACCAGGCCCGCCGGGAAGAACAGGAACATCACGGAGAACGCGATCGGCATGAACTGCATCACCTTCGCCTGCACCGGATCGGTGACCGGGGTTGGCGAAAGCTTGACCTGCAGATACGCGGTCACCGCGTACACCACGGGGAGCACGAACCACGGGTCGGGCGCGGACAAGTCCTGGATCCAGCCCATCCAGGGCGCGTGGCGCAGCTCCACCGCAGAGAGCAGCACCCAGTAGAGCGCGATGAACACCGGGATCTGCACGAGGATGGGCAGGCAGCCGCCGAGCGGATTGATCTTCTCCTGGCGGTACATCTCCATCATCTTCACTTGCAGCTGCTGCTTGTCGTTGGCGTACTGCTCCTGCAGCGCCTTCATCTTGGGCGCGACCAGCTTCATCTTCGCCATGGAGCGCGCGCTCGCGTGGTTGAGCGGGTAGAACACGCTCTTGATGAGGATGGTCATCACGATGATGGCCCAGCCCCAGTTGCCGATGAGCGAGTGCAGCCACTTGAGCAGCCAGAACAGCGGTGCGGCGATGATCGTGAAGATGCCGTAGTCGACGACGAGGTCGAGGCCGGGCGCGAGCTTGGCGAGCACTTCCTGGTCCTGCGGGCCGACATACAGGCGCGCGCGAAGCTCGCCCGTCGCGCCGGGCGCGATGGCGCCTTCGGTGAAACGCACGCCCGCGGTATAGAGCCCGTTGTCGAGCCGCGTGGTGTAGAACTGGCGCGGCACGGGCGGGTTGTCCGGTGGCAGCCACGCTGCAACGAAGTAGTGCTCGATCATCCCGATCCAGCCGTTGTCCGCCTGGTGCGTGTAAGCCGGCTTGCGGCTCGGGTCCTCGGCTTCCTTGTCGATCTCCTTGAAGTCGACCTTCTTGAACTTGTCCTTGTCGTTGTAGATCACGGGCCCGACGTACGCGGCCGGCGCCATCGAGCTGTGCGAGGGTGCGCCGGGCTTGGTGTCGCGCATCAGCTGGAAGTACGCCTCCGGCGTGATCGGCGCGCTGCCGTTGTTGGTGACGTCGAACGCGGTGTCGATGACGTAGCTGCCGCGATGGAACGTCAGCACCTTGACGACCTTGTCGCCGTTGGCGGCGGTGGTGGTGAGGCGCAGCTCCACGCGGTCGCTGCCCGCCTGCAACGCCCGCGGGCCGGGCGCCACTTCGTACACCGTGCGGTGATTCGGCATGCCCTCGCCGATCAGCCCTGACTGCGCGACGAACACGCGGTCGGGCGTGCGCAACAGCGCGAGGTAGGGCTTGGACGCCTCGGTCGCGTCACGGTGCTGCGACAAGGCGACGCGCGTGATCACGCCGCCGGCGGTATCGACGTCGGCCGTATAAAGATCGGTGCTGATGCTGACGATCTGCCCCGCCGGCGCGGCCGCGGTCGGCGGCGCACCGCTCGCGCTCGCGGGGGCTGATGCGGCCGGCGCGGCGCCCGGAACGGCAGCCGGAGGCACGCCGCCCGTTGCCGGTTGCGCGCTCGACGTGGACGGCGCCGCAGTCGGCGGCGGCGCAGGATTGCGCTCGCGCTCCCATGCCTGCCACAGGTAGAACGCGGACAGGCCGAAGATCATGAGAAGGATGAGGCGACGGGTATCCAGACCGGACATGGGGTGCGTTCCGTTGCTGCGTTGAGGGCGCCGGCGCGAACGGCGCCGGCAAGCAGGTCAGCCGACTTCAGGGTACCGGATCGTAGCCGCCCGGATGATACGGGTGGCAGCGGCCGATGCGCTTGAGCGCGAGCCACGTGCCGGCCAGCGCGCCGTGCCGCTCGATGGCTTCCCGCGCGTAATCCGAGCAGCTCGGATAGAACCGGCAGTTGGCGCCGAGCAGCGGCCGAAACAAGATCTGGTAGAGCCGCACCAGTCCGAGGAGCAGCGTCTTCATGCCGCACCGGCGGGCTGCGCAGCAACGTGTGCGATGAGCGCGCGTCCTTCCGCTGCCGCGGCCAGGATGTCGCCGCGCGCGATCGCGCCGCGCACGCGCAGGATCAGGTCGAAGCGGGCGACCGCCGGACGTGCAAGGCGCACCGCCTCACGCAAGCGCCGGCGCAGCCGGTTGCGATCGACCGCACGCGGAATCGCACGTCGCGCGATGATGTAGCCCACTCGTCCGGGCGTGCCGGCGGCAGGTGCGGCGATCAGCTGGAGGAAGCGGCCGTCGCAGCGCGTGCCGCTGCGAAACACGGCCTCGAACGCGCGCGCGCCACGCAGGCGATAGGCGCTCTGGCGCTGTACGGCCGCTCCTGCGACGGCGGAAATGCGCAGCTCAGACCGTCGTGAGACGGACGCGACCCTTGGCGCGGCGCGCGGCCAGCACCTTGCGTCCACCGACGGTGGCCATGCGGGCGCGAAAGCCGTGATTGCGGGCGCGACGGATCTTGGACGGCTGGAATGTGCGTTTCATGGAAGGCCTCGTAATGCTCGCGCGCGGCGGCGAAGCGCAGGCAAGCTGCCGGTCGGCCGTGGCGTCGAAAAGCCTTCAATTAGATCGCGCGGGGTGGTGGTCTGTCAAGGCAGCACCCAAATACCCCGCCGGGGCGAGCGGTCACTTGCATCGCCGGGAGCCTGCGGCGCGGGACCGGCGCTTTTGCCCGGTGCGAGCGCCACGTGCCTGTGGATAACCCGTTCGGCGGCGACTACAATCGCCGCACAAACGGTTGCCACGCCACGTCCCAGGGGGGATACGAGGTCGCGTAGGCAGCAGAGGGGCCCGCGGGGCCGGAAGCTTGCGCGCCACCGCCTTCGACCGATGGAAACCGTCTCCTGTCCCACCGCCTGGGCGGCCTGTCTCGCCGTATTCGAGCGCGAGCTCACGCCGCAGCAGTACGCCACGTGGATCCGCCCGCTCGCCTGCGTAAACGAGGCCGGCACGCTGCGCCTCACGGCACCGAATCGCTTCGTGCTCCAGTGGGTCAAGGACCGGTTCGGCGGGCGCATCCAGGCGCTTGCGCGCGAGGCGGCCGGGGACGCCACGGCGGTCGAATTCGCGGTCGCCGACGCCGTTCCGCGCGAGCCCGGCAGGACCTCGGGCAGCCCGCCGCCGGCGGCGGTGAATGGCCATGCAGCCGGCGCGATGCCTGTGGACAGCCCGGCGCCAGCGCCGCGCGCCGCGCCTTCCCCGGCCGGCCCCGGCGCGCTCATCGCCGGCGCCCCGGCAGTCCTGCGGAAGGCCGAGCCGGGCGGCCTCAATCCCACGTTCACCTTCGCCTCGTTCGTGGCCGGCAAGGCCAACCAGCTGGCCCGGGCGGCAGGCCTGCAGGTGGCGGACCATCCGACCTCGTACAACCCGCTGTTCGTCTACGGCGGGGTCGGGCTCGGCAAGACCCATCTCGTGCAGGCCATCGGCCACCAGATCCTGGCGCACAACCCGGCGGCCAAGATCCGCTACATCCATGCCGAGACGTACGTGTCGGACGTCGTGCGCGCCTACCAGCACAAGGCGTTCGACGAGTTCAAGCGGCATTACCGCTCCCTCGACCTGCTGCTCGTCGACGACATCCAGTTCTTCGGCGGCAAGAGCCGGACGCAGGAAGAGTTCTTCTACCTCTTCAACACGCTGATCGAGGCGCACAAGCAGGTCGTCATCACGTGCGACACCTACCCCAAGGAGATCGCCGGCATCGAGGAGCGGCTCATCTCGCGCTTCGGCTGGGGGCTCACGGTCGCCCTCGAGCCGCCTGAGCTCGAGATGCGGGTGGCGATCCTGCTCGCCAAGGCCGCCGTCTCGGGCATCCGCCTCGACGAGCAGGTGGCGTTCTTCATCGCCAAGCACATCCGCAGCAACGTGCGCGAGCTCGAAGGCGCGCTCAAGCGGATCATGGCCTACTCGAACTTTCACGGCCACGAGATCAACCTGCCGATGGCCAAGGAGGCGCTGCGCGACCTCCTCGCCGTGCAGAACCGGCAGATCTCGGTCGAGAACATCCAGAAGACGGTCGCGGACTACTACAAGATCCGCGTGTCGGACATGCACTCCAAGAAGCGCTCCCGCGCCGTCGCCCGCCCCCGCCAGGTCGCCATGGCGCTCGCCAAGGAGCTGACGCAGCTCTCGCTGCCGGAGATCGGCAGCAACTTCGGCGGGCGCGACCACACCACCGTGCTGCACGCCTGCCGTCAGGTCGCGAAGCTGCGCGAGTCGCACTCCGACCTCAATCACGACGTGAATTTCCTGCTCCAGGTGCTGCGCAGCTAGAAGCGCCCGCAGCACGTTTCCGGAGGCTGTTCGAGGGCGCTTGCCACGGGGCGAGGCGCCTGTTCGACGCTTTTGATTTGGCTGGAAAAATGCCCTGGAAACCGGTATAATTTGTGGATTAAGCGGGCCTTTCAACAATGACGTCGAACGGTCCCCAAACGATCCACAGCGGCTCCCGCGGTTTTCCTCGTACTGGCACTTGCGCCAAGGCCCTGAGCGGCCTCGGCATTCGTCGGTTGTCCGCGTTTTCGGCGGTCTCCTATTAACTGTTCCTAGATTTAAACAATGCAACTGAAACAGATCGCTCGCGATGCGTTGCTGCGCCCGCTGCAGGCCGTTTCGGGCATTGTCGAACGACGGCACACGCTGCCGATACTCGCCAACGTGCTGCTCGAGCAAAAGGACGGCCGCCTGAACGTCACGGCGACCGACCTCGAGATGCAGATCACCGCGGTGAGCGAGCTGGCCGGCAAGGACGGCCAATCCACCACGGTGGGCGCCCGCAAGCTGCAGGATCTCCTGCGCGCCCTGCCCGATGACGCCTCGCTCAACGTCGACGCGACGGGCAGCAAGATGACCGTGCGCGCCGGCCGCTCGCGGTTCAACCTGCAGACGCTGCCGGCCACCGACTATCCGCGCATCACGCTCGGTGCCGAGCAGCTGCAGACGATCAGCCTGCCGCAAAACCAGCTGCGCGCGCTGCTGCGCCTGGCCGAGTTCGCGATGGCGCAGCAGGACATCCGCTACTACCTCAACGGCATGCTGCTCGTGCTCGAGGCCGCGTCGCTGCAGGCGGTCGCCACCGACGGCCATCGGCTGTCCTGGGCCAGCATCGCGGTCGACGGCAGCTTCACGCGCCAGGAAGTGATCCTGCCGCGCAAGACGGTGCTCGAGCTCGCCAAGCTCCTCGCGGACGTCGACGAGCCCGTGACGATCGACATCCTGGCCAACCAGGCGCGCTTCCGCTTCGGCAACGTCGAGCTCGTCTCCAAGGTGGTCGACGGCAAGTTTCCCGACTACAACCGCGTCATCCCGACCGGCCACACCAAGCAGATCGAGCTGCCGCGCAGCGAGCTCCTGGCTGCGCTGCAGCGTGCGGCGATCCTGTCCAACGAGAAGTTCCGCGGGGTGCGGCTCGTGCTCGGCGACGACACGCTGCGCATCATCTGCACGAACAGCGAGCAGGAGGAAGCCGAGGAAGAGATCGAGGTGCCCTACAAGGGCGACGCCCTCGACATCGGCTTCAACATCACCTATCTCCTCGACGCGCTGTCGAACCTGTCGAGCGAGCAGGTGCGCTTTGCCTTCGGCGACGCGAACTCGAGCGCGCTCGTCACCATGCCGGACCGCGACGACTACAAGTACGTCGTGATGCCGATGAGAATCTGATGACCCCACAGCAATCCCAGCCCAACAGCCAACCTCAGCGCAACGGCGACGACTACGACTCCTCCAGCATCAAGGTCCTGAAAGGCCTGGACGCGGTGCGCAAGCGGCCGGGGATGTACATCGGCGACACTTCCGACGGCACCGGCCTCCACCACATGGTGTTCGAGGTCCTCGACAACGCCATCGACGAAGCGCTCGCCGGCTACTGCGACGACATCAAGGTCGTCATCCACGCGGACAACTCGGTCTCCGTCGTCGACAACGGCCGCGGCATCCCCACCGACATCAAGGAGGACGACGAGCTGCGCCGCTCGGCCGCCGAGATCGTCATGACCGAGCTGCACGCCGGCGGCAAGTTCGACCAGAACAGCTACAAGGTGTCGGGCGGCCTGCACGGCGTGGGCGTGTCGGTCGTCAACGCGCTGTCCGACTGGCTGAAGCTCAAGATCTGGCGCAACGGCCAGATCCACCAGATGGAATTCCGCCACGGTGTGCCCGTGGCCCCGCTTGCCGTCGTGGGCAGCACCGACCGGCGCGGCACCGAGGTGCACTTCATGGCCTCGAGCGAGACGTTCAACAACATCGATTTCCATTACGAGATCCTGGCCAAGCGGATCCGCGAGCTGTCGTTCCTCAACAACGGGGTGGCGATCGAGCTGATCGACCAGCGCGACGGCAAGAGCGAGAACTTCGCCTACGCGGGCGGCATCCGCGGTTTCGTGGAGTACATGAACCGCAGCAAGAGCGTGCTGCATCCCAAGATCTTCCACGCCATCGGCGAGAAGGACGGCACCACCGTCGAGGTCGCGATGCAGTGGAACGACTCGTACGTCGAATCGGTGCAGTGCTTCACCAACAACATCCCGCAGCGCGACGGCGGCACGCACCTCACGGGCCTGCGCCAGGCGATGACGCGCACGCTCAACCAGTACATCGAGAAGGAAGAGGTCGCGCGCAAGGCCAAGGTCGAGACCACCGGCGACGACATGCGCGAAGGGCTCACCTGCGTCTTGTCGGTGAAGGTGCCGGAGCCCAAGTTCAGCTCGCAGACCAAGGACAAGCTCGTCAGCTCCGAGGTGCAGCCGATCGTGCAGGAGATCGTGAGCGCCAAGCTCTCCGAGTTCCTGCTCGAGCAGCCGGTCGACGCCAAGATCATCTGCGGCAAGATCGTCGACGCCGCGCGCGCCCGCGAGGCGGCGCGCAAGGCGCGCGAGCTCACGCGCCGCAAGGGCGTGCTCGACGGCATGGGGCTGCCCGGCAAGCTCGCCGACTGCCAGGAGCGCGACCCCGCGCTGTGCGAGATCTACCTCGTCGAGGGCGATTCCGCGGGCGGGTCCGCCAAGCAGGGGCGCGACCGGAAGTTCCAGGCGATCCTGCCGCTGCGCGGCAAGATCCTCAACGTGGAGCGCGCGCGCTTCGACAAGCTGGTGAGCTCGCAGGAGATCATCACGCTGATCACCGCGCTCGGCACGGGCTTCGGGCGCGCGGCGAACGGCGAGAAGGAAGACAAGGACGCCTTCAACGCCGACAAGCTGCGCTATCACCGCATCATCATCATGACCGACGCGGACGTCGATGGCTCGCACATTCGCACGCTGCTGCTCACCTTCTTCTATCGGCAGATGCCCGAGCTCGTCGAGCGCGGCCACATCTACATCGCCCAGCCGCCGCTCTACAAGGCCAAGCAGGGCAAGGAAGAGGTCTACCTCAAGGACGACCACGAGCTGAAGCAGCACCTGCTGCGCGTCGCGCTCAAGGGGGCGGAGCTCACGCCGGGCGCGGACCTGCCGCCGCTCGCCGCCGAGTCGTTCGGCAACGTGGCGCGCGAATACCTGCTGGCCGAAGCCGTGATCGAGCGCCTCGCGCGCCTGGTGGACCCCGCCGCGCTGCGCGCGGTGCTCAACGGCGTGCGCCTCGAGCTCGGCAGCGAAACGGCGGCGCGCGACAGTGCCGCCGCGCTGGCCGCGGCGATCGCTGATCCCGAGGTGACGGTCGAGGCACGCTACGACGCCACCACGGAGACCTACCGTCTCGTCATCGTCCGCACGCACCACGGCACGCCGCATGCCACCGTGATGGACGCCGATTTTCTCGCGAGCGGCGATGCCGCGCAAATCCGCGCCGCCGCCGAGGTGCTCCAGGGCTTGATCCATGCCGGCGCGGTGGTGAAGCGCGGTGACAAGCAGCAGGCGGTCAAGTCGTTCAAGCAGGCGCTCGACTGGCTGCTCGACGAAGCGCGCAACAGCGTCGCGATCCAGCGCTACAAGGGCCTCGGCGAGATGAATCCTGCACAGCTGTGGGAAACCACCATGGATCCGACGGTGCGCCGACTGCTGAAGGTGCAGATCGAGGACGTGATCGGCTCGGACGACATCTTCACCACGCTGATGGGCGAGCAGGTCGAGCCGCGCCGCGCCTTCATCGAAACCAACGCGCTCGGCGTTCGCAACCTGGACGTCTAGCGGCAAGGACGGCGGCGCACGACGCCGCCGAACCGGTGCGGCGCGCTTGGGGAAGCGCGCCGCGTATCGACAATCGGGTCCACCGACCCGCCTCAATCCCTTCGTCATGATCCGTCGTGCTTCGTTGTATGGCCGCGTGGCCGCCCTACTCCTCGGTTGCGCGCTCGCGCACGCCGCGCTCGCCGAGCAGACCGCCGGCCTCATCGTCAAGCTCAAGCCGACGCAGGAAAAATCGTCGTCGGCCATCCTGCGGCTTGCGCGCGTGGCCGAGGACAGTGGCGTGGCCGTGACGCACGTGCGCACGCTTGCCACCGGCGCCGACCTCGCAGCGCTCCCCCACCCGGTCGACATCGCGCAGGCCGAAGCGCTGGCGCGCAAGCTGGCGGCGAATCCGGCGGTCGAATTCGCCGAGCCCGACCGCCGCGTGCAGCCGGCGCGCACGACGAACGATCCCTATTTCGCCAGCCAAGGCTATCTGAGCAACGGCCTTGCGAGCATCGGCGCGTATTCGGCGTGGGATGTCACGACGGGCTCGCCGAGCATCGTCGTGGCCGTGGTCGACACGGGCCTGCGTCCGCACGTCGACCTCGCAGGGCGCGTGCTGCCCGGTTACGACATGGTGTCGGGCCTCCAGAGCGCCAACGATGGCGATGGCCGCGACGCCGACGCCAGCGATCCCGGCGATTGGGTGGCGAACGGTGAAACGGTGGACGGCAATACGGACTGCAGCGCCAAGGACAGCACCTGGCACGGCACGTCCGTCGCCGGGGTGGTCGGCGCCGACGCCGACAACAATTCGTACATGGCCGGCATCGACTGGGCGGCGAAGATCCTTCCGGTGCGCGTGCTCGGCAAGTGCGGCGGGCTCACGTCAGACGTCATGGACGGCGTCGCCTGGGCCGCCGGCCTGCACGTGCAGGGCGTGCCGGACAATCCGCACCCCGCGCAGGTGATCAACCTCAGCCTCGGCGGCTCGGGCACGTGTCCGCGCAGCTACACCGATCTCATCGCCGCCGCGTACGCGCATGGCGTGACGCGCGCGATCGTCGTGGCGGCGGGCAACGATGCCGAAGACGTCGACCTGCACGAGCCGGCCAATTGCGCCGGCGTCATCGCGGTTGCGTCCACCAACTCGCTCGGCAATCTGTCGACGTACAGCAACTCCGGCGCCGGCATCACGCTGTCCGCACCGGGCGGCAACTATACGGCGCACTCCGGCGCGCAGGCAGTCGTGACGCTCTCCAACACCGGCCGCACGGCACCGGAGGCGGACGGCATCGCCGGACTCGGCGGCACGAGCTTCTCGGCCCCGATGGTGTCCGGCACGGTCGCGCTGATGCTGAGCGTCGCCCCGGCCCTCACGCCGATGCAGGTGCATGACATGCTCGTCGGCACGGTGAAGGCGTTCATTCCCGGATCGAGCTGCACCACGGCGACGTGCGGGCCGGGCATCGTGGACACGAATGCCGCCGTGCACGCCGCGCTCGCCAGCGCGCCCGCGACGGGCGTCACGGTCGTGGAGTATTACAACGCCACGCTGGACCACTTCTTCATCACGTGGTCGGCGGCCGAGCAGGCGAACCTCGACGCGGGCAACACGCCCACGCGCTGGACCCGCACGGGCTATTCGTTCAAGGCGTACACGAGCGCCGTTGCGGGTGCATCGCCGGTGTGCCGCTATTACATTCCGCCGGCGTTCGGCGACTCGCACTTCTTCGGCCGCGGAACGGCCGAATGCAACGCGACCGGCGCGCAGCATCCAAGCTTCGTGCTGGAGGATCCGGCCTTCATGCAGATGTTCCTGCCAACGGCGGGCGCGTGCCCGTCCGCCACCACGCCCATCTATCGCGTGTTCAGCAATCGCGCCGACGCCAATCACCGCTACATGACCGACCGCACGGTCCGCGACATGATGGTCGCGCGCGGCTGGGTGGCCGAGGGCGACGGTCCCGACCTCGTGGTCATGTGCGCGCCGCAGTGATGAGCCGCGATCCGCGCAGCGCCGGCCTGCTCGCGCGCTTCGGCCTCGATGTCGCGGGCGCGCATCCGGGCGCATGCCTGGGTCCCGGCGCCTGGCGCGGCGAAGGCGACATGCTGCAGTCGGTCAATCCCGCCAACGGCCAGCTGCTGGGCGAGGTCCGGCTCGCCGGCGCGAACGACCTCGACGCCGTGCTGCACGCGGCCACGCAGGCGGCGCGCGTGTGGCGCGACGTGCCGGCGCCGCGGCGGGGCGAAGCGGTGCGCCGCTTGGCCGAGCTGTTGCGCGAGCACAAGGACGCGCTCGGCACGCTCGTCGCGCTCGAGAACGGCAAGATCAAGGCGGAAGGCGATGGTGAAGTGCAGGAGATGATCGACATCGCCGACTTCGCGGTGGGCCAGTCGCGCATGCTGTACGGGCGCACCATGCCATCCGAGCGGCCGGCGCACCGCATGATCGAGCAGTGGCATCCGCTCGGCGTGGTGGGCGTCATCACGGCGTTCAATTTTCCCGTGGCCGTGTGGGCATGGAACGCCATGCTGGCGTGCGTGTGCGGCAACGCGGTCGTGTGGAAGCCATCGCCCAAGACGCCGCTGTGCGCGCTCGCCGTGCAGGCACTCGCCAACCGCGTCGTCGAGATGCTCGACCTGCCGCCCGTGTTCGGCCTGGCGATCTGCGACAACGCGCTCGCGCCCGCGCTCGCGAGCGACGCGCGCGTGGCCCTGGTGTCGTTCACCGGCTCGTCGCACGTTGGCCGCGAGGTGTCGCGCAGCGTCGCCGCTCGCTTCGGCAAGGCGCTGCTCGAATGCGCCGGCAACAACGCCGTAATCGTCGCAGACGATGCCGAGCTCGACCTCGTCGTGCCGGCGGTCCTGTTCGGGGCGGTGGGCACGGCCGGCCAGCGGTGCACCACGACGCGGCGGCTGATCGTGCATCGCCGCCGCGAGCGCGAGCTCGTCGAGCGTCTCGCGAAGGCCTATGCGCAAGTCGGCATCGGCGATCCGCTCGACCCGCGCACGCTGATGGGCCCGCTCATCGACGGGGGTGCGGTGGCCCAATTCCGCACCGCCATCGAGGAAGCGCGTGCGGCAGGCGGCCGCATCGTGTGCGGTGGCCACGTGCGATCGGGTCCGGGTCACTTCGTCGAGCCGACGATCGTGTCCGACGTGCCGCATGACGCGGCCGTGGTTCAGCGCGAGACGTTCGCGCCGATCCTCTACGTGCTGCCGTTCGACAGCGTCGAAGAGGCCATCGCGCTCAACAACGACGTGCCGCAGGGGCTGTCGTCATCGGTGTTCACGCAAAGCGTGCGCACGGCCGAGGCGTTCCTCTCTGCGGCGGGCAGTGACTGCGGCATCGCCAACGTCAACATCGGCACGTCGGGGGCCGAGATCGGCGGCGCGTTCGGCGGCGAGAAGGAGACGGGCGGCGGGCGCGAGTCGGGGTCCGACGCCTGGCGCGCGTACATGCGCCGGCAGACCAACACGATCAACTGGAGTCGCGAGCTGCCGCTCGCGCAGGGCATCCGCTTCGAGGTCGACCGGCCGGCGCCTTGATCCGCCCGCCGCGCTACTTGCGCAGCAGCCAGATCACGAGCGAGACCACCAGCGATACGACGATGCTGGTCACGATGGGAAAGTGGAACGACCAGCCGTCGCGCTCGACGTTGATGTCGCCGGGCAGTCGTCCCAGACCCAGGCGCGCGATCCACGGCCACGCCACGCCGGCGATGACCAGCAGCACGCCGATTGCGATCAACAGCCGCTGCATGCTCGCCGCGCTGCGTCAGCGACGCGTGGTCTTCTTCGCGCCCGTGGCCGCTTTGCCCGTGCGCGCCGCGGTCTTCGCGGTCTTCGGCAGCGTCTTTTTCGCCACGACGACCGGCGGCTTGGCGCGCCGCGCCGTTGCAGTCTTGGCCGCCGCAGGACGCGCGACGGGCTTCGTCTTGGCGGCGCGTCCGCGGGCCGTGCCCCGCGCCGCGTCGAGCGCCGCGCTCGCGACGTAGGCCGGCACTTCGGTGGCGCTGCGCGCGGTGCGTCCGCGCGTGCCCGCGCCAGTGCGCCGGCCGGTCGGTCGGCCTTCCTTCGCGTCGAGCAGCTCCACCGCGGCGGCGAGCGTGAGCGCGTCGACCTGGTCCTTGTCGGGCACCGTGGCGTTGACCGTGCCGTGCTTCACGTAAGGTCCATAGCGTCCCGCGTGCAGCTCTACCGGCTGGCGATCGCGTGGATGCGCGCCCAGCACGCGCAGCGGCGCCGCGCGGGACGGCCGCGCGCCCTTGCGCGTCGGATCCTTCGGTTCGAACTCGAAGCCCACGCTGCCGTCCTTCTGGCGCGCGAGATACGCCGAGAACGGCCGCCGCGTACGGGCCGAGACGAACTGCAACAGATCGGTCTTGCCGGTCTTGAGCAGCTTTTCCATCTGCTCGCGCTCGACCGGCCGCTGCAGGATCGTGCGTCCCGAGCGGAAGTCGCAGGTGCGGCCTTCGCCCACCGCCTTGCTGCATACGTACGCGTTGGGCGTCTCGAACACGTCGTTGCCGCACTTGGGGCACGGACCGAGCGGCGTCTGGCCGGTGAAATCGGGCACTTCGCCGTCTTCGCCGTCGAGACGCGGACCGAAGTCGAACTCGACCTCGTTCGCGTCGTTGAGCTTGAGCTTGGCCGAGAACGGCCGGCCGAGGCGGCTGCGGAAGCCCTCGAGGGGGCCGACCGTGCGCTCGCGCAGCAGCGTCTCGGCTTCGCCGGGCTCGAGCTGGCGCCCGCCCATGATCTTCCACCAGCCGAAGTCGCACTTCGGGTTGATGCACTGGAATTTCTTGTATTTTTCGTGCACCTCGCCGCCGCACTTGGGGCACGGCGCCGACAGGGTCGCGAAGTCGCCGGGAATGGTGTCGCTCTCGTAGTTCTTCGCCTGGCCGACGATGTGCTCCGTCATGCCCACGATCTCGCGCATGAATTCCTTGCGCGAGAGCTCGCCATGCTCCATCTGCGCGAGCTTGAATTCCCACTCCGCGGTGAGCTCGGGCGAGAACAGCTCCGGAATGCCGAGGCCGTGCAGGAGCGTCAGGAGCGAGAAGGCCTTCGCGGTGGGCACCAGCTCCTTGCCTTCGCGATAGATGTAGCGCTCCTGGAGCAGGCCTTCGATGATCTGTGCGCGCGTGGCCGGCGTGCCGAGGCCCTTCTCGCGCATCGCCTCGCGCAGCTCGTCGTCCTCGATCGATTTTCCCGCGCCTTCCATGGCGGAGAGCAGCGTCGCTTCGTTGAAGCGCGGCGGCGGACGCGTGGTTTGCGCGACCACGTCGACCGCTTGCGCCAGGACGCGCTCGTCTGCGCCAACCGGTGTGAGCGTCGGCTCGTCGCCCGCGGCTTCCTTGCCATACACGGCGAGCCATCCGGGCGTGACGAGCACCTTGCCTTCCGACTTGAACGGCTCGCCCTCGACGCGGGTGATCCGCGTGGTGATGAGATATTCGGCCGACGGATGGAAGATGGCCAGGAAGCGCTTGACCACGAGGTCGTAGAGCTTGGCTTCGAGCTCGTTGAGGTGCTTCGGACGCACGAGCGTGGGAATGATCGCGAAGTGATCCGAGATCTTGGAGTTGTCGAAGATCCGCTTGTTCGGGCGCACCCACTTGTTCTTCAGGATGTTGCGCGCGAAGGTCCCGTAGGCGTTCGACTCCTTCAGCTCCTCGAGCGTCGCGTTCACCGTGCCGATGTAGTCCTCCGGCAGCGCACGCGAGTCGGTGCGCGGATACGTCAATGCCTTGTGCTTTTCGTAGAGGGCCTGCGCGAGCGAGAGCGTGGTGCGCGCGGAGAACCCGAAACGGCCGTTGGCATCACGCTGGAGGCTCGTCAGGTCGTAGAGCAGCGGCGCGATCTGCGTCGAGGGCTTCGACTCCTCGGTGACGTCGCCCTGCTTGCCTGCGCAGCGCGCGGCGATCGCCTGCGCGCGCGCCTCGTCCCACAGGCGCTCGGCGCGCACGTCGGGATCATCGTCGCTCTTGCGGAATTTCTCGTCGAGCCAGCGGCCGGTGTACTCGCCTGCCTCCGCGCGGAACGTTCCGACCACTTCCCAGTAGTTGCGCGGCACGAACGCGCGGATCTTCGCTTCGCGGTCGACCAGGATGGCCAGCGTGGGCGTCTGCACCCGGCCCACGGTGGTCAGCTGGAAGCCGCCCGCCTTCGAGTTGAACGCGGTCATGGCGCGCGTGCCGTTGATGCCGACCAGCCAGTCGGACTCCGAACGGCACACGGCGGCGTCGGCCAGAGGCCGCAACGATTCGTCGCTGCGCAGCTTGGCGAAGCCGTCGCGGATGGACGCCGGGGTCATGGACTGCAGCCAGAGGCGGCGGATCGGCTTGTCGGTCTTCGCGTACTGGGCGATGTAGCGGAAGATCAGCTCGCCCTCCCGTCCTGCGTCGCATGCGTTGATGAGATCGGCGACGTCCTTGCGCTTGATGAGCCGCAGCAGCACGCGCAGGCGGTTCTCGTTCTTCTCGATCGGCCGCAGGTCGAACTTGGACGGGATCGCAGGCAGGTGAGCGAACGTCCACTTTCCGCGCTTGACTTCCTCCTCCTCAGGCATCGCGATCTCGAGCAGGTGCCCGACCGCTGACGAGAGGACGTAGCGGTCGCTCTCGAAATAGTCGTCGTGCTTCGTGAACCCGCCGAGCGCGCGCGCGATGTCGGCGGCGACGGAAGGTTTCTCGGCGATGATGAGGCTCTTGGTCACGAGGTATCCGAAAAGGGAGGCCGATACTACCGAACGTCGGCGCGGCCGGGCAACCCGGCGTTGGGTTTAGTCGCGGCTTCGCGCGGCCGGTTCAATCGCGCCGCGCTGCCGCGCGCTGCCACTGGCCGCCGGCCGACGTCGCGACCACGCCTGCCAGCTCGAGGCTCACCAGGGCGGTTGCCACTGCTGCGGCGGTCAAGCCGGTTCGTACGACGAGCGCATCGACGGCGGCCGGATCATGGCCGAGCGCTGCCAGCACCGTGGCGGCTTCGCCTTCCACGACCGGCTGGGGCCGCAATGTTCGCACAGTGGGGCCGGGGCCCGGCCAATGCAACTCGTCCAGGACGTCGTGCGCGGTCTCGACGAGCTTGGCCCCTTCGCGGATCAGGCGGTGGCATCCGCGGGCGAACGGCGAATGGATCGAGCCCGGTATCGCGAACACTTCGCGCCCCTGGTCGCCCGCCAGCCGCGCGGTGATGAGCGAGCCCGACGACAGCGTCGCTTCGACGACGAGCACGCCCAGCGCGATCCCGCTGATGATGCCGTTGCGCTGTGGAAAGTTCTGTGGCAGCGGCGGCATGCCGGGCGGAAATGCGGACAGCAGCGCGCCGCGCGCGGCGATTGCGTGCGCGAGCGCACGATGGCGCGCCGGATACACGCGATCGGGGCCCGTGCCGATGACTGCGATGGTGCTCGAGGGACCGTCGAGCGCACCTTGGTGCGCCGCGCCGTCGATGCCGAGCGCCATGCCCGATATGATCGTCAGCCCCGCTTCGCTCAGCGCGTGCGCGAACGCCCGCGCGTTTTCCTTGCCGCCTGGCGTTGCGTTGCGGCTGCCGACGATCGCCAAGGCAGGTCGATTGAGCAGGTCGCGCCGTCCCATGAGGAACAGGACGACCGGCGGATCGGGCAATGCGAGCAGGCGCTGCGGATAATCGGGATCGTCCCACGCGAGCACTTCGTGCGCAGGATCGGCCAGCCAGGCGCGCAACGCGGCATCGCGCGCAGGCTCGAGCGGCGCACACAGGCGCGCGAGCGTGCCGTCGGTGGCCAGCTTGCCGAGACGCCTGCGCGGTGTCGCGAGCAGCTCCACCGGATCGGGACATTCGCGCAGCAGCGCGGTCAGCGCCTCGGGGTCGAGGCGCTTTTGCGCGAGCGTGGCCCACGCGAGCGCGCGGTCGAAGCCGGCGGACATGGGGTCCGCGGCGAGTGGCGACAGTGCGCGTGCCCTAGGGCTTGCGCACGTAGTCGCCCACGCGAACCGATTCGGAGGAGTTCAATACCAGCGCGTACGAAACGCGGTCGTACACGCGGAAGACCATCAGCACGCCGGTGCGCTCGTCGGGCACCTTCAGGTACTTGGGCGCGGAATAGAACGTCGTCTGGTCGAAGAAGGGCAACAGCGTCGCCGCTTCTTCCTGTCCCGGACGACGATCGCGAATGGGATCGACGACGCGGTAGATCGCGAGGACGTGTCCGACCTCGAGGCCGTCCTCCGTGCCCTTGTCGAGCGTGACGACGTAGCCGCGACCGGTCTCCGCGCCTTCGTAGGCGAGCTTGATGATGCGGCCATCCACATCCTTGTCCGGCGCATGCGGCACGTAGCTTTGCACGGTCTCGCGTGGCGCCGGCAGCAGGCGGTCGCCCAGCACGATCTCCTCGCGTGCCGACTCGAGGCGGATCGTCGAGACGTCCGCGAAGCGCTCGACGCGCCCGGTGCCGAGGAAGCGGTTCTCGTAGCCGAGGATCTCGCCGTGGTCGTTCTTGAGCAGCTCGCCCGGCCGGTAGACGAACCACAGGTCGCCGTCCTTGGGCTGCACCCCCACGGCGTACACGACGTCGCTTGCACCGCGCACGACGCGCTCGTCGCGGCCGGCCACGATCTCGGCGGCGCCGGACAGCCCCGTCGGCCCGGTGATCAGCGGCCGGTTGAGGTAGGGCTCGATGTCGCCCGGCGGAATGGCCGGGATCTCCTGCGCTGCGAGCGAGGAGGCGCGCACCGTGGGCTCGAGGCGCACGACCGGCCGGGGAGCGGAGGCCAGCGTGAGCCGCGGATTGCCGCCCGCGGTGTCGAGCGAGATGACGTCGCCCGGATAGAGCTTGTGTGGATTGCGGATCTGGTCGCGGTTCATGCGCCAGATGTCGGGCCAGCGCCACGGGTCCTTGAGGAACTTCCCTGCGATGCTCCACAGGGTGTCGCCTTTTTGCACCGTGTAGCTCGTCGGCGCGTTGTCGGCCACCGCAACGGCGGGAGCGCCTTGGGCGCCGGCAGGCCCCCCGGCGGCCAGCATCGCCAGCGTGGCCGCGAGGGCCAGCACGCGCAATCGTGTGTTAAACTGTTGAACCATATAGCCTCTTCCGGGTAGGCGGGCCTTGCTAACGTCCTAAACCGCCGCAAAATAAGGACTTAAGACGGATTCTGCATCCGTCACTTGCATTTGGCAAGCTAGACCCCATACCACGTCGATGGCCCAGTTGCGCATCCTCGAGTATCCCGACCCCCGCCTGAGGAAGGTGGCCGCGCCGGTGACCGCGTTCACGCCCGAAATCGAAAAGCTGGTGCGCGACATGGCGGAGACCATGTACGCCGCGCCGGGCGTAGGGCTCGCCGCCACGCAGGTGGACGTGCACAAACGCGTGATCGTCATCGACATCTCGGATACCAAGGACCAGCTGCAGGTCTTCATCAATCCCGAGCTCGTGGCCGCCGAAGGCGAGGCGGAGTGCGAGGAAGGCTGCCTGTCCGTTCCCGGGTATTACGACAAGGTGACGCGCGCGGCGTCCATCACCGTGCGCGCCCGCGACGCCCGCGGCGAGCCGTTCGAGCTCACCACCGACGGCCTGCTCGCGGTGTGCATCCAGCACGAAATGGACCACCTCGAAGGCAAGGTCTTCGTGGAGCATCTTTCGTCCCTCAAGCGGGCGCGCCTGCTCGCCAAGCTGCGCAAGAAGCAGAAGCTGGCCAGCTGAGCGCCGCGCCCTACGCTGCCGCCCTGCGCGTCGGCTTTGCCGGCACGCCCGCCTTTGCCGTGCACACGCTTGCGGCGATTCGCGAAGCCGGCTACACGATACCGCTCGTGCTCACGCAGCCCGATCGTCCGCATGGCCGAGGCCTTCGCGCGACGCCCTCGCCGGTCAAGGCGTACGCGCTCGCCCACGGCCTGCCCGTCGCGCAGCCGCCATCGCTGCGCGACGACGCGGCACGTGCCGCGGTGCTCGGGACCTCGCTCGACGTGCTGGTGGTCGCCGCGTATGGGCTGATTCTGCCGCGCGCGGTCCTGGACTGGCCGCGCCTCGGCTGTCTCAACGTCCACGCCTCGCTGCTCCCGCGCTGGCGCGGCGCCGCGCCGATCGCGCGGGCGATCGAGGCCGGCGACACCCGGACGGGCATCTCGATCATGCAGATGGAAGCCGGGCTCGACACGGGTCCCGTGGTCACGCAAGCGGCGCTACCGATTGCACCCGACGAAACCGCCGCCACGCTCCACGACAAGCTGGCCGCCACCGGCGCCCGGATGCTCGTCGCCGTGCTGGATCGCCTCGCCCGTGGCGAGCGCCTCACCGCGCAGCCGCAGCCCGCGGAAGGCGTGACTTACGCGGCGAAGATCGACCGCGCCCAGGCGAAAGTCGACTGGACGCTGCCGGCGGCGGCGATCGACCGGCGCATCCGCGCCTTCGACCCGGTGCCCGGCGCCTTTGCCGTCTGGCGCGGTGAGGTGGTGAAGCTCGCCGGCTCCAGCGTGCCCGGCGGCGAGGCGGCCGCGTCCGCGCCCGGCACCGTGATCGCAGTCGGGCCCGCAGGCGTCGACGTGGCCTGCGGCGATGGTCACGTGGTGCGCATCGCTTCGCTCAAGCCCGCGGGTGGGCGCGCCATGGACGGGCGTGCGTTCGCCGCCGGGCGAGCGCTTCGTCCCGGCTTGCGCTTCGAGTAGCACGCGATGCAGCACGAGCAAGCCCAGGCTGCACGGGCCGTTGCGAGCGTCTTGCAGGGAAGCGCGCTCGGCGCGGCGCTCGCGGCGGTGGACGACGGCGCAGCGACGCGCGGCCGCGCGCTCGTGCAGGAGCTCGCGTACGGCACGCTGCGGCATCTCGGCACGCTCACCGCGATCGTCGACCGGCTCGCCACCCGGCCGATCACCGATGCGCCGGTGCGCATGCTCATCGCCGTCGCGCTCTACCAGATCGGCCACACGCACGCACCGGCGTTCGCCATCGTGGACCGTGCGGTCGAGGCGGCGACGCTGCTCGACGCGCCGGCTGCGCGCGGCCTCGTCAATGCGCTGTTGCGCCGTTACCTGCGCGAGCGCGCCGCCATCGAGGCCGCAGTGCTGGAAGACCCGGTCGCGCGGTGGTCCCATCCTGCCTGGTGGATCGAGCGCGTGCAGCGCGACCATCGTGCGCAATGGCAGGAGATCCTCGCCGGCGGCAACGTGCGTCCTCCCCTGACGTTGCGCGTGAATGCGCGGCGCACGACCCGCGAGGCGTTGCTCGCCACGCTGCGCACGGCCGACGTGGAGGCGCACGCGGAGGGTGCGGCGGGGATCATCGTCGCGCAGCCCAGGCCCGTGACCGAGCTGCCCGGCTACGGCCAGGGCGACTTCGCCGTGCAGGATCTGGGCGCGCAGCTCGCAGCCCCGCTCCTCGACGTGCACGACGGCATGCGCGTGCTCGACGCGTGCGCAGCACCCGGCGGCAAGGCCACGCATCTCGCGGAGATCGCCGCTGCCGAAATTCTGGCCCTCGACGTCGACGCGAGCCGGCTCGCCCGCATTCGAGCCAACATCGTGCGCCTGGGGCATGACCGCGACGGCGCGCGCATCGACGTGCGCCAGGGCGATGCGGCGGACCCGGCGCCCTGGTGGAGCGGCGTGCCGTTCGACCGCATCCTCGCCGACGTGCCGTGCACGGCATCGGGCGTGGTGCGCCGGCATCCCGACGGCAAATGGCTGCGCCGCGCCTCGGACGTCGCGACGTTCGCAGCGACACAGGATCGCATCCTGGCGGCACTGTGGCCGCTGCTGGCGCCCGGCGGCAAGCTGCTCTACGTCACGTGCTCGGTGTTCGCGGAGGAGAACGAGGCGCGTGTCGACGCGTTCGTGGCGGCCCACACGGGTGCGTTGCGCGAACCCCTCATCTTTCCCGCCGGAGTCGTGCATACCGGTGGACAACTCTTGCCTTCGACGCAACCGGGGGGCCACAATCAGGACGGGTTCTATTACGCGCTGCTCCGCAAGGCCTGATGCGCCGGCCTGCCGCGCGGCCCGCTCGGGGGAACGGGGCAGACGCCGCGGCCGTTCCCGGCGATTGCGCGCGGCCCGCCGGCATGCTCCCGCTCCCCTCGCATTCCACGCCCGCATCGTCGCGCATGCCCCCGCCGCGCGGGCTCGTCCGCATCCTGCTCGCGTGCCTCGGGCTCTTGTGCACGCTTGCGGCCGCCGACGTGATCCCGGTGCGCTCGGCCGACCTGCGTGTCGAAGACGGCGACGTGCTGCTGTCCGCGCAATTCGACGTCGCATTGACCCCGGCGCTCGAAGAGGCGCTGCAAAAAGGGATTCCGCTGTATTTCACGCTGGACTTCGAGCTCACGCGGCCGCGGTGGTACTGGCTCGACGAAAAAGTGGCGCAGTGGTCGATCACCCATCGGGTGTCGTACACCGAGCTCACCCGCCAGTACCGCGTGTCGAGCGGCCCGCTGTCGCAGCCGTTCGATTCGCTCGACGACGTGCTGCGCTTCGTCGGCCGCGTGTCGTCGCGTCCGGTGCTGCGCGCCGACGCGCTCGCCAAGGACGCGCGCTACGAGGCCGGCGTGCGCATGCGCCTCGACGTAAGCCAGTTGCCCAAGCCGTTCCAGCTCAACGCCCTCGCCTCGCACGAATGGCAGCTCTCGTCCGAGTGGCATCGCTGGAGCTTCGCGCCATGACGGTCCGCATGGAAACGCAGCGATGAGCGGCTTCCTCGCGTCGCGCGCGCTGCGCTGGCTGCTGCTCGTATTCGCGTGCCTGTCCGCGATCGCGGTGTTCCTGCTCGCCCTCACCACCGCCAACACCGAGTTGTTCGCCGGTCACACCGACACGCTGGTGCTCGTCAACGGCGGGCTCGTCGCGCTCCTGATGTCGGTCGTCGGCTGGCAGCTGTGGTCGCTGCGGCGCAAGCTGAAGCGCGGCGTGTTCGGCTCGCGCCTCGCCTTGCGGCTGGTGCTGCTGTTCGCGCTGGTCACGGTGCTGCCCGGCGCGGTGGTCTATGCCGTGTCGGTGCAGTTCCTCGGCCGCAGCATCGAGAGCTGGTTCGACGTGCGCGTCGATCGCGCGATGGAAGGGGGCATCAACCTGGGCCGCAGCTCGCTCGATTACCTGCTCAAGGAGACGACCAACCGCGCGACCACCATCGCGGGCGCGCTCGCCGACGCCGACACCGGCACTGCCGCCACGCTGGCGCGCGTGGCCGAGCAGACGGGCGTCTACGAAGCGGCGCTGTACAGCACCGGCGGCAGCGTGATCGCCGTCGGCGGCATCGGCGGGTCGCTGCGCACGCCCGAGCAGCCGCCGGGCGAAGCGCTGCGCCGCGCACGGCTGCAGCAGACCTATGCCCAGGTCGAGCAGAACCCCGAGCGCGGTCTGCTGCTGCGCGTCGTGGTACCGGTGAACACCGCGCGCAGGCTCGATGCCACCACCGCGCTGCAAGTCATCGAGCCCGTGCCGCGTGCGCTTGCGCAGGACATGGACAAGGTGCAGGCCGGCGCGCGCGACTACCAGGAGATCTCGTTCTCGCGCGCCGCCCTGAAGCGCCTCTACACCTTGACGCTCACGCTGACGCTGCTGCTGGCGCTCACGACCGCGCTCGGGGTTGCCGTGGTGCTCTCGGAGCGCTTCGCCGAGCCGCTCGGCCTGCTCGCCGAGGGCACGCGTGCCGTCGCGGGCGGGGATTTCACGCGCCGCACGCCGGTCACCTCGCGCGACGAGCTCGGCGTGCTGACCGAATCGTTCAATACGATGACCGCGCAGCTCGCGCAGGCACACGCGCGCGACGAGGAATCGCGGCGCGCGATCGAGACCACGCGCGCCTACCTCGAGAGCATCCTGGCGAACCTGTCGTCCGGCGTGCTGGCCTTCGACGACCGCTATCGCCTGCGCACGGCGAATCTCAGCGCTGCCGTCATCCTGCAGCAGCCGCTGGCCGATCTCATGAACGAGCCGATGGGCGAATGGGGCAAGCGCGTGCCTTCCCTGTCCGCCTTCGCCGAGCTCTGCGCGGAAAGCTTTCGCCAGGCGCAGGACGGGCAATGGCAGCGCGAGGCCGAGGTGGGCGTCGCGGGCCACTTGCGCACGCTGCTCTTGCGCGGGACCCGCTTGCCGGGTGCACCGGTGCCCGGCTACGTGGTCGTGTTCGACGATGTCTCGGAGCTGCTCGAAGCCCAGCGCGATGCCGCCTGGGCGGAGGTGGCCCGCCGGCTGGCGCACGAGATCAAGAATCCCCTCACCCCGATCCAGCTGTCCGCCGAGCGGATGGCGCACAAGCTGACGGGGCGCCTGGCAGGTGCGGACGCCGAGACGCTGCGCCGCGGGACGCAGACCATCGTCTCCCAGGTGGCGGCCATGAAGCACATGGTCGACGATTTCGCGATCTACGCCCGCCAGCCCCGGCCGGGACAGCTCCAGCCAGTCGACTTGTCGGCCCTCTTGCTCGACGTGCTCGCTCTATACGACAATCTGCGCCCGCACGTCCTGCTGTCGCTTCCCGACGCACCCGTCGTGGTGCAGGGCGAGCCCACCCGACTGCGCCAGGTATTCCACAACCTCCTCCAGAACGCGGTCGACGCCCAGGCCGACGTTCCGGACCCCCACTTCGAGATCGCCCTGTCCGCCACCGCGACACATCAGGCCGTGCTGTCCTTCACGGACAACGGCCCCGGCTTCACGCCCGAGGTCATCGCACACGCGTTCGAGCCGTACGTCACCACGAAGGCGAAGGGCACGGGCCTCGGCCTTGCGATCGTGAAGAAGATCGTCGAGGAGCACGGCGGGCGCGTGACGCTCGAGAATGCGGCACCGCGCGGCGCGCGCGTGATCCTCACCTTCCCCGCCACCGCCGCGCGCTCCGCGGCCGCGGCCTGAGGCAGCGCCCATGCAGGCACGCGAGATCCTCATCGTCGACGACGAAGTCGGCATCCGCGAATTGCTCTCGGAGATCCTGCAGGACGAGGGCTACCACGTCGCGGTGGCCGAGAACGCAGGCGAAGCGCGCGCGTACCGCTCGCGCCAGCAGCCCGCGCTGGTGCTGCTCGACATCTGGATGCCCGACGCGGATGGCGTCACGCTGCTGCGCGAATGGGGCTCGAGCGGACTGCTCACGATGCCTGTCGTGATGATGTCCGGTCACGGCACCATCGAGACCGCCGTCGAGGCGACCAAGATCGGCGCCTTCGATTTCCTCGAGAAGCCGATCGGCCTCTCCAAGCTGCTCGGCACGATCTCGCGCGCCCTGAAGAGCGCCGCGGCGCAGGAACCTCATCGGATCTCCCTCGCCGCGCTCGGCAGCGGTGCTGCGCTGCGCGAAGCCGAGCGTGCGCTCGAGACGCTCGCCAGCGCGCGCAAGCCCATCCTGATCCTCGGTGAGCCCGGCACGGGCCACGACGTCGCGGCGCGCGCGCTCGCGCAGCGCGATGCGCCGTTCATCGTGCTGCCCAATGGCGCGCGGCTCACCGCCAATCCGCTGTCGCTGATCGAAGAGGCGCGCGACGGCGTGATCTACCTGCAGGAAATCGGCGCGTATGCCAAGGCGGAGCAGAAAGGCCTCTCGTTCCTCGTCTCGAAGCTCGATCGCAACAACGTGACGCTGGTCGCGACGAGCGCGGAGCCGCTCGGCAACCTGGCGGTGGACGGCCGTTTCGATCCCGCGCTGCTCGCGCAACTCGCGCCGGGCGCCGTGATCCTGCCCCCGCTGCGGCAGCGGCGCGACGACATTCCGGTCCTGATCGAGCGGCTGTGGCGTGAAGCCGACGGCGCCGAAAGCGGCACCGTGCTCGCGACACTGTCGACGTCGGCATTGGCCGCGCTGCAGGGCGCCCATTGGCCCGGCAACCTCGATCATCTCGCAGGCGTCGTGGCCAACCTTCGCACCGTGCGCGGCGACGTCACGCCGGAGCATGTCAAGCGCCTCCTCGGCGAAGCGGCCGCGCCGGCGCCGCCGGTCACGCCGGAAATCGCCGCGCGCTTCTTCGAGCTGCCGCTGCGCGAGGCGCGCGAGGCGTTCGAGCGGCTCTATTTCGAGCAGCTCCTCGGCCGCGAGCAGAGCAACATGAGCAAGGTCGCGGAGAAAGCCGGGCTGGAGCGCACGCACCTGTACCGCAAGCTGAAGCAGCTCAACATCCGCTTCTCGCGGCGCGGCGACGACCCCGTCGCCTAGAGCCTGGGGTGACGTGACCACGGCCGCCGGCCACGCCGGTACGCAGCAACGGCTGGCGCCGCTGCTCCTGGGCGCCGTCGGGGTCGTCTACGGCGACATCGGGACGAGCCCACTCTATACGCTGCGCACCGCGTTCACCGGCGAGAACGGCCTGCCGCTCACGCACGACCACGTGCTCGGCGTGCTGTCGACGATCTTCTGGGCGCTGGTCATCGTCGTCACGCTGAAGTACATCACGCTCATCATGCGCGCCGACAATCGCGGCGAAGGCGGCATCCTCGCGCTCACCGCGCTCGTGTCGCGCGGCCTCGAGGATCGCGCCCGCCTGCGCTGGTGGCTGGTCGGCCTCGGCATCTTCGGCGCGGCGATGTTCTACGGCGACGGCATGATCACGCCGGCGATCACGGTCCTCGGCGCGGTCGAGGGCCTCGAGGTGATCGCGCCGGCGCTCCATCCGTTCGTGGTGCCGATCGCCGTGGTGATCCTCGTTGCCCTGTTCGCCATCCAGAAGCGGGGCACGGCAAGCATCGGCGCCGTCTTCGGCCCGGTGATGGTGCTGTGGTTCCTGGTGCTCGGCGTGCTGGGCGTGCTCGAGATCATCCATTCGCCGGCGGTGATGGCGGCACTCGATCCACGCTACTCGGTGCGCTTCATCGCGGGGGAGCCGCTGCCGGCGTTCATCTCGTTTGGCGCCGTCGTGCTGGCGGTGACCGGCACCGAGGCGCTCTACGCCGACATGGGCCATTTCGGCGTGTCGCCGATCCGCCGGGCGTGGCTGTTCCTCGTCATGCCGGCGCTGGTGCTGAACTACTTCGGGCAGGGCGCGCTGCTGCTGACCGAGCCGTCCGCGATCCGCAATCCGTTCTACCTGCTCGCGCCCGACTGGGCGCTCGTGCCGATGCTGCTGCTCTCCACCGCGGCCGCCATCATCGCCTCGCAGGCCGTGATCTCGGGCGCGTTCTCGCTCACCCGCGCCGCGATCCAGATGGGCTACTGCCCGCGCCTGACCATCCAGCACACGTCCGAGCGCTCGATCGGCCAGATCTACGTGCCCTTCATCAACTGGTCGCTGCTCGCCGCGGTGATCGCGCTCGTCATCGGGTTTCGCGGGTCGGACAACCTCGCCGCGGCATACGGCATCGCGGTGACCATGGCGATGATGATCGATTCGATCCTCATCTTCGTCGTGATGCGCCGGCTGTGGAGCTGGCCGCTGGCGGCCGCGATCGCCATCGCCATCCCGCTGTTCCTCGTGGACCTCACCTTCCTCACTTCCAACGCGCACAAGATCCCCGAAGGCGGCTGGTTCCCGCTGCTCATCGGCGGCATCGTGTTCACGCTGCTCACCACGTGGAAGCGCGGCCGCGCGGTGCTGATGCATCGGCTCGCCGAGGACGCGATGCCGCTCGACGTGTTCATCCAGAGCATCGAGGCCTCGCCGCCCACGCGCGTGCCGGGCACGGCGGTGTTCCTCACGTCGACCCAGAACCGCGTCCCGCACGCGCTGCTGCACAACCTCAAGCACAACAAGGTGCTGCACGAGCGCGTGGTGTTCCTCACGATCGTCACGCGCGACATCCCGTTCGTGCCGGACGAGGAGCGCTTCGAGATCAAGTCGCTCGGCTGCGACTTCTATCGCATGACCGCCGACTACGGGTTCAAGGAAGATCCCGACGTCCCCGAGATGCTCGAGGACTGCGGCCGCAAGGGCTTCTCCTTCGACATGATGGAGACGTCGTTCTTCGTCTCGCGCGAGACCCTGATCGCCACCGTTACGCCCGGCATGGCGCTGTGGCGCGAGCGGCTGTTCGTGTCGATGTCCAAGAATGCGACCAAGGCGTCGGAGTTCTTCCAGATCCCGACCAACCGCGTGGTCGAGCTCGGCACGCAGGTCGAGCTCTAGCAGGCAGTTGGCCGCCATGTCCACGCGCACCGACCTTCTCCACGGGCGCGACGCACCTGCAACGCTGGACGCCGGACGCTATTACGGTGCCGTTGGAGGCTGCGTTGCCACGTCCACCGGCGCGCTGTCGGAAGTCATCCACGCCGAGGCCCGCGCGTTGCCGGAGCACGACCATGCGCGGGCCTATTTCTGCATGCTGGTCCATGGTCACTATGTCGAGACGGTGCGCGGCCAGGTCCTCGACTACCGTCCCCTCGATGTCGTCTTCCACGCGGCCGGCGTACCGCATCACGACGCGATCGGTCCCGCGGGCGCGCGTTTCGTGTGCCTCGAGCTCGACGGCGCCGCGCTCGATGCCGCAGGGATGCGCCTGCGGGCGCCGGCGGCGGTGCTGCCCGCGCGGGTCGGAATGCACATGGTCGGGCTCTACCGGCATTTCATGGCCGGCACGCTGTCGCCGCTCGTGCTCGAGTCGGCCGCTTACGTGCTAAGCGGCGAAGTCGGCGATGACGACGGCGCGCCCGAGCGCCGGTTCCCGCGCTGGCTGGGACGCTGCCTCGCGCACATGCACGATGAGCCGGCGCAGCCGGTGAGCGTGCGCGCGCTGGCCGCGGACGCAGGCGTGCACCCGGTGCACCTGGCGCGCGAGTTCCGCCGCCGGTTCGGCTGCACCCCCGGCGAATATCTCCACAAGGTGCGCGTGCGCGCGGCCTGCGCAGCGATCCTGCGCGACGGCTCGACGCTTGCAAGCATTGCAGCCGAGGCGGGATTCGCCGACCAGGCGCATCTGTGCCGCGTATTCAAGGCGGAGGTCGGGTGCACGCCGTCGGCCTTCCGCGCCGCGCTGCGGCGCCGGCTGCACTGACGGCGCTCAAGGGCGCGCGCTCGCGTGCTCCATGTAGCGCGCGGTCAGCCGCGCGGCTTCGTCGCCGTAATACAGCGACACGATGTGCAGGGCCAGGTCGATCCCGGAGGTCGTCCCGCCGGCAGTGAAGACGTGATCGGCGCTCTGCACGAACCGCGCGCCGCGCTCCAGCACGACGTTGGGATAGCGGCGGGCGAATGCGTCGAAGAAGTCGTGATGCGTCGTGGCGTGCCGGCCGTCGAGGATGCCGGCTTCGGCGAGCTTGAAGGCGCCCGTGCAGACCGACATCAGCACGTCGGTGCGCGCGTCGGCGTTGACCTTGCGCAGCCATTGGAGCGTATTGCGCGAGCCCGATTGGGCACCCACGACCACGATGGACGGCACCGGCGCATCGGCGAACGTGTAGTCGGGCACCACGGTGAGGCCGCCGGTCAGGTGGATCGGCGCACGCGTCTCGCTCACCGTGTAGAGCCGGAAGCCGGGTGACTCGGTGCCCGGTATGGCGGTGTCCTGGAACGCCTCCCACGGCCCGGCGAAGTCGATGACGTTCGCGCCCTCGGTCAGCACGAACGCCACCGGAACCTCGCCGGGCGCAGGCGGATGGAAGCGCGGGGCGGCATGCAGCGGAAGCGCAGCGAGCGACAGCACAAGCAAGAACAGCAGGCGGCAAGGCATCGAAGGCTCCGGGCGATCACGACGCCCGCATGCTGTACGAGCCGCACGGCCCGGTCTTGAACGGATGCAACGTGCGGGGCGCCAAACAAAAACGCCGGCGCAAGGCCGGCGTGTGGTGCTGCGAGGCAACCAGGATTACTGCACGTGCGCCATCTGTGCGCGCATGGTCTTGAGCGCCTTGCTCTCGATCTGGCGGATCCGCTCGGCGGACACGCCGTACTCGTCGGCCAGCTCCTGCAGCGTCGCCGGGTCTTCTTCCTTCAACCAGCGCGCCTCGATGATGCGCCGGCTGCGGTCGTCGAGCTTCTCCATCGCGCTGCGCAGCCCCGTGCTGCGGTTGCGCGCCGTTTCTTCCTTCTCGAGGATCTGCACCGGCTCGTCGGCCGCGTCGGTGAGATACGAGATCGGCGTGATGCGGTCCTCGTCCTCGGGCGAGGGATCGAGCGCCACATCGGCGCCGGACAGGCGCGTCTCCATCTCCAGCACTTCCTCGCGCTTGACGCCGAGCTCGTCGGCGATGGCCTGCGCCTGGTCGCCCGTCAGCCCTGCGGTGCTCGTCTTCATGCTGCGCAGGTTGAAGAACAGCTTGCGCTGCGCCTTGGTGGTGGCGATCTTGACCAGCCGCCAGTTGCGCAGGATGTACTCATGGATCTCGGCCCGGATCCAGTGCAGCGCGAACGACACGAGGCGCACGCCACGCTCCGGATCGAAGCGGCGGACGGCCTTCATGAGCCCCACGTTGCCTTCCTGGATCAGGTCGGCCTGCGGCAGCCCGTAGCCGAGGTAGTTGCGCGACACCGCGACGACCAGCCGCAAGTGCGACATGACCAGCTGGCGGGCGGCATCGACATCCTCGTGCTCGCGCCACGCGCGGCCGAGCGCGGTCTCCTGCTCGGCGGTCAGCAGCGGAAAGCGGTTCACCGCCTGGATGTAATGATCCAGGCTCCCCAGGGACGCGGGGGTGGGAAAAGCGAGGGTGGTACCCGACATCGACATCTCCTTTCGAGGGCGCCGGCCGGAACGATCAGGAGTGCATGCAGCCGGCCCCGATTTTAGCACTCGGTGTTTAAGAGTGCTAAGAGGCGCCGAAGTTCCCGACTGTTTTAGTCGGGATTGACGGGCTACGGCCGGCGGCGACGGGGGGCGCGCGGCGCCGACGCGTTGGGCAGGCAGGGGATCGGGCGGGCGCTGCGATCGCCGCCGAGCCCGTTGGGCAGCCTTGTCGGTAAGCGGGTGCTCACTGTTCCCGAATCGGCCTTCCGTTTTGACCCTGCTCGCACCATGCCCATGTCGTTGCCCATCCATGGCAGGTTGGAGGGCTGCGCCTTCGCAGCGTTCCCCCGGACCCGCTCAGGCGCTCGGCTCGTCGGGCAGGAGCGCCTCGGCGTAGTCCCGCGCCGCGAATGGCCGCAGGTCGTCGACGCCTTCCCCGACGCCGATGAACTGCAGGGGGACCGGGTGCTGGCGGGCGATGGCGGCAACGATCCCACCCTTGGCGGTGCCATCGAGCTTGGTCACGATGAGCCCCGTCAGGCCGACGGCCGCGTCGAACGCCTTGACCTGGGCGAGCCCGTTCTGGCCCGTGTTGGCGTCGAGCACCAGCAGCACGGCGTCGGGCGCCCCTTCGCGTGCCTTGGCGACGACCCGCTTGATCTTGCGCAGCTCGTCCATCAGGTGCGCCTGGGTCGGCAACCGCCCGGCGGTGTCGGCGATGACCACGTCGATGTTGCGGGCGCGGGCAGCGCCGATCGCATCGAAGATCACGGCCGCCGGATCGCCGCCCTGCTGCTGGACCACCGCGATGCCGTTGCGCTCGCCCCAGGCCACCAGCTGCTCGCGGGCCGCCGCG
>DATILY010000007.1:0-38350 GCA_035475895.1 Casimicrobiaceae bacterium | reverse complement strand
CGGCGCGCTCGTGGTAGAGCTTGATGAATTCGCCCGCGCCGGGCGCGTTCGTGAACGGCGGATGCTCCTCGAACACCGTCATCGACATCGCGTTGTTGGCGAGCGGCGACTTCGACATGGGACCGGGTGCCGGATACATGTAGAAATGCTCCTTCGGTGCGTAGTCGATCTTGTGCATCGCCTCGAGCAGCTGATTGCCTTCGAGGCCGATCGCGCCGACCCAGAGGAAGTCGGGCTTCGCATCCTTGATGCGCGCGGCGATCGGGCCGTAGTCGAGATTGCCGAAGTCCCATTCGAGGAACAGCACTTCCGTCAACCCGCGCTTCTTCGCGACTTCGCGCGCGCCGAGCGACATGAAGTGCACCGACGGGAACTTGCTTGTCACGACGGCGATCGTCTTCGGCGGTGCAGCGGAGGCGGCGAGCGCGTCGAAGACCGTGTTCGGCACCGTCGTCGCCGGATCGTGTCCGAGCGACCACGCCGGGAACTGCATGTCGTATTTCGCCATCGACGGAATGCCGAACGTGTGGTGCACCAGCACCTTGTTGTAGCGCTGCGCCACGCCCATGGCCGAAAGGATCGCGCCCGTGGCGTACGGGCCCATCAGCAGGTCCACCTTGTCGGAGGTGACCAGCTGCTCGTAGAGCGTGCGCGCCACGTCCGGCTTGGACTGGTCGTCCTTGACGATCCATTCCACCTGCCGGCCCAGCAGCCCGCCGCGCTTGTTGAGCTGCTCGACATAGATCTCGCCGACCACCTTGTGCACGAGCGCGGTGGATGCGAGCGGGCCGGTGAGCGCCAGCGTGCTGCCGATGCGGATGGGGCCCTGCGCGTTCTGTGCAAACAGCGGACCGGCCGCGAGCACCAGCGCGCCTGCGGCAAACAGGCCCAAGCGGCGCAGGGACCTGCGCACGGATTGCGCGATTGCCATGTTGCCTCCTCGATGGATCGTTGTTGGAATCGCGGGCGTGCTAACGTGCGGTGGCTTCGTAATTGGTCACGAAGTCGTCGGGCGGATCGGGGCCCCACAGGTAGAACGCGTCGTCGGGGGGATGGTCGCCGCCCTGCCAGCGATGGCCCGCCGGCACGTAATCGATGTCCGCCGAGTATTCGGCGAAGCTGCCCCACGGATCCTGGACGTACCAGAAATAGTTCGAGCCGATGATGTGCCGCCCGGGACCCCAGCCGCGCTTGTGTCCGAGCGCAGCCATCTGCATGCCGCCAAGGCCCACTTCCTCGATGGAGCCCACGTCCCAGCTCGAATGGTGGTAGCCCGGTGCGGTCGATTTGGCGAACGCGACCACATGATGGTCGCTTCCGTGGACCGCGTGCATGAACGCAATCCCTTCGCCGGAGCGATCGGACAGGCGCATGCCGAGCACATCCTCGTAGAACTTCAGCGCACGGGACACGTCGGTGGTGAAGCGCAGCACGTGCGACAGGCGCGCTGGATGCACGCGCGGCGCCGCGGTGCGGCTGCTGGCGCCGCGCTGGCCTCCCGGCGCGCCGGACAGCGTGCGGGCGAGCTTGGCATCCGGGGAGCACTTGTCCATCACGCCGATGTGCACCGGCGCGCCGTCCATGTCGAGGAACCACAGCCCGTCGCGCGGCGCACCGGCCGGCGCGGCCGTGCGCTCGACGTTGTTGCGCCGGAGCCGCTCGTCGAGCTCCGGCAGGTCGTCCGCGAAGCAGCCGAACGAAACCCAGGCCAGGTGCTTGCGCGACGCAGGCTGCACCACGGCCCAGCGATGGCCACCACCCTTCGCATACAGGCCGAGTGCCGCGCCTTCGTCGCGCACGTCGAGCCCGAAGCCTGCGTAAAACTTGCGCGCGTCGGCCAGGTCGGGCACCGCGAGACCGAAGTGGTCGAGCGAGTGCACGCCGACGTTGCGCGCCGTGGATGTCCTGTCCGCCATGGCGTCCTCCTTGCGTGTGATCGTACTACAGGGCGCCCGGGATCTGCGCCGCTCCCCGGCAGGACGCGAGCGGCGACGCCGACGTACCGGAAAGCTCAGCGCAGATAGGCGAGGAGCGGCGAGCCGGCGGGGCGGCGGATCAGCGCATCTTCGGCCGCATGCAGCTGGTCCTGCGGCAGCGCGGCGAGCCATTGCACGCTGCCGCCGACCAGCGCCGCGATCGGCTCGCCGTCGCGGTAGAGCACCCGATTGCCCGCCAGCGCGGGCACGCGCGCGCCCGGAAGCAGCGTGCCAACGAGGTTCAGGGGGTCGGCCCCGCTCACGCACGCCAGGACGCCTGCCGGCGCGGCGCGGCGCGTCGCGCGGAGCGCATCCACCGCCTCGGGCAACGCGAACTGCTCACCTGAGATGCCGGCGACGAAACGGCCGCCGCGCAGGTCCCCGCGCGCTTCGAGGCGTCGCAGCACGCGCAGCAGGTCGCGCCACGGCGGCAGCCAGGCGGCTTCGCGTTGCAGGACCTTCCAGAACACCACGCCATAACGTTGGAGCAGCGTCCAGGCGATGTGCTCGAGCGTGTCGGGACCCGCTTCGGCGCTTCCGGCTGAGCGGCGCAGCAGCGACCAGCGGCCCGCATCCTCGATGCCGAACAAGGCGCTGCGCCGGCGCTTGGCTCCACCGAAGCGCTTGCGCTTCTCCGATGGCGTGAGGAGCGCGCGCAGGCCGGAAAAGCTGTCGGAGGTCACCAGGCCCTGCGCGACGAGCTCGGCGAGCGCTTCCTCCACCTGCGTGCGCAGCAGGCCCGTGGTGTCCACGATCTCGTCGAAGAACGATGCGCCGTGATCGTGCAGGTGCCCGGCGACCTTGTGCGCCCGCGAGCCCAGCGCCGGCTCGCAGCTGCGGACCGGCGCGGCACGCGTCCACAGGCTCGCAGTGCGACGCGGCAGCAGGGTCACCGGTGTCGTGCGAATCGGCCCGGCGCTGGCGCTCGTTGCCGGCACGGACAACCGCGTCCACGCGGCGCGGCCCGACAGGCACAGGTCGTCGAGCCAGCTGAAGTCGTAATCGGCGAGGCGAGAAGGCAACAGCTCCGCTTCCCATGCCGCAGCAGGCGCCTCGAAGCCCTGCAGCTGCCCGATCACCGCTTCGAGCGCATCCGGGCCCTGGCGTCGCTCGTCACCCCCGACATGCTGCCAGCGGAACAGGAAGCGCACGAAGTCCTGCGTCGACGCGGGCTCGATCTCGCGGCGCAGCCGCTGCACCGTGGCGCGGTGGATGCGCGCGAGCAGCGTGCGGTCGCACCACTCCTGAACCTGCGTGCCGGGCGTGAACGTGCCTTCGAGCACGACGCCTTCGCGTGCAAGCCGCGCGAGCGCCGCGACCACCTCGTCGGATGGGAGCGCCATGCTGTCCGCCAGCGCGCTCACGGTCACGGGGCCGAGGCCCTCGAGGCGACTGCGCACGATCTCCACCAGCGCGTCTTCCCGGGTCCAGGCACGGCGCGCGAATTCGACGGGCGCATCGATGGGCGGATCGAAGGGCGCACCGGGCCACACGGCTGCGAATTGCGGCTTGCGCTCCGCGGCGATCCACACGCGGGCCCGCGGCGAGGCATCCGGCGCGAGCGTGACGCTGAGCGCCCGCCGCGCATGCGCGAGATCCGCAAGCCAGCCAGCCCAGCGCGACTGTGCGTCGACCTCGCCCGCGGTCAGGAACGCGAGACCGAGCAGCGCATCGTGCATCTCGTCGGCATTCGCCGGTTGCGGCCAAGCGTCGGCCTTCACCCGCTCGATCGCGGCAACGTCGAGACGACCCAGGTCGGCCGCCGACGCGTCGTCCAGCCAGCGGCGCGACGCCACCGCCTGGGCGCGGCGCTCCTCCAGCGGCGCATCGTCGAGATAGGCGTAGGGGCGCGCCGTCAGGATCTCCAGGGCGAGCGGCGACGGGCCGGTCAGGTCGCGTGCGACGACCTCGATCGCGCCCGCCTCGAGCTTGCGCAGCAACGCCTCGAGGCCTTCGACGTCCATCGCTTCGTGCAGGCAGTCGTGGAGCGCCTGGCGCACGAGCGGATGGTCCGGGATCTCGCGCGCGCCGACGAGATTCTCGGCGCATGCGATCTGGTCCGGGAACACGACCGCCATGAGGTCCTCGGCGCGCATGCGCTGCAGCGGCGCTGCGACCTTGCGGCCGCCACGAAACCGCGGCAGCGCGAGGGAGGTCCCGGCAATCCAGCGCCAGCGCGCGGTGAACATCGGGGACGCGAGCGCGGCCTGCGTCAGCACCTCGCGCACGCTGTTCGAATGGAGGTAGCGCGCGACGTCGGCGAGCGCGAAGCTGTGGCTGGTCGACAGCGACAGCACGATCGCGTCCTCGGTGGCCGCGGCCTGCAGCTCGAAATTGAACTTGACGCAGAAGCGCTTGCGCAGCGCCAAGCCCCACGCGCGGTTGATGCGGCTGCCGAACGGCGCATGGATGACGAGCTGCATGCCGCCCGACTCGTCGAAGAAGCGCTCGATGACGATCGTGTGCTGCGTCGGCAGCGCGCCGAGCGCCGCGCGCGCCGCGGCAAGGTAGTCGACCACCTGCATCGCGGCCGCGGGCGTGACGTGCGCCTGCGCCGCGACCTGCTCCACCGCACCCTGCCGATCCGGGCTTGCTTCGAGTGCATCGGTCACCGCGTCGCGCAATCGCGACACCGCATGCGAGAGCTCGGCCGTGCGTGCGGGCGCTTCACCGAGCCAGAAGGGGATCGACGGTGCCGCGCCGTTGGCGTCCTCCACGCGTACGCGGCCGGCTTCGACGCGACGGATGCGATACGACGTGTTGCCGAGCTGGAAGATGTCGCCCGCGAGGCTTTCGACCGCGAAGTCCTCGTTCACCGTGCCGACGAGCTGTCCCGCGGGCTCGAGCACGACGTCGTAGTCCGCGTTGTCGGGGATCGCGCCGCCGGAGGTGAGCGCGGTGAGCCGCGCGCCGCGTCGTCCACGCAGCATGCCGTTGACGGCGTCGCGATGCACGTATGCCGCGCGATGGCCGCGCCGCGTGGAAAAGCCGTCGGCGAGCATGCGGACCACTTCGAGGAAATCCTCGCGGCCGAGGCTTGCATAGGGGTACGCACGGCACACGAGCGCATGGAGCGCATCTTCGGACCACTCCTGCGCGGCCGTTTCGGCGACGATCTGCTGCGCGAGCACGTCGAGCGGCTGTGGCGGGATGGCGAGCCGGTCGAGCTCGCCGCGCCCGACCGCATCGAGGAGCGCCGTGCATTCGACGAGCTCGTCGCGCGACAGCGGGAAGATGCGCGCCTTCGGCACGCCGCCCACCTGATGGCGCGCGCGGCCTGCGCGCTGCAGGAACGTCGCGATGGAGCGCGGCGAGCCCAGCTGGCACACGAGGTCCACGTCGCCGATGTCGATGCCGAGCTCGAGCGAAGCGGTGGCCACGAGCACCGAGAGGTCGCCCGCCTTCAGGCGTTGCTCGGCCTTGTGGCGCAGCTCCTTCGACATGCTGCCGTGATGCGCCATCACGCGATCGGCCCCCAGCAGCTCGGACAGATGGCGGGCCGCGCGCTCGGCCATGCGGCGCGTGTTGACGAAGACGAGCGTGGTGCGATGCTCCTGCGCCATCTGCGCCAGCCGCACGTACACCTGCTGCCACACCTCATGCGACATCACCGCCTCGAGCGGCGATGACGGCAGCTCGATCCCGACGTCGCGCGCCCGTACGTGGCCGGTGTCGACGATCGCGCATGCCCTGGCCGTGCCGACCAGGAAGCGCGCCACTTCCTCGATCGGCTTCTGCGTGGCGGACAGGCCGATGCGCACCGGCGGCACGCGCGTGAGGGCCGCGAGCCGCTCGAGCGTGAGCGCCAGATGGCTGCCCCGCTTGTTCGATGCGACCGCGTGGATCTCGTCGACGATGACCGTGCGCGTCGTCGACAGCATCGTGCGGCCCGATTCCGAACCGAGCAGCACGTAGAGCGACTCGGGCGTGGTGACGACGATGTGCGGCGGGCGCTTGCGCATCGCCGCGCGCTCGGCTTGCGGCGTGTCGCCGGTACGCACGAGCGTGCGGATCTCCACGTCGGGCAGCCCTTGCGCGGCAAGCGTCTTGCGGATGCCGGCGAGCGGCTCGGCCAGGTTCTTCTGGATGTCGTTGGACAGCGCCTTGAGCGGCGAGACGTAGACGACCAGCGTCTCGTCCGGCAGCGGCGCCTCGATGCCGCGACGCACGAGCGCGTCGATCGCGGCGAGGAACGCGGCCAGCGTCTTGCCCGAGCCGGTGGGCGCGGCGATGAGCACGTCCCGCCCGGCCTGAATGTGCGGCCATGCCTGCGCCTGCGCAGGGGTCGCCCCGGCGAAATGCCGGGCGAACCAGGCCTGCACAGCAGGGTGGAAGGAATGATCGGGGGACACGCTTGCGTTCATCGACATGCCGCAGACAAGGCAAGGAAGGTCACATGGCGGCCAGCGGCCCCTTTTGCAACAAGCCGAAGGGCTCGCCAGGTGAAACCATGCGCGCCCGGGCTCCAGGAGCGTAATCTTGCCACGGGCCATGCCGGACCGTTCACGTCCGGGCGCCGCCCATCGGAGGCTCGATGAAGACACGTATCGCTGTTGCAGCGCTCCTGGCCGGCCTGTGGTCGGCCGGCGCCCAGGCCCTCCTCATTACCGATCCGTCGGATTGGTCGTCGGGCTGGACGTTCTCGTCTTTCGCATCGGGCGCCGGCACGGCGACCGCCGTGGTCGAAGGCACGGGCGGCAACCCGGGTGCGCGGCTCAACGTGACGACGGTCACGCCAACGCCCGCCGACGTCGCGTTCGGCACCGCCGTACTCACGACCACCACTACGCCGGCGCCGGTCGCAGGAGCGGTCTTCACGATGACGCTCGACGTGCTGAGCGGCGCAGGCGGCTTCGGCCAGGGACAGGGCATCGAGCTCCTGGTCCAGCAGAGCGGCTCCGTCTACGGCATGGGGGTCGGGATCACGGGATTTCCGCTCAACAGCTTCACGACGCTGCCATTCAACGGGACGTTCACCGCGGCGAACTTCACCAAGATCAGTGGCGCGGGGCCGGCACAGCCGGTATTCGACGGCGCTACGCCCACCCAGTACGGCTTCGCCGCAGGCAACAGCAACAGCGCCACCTTGACGCAGTACTACGACAACTTCACGCTGAGCATTCCGTCCATCGGCGCGCCGCCGCCCGGCCCACTGGCGGCCGTGCCGACACTGGGCTTCTGGTCCATGCTGCTGCTGGGCGGATTGCTCGCTGCGGCTGGCGTGGCAGCAGCCAAGCGCCGCAGGTGACCACGGCGGAGCCGGCGCGGCCGGCTCCGCCGCGTGCGCCGGTCAGTCGTCGCTGCCCGTTGCGAGCTCGCGGCTCAAGCCGAGCCGCACGTCCGGTGCGGCAGCGGCAGCGCGACCCTGCACGTCGCGATCGCTGATGCGCTGGATGTCGCCGGAAAGCTCGCCGCCCTCCTCGACCACGAGCTTGCCGTAGCGGATCGTGCCGGACACGCGGCCGGTGCCGTGCACGATGAGGCGCGTGCGCGCGGTCAGCTCGCCCGTGAACTCGCCCGTGATCTCGGCGACGTCGATGAGCGCGGTGCCCTTCAGCGTGCCGGGCTCGCCGACTTCCATGGTCTTGCTGTGCACCGTGGCCTCCACGCTGCCCTCGATGACGAGCACGTCGCAGTCGGAGATCTCCACGCCCTTGAGCTTGATGTTGACCCCGACGTGCAGCTTGCTCTCCGGCGCGTCGCCGCCTTGCGCGCGCGGCGCGGAGGCAACCGCCGGCATGGGCGCTGGCTCGCGAACGGGTGCCGCTGACCCGGGCGCCGGCGACATCGACGGGGTCGTTGCGGGACGCGCCGACAGGTTGTTGCCGGCCGCCGGCGGGGCGGGCGCGGCAGGCGGTTCGTAGATAGGCGGCTTCAGCGTGGGCTTGGCCGGATCCTTGACGTTGTTGGTGGGCTTGCCGCGTTCGAAATTCAACATACGAGCTCCTGCGCCTCCGTGAATGACGCCGTCATTATTGATCCGTGCAGCATGATGTGCAACACAAAAGAGGTCGTCCGTCGCAACTTCACGCAGCAGGCGGCAATTCTTGCCGGCGGCGCGTCGGTCGTTCGGTGCACGTGGCGTGTGCGACGACTCTGCGAGAATCGCACGTGCATCGCAGCGCCACCTGCTATCGATGATCGACTCCCCTTCTCCACTCGCCGTTCTGCGCGACACGTTCGGCTTTCCGGCCTTTCGCGGCGCGCAGCAGGAAGTCGTCGACCACGTGGTCGCGGGCAAGGATGCGCTCGTGCTCATGCCCACCGGCGGCGGCAAGTCGCTCTGCTATCAAGTGCCTTCGCTCGTGCGTGCGGGCACCGGCGTCGTCGTGTCGCCGCTGATCGCGCTCATGCAGGACCAGGTGGCGGCACTTGCCCAGGTCGGCGTACGAGCGGCGTTCCTCAACTCGACGCTCGATGCGCAGGCGACGCGCGCTACCGAGCGTGCGCTGGTGGACGGCGCGCTCGACCTGCTGTACGTCGCGCCCGAGCGGCTGCTCACCGCAGGTTGTCTCGCGCTTCTCGAGCGCACGCGCATCGCCCTGTTCGCGATCGACGAGGCGCACTGCGTCTCGCAATGGGGGCACGACTTCCGGCCCGACTACCTGCGGCTCTCGGTGCTCGCCGCGCGTTATCCCGGCGTGCCGCGCATCGCGCTCACGGCGACGGCCGACCCGCAGACGCGCGTGGAGATCCTCGAGCGTCTGGAGCTCCCCCATGCGCGCACGTTCGTGTCGAGCTTCGACCGGCCGAACATCCGCTATGCGATCGTCGACAAGACCGATCCGCGGGCGCAGCTGCAACGCTTCATCGAGGAGGAGCATCCGCGCGAAGCGGGCATCGTGTACTGCCTGTCGCGGCGCAAGGTCGACGAGACGGCGGCGTGGCTGTGCACTCGGGGCATCCACGCGCTGGCCTATCACGCCGGCATGGACACGGACGCGCGGGCCGCCAACCAGGCCCGCTTCCAGCGCGAGGACGGCGTCGTGATGGTCGCCACCATCGCGTTCGGCATGGGCATCGACAAGCCCGACGTGCGCTTCGTCGCCCATCTCGACCTGCCGAAGAGCATCGAAGGCTATTACCAGGAGACGGGCCGCGCCGGGCGCGACGGCGCCCCCGCCGATGCATGGATGACGTACGGACTGGGCGATGTCGTGCAGCAACGGCGGCTCATCGAGCAGTCCGAGGCCAGCGACGAATACAAGCGCGTGTCGGCGGCCAAGCTCGACGCGCTCCTGGGCCTGTGCGAAACCGCCGCTTGCCGGCGCGTGCGGCTGCTCGCGTATTTCGGCGAGGCCGCGCAGGCGTGCGGCAACTGCGACACCTGCCTCGAGCCGCCGCAAACCTGGGACGCGACCGAAGCCGCGCGACAGGCGCTTTCAGCGATCTACCGCACCGGGCAGCGGTTCGGCGCAGCGCATGTGATCGACGTGCTGCGCGGTGCCGATACGCCGCGCGTCATCCAGTGGGATCATCACCAGCTCGCGGTGTTCGGGCTGGGCGCGGCGCTCGACGACACCGCATGGCGAAGCGTCTTCCGCCAGCTCGTGGCGCACGGCTTCGTGCGCGTGGACCACGCGAGCTACGGGGCGCTCAAGCTCACCGAGGCCGCGCGGCCCGTGCTGAAGGGCGAAGCACGGGTGGAGCTGCGGCGCGCCGCACCGCGTACGCGCGGCTCGCGCACCCGAGGCGCCCGTCGTCCCGCGGTGAACGCCACGGCGCTCACCGCCGCACAAGGCACGCTGCTCGACGCGCTGCGGGCGTGGCGGCTCGAAGAGGCGCGTACGCAGGCCGTGCCGGCCTACGTGATCTTCCACGATCGCACGCTCGCCGAAATCGCGCAGGTGCGCCCGCGCGACCTCCTTGCGCTCGGCGCCATCGCGGGCATCGGCGCGCGCAAGCTCGAGCGCTATGGCGCGGCGCTCCTCGCGGTGGTGACGCTCGCCGGGACGTGACGGCAGCTGGCCCGGCGCCGAGCGACGACGCGATTCGTTTCAGCCTGCGCTTAAACGTGCGCGGCCGATTCGCGGCTACGATGCCTCCATGAACGCGCACCGGCTCGGCAGTGCTCCAAACCGGCGGCCTGCCGCGACCTCCGCCACGCGGCGCCTGACCGTGCTGGCCGCTCCGGACCTGCCCAACGTGGCGCAGCCTGCCGCGCTGATCGGCGATCCCGCGCGCGCGGCGATGCTCATGTCCCTCATGGACGGGTCGGCGCTCAGCGCAGGAGAGCTCGCGCTGGCGGGCAACGTGTCGCCGCAGTCGGCGAGCGGACATCTGAAGCGGCTCGTCGAGGGCAATCTCCTCGTCGTGCAACAGGCAGGACGCAGCCGCCGCTACGCGCTCGCCGGCAAGGCGGTCGCGGCGGCGCTGGAGGCCCTCGCCGTGCTGCGCGCCGATGCCCTGCCGCCGCACGTGCGCGGCGGTGCGCGAATGCGGGCGCTGGCCAGCGCGCGGCATTGCTACGATCACCTGGCAGGTCGCCTGGGCGTCGCGCTCACCGAGCTGCTGGTCGAAAAGCGCTACGTCGAGACGGAGGCAGGCGTGCCCGTGGCGCTCACCGCCGCCGGAGCGCGCTGGCTCACGCGGCACTTCCGCGTTGATCTCGATGAGCTCGCGCGCGCACCGCGCCCGTTGCTGCGCACGTGCGTCGACTGGACCGAGCGGCGCCCGCATGTCGCCGGCGCACTCGGCGCGGCGATGCTGTCGCACTGCCGCACCGCACGTTGGCTCGAGGCGGGTGCGTATCCGCGCGCGCTCGTGTTGACGCCCGCGGGCCAGCAGGCGTTGCGCGCGCTCGGCGTGTCGCTCGAGGGGAACGACGGCACCGCCAGCGTGCGGCAAAGCGCGTGAGCGCGCCGTCCCTCGCCGCGCCGCGCCACGCGGCGGGCATCGCATGGGTCACGACCGCCACGAGCTTCGGGTTTGCGCTGATCCAGCTCGACGTGACCATCGTCAACGTGGCGCTGCCGCGGATCGCGGTCGACCTGCGCACCGACATCGCGGGATTGCAGTGGGTCGTGGATGCCTACGCGCTCGCCTTTGCCGTGCTTCTGTTGAGCGGCGGCCTCCTCGCCGATCGCCTCGGCGCAAAGCGCCTCTACCTCGCCGGCCTGGCTGTGTTCGCCGCGACGTCGGCGCTATGCGCCCTGTCCGTCTCCGCGGCCACGCTGATCGGCGCACGGGCGCTGCAGGGCGTTGGCGCCGCGCTGATGCTGCCCACGTCGCTCGCGCTTCTCAATCACGCAGCCGCTGGCGACCGCGCGGTGCGGGCGCGCGCCGTGGGCTGGTGGACGGCGGCCGGCAGCATCACCATCGCGGCCGGGCCGATCATCGGCGGCGCGCTCCTCGCGCTCGCCGGCTGGCGCAGCATCTTCTGGGTCAACCTGCCCGTGTGCGCTCTGGGCGCGTGGCTCACGCTGCGCGTGTGCCCGGCCCCGCGCGACAGCGAGCGCCGCGGCTTCGACCTGCCGGGGCAGCTGCTCGCAATCGTGGCGCTGACGAGCCTGACCGCAAGCGTCATCGAGGCGCACGGCAATCCGTACCGGCCCCTCGTGCTGGCCGGCCTCGCGCTTGCGCTCACCTCTGCCTTCACCTTCGTCCGCGTCGAGGCGCGCGCACGCGTGCCCATGCTGCCGCTGGCGCTGTTCCGGCAGCGCGGCTTCAGCGTGGCCATCGTCTACGGCGTCGCCGTGAACCTCACGTACTACGGCATCGTGTTCGTGCTGACGCTCTACCTGCAGCGCATCATGGGCTACACCGCACTGCAGACCGGCCTGGCCTACCTGCCGCTGACCGCGACGTTCTTCATCGTCAATGTCGCGAGCGGCGCCGTGGTCACGCGCTTCGGCGTGCGCGGGCCGATGGTCGTGGGCGCGCTGGTGGACGCGTGCGGGTTCGCGCTCCTGTCCGCGCTGGGCCCGTCGAGCAGCTACCTGTGGATGCTGCCGGCGTTCGCGTTGCTGCCGCTCGGCATGGGCACGGGCGTTCCGGCCATGACCACCTCGGTGCTGTCCAGCGTGGATGCCTCGCAGGCGGGCGTCGCGTCGGCTGCGTTGAATGCCGCGCGCCAGGCCGGCGGCGCGATCGGCGTGGCGTTGTTCGGTGGCCTAGCGGGCGATGGGGTGGACCGCGTCGTGGAGGGGCTGCACCACTCCGCGTACGTCTCCATCACGCTGCTGGCGGGCGCAGCCGTCCTCGCCTACGTGGCGTTGCGGGCGGCGCAGCGGCGCTGATTCTGGAGGCGATAGACCGCCCGGTAGCGCCGCGCGATGTGCGCCGACTGGCTGCGCACGCGATACCGCGCCTGGCGATACAGCGGCTGGAGATTGAGCCAGTGATGCACGAAGCGGCGCGCGCGCAGGAAGCGGTCGCGGCCGCGGCGAACCCAGCCGTACTGCAGCACCGCGGGCTCGGTGAGCTGATACAGGCGCGCGAAGAGCGCTGTCGCCACGAGCTTGGCGAACAGGAAGGCCGCAACGCCCGCGAACACGTAACCGGTGCCGACCGCCAGCAGCGCCAGCACCTTGCACGGATAGATGACGACGAGCGGAACGACGAAGAGCGCGAGCGCCTGGCCGCGCGGCCTTGCGCGCGTCCAGGCTTCGACGGCGTGTACGCAGCGCAGGCGGCCGGCGCGCTCGAATGCCGCCGTGCTGCGGTCCCACAACCACTCCTCGAAGAGCAGCACGACCGCGGCGACCCCGAGCAGGAGATGGGTGACGCCACGGCGGACGAGGTCGGCTGGATCGGGCATGGCGGGGGTGGCCATGCGCCTGCCACCGTCAGCTTCGACGCGACCCGCGTCCCCGGGTTCCAATTGTCGCGACGCGCGCCTTGAACGGCGCGACAACCTGCGCTGCGGACGTTTCAGTAACCGGTGGGATTGGGATAGCGCAGCTGGACTTGCGCGATGTCCGCCAGCGCCGCAGGCGAAACCTCCACCTGCGCCGCTGCGATGTCCTCCGCGAGCTGCGCGACCGACGTGGCGCCGATGATCGTGGCCCCGACATGCCAGCGGCTGCGCACGTAACCGAGCGCGAGCTGCACCAGGCTCATGCCGTGGCGCTGTGCCACGTCGGCGTAGGCGTCGACGGCTTCGCGCACGAGCGGCTTCTGGAAGCGCTGTCCGATCGTGTCGAACCGGCTGTAGCGCGCGCCGGCAGGCTTCGCGCCATTGCGGTACTTTCCTGTCAGCACGCCGCCCGCCAGCGGGCTGTAGGCGAGCAGCGACATCGATTCGCGGTGCAGCGCTTCGGCGAGATCGCCGTCCACGGCACGCGAGACGAGGCTGTAGGTGTTCTGCGTGGTCACCGGTCCCGGCACGCCGAGGGCCTTTGCCGCGCGATGGAATGCACACACGCCCCACGACGTCTCGTTCGACAGCCCGTAGTAGCGGATGCGGCCGGCCTCGATCATCGCGGCCATGCCCTCGACCTGTTCCTCGATCGACGGGCCCTCCTTGTCCTTCGATGGATCGAACTCGTACGCGCCGAACATGGGCACGTTGCGTTGCGGCCAGTGGATCTGATAGAGGTCGATGTAATCGGTGCGCAGCCGCTCGAGGCTGGTGCCGACCGCTTCGGCGATCACGTCACGCGTGAGATCGGTGCGTCCGCCGCGGATCCAGTCGCGCCGCCCCGGCCCCGCGACCTTGGTCGCGACGATGACCTTGTCGCGCGGCTGGCGGACGAGCCAGCTGCCGACGTAGCGCTCCGTGCGGCCCTGCGTCGTGCCATTGGGCGGCACGGGATACATCTCCGCCGTGTCGATGAAGTTGATGCCCGCACCGACCGCGTGGTCGAGCTGTGCATGCGCCTCGTCTTCGGTGTTCTGCTCGCCGAAGGTCATCGTGCCGAGGCAGATCTCGGAGACGTGGAGCGAGGTGCCGGGAAGCGTGCGATAGCGCATGAGAGAGCCTCGGTTGGACGCACAACTGCGCCATGAACGAAAAGCGCGCCGCGGCCGTCAACCGGCCGGAATCGCGCGCACGGACAGCACGCCGTCGATCGCCGCCACCGCGCGGATCGCCTCGTCGTTCACCGCACTGTCGACGTCGACGAGCGTATAGGCCATCTGCGCGCGCGACTTGTTGAGCATGTTGTGGATGTTGAGGCCGAAGCGCGCCATCGTCGACGAGATCTGCCCGAGCATGTTGGGCACGTTGGCGTTGGCGATCGCCACGCGGTACGGCGATTCGCGCGGCATGTCGACGTTCGGGAAGTTGACGGCGTTCTCGATCGTGCCGTGATCGAGATACTCGCGCACCTGGTTGACCACCATGACGGCGCAGTTCTCCTCGGCTTCGGCCGTGGACGCACCCAGGTGCGGCAGCGCGACGACATTCGGCTCGCCAAGGAGCGCCGCGCTCGGGAAATCGCACAGGTAGCTCTTCAGCCTGCGCGCGCGCAGCGCTGCGCGCACGGCCTCTTCGTCGACGATGGCGTCGCGCGCGAAGTTGAGCAGCACGGCGCCGGGCTTGATGGCCGCGAGCCGCTCCTCGTTGACCAGATGACGCGTTGCGGCCACCAGCGGCACATGCAGCGTGACGAAATCCGCGTGCTTGAAGACTTCCTCGATGGAGTTCGCCTTGCGGACGCTGGCGGGCAGCCGCCAGGCCGCGTCGATGGTGATCTCCGGATCGAAGCCGATGACCTTCATCCCCAGCTTGATCGCCGTGTCGGCGACGAGACCACCCACGGCACCAAGTCCGATCACGCCCAGCGTGCGATGCGGCAGCTCGACGCCCGCGAATTGCTTCTTGCCGTCCTCCACTCTCGCGTCCAGGTCGGGCGCCGTCGCATCCAGCCCGGCCACGTAGCCGAGCGCGGGCACTACGTTGCGGGCGGCGAGCAGCAGCGCCGTGAGGACCAGCTCCTTGACCGCATTGGCGTTGGCGCCCGGCGCATTGAACACCGGCACACCGCGGCGCGACAGGTCGGCGACCGGAATGTTGTTGGTGCCTGCGCCTGCACGGCCGACCGCCTTCACGCTGCGCGGAATGTCCATCCGCGTGAGATCGTGGGAGCGCACGATGATGGCGTCGGGCTCCTCCACCGTCTTGCCGACGGTGTAGCGCTCCGCCGGGAAGCGATGCAGGCCCTGCGTGGAGATCTGGTTGAGCGTGAGGATGCGCCAGGACCGCATGGCGCTCAATGGCTCCGCTCGAATTCGCGCATGTACGCGACGAGCGCCTGCACGCCTTCGAGCGGCATGGCGTTGTAGATCGACGCGCGCATGCCTCCCACGGAGCGGTGGCCCTTGAGCTGCACCATGCCGCGCTCCCCGGCACCCTTCAGGAACGCGGCGTCGAGCGAATCGTCGCGCAGCTTGAACGGCACGTTCATGCGCGAGCGGTCCTCCTTGCGCACGGGGCTCACGTAGAAATCGCTGGCGTCGAGGCAGTCGTAGAGCAGCTTGGCCTTGGCGATGTTGCGCGCCTCGATCGCGGGCACGCCGCCTTGCGCGATCAGCCATTCGAACACGAGGCCGGCGATGTAGATCGCGTAGGTGGGCGGCGTGTTGAGCATCGAATCGCTGGCCGCCTGCTCCTGCCAGTGGAAGGCCGCGGGCGTGATGGGCAGCGCCCGGTCGAGCAGGTCTGCGCGGACGATCACCAGCGTCAGGCCGGCCGGACCGATGTTCTTCTGCGCGCCGCCGTAGATGACGCCATAGCGCGCGACGTCGAAGACGCGCGACAGGATGTGCGACGACATGTCGGCGACGAGCGGCACGTCACCGGTGTCCGGCGTCCATTGGTATTCGACGCCGCCGATCGTCTCGTTGGTGCACACGTGCAGGTAGGCGGCGTCGGGGTTGAGGCGCCAGGACGCCTGCGCCGGCACGTACGTGAACTGCGCATCCTCCGCAGAAGCCGCGATGTCGACCTGCGTGTACTTGCGCGCCTCCTTGATCGACTTCTTCGACCATTCGCCGGTGTTGACGTAATCGGCGCTCGCGCGGCCGCGCACGAGGTTCATCGGGATGATCGCGTTCTCGGCAATGGCGCCGCCCTGGAGGAAGAGCACCTTGTAGTTCGCCGGGATCGCCAGCAGCGCACGCAGGTCGGACTCGGCCTTCGCGGCGATGCCGATGAACTCCTTGCCGCGATGGCTCATCTCCATCACCGACATGCCGCTGCCGTGCCAGTCGAGCATCTCGGCCGCCGCCTTGCGCAGCACGTCTTCGGGCAATACGGCCGGACCGGCGCTGAAGTTGTAGACGCGCACGCGCGCTCGCTCGCATGGAAGAGGAAGCGTCGATTGTAGCGTGACCGCGCGTGCGGCTCGCGCCGGCACGCTCGGTTCAGCGTGCAGCGCTCACGCGCCAGATGCAGTTGCCGACGTCGTCGGCGACCAGCAATCCGCCCTTGCCATCGATGGCGACGCCAACGGGACGACCGTACGCGTCGCCGTGTTCCGAAAGGAAGCCCCACAGCACGTCGACGGCTGCACCTGCCGGACGGCCGTTGGCGAACGGCACGAAGATGACCTTGTAGCCACTGGGCGGCTTGCGGTTCCACGACCCATGCTGGCCGACGAACATGCCGCTGGCGAAGCGCTCGCCCAGGCGTGCGCCTTGCGCACTGGCAAGGCCGAGCGATGCAGTGTGCGGGCCGAGCGCGTAATCGGGCGCGATGGCACGCGCGGCCATCTCCGGCTGTGGAGGCTTGACCCGGTCGTCGACGTGCGCGCCGTAATAGCTGAACGGCCAGCCGTAGAACGCGCCGTCGTGCAGCGCGGTCATGTAATCCGGCACGAGATCGCTGCCGAGCTCGTCGCGCTCGTTGACGGCGGTCCACAACGCGCCGGTCTGCGGCTCGAACGCGAGGCCGTTCGGGTTGCGCAGGCCGGAAGCGTAGATGCGATGCGCGCCGCTGCGCGGGTCGACGATCCACACTGCGGCGCGGCCTTCCTCGGCGGGCAGCCCGTTCTCCGCGGCATTGCTGTTGGAGCCCACGGTGACGAACAGCTGCGTGCCATCGCGACTGGCGATGACGTTCTTGGTCCAGTGATGGTTGATCGGGCCGGCCGGAAGGTCGACGAGCTTGGCGCCCGGCGCGGTGATCGCGGTCGCGCCCGGCGTGTACGCAAAGCGCACCACCGCGTCCGTGTTCGCGACGTACAGGTCGTTGCCGGCGAGCGTCATGCCGAACGGCGAGCTGAGTCCTTGCAGGAACACGAACCGGCTGTCGGCGATGCCGTCGCCGTCGGTATCGCGCAACAGCGTGATGCGATTGGCGCTCTCGCCGGTGGAGCCGGCCTTCTTCATGAGCAGCTTCATGACAGCGCCCTTGAGGCCTTTGCCGTCCTCCGGCTTGGGTGGCGCATTGGTCTCCGCTACCAGCACGTCGCCGTTGGGCAGCACGTACAGCCAGCGCGGATGCGCGAGCCCGGCAGCGAAGCGCGTCACGGCAAGGCCCGGCGCGGCCGTCGGCATCACGCCTTCCGGCCAGCCCTTCGCATCGGCCACCTGCACCGTCGGGATGAGCGCGTGCTCCGGCGGTGGCAATTGGGGCGACGGACCCATGCCTGCGCTGACGGGCAGCTGCGCGACGCCGCCGCATGAGGTCAACGCCAGCCACAGCAACCCAGCGCACCAGGCACGACGCATCGTGGACCTCCACTCCGGAATGCCTCGATGAACGAAAACATGCGCGGCGCGCCGCGCATTCCGGAATTGGAGCGGTGATGCCGCCCGCCGGTTCAACGGCAGGGCGGGCGCCCTACTGGTCGATGCGGAAGCCGACCTTCAGCGTGACCTGGAAGTGCGCGACCTTGCCGTCGGCAATGTGGCCGCGGGTCTCGACCACCTGGAACCAGTCCATGTGCTTCACCGTGGCGCCGGCCTTGGCGATGGCGCTGCGGATCGCGTCGTCGGTGCTGGTGGACGACGTGCCGACGAGCTCGATCAGCTTGTACGTGTTGCCTGACATGGGAACTCCTGTCATTCGGTGCTTTCACGCTGCGTGAGGTCGACGCGCAGGTCGTACAGGTCCTCGTCGAGCGCGTCGCGCACGGACACCATGCCGAGCGGACGGTCGTACTCCACCACGGGCAGGTGGCGGAACTTGCCTTCGTGCATCACGCGGAGCGCGCGCAGGAAAGGCTCGTCGGGATGGATGGTCTGCGGCTGGCGCGTCATGACGTCGCCCACGCAAGTGGTGGCGGGATCCAGGCCGGACGCCAGCACGCGAAACAGGGCGTCGCGCTCGGTGAAGATGCCGATGAGGCGGGTGCCGTCGACCACCAGCAGCGAGCCGATGTTGTGCTGCTTCATGAGGCGGGCCGCGGTGGCGACGGGCACGCTGCGGGCCGCGGTGACCGGCGTTTGTCCTGCGACGATGGTGCGGATCGAGCGTATGGCCACGAGCTCTCCGTTGACGACCCAACGGCGTCATTGACGCGCCGAGCGCCCTCGAAGTCAAGGGGTCGCGGCGAGCCCGTACAATCGCCCGGCCATGCCGGCCTCCGCCTTCACCGTCTTGCGCTATGTCGCCGTGGCACTGATCGTGGTGTATCTCGTGGCGCTGGCCGCGCTCTACCTGCTGCAGGAACGGCTCATCTTTGCGGGCGATCCGCTGCCTGCCGACCACGTCTTCCGCTTCGAGCAACGCTTCGAGGAGCTGCGCATCGCGGTGCCCGGCGCGACGCTTGACGCGCTCCATTTCATGCAGGAAAAGCCGCGCGGCCTCGTGTTCTTCGTGCACGGGAACGCCGGCAACCTCGAGACATGGACGACGGGCGTGGAGTTCTACCAGCGGGTCAATTTCGACCTGTTCATCTTCGACTTCCGGGGCTACGGCAAGAGCACCGGGCGGATCGGCAGCGAGGCGCAGCTCGAGGCCGACGTGCGCGCCGCCTACGACGCCATCGCACCGCGCTACGCGGGCGTGCCGATCGTGATCTACGGGCGCTCGCTCGGCACGGCACTCGCCACGCGGCTCGCTGCGGACACCGATCCGGCGCTCCTCGTGCTCGTCACGCCGTACACGAGCCTCGCCGACATCGCGCGCCGCCTCTACCCGTGGGCGCCCTCGCTGCTGCTGAAGTACCCGTTGCGCACCGACGCCGCCATCGGGTCGGTGCACGCGCCCATCCTGCTCATCCACGGCACGCGCGACGCGCTGATTCCGTTCGACCAGAGCACCCGCCTGCTGGCGCTGGCGCGTGCACCGGCCGAGCTGCTCACCGTCGAAGGCGCCAGCCACAACGACGTGCACGAGTTTCCGCTGTACCTGCGCACCCTCGAGACCCGGCTGCGCGACCTCGCGGGCCCGCGTCCCTGAGCGAACCGCCGCTTATCGGCGCCTGGCCGACACGCGAATCGGCAGCTGACCGACACGCCGCGCAGCGCGCGCGTCGGATACTGGACGGCGCACGCGCGAAGCCGCGCGCGATCCATTTCACGCATTGCGAGGGAGCCTCCATGGCAGAAGATTCCAGCAACACCACGACGACCCGGCTGCAGGGCGTGACCGAGCGGGCTCATGGCCTGGTCGACCAGGCGCGCAATGGCGCCGCCGCCAGTGCCGACTCGGCGGCGCAAGCGGTGCATCGGCGCATCGACCAGGCGGCCGACGGCGCGAGCGCCGCGGCCGACTGGATGTCGCAGCGCGTGAGCAGCTATACCCGTGCACCGCAGGCTGCGCTCGAAACGACGTGCGACACGATCCGCGCGCGACCCCTGCTCTCGGTCGGCGTGGCGCTGGCAGCCGGTTACCTGCTCGGTCGCATGGCGCGCTGAGGCGCCGCCGCTCGCGGCGTGCGGTCGCCCTCCCGGCGCCGCCGCACGACCGCGCCCGTTCTACCAATCGCGATCCTCGAACCACAGGGAGTGACATGGACGTCATCGAGACGGTGAAGACCTATATCGGCATCGACACGCAGCAGCGCGACGTACGCGCGCTGCTCAAGCAGGACCACCAGGATGTGCTCGACCTCGTGCGGCGGCTGGCCGACGAGGATTCGGCGGCGCGCCGCCGCGCGCTCTTCCGCTCCCTGAAGCCGCTGCTCACCGCACACGCGCGCGCCGAGGAGCGCGCCGTCTATGCGGAGCTCGTGAAGGCACGGAGCAAGCGTGACGCCAAGGACCTCGGCAACGAAGGTTACGTCGAGCACAGCCTGGTCGACATCCTCCTCGAGCGCATGAGCAAGACGGCCCTCGCCGGTTCCGATGCGTGGAAGGCCCACGCAACGGTGCTGAAGGAGCTTCTCGAGCACCACATCGAGGAAGAGGAAGACGAGATCTTCGAGGCGCTCGGCAAGGAATTCAGCGACACGCAGCGCGCCGCGATGGCCGAAGCGTTCGTGCGCGACAAGCGCGCGATCCTCGAGCCGTCGCCGCGACGCACCGTGCGCAAGGCCGCCTGAGCCCCGGGCGCATCACCGTCGCGCGCAGACGGCGGCGTCAGCCCACTGCATGAGCGCACGCGGGAGGCGAACGCGGAACCGCGCTGGAAGGCGCGTCTCTAAACCGCATTCGCCGAAGGAGACCCTCATGAGCCTGCGTCCCTTGCACCACGCCATCCTCGTCGCACTGCTCGGCGTCGCGTCCGTCGCCGCTGCGCAAACCTCGTCTGGCGGTTCTGCCGGAGCGTCCACGGGCGCGTCGGCAGGCACCAACGCGGGCAACTCTTCGAGCGCCGGTGCCAACGGCGGTGCTGGCGGCACCAGCAGCGGCGCCATGGGCGCGGGCACCACGCACGGCAGCACGAGCAATGGCGCGGCCCGCACCGGCAACGGCATGCACAGCGGCGCAGCGGGCGCGCATGCGACCGGCACCACTTCGGGCAGCAACGGCGCCGGCGGCGGAGCCACGTCGGGTGACGCAAGCGGCGGCACCATGGGCAACCATGCCGGCGCCACGAGCGATCGCGACGCGGCCACGTCGTCTTCGCGCGGCGGCCGCAGCAGCACCGCAACGCGCTCGCGGCACAGCCAGATGAGCGGCACGAACGGCTCGGGCAGCGGCGATGCGGCGTACGACGCGGCGTTGCGGCGGTGCGTGGAGGGTCCTGCGTCGAGCCGCGACAGCTGCATCGACCAGGCCATCGACCAGCACGGACGCTGAGCCATGCAAGCCGTCACCAACCAGCTCGTCAAGCGCCTCGCGCCCGGCGCGACCGACATGATCCGCGGTGATCACACCAGGGTCCTCGCGCTGTTCCACCGCTATCGCCTCGAAACGCCGCCGGCGCGCAAGCAGGCGCTGGCCGAGATGATCTGCCTGGCGCTCGAGATCCACGCGCGCATCGAAGAGGAGATCTTCTACCCGGCGATGCGCCGGGTCGATCCCGACCTCATCGACAAGAGCGTGCCCGAGCACAACGAGATGCGGCGGCTCATCACCCGGCTGCGCGAGACGCCCCCGACCAACGCTGCGCACGATGCCGCGCTGATGGCCCTCATGCGCGACGTGATGCGTCACGTGGCTGACGAGGAGACGCTCCTGTTGCCCGAAGCCGAGCGCGCGCTCGCGGACGAGCTGCCGGAGCTGGGCGCACGCATGACGCGTCGGCGCCTCGAGCTCGCGATGCCACGTGCGGGGGATGTCGCGCGCAATGGCTTGCGCGCTTTGCCGAAGCCGTTGATCGCGGTGACGGGGGTCATGGTGCTCGGCGCATTCCTGGCCGGGCGCCTCCTGACGCGTTCGCACGCCCTGCCGGTCGCGCGCATGCGCCGATCGCTGCCTTCGGCGGCGCGCCTGCGCCAGCGCCTGGCCGCCTGACGTTCGCTCGGCGTAGGCCGCCCGCCAGCGCGGGCGGCGTAGCCTTGCGCGCGTGCACGCTTCGTACGCCGGCGCGCCCAAAGCGCGCCGCGCGAGCGCCTGGCACCACCCACGTCCTCGCTTCGTCGATAATACGCGCGGCGCGCCTGGCGGCCGGCGATCCGTCCGGCCGCACGGAGGAACGCGTCACGAGGAGGATTACGTGAGGGTCACCCTGGCAGGATCGCGCTATTTCGGCACGGCGGCGCTCGACATGCTGCGCAAGGAGGGCATCGACATCGCGCGCGTCGTCGTGCCGCATGCGGACGACCGGCTCGCCGCCGCAGCCCGCGAGGCGGGTCTCGAAGTGCGCGTGCTGGACGATCCCATGCATGTTCCGGCGGACGCGATCGCACCGGGGACCGACCTCATCGTCTCGGCGCACAGCCATGCACGCGTGAGCGCCGAGGCGCTGGCGGCCTCGCGCCTGGGCGGCATCGGCTTCCATCCTTCGCTCCTGCCGCGCCATCGCGGCATGGCGGCGGTCGAATGGACCATCAAGGCGGGCGATCCCATCGCAGGCGGCACCATCTACCACCTTGCCGATCGCATGGACGCCGGCGCCATCGCCGCACAGGACTGGTGCTTCGTGCGCAAGGACGAGACCGCGCGCGATCTGTGGGAGCGCGCGCTCGCACCAATGGGGTTGCGCCTGCTCGCGCAGGTGGTTCGCCACGCGCGCGACACCGGCGCGTTGCCGGCGCGGCCGCAGGACGAGCAGTTCGCCACGCACGCGCCGCGGCTCGACCGCTGAGCCGCAACCGGCGCTTCAGTCGCCGGCGTGCGCGAGCCGTCCCTCGTGCGGCTTCAGCAGGCCGTGGCGGCGCGTTTCCGGCATGCTGATCGCGGCGATGAGCGCGATCACGCACATGCCGGTGACGTACCAGTAGAACCAAGGTTCGTGGCCCGCCTGCTTGAACCACAGCGCGACGTACTCCGCGCTGCCGCCGAAGAGCGCGTTGGCGATCGCGTACACAGGCCCACACCGAGCGCGCGCATCTCCATCGGGAAGAGCTCGGCTTTGACGAGCCCGCTGATGGAAGCGTGCAGACCTGCCGAAACGCTACGGATTGTTGCCCGTGTACATCGACCACGCGCTGTTGAATTCCGCCGGGCTGAGGCGGCCGTCGCGATTCTGGTCGGCCTGCTGGAACGCGGTTTCGAAGCCGTTCAGGTGTCGCACGTCCTCCCACGTGAGGTAGCCGGCATTGTTGCGATTGAGCTTGCCGTACGCCTCCATCGCGGTTTCCGATTTGCTCGGCACGGGACCGTGCGGCGGGGCCACGGGCGCCGCGGACTGCGGCTGCGCCACCGGTGCAGGCTGCGACCCGGCCGTGCCTTGTGCAACGGCCATCGTGCAGGCAGCGAGCGCACTCGCTGCAACGCCAAGCCTCACGGCGATTGCCCATTCACGCGATTTCATGTGTCCTCCTTGTGCCCGGAGTGCTGCGCACGGGTCCCTTCGACGTGACGGTTCGACTCGGCGCGGCTGCGCGACGTTCCGCGCGGCGGGCGGCAAATCGCGCGGGCGGCGTCGTCCTACAGTGCAATCAGAGCGCGCTGATGCACTGTGCGCCACGCGGGGGCGATGATGGAAACATCGAACGAAGGAGATCGATCATGACGCGCACGCGGGTGACTGCGGCGGCATTGCTGGCGTTGACCCTCGCAGGCTGTGGCGGAATGTCCGTCCGTGAACGCGACACGGCAATCGGGGCGGGCGTGGGTGCTGCCGCCGGCGCTGCGGTTACCAATGGTGATCCCGCCGGTACCGTGGGTGGCGCTGCAATCGGCGGCGTGGTCGGCAATCAGGTCGGCAAGGGCAAGTAGCGGGAGATGGACATGACACTTGGCTCATGGCGCGCCGCCACGCTCGTCGCGGCGCTCGGAATCGCGGCCGGCAGCAGCGCCCAGGGCGTGACGACGCTCAACATCGATACGCGCGACACGGGCGTGGATCTCGGCCTGCAACACAACGCCGACGGCTCGATCAGCGCGAAGCTCCCGCCCGGCGTACGGGTGCCCGCGCTCGACAATGGCATCAGCACCGCGACGACGGCGCCGGGAGGCATGACGACCGGCGTCACGGGCACCGCAACCGACGTCGATCCCAACGTGAGCGCGCCAGGTGCGCTCGGCACGAGCGCCGCGGATCGTGCACCGCCCGGCACCAGCACGTTCGGCAATCCGACCAGCGCGGGTCGCGTCAACGGCAACTCCGGCACGAACAACGGCCGCTCCACGCCCAACGTCACGGGCGGCAGCGGCATCGTCAACAGCGGCACGCCGGGGAATGGCCTCAACGGGGCCGCAACCGGCACCACCGGCGCGGGACCGGCCGCAACCGGCACGACCGGCGCCGGCGGCGTCGCGACCGGCAACACGGGCAACGCCACCGCAGGTGCGGCCGTCGACGCCGCAACGGCGGCGCAAGCAGCTTCGAACAGCCGCAGCGTGAGCGGGCCGATCACCGGCAGCGGTGCGCGCATCCTCAACCGCGGTGGTGCCAACGGCAACGGGCGTGGCAGCGGCACGGGGTCGACGGGCAGCGCGGCAGGCGGCAGCAGCACGAGCGCAGCACGCGCCGCCGGAAATACCGCGGGGACAGGCGGCCGCTAGCCGAGTGCGAGGTCGCTCCTCACGAGGCGCACCGGACCTTTGATGGTTGACGCGCGGCCATTCGCAATGCGCGAGGGCCGCGTCAACGCCGTCGTTGCGCCGTGACTTGCGCGAGCGCCGCTTCGAGCTCGCTCACACGCTGCATCAGGCGCAGCACCACGGCCAGTGCATGCGTGTCTTCGAGCGCGAGCTCGTCGCGCAGACGCGACGCGGTGCGCGCGATCGTGAGGCACTCGATCGAATAGACCACGCGGCCGGCGCCGGCCGCCGGCACGAGCGCGCCGCTGTCCGCGAGCGCGTGCAGCTCGAGGGCACTCAAGCCGGAACGCTCGAGCACCTCGTCTTCCGTCAGCGTGACGGTCTGATCGATGAACAGCGCTTGCACGGATTCGAGCGTCATCACTGAGGGCCTCCTCAATCGAAATGCGCGCGCGGATCGAAGCCGCCCGCCTGCGCGAGCTGCTGCCACAAGGCACGCTGGCGCTCGTCGACATGACTCGGCACGGCGATCTCGACGACGGCGTACAGGTCGCCTTTGGTGCCGTCGGGCCGTGCGAAGCCGCGGCCGGCCAGGCGCAGCTTGTGCCGCGCGCGCGTGCCGGGCGGAATCTTCACGTTCACGCGGCCGGCGGGCGTGGGCACTTCCACGCTCGTGCCGAGCACCGCTTCCCACGGCGCAAGCGGGAGGTCCAGGTACAAGTCGAGCCCGTCGGCGCGAAACAGCGGATGCGCTTCCACCTGGATGTCCAGATACAGGTCGCCATCCGGTCCGCCGCGCTGGCCTTTGCCGCCCTTGCCGGGCACGCGCAGCACCTGCCCCTCGGTGACACCGGAAGGAATGCGCACGCGTACACGTCGCGGCACGCGGCGCAGCGACCCGTCGTCGCCGAGCTCGACGTCGGCCAGGCCGAGCTCCACCTCACCGCCGCGGAACGCCTGGTCGAACGGGATGCGCACCTGGGCTTCGATGTCGCGACCCGGCACCGGACCGGTGCGCGACTGGCGGCGCCGGCCGGCGAGCCCGGCGAAAAGATCGCCAAGGTCGATGTCCTCGAACGACGACCCCCCCGGCCCGAACGGTGCACCTCCGAAGCTCTCGCCCCAGTCGGGTGGCGGCCGGATCTCCTCGCCCGGCGCGTGGCGCCCGAGCTGGTCGTAGGCGGCCCGCTTCTCCGCATCCTTGAGCGTTTCGTACGCCTCGCCGACTTCCTTGAAACGCTCCTCGGCGTTCTTTTCCTTCGAAACGTCGGGGTGGTATTTGCGCGCGAGCTTGCGGTACGCGCGCTTGATGTCGTCGGCGCTGGCGTCGCGGGAGACGCCGAGGATGGCGTAATAGTCCTTGTATTTCATGCGCGCTCCAGCCCTTGGGCCGCACGATGATACCGCTCGGCGCCCGCGCGCCCGGCTGTCGGATGCCTTGCTATGATCGGAAGAAAGGTCGGCGCGCCGTGTTGACGCACGACCGTTCAGGGAGATGACACATGAGCGCGCGCTTGGTTGCGGTCCTCGTCCGGCTGGTCGCGATCGTCGCTGCGGCCGGCTTCGTGGCCGCGTGCTCGGCGGAGGTGCCCAATCCGTTCGCCTCGTTCGACGCGCGCTGCGCCAAGCTGCCTGCCGCTGTGTACGACATCGCCGTCGTCCCGATGCGCGTCGACGAGGTCCATGCCCAGGACGTTGCGTGGCTCACTGCGCGCAGCAAGACCGATCCCACCCGTCATCGCACCTTCGGCCTGACGATGGTGAGCTTCGGCCACGACACCCATACCGAGCTGCGCATCCTCGAGGACCGCAGCGGACGCGCGTGCGGCACGCCGACGGTGCACGTCCAGCTGTCGATGCAGCCCGCCGTCGTGTACCTCGCCCGCGAGCTCGACGGGCAGGCCTGCGACCAGTCGGCCGCACGCGCCCATGAGCAGCGCCACGTGGCGGTCTACCGCGCCGCGCTCGCCGAAGCGGCCCGGCGCTTGCGCACCGAGCTTCCCGACGCACTCGGCGACGCCGTGCGCGCTGCCGCGACGGCAGGCGAGCTGCGGCGGCGCTTCGACGCCGATCTGCGCGAGTATCTCGCCCGCTTCATGGCCGAGCAGCAGGCCGACATGGCGGAGCAGCAGGCGCAGATCGACACGACGGAGGAATACGAGCGCGTCGCGCATGCCTGCGCACCTTCCTGACGTACTGCGCCGGCGCGTGGTTTGCGCAGCGGTGCTGCTGCCGCTTGGGCGCACGGTTGGCGCGGCGACCGAGTCGGCTGCGCCGTTCGTCGCCACGCCGTGGTCCATCGTCGACGAGATCCTCACGCTTGCAGAGGTCGGGGCACGGGACTTCGTCGTCGACCTCGGCTCGGGCGACGGCCGGCTCGTCATCAGCGCGGTGTCGCGCTACGGCGCGCGCGGCGGCTATGGCGTGGACATCGACGGGGCGCTCGTGCGCCTCGCCAATGCCAACGCTGCGCAGGCTGGCGTGGCTGATCGCGTGCGCTTCGAGGAGCGTGACTTGTTCGTCACCGACGTGCGGGCGGCGACGGTCGTGACGGTCTATCTTCTGCCCAAGGTCATGGCGCGGCTGGAGCGCAAGCTGCTCGCCGAGCTCGCGCCCGGCACGCGCGTCGTGGTCAACGATTATCCGTTTCCGACGTGGCAGCCCGTTCGCGTGGTGGAGCGCGACTCGCTCGACAAGCTGCCCATCTCCGGGCTCACGCTCACGCAGCTCTACCTGTACCGGGTGCCGGCACGCTAGCTGGCGCACGCCGCTGCACCAGGAACGCAGTCACCGCGGCGACCAGCGCGATCGCGCACACCGGAAGCCAGCCCGCGTGCGTGAGCACCGTGCTCGCGAGCACCGCGCCGACGGCGTTGCCGCCCCACATGTGCGCCTGGAACAGCGTGTTGAGCCGGCTGCGCGCCTGGGGATCGACGGATGTCACGAGCGTCTGGTTGGCGACCATCGCGGCGCGCAGTCCGCAATCGAGCAGCGCGGCGCCGAGGGCGATCGCGGCGATCGTCACCAACCCGAACGCGAGCACGACGAAGGCGAGGGCGAACACCGCGACCCCGATCGCCACCACCGGCCCAGGTCCGCGCCGGTCGAGCGCGCGTCCTGCCGGCCGGGCCACGAGCAACCCCGCTGCACCGGGAATGCCGATCAGGCCGGCGACGGTCGGGCCGTAGCCATACCGCATCGCAAGCAGCGCAGCGAGGGTGGCCCAGAATCCGCCATACCCGAGCGCCAGCAGGAATTGCACCATGGATGCACGGCGAAGCAGCGGCTGCGCCCGATACAATGCGAGCAGCGACGCGATGAGCTCGCCGTAGCGGTGCGTGGTGCGCGCAGGCGATGGTGGCAGGCGCAGTGCCAAAGAAACGGTCAGCGCGATCAGCATGCACGCCGAGATGACGTACATCCAGCGCCACCCGAGCGTTGCAGCCACGATGCCGCCCGCGATGCGTCCGAACAGGATGCCGACGAACAAGCCCGACATCACCGTCCCCACGGCTGCGCCGCGCGCACCCGGCGGCGCAAGCTCCACCACGAGCGGCACGACGTATTGCGACAGGCTGGCGCATACGCCGATGGCGAAGCTGGCCGCCCACAACCATGGCAACGAAGGCGCCAGCGCCATGCCAGACACCGCCACGATCAGTCCCGCGAGATGCGCGAGGATGAGGCGGCGCTTGTCGATGCGATCGCCGAGCGGGACGAGCAGCAGGATGCCGACCAGGAAGCCGGTGAACGCGAGGGTCGGAATCCAGCCCACCGCCGCTGGCGTGGCGGCGAACTCGGTCACGAACCGCCCGAGCATGGGCGTCTGGAAGTGCACCGTGCTCGCGGAGGCGAACACCGTGACGGCGAGCAGCGGCAGCAGCCCGCGTTGTGCACCGGCCGCGGGTTCAGCGTCGACGTTCAAGGATCAAGCTCATGCAATGCCTCGAGCGTCAGTTTAGCGGCGCAACGGTCGTCGGGACGCGCAGCCGCATGCCTGCGGGTCCGGCTGGATTAGGCGTTGCTCCTACACGGACCGACCAGCGCGGATGACAGCGCATGCCGGCGGCCGCTGATAGGCGGCCGTGTTTCCTGTCCGTATCGTCCGCACGTGTCGCACCGCAGGAGCTTCACCGTGAAATCGTTGCTCGATCCGACCTTCCGCTACGTGCCCAGCACGCAGACCGACATCCGCAAGACGTTCGCGCGCGTGCGCCGCGAGATGCGCCAGCGCACGCCGGCGGTGGACGGGCCGCCCCGGCGCAACCTCACCGTGCTCTACCCGCCGCAGAAGCGCGCGGGCTGAGGCCTCACGCCGGCGCTGGTACGCGCGGCCGCGCAGGCGGTGGCGCGACGTGCGCCTCGGCCAGGTATTGATGCACGAAGGCGATGGCCATGCTGCCCTCGCCCACCCCCGAGGCCACGCGCTTGATCGATCCGTGGCGCACGTCGCCGGCAGCGAAGATGCCCGGCACGCTCGTTTCCAGCAGATAGGGATCGCGCGCGAGGGGCCAGTCGCCCGCCTGCCGCGCCACCAGGTCCATCACGTCACGTCCGGTGCAGATGTAGCCGCGCTCGTCGCAGATCAGTGCGGCCGGCAGCCAGTGCGTGGTCGCGTCGGCGCCGATGAACGCGAACAGCGCAGGCGTTTGCTCGCGCCGCCGCAGGCCGCTCGCGCGATCCTCGATGGTGATCGCCGTCAGGTGCGTGCCGCCTTCGACCGCAACGACCTGCTGGCGCGTCATGATCGTCACGTTCTCCTTCGACTGCAGCTGCTCGATGAGGTAGTGCGACATCGTGGCGGCCAGTGACGGCCCGCGCACCAGCATGGTCACGGTACGCGCGTAATTGGCGAAGAACATCGCCGCCTGGCCCGCCGAATTGCCTCCGCCGATGAGGAAGATGTCCTGCCCACGCGTGGTCGCGGCCTCCGTGCGCGCGGCGCCGTAATACACGCCGCGGCCGACCAGATCGGCCGCGCCGGGGACTTCCAGCTCGCGCCAGGTCACGCCGCTGGCGAGCACGATGGCGCGGGTGGGCACGCGGGTGCCGCCATCGAGGACCACCGCATGCAGGCCATCGGGCGGCGCGGGCTCGATGCGCTCGACGTTGCGCGCAACGAGGATGTCGACGCCGAACCTGCGGGCCTGCGCGAGCGCGCGCGTGCCAAGCTCGTCACCGCCGACGCCGCTCGGAAAGCCGAGGTAGTTCTCGATGCGCGAGGACGTGCCCGCCTGGCCGCCGGGCGCGTGGCGCTCGACGAGCAACGTGCGCAGGCCCTCGGACGCGCCGTACACCGCGGCGCCGAGCCCCGCTGGGCCGCCACCGACGACCACCACGTCATAGACGCCGGCACCGGGCTCGGTCGTCAGGCCCAGGGCGGACGCGACGGCGCGAAACGTCGGCGTCACCAGTCGCTCGCCATCCGGCAGCACCAGCACCGGAAAGCGCGCGTTCGCGTCGTGCACGCCCTGCCCGCGGATGTCCTCGAAGCGATAGGTCACATGGTTGCGCGCCAGGAAGTCGCGCAGCGCGTGGCAGTCGATGTCGTAGCGGTGGCCGATGAGCGTCACGCCCGCGACGGGCGTGTTCGCCTGCAGCTGCTGCAGGCGCTCCACGCGCGTCGCCATGGTCGCCATCAGCCGCGCGGACAGGAACGGGCAGCCCGCGACCAGCTCGCGAAAATCGGCGGGATCGAGGCGGCCCACCCGCGAAGCTTCGACGGCCTGCAGGCTCGCGATGGCGGGAGCGCCGAGCAGGAGAGGCACTTCGCCGAAAAATTCGCCGGGCCCGTATTGCCCGATGACTTTCTCCGTGCCGCCCACGAGCTTGGAGACCGCCATGCCGCCCTCGAGCAGGAAGAAGAAGCTCGGCAGCTCGCCTTCCTGGATCAGCCACTCGTGCGGCCGCAGGTGAATGTCGGCCGCACGCGCGGCGATGGACTCGCGTTCTGCGGCAGGAACGGACTCGAACAGTGGAATGCGGCGCAGGAGCTCGGCGGTGATCATGGCGAATGGATGCGGGCGCGCTGCACGCGCGCACGTCCATCATACGGCACCGGCGGCCGCAGGCCTCCCCGGCGCGTCAGCCGATCAGCCGCTGCAACGCGCCGACGTCCGCCGGCTTGATGAAATGATGGTCGAAGCCCGCGGCCCGCGCGCGCTTGCGATCTTCCTGCTGGCCGTAACCCGTCAGCGCGACAAGGGTTGGAGCACCGAACTCCGGCCGCGCGCGGATGCGCTGCGCGATCTCGTAACCGCTCATGCCGGGCAACCCGATGTCCAGCACGACGAGATCCGGGCGAAACGATTCCACCAGCGCAAGCGCGCTCGTGCCGTCGTGTGCGGTGCGCACCTCGTGACCGTCCGCCTCGAGCAGCACGGCGAGGCTTTCGACGGCATCGATGTTGTCGTCGACCAGCAGCAGGCGGCGTTGATGCCGTTCGTGCCGTGCCGCGCCGTTGCGCTTGACCGCCGGCGCCGAGGCGCCGCGCGGCATCGCCGGCAGCCAGAAGGTGAACCGGCTGCCGTGGCCCACGCCGCGGCTGCGGGCGCGGATGCGGCCATGGTGCAGCTCCACGATCGCCTTGACCAGCGTGAGCCCGATGCCGAGGCCGCCCTGCGAGCGGTCGAGGGATGTGTCGACCTGCGTGAAGAGCTCGAACACGTTGTCGAGCATGCCCGCCGGAATGCCGACGCCATTGTCGCGCACGCGCACCACCACCGTGTGGTTGCGCGTGAGCCGCGCGGCGATGCAGATGTGACCGCCGTCGCCCGTGTATTTCGCCGCGTTGTTGAGCAGGTTGCCGAGCACCTGCGCGAGGCGCGCCGGATCGGCCTCGAGGTAGATCGGCTCGCTCGGCACGCGCACGAACAGCCGCTGGTGCTTCGCATCGATGATCGGCAGGGCGGTCTCCATGGCCTGGGTCATCAGCGTCTGCAGATGCACGCGGGCGCGCCGCAGCTTCACCTTGCCCTGCGTGATGCGCGACACATCGAGCAGGTCGTCGACGAGGCGCGCAAGCTGCGTGACCTGGCGATCGACGATTTCGGCGGCCAGGCGCAGCGTCGGGTTGCCGCCGTCCGCGCGCCGGAAGATCTCGCTTGCGTTGCGAATCGGCGCAAGCGGATTGCGCAGCTCGTGCGCGAGCATGGCCAGGAACACGTCCTTGCGCCGGTCCGATTCGCGCAGCTCGGCGAGCAACCGGCGCAGCTCGTATTGACGCTCCCGCTCGCGCAACGCCGTGCGTGCCGCGGTGATGAACGTGGACATGCGCACCGGACGCTCGAGCAGGATCACGTTGCCCAGCGTTTCCATCGCCTGCACGGCGGCCACGGAATCGGGCCCGCCGCGCGTGACCGCAATGAACGGCAGGTCGGACCATTTGGGCTGCTTGCGCAGGAACCCGGTGAGGCTGCCCATGCGGCCTGCGGCCAGCGTTTCCTCGGTCACGACGACCGCGCCGGCGCCGGCCTCCAGCTCGTGCAGCAGCGCCTGCAGCTCGCGGCACACCGTCGTGCGAATCCCCGCCTGGCCGAGGATCTGCGTCGTGTTGGCAGCGTCACGAACGGTGGGCGCGAGCACCAGAACCCGGCGCTCGAGATCGTGCACCGTCATGGTCCGCCTTCCTCCAGGAGGCGGCCTTCACCGCCCAGGAAGCTCGGCACGCCCGTGAGGACGCCGTGGAACTGCGACAGCGGCGGACCGATCTGGATGCCGTTGGGCGTGAAGCGGAATTCGCGGATCGTGCGCTCGTGCGGCCCGCCGCGGCGCTTCAGCACCGAGATCGCCTGTCGCACTTCACCGGCGGCCTCGAAATAACGCAACAGCAGGATCGTATCCGCGAGGTAGCTTGCATCCACTGGCGAGGTCATGGTGCCGACCATGCCCGACTGCGCCATCACCAGGATGCACGTGACGCCGCGCTGGCCGAGATAGCTCAGAAGCTCGTGCAGCTGCAGGGTCAGGAAGCGCTCGTCAGGAATGGCGTTGAGATAGCCGTTGAGGCTGTCGATGACCACGAGTTTTGCGCCGCGCTCCTCGACTTCCGTGCGCACGAGCTGCACGAGCTCGCCCACCGAAAGCTCGCCCGGGTCCACCTGGCGGATGCAGATGCGCCCGGAATCGATCTGCGCTTCGAGATTCATCCCCACGCCTTGGGCCCGCTGCCGTAACGTCCGCTCGCTCTCGTCGAACATGAACATGGCACAGCGTTCACCCCGCTGTGCGACCTGGACGGCGTACTGCGTGGCGAAGGTGGACTTCCCCGCTCCCGCCGGGCCGACGAGCAGCGCGCTCGTGCCCCGTGAAAGGCCGCCGCCCATGAGCGTATCGAGCTCCGGGATGCCGCTCTCCATCACGTCCGCCGCATAGTCGATCTGGTGCTCCGCCGCGACGAGCCGCGGGAAGACGCGCAACCCGCCTTGGACGATGACGAAGTCGTGGAACCCCGCGCGATACGCCTTGCCGCGCATCTTGAGGACCTGCAGGCGCCGCTGCATCACGCCGTAGTCCGGCGTGCGCAGCTCGAGGCTCAGCACGCCGTGGACGATGCTCTGTACCTGGATGTCGCTGGGACCCGCGCTGCGGTCGTCGAGCAGCAACACGGTGCACTGGCGGCCGACGAAGAACTGCTTGAGGGCGAGGATCTGCCGCCGGTAGCGCAACGGGTTCTGGGCCAGCATGCGCATCTCGGACAGCGAGTCAAACACGATGCGGCTCGGATTGATCGATTCCACCTCGCGCAGCACGATCTCGGTCGTTTGCGCGAGCTCCACCTCCGAGGGGTAGAACATCGTGTTCTCCGCGTCGGCCGAAAGGCTCGACTCGGCGGTCGCGAGCTCGGTGACCCGAATACCGGTGAGGTCCCAGCCGTGCGAATGCGCGACCGCCGTCAGCTCCTCGGCGGTCTCGGACAACGTCACGTACAGGCACGTCTCGCCGCGCGCCCTGCCTTCGAGCAGGAACTGGAGCGACAGCGTCGTCTTGCCGGCGCCGGGATCGCCTTCGATCAGGTAGACGCGGTTGGGCGGGATCCCGCCGGCGAGCACGTTGTCGAGGCCGCGGATCCCGGTCGCCACCGGCGCCAGCGGTTCGTGTACGGAGTCGTTGCTCATGTGTGTCCGGGCGCGCGAACGAAACCGGGGGATGGTAAGCGCGGTGGACCGGCCGAGCTATCGGCGCGCGTCCTACAGCGCTGTCCTTGCCTGTCCGGCCTCTACAACGCGAGCCCGCCCGCCTTGGGCGTCACGGCTGCCAGGCGACCTACCGTCCGCAGGAGGCTCAGCCCGGTTTCGGCGCGCAGGCGGGTGGCCGCCTCCGTCAGCGCACGCCGGTCAAGGGCGCGGGGTGCCCCGGTCGCCGCGAGCGCGACGGTGTTGCCGCTCGTGCAGGTGGGAAGGGCCAGTGCGCGGCCGTCGAACGCGTCGCGCAACCGGGCCAGGCTGGGCTCGCAGCCGCGCGTGCGGCGCAGAAGGTTGGTCGTGAGCACGCCCGCCGGCGCGAGACGCGCACGGCAATGCGCGTAGAAGGCGCGCGTATCGAGCATGCCCGCCTGCCCGCGCGCATCGAAGCCGTCCACCACGATCCAGTCGAACAGCCCGCCTTGCCCGGCAACATACGCGGCGCCGTCCCCAAGCTCTACGCTGAGCCGGGGCTCGACACGCGGCAACCGGAAATGCGCATGCGCGGCCGCGACGACACGCGGATCGACTTCCACGACCGTGAGCTGCGCCCGCGGTCGATGGCGCAGCAGGAACTTGGTGATCGAGCCTGCGCCAAGCCCGACCTGCAGCACGCGTCCGGGCCAGTCGACCGGCTCGAGCAGCAGCGGAAACATCATGTCGCGTGTGTACTCGAGCTCGAGGGCGTGCGTGCGGCGCAGGCGCATGGCGCCCTGGATCCACGCCGAGCCGAAGTGCAGGTAACGCACGCCCGCTTCGTCGCTGACCTCGACGGAGGGCGCCAGCAGCGCCGCGGCGCGCGGGCGCGCCCGCGAAGCCGGCCGGCGCGTGGAAGGTTTCATCGCGACGCGTGCAGGAGCGTCGGCAGGATGCGCGGTCACGTTCCCATGATAACGCCGCACGGCACGCAGGGCAGGAACGCTGTCACCGCATGACGATCTTGCGTGAGAACAGGAATTTGTTGCCACTGCGCGCGCTGTCCGACGCGTGCTGTCTGCGTGCCGGGGCCGCACGCATTCGCAGGTGCGCGGCTGGCCCGGATTTCGCATCACGAGCGCGGGCGGCGCGCGGTGGCCAAGCGATCGGTGTCACCAGCCCGTGATCACAGCGACGGCGCGTCGATGCACGGCGCGTCAACTTCGGAGAAGGCAATGATCAAGCAAGTCGCAGTTGCAGTCGCACTGTCCCTCACGCTCGCGCCGATGGCGCAAGGGCAGGTTTCATCCTCGCAAAACGGCGTGCTCAACCAGAACGTGTCGGACCTGTGGTGGGTGCCCACCGAATCGGGTTGGGGCATTCAGCTGAACCAGATGGCGGGCACCGTGTTCGCCACGCTGTACCTGTACAACCAGAGCGGCCAGCCGACGTGGTACACCGCGGAGCTCACCGCGCAGGGCAACGGCGTCTATAGCGGCCCGGTGATCCAGTCCAACGGGACCGCCGGCACGTACTTCGGCGCCACGTCGTTCGATGCCGGCCAGGTCACGCGTACGACGGTCGGCACGATGACGCTGTCCATGCAAACCAACGGCACGGCGTTCCTCAGCTACACCGTCAACGGTGTCAGCGTGAACAAGACGATCCAGCGCCAGACGCTCGTCAACAACGACATCACCGGGACCTTCCAGGTGCAGGGGAACATCACGGCGAGCAACTGCACGAGCGCGTCGAACAACGGCACGTCGATCGGCACGAGCACGGTGAGCGTCGTCAATACCGGCGATGCGAACAGCGCCGCCCGGCAGATCACCTGGACGTTCCCCAACGGCAGCACTTGCATCTACACCGGCAACCAGGCGCAGGGCGGCCGCTTCTCGAGCCTGTCGGGTGCGACGTACACGTGCAGCACGGGCGAGACCGGGACGTTGGATTTCTCCGGCCTGTCGAGCAGCAACGGGATCTTCAGTGGCTCCCTGTCCGGGACGCAGAATTCGAACGGCTGCTCCTACACCGGCGGGTTCTCCGGCTTGAGCACGACGTTCGGCCAGTAAGCCGCCACGGGCCTGCGCGGATCGCCTGCAGGTTCAGCAGGCGATCCGCCGGTGTGCGTCACGCGCCCGCGAGGCCGAACGCATCGGCCAGGAGGGCGTACGAGCGCTCGCGCGCGGCCGGGTCGTACGTCCAGGTCACGATGACGAGCTCGTCGAGCGCCAGGCGCGCTGCTTCGGCGTTGAGTCGCGCGGCGACTTGCGCCGCGGTACCGGCGAACGCACGCTGGCGCATCGCTTCGATGCGCTGCTGCTCGGCGTCGGTGTAGCGCTGGTGCGCCGCTTCGTCCGGGTCGATCAGCGGCTCGCGGATGCCCTGCTCGAAACCCACGCGCCAGTGCTCGCGCGTGCGCAGCAGGCGGCGCGCTTCGGCTTCCGTATCGGCAGCAAGTGCCCAGATGCACACGGTGGCTTGCGGCTTCGGATGGCGCGCGCTTGGCCGATAATTGCGCCGATACAAGTCGAGCGCCTGCTCGACGCCACGACCGTCGGTGAAAAAATACGCGTACGCGTACGGCAGGCCGAAATGCGCGGCGAGCTGAGCGCCGTAATCGGAGCTGCCGAGAATCCACAGCTCCGGCAGCGTCGGTCCGCGCGGGTGGGCCGTGATGGCTGCAAACGGGTGTCCCTCCGGCAACGGCGCATCGGCCAGCCACGCGGACAGCTCGACCACCTGCTGCGGAAAACGCTCGGCCGCCGCGACACCTTCAGGGTTGAGCGCGTAGGCCGTGAGCCGGTCGGATCCGGGCGCGCGACCTACGCCAAGGTCGATGCGTCCCGGCGCGATCGCCTCGAGGACACGGAACTGCTCGGCGACCTTCAGGGCCGCGTAGTGGGGCAACATCACGCCGGCGCTCCCGACCCGGATGCGGGTCGTGGTCGCCGCGATGGCTGCAATGAGCACCTCCGGCGCCGTGCCTACGATGCTGCCGCTGTTGTGATGCTCGGATACCCAGAAGCGGTGGTAGCCCAGCGCGTCGCAGCGGCGCGCCAGCGCGACCGTCTCGCGGATCGCCGCAGCTTCCGTGCGGCCGCGCGCTGCAGTGGATTGATCGAGAACGGAAAGCTTCATCGGGGCGCGGCGCCAGGCGGGCTGCGCGGCGGGCGTGCGCAGCGTTCCTGCAACAGTCGCATCGTAGCGCACCCGCACGGGGCTTTGCGCGGCGCGCCGCCTATGCTAATGTCATCAAGCCGTATTGCCGCTTCGACCGATGAAGTCCCGCACACTGATCGCGCATCATCGCTATTTCGGCGTCGACGCCGTGCGGCTGCGCACTGCTGCCGGCCGGGTGCTCACCCGCGTGGTCGGCCTTCCGCCCGGACGTGCGCGCGTGCGGGCCGATCACCTCAAGCACGACTTCGCCGTCGACACCGTCGAAGGGGACGCGCTGCTCCACGAGCTGGTGGATGGCGGGTTGCTGCGCCCCGCAGCCGAGGCGCCCGGCGACTTCGAGGTCACCGACCGCTTCCGCGAATTCGCAGTCGCCCGCGTGGTCGAGCCGCTGGCGCGCGCCCGTGCACGTCAGCTGGTGGCGCGCGCGTGCGACATCGCCCGGCACGTCAACGCGGAATGGAACCGCAATCCGCTGGTGATCGAGGCGCTCGCGGTATCCGGCAGCTACATGAGCCGCGACGCCGAGCTCAGCGACCTGGTGCTCGGCGTGGTCGTCAGGAGCCGCGACGCCCAACGCCGCGCACGCTGGGGCCGCATGGGCAACAAGCAGGCGGGTGCACAGGCCATCCGTACCGAGCTGCAGGCCCTGAGCTCGTTCGTCGCGGTGCACTTCGCCACCGATGCAGCGGAGCTCCCTCGCCCGTTCGCGATCGTGTTCCACGACGACCAGGCTTGACGCCCAGGCAGCCCCTGCCTGGTTCGCGCCGGTGGGCGCGTAGAATCGCGCCATGAATCGAAGCACCCTGCTGCTGCACGGCGGCGCCATGTCGTTCGCCGCCGCCTTGCTCGCCACCCCCGCGGCGGGCGTGGACGACGGCCCGCGGCTGCGCAATCTCGAGCGCGACCTCAATGGCGCCATCGCCGCGCGCGACACCAGACGCGTGTCCGACCTGCTCGCCGACGACTGGATCCTGGTCAGCGGCGCCGGCAAGATGAAAACCAAAGCCGATGTGCTGGCCGAGATCACATTGCCGGAGCTCGAGTTCCAGGAGAACGACACCCGTGACGTCCTCGTGCGCGTCTGGGGTGACACCGCGGTGCTCACCGGCACGCTGCACCAGCGGTATCGCCTGCGCGGGAAGCAGACCGACGTCACGTTGCGCTACAGCGACACGTGGGCTCGCACTGGCGAATCCTGGCGGCAGGTTTCGGGGCACGTTACGCGGCTGCCGGATTGAGCGTCGCAAAGTTTCGCGACCGAAGTCCCCGTCGCTGCGCTCGCGGACAGCGGTCGCACGAAACTTTGCGCCGATTTAAATGATCGCCGGGCTTGGGGCGGCCCGGCGCCCGGCTCACGATAAGAGCGACGGGGCGCGCCGACCAGAGTTTGCTGCGCAAACTCGTTCAGTAGCGCGCTGCGTGGCTGCCTTTTGCCAAACCGGCCGTTGCGCGCATGAACGCTCCGGCCCGGACTCAGGCGAATACTGTTTGTTGCTGACCTGCAAACGAGCGAAGATCGGAATCGGCTGTGCGCGAAGATCAAAACCGGTTTAGCAAGGAACGCCCTGTGCAGGTGCAGTCACGTCGCATGCCGCGCGCAACTGAAGGAGTTTGCGCAGCAAACTGTGATCAGCGCGCTCGTAGCTCTTATCGTGAGGCCGACGCGCGGCCGCCCGAAGGCGGCCGATCACTTCAATCCGGCGCCAAGTATCGTGCGACCGC
>DATILY010000006.1:0-8832 GCA_035475895.1 Casimicrobiaceae bacterium | reverse complement strand
CTCTCGAGCCGAGCGGGCGCGAAGCGAAATACGCGTCGGACAGGGCGGCTTCCACTCGCTCCGCCCGGCCCTCGATGCGGACCTGGCGCTCGAGCTCGACCCAATGGAACAGCAGCGCAACGGGCGCGGCGGGAGCGAGCTCGCGCCCCTTGCGGCTGTCGTAGTTGGTGTAGAAGACGAGACCGCGGTCGTCGAGGCCCTTCAGGAGCACGATGCGGGCGGAGGGCCGGCCGTCCGCACCGACGGTGGCCAGCGTCATCGCGTTCGGCTCGGGCACTCGCGCGGCGACCGCCTCGTCGAACCAGCGCGCGAATTGCGCGAACGGATTGCGGTCGACTGCGGCTTCGTCGAGCGTCGCGCGCTTGTATTCGGTGCGCAGCTCGGCGGGGTCGTTGGCGGGAGCGGTCATGCGGCGCCTCCATTCTACCGCGCGCAAGCGCGCGAGCAGCGCGCGATGCTCGTCTGCAACAGCGCGCGCACAGAGGGCAATTTTCCCTCTGGCAGCCCTATCTTCTCCTCTGAAATGCGGTATAGTCGCCGCCGATGGAGCGGGTTACCCATGACAGGAGGGTCCGCTTCAGAACGCTCCGGCGTTGTCCGCTCGCACAACCGACAGGAAGGAGAATCGATGGCTACTGCCAAGAAAGCCGCGAAGAAGTCCGCCGCGAAGAAGCCCGCCGCCAAGAAGTCGGCCGCCAAGAAAGGCGGCGCCAAGAAGTCCGCCGCGAAGAAGGCCCCCGCAGCCAAGAAGGCCCCCGCGAAGAAAGCCGCCAAGAAGACCGCCGCCAAGCGCAAGCCCAATGCCGCGTTCATGAAGGCGATGCAGCCGTCGTCCACGCTGGCTGCCGTCGTCGGTGGTACGCCGATGCCGCGCACCGAAGTGACCAAGAAGATCTGGGACTACATCAAGAAGAACAAGCTGCAGGACGCCGTGAACCGTCGCCTGATCAACGCCGACGACAAGCTCAAGGCCGTGTTCGGCGGCAAGAACAAGGTGTCGATGTTCGAGATGACGAAGCTCGTCTCCAACCACCTCAAGTAACACTCGCTGCACATCACGCAAACGGCCGGCGATCGCCGGCCGTTTCGTTTGTGGAGCTGCTTTCGCGGCCCGCTAGGCGGTCACTTTCGCAACGGCCGGGCGCGCGGCCAGCCGGTCGCGCCATGCCGTCAGATGCGGCACATCGCCCGCCTGCGCGATGACCTCCGGGCGAAAGCGCACGATCGGAAACAACGCGAAGTCGGCGATCGACAACTCGTCGGCCAGCCACTCGCGTTGCGCCAGCCTGCCGTCGATGACGCCGAAGTAGCGCGCGAGGCGCGCTGCGAAGTAATCCGCATTGGCCTGCGACTTCTCGGGCACGAGCGTGGTGTTGTGGAAGATCATCGCGGTGGACAGCATGCAGTCGGTGATCGCGAAGGCGAGCCATTGCAGCGTCACGGCACGCGCAGCAGGCGCGCGCGGCATGAAGCGCCCCGTCTTGTCCGCGAGGTATTGGAGGATCGCGCCCGACTGGGAGAGCGTGAGCGGCGCACCGCCCGGGCCTTCGGAGTCGCACAGCACCGGGATCGCGCCCACGGGGTTGAGGACCAGGAATTCGGGCCTCGCCTGCTCGCCTTTCATGAGGTCGACGCGATGGACCCGATACGGCAGGCCGCATTCCTCCAGCATGATGGCCACCCGCAGCCCGTTCGACGTGTCCCACGTGTACAGATCGATCACGGGCGAGCCCTCCTGGGGTTGGCGTTGCGGTGCTGCGTACGCCTGGTTGTGCGTCAGGCCTTCTTCTTCGGCCAGTCGTCCTCGTCCTCGATCACCCGGATGACGCGCGTGCGCTTGCCGCCGCCGTAGCGCTCCATCTGCACGAGCACGGGGAAGCGCTCGGACAGCGCGGAGCGCGCCTTGGCTTCGTCGTCGAACACCAGGGGCTGGCCGTCGGTGCCGCGCACGTCGCTCCAGATGCCGGTCTCGTCCTGTACCTCGATCTTGTAGCGCATGGGATGTCCGGTCGGTTGCAGGTCGTCAGGCGCGCGCAGCGCCCTGCAGCGCCGCGATGCGCGCCTCGATGGGCGGATGCGATGCGAACAGCGCCATGAAGCCGCTGCGGCTGTCCGTGATGCCGTGCGACTGGAACGCCTGCGGCAGCGCGCCCGGGGTGAGGCCGCCGAGGCGCGCCAACGCATGGATCATGGGCTGCGGCGTGCCGAGCAGCCGGGCGCTGCCGGCGTCGGCGCGGTACTCGCGCAGCCGCGAGAACCAGGCGACGATGATGGACGCGGCGACGCCGAACAGGATCTGGCACACGATCACGGTGACGAAGTACCCGGGCCCGGTGCCGCGCTCGGTGCGGAAGACGGTGCGGTCCACGATCGCGCCCACGATGCGCGACAGGAAGATCACGAATGTGTTGACGACGCCCTGGATCAGCGTGAGCGTCACCATGTCGCCATTGGCGACGTGCGACAGCTCGTGGCCGAGCACCGCCTCCGCTTCCTCGCGGTTCATCGACTGCAGGAGCCCGGTCGACACCGCGACCAGCGCCGAGTTCTTGAATGCGCCGGTGGCGAAGGCGTTGGGCTCGCCTTCGTAGATGGCCACCTCGGGCATCGCGACACCCGCCTTGGCGGCCAGGTTTTGCACCGTCTGCAGCAGCCACGCTTCCGCGTCGTTCTGCGGCTGGGTGATGACGTGCGCCCCGGTGCTCCATTTCGCCATGGTCTTGGACATCAGCAGCGAAATGATGGCGCCGGTGAAACCCACGACCAGCGAGTAGACGAGCAGCGAGCCGTAGTTGAGCCCTTGCGCTGCGAGCCCGCGATCGAGCCCCAGCACCTTCAGCACCACCGACAGCACCAGGACGACGGCGAGGTTGGTGAGCACGAACAGGACGATTCGCTTCATGCGGCCTCCAGTGGAAGCACGATCTTAGCGCGTCCGCTACTTCCAGCTGTCCTTGAGCGTGACCGCGCGATTGAAGACCGGTCGTCCGGGCGCGTGGTCGATGAGGTCGGCGACGAAGTAGCCGTGGCGCTCGAACTGGACGCGCTCCTCGGCGGGCGCTGTCGCGAGCGCGGGTTCCACATACGCAGTGATGACCCGCTTGGACGCCGGATTGAGGTCGTCGAGATAGCTGCGCTCCGCCGCGTCGGCGACCTCGTCGTCGTCACCGGCGAGGAGATGCGCATGCAGCGGCAGCGGGTCGGCGGCGCCCGCCGTTTCATCCTTGACGCTGCGTGTGTTGCGCGCGCCGGGAAACGGGACGCGGAACAACCGGTCGTACAGGCGCACTTCCGCCTGCACGGCATCGCCCACGGCCAGCCAATGGATATTGCCCTTGACCTTGCGTGCATCGGCGCCCGCCGTGCCGCTGCGGGTGGCCGGATCGTACGTGCAGTGCACGACGCTCACGCGGCCGTCGGCGTCCTTCTCCACGCCGGTGCAGCGCACGATGTACGCGTAGCGCAGGCGCACCTCGGCGCCGGGCGTGAGCCGGAAGAACCCTTTGGGCGGCGTCTCGGCGAAATCGTCGCGCTCGATCCACAGCTCCCGGCCGAACGCGAGCGGGCGCCGGCCCCATTCGGGATGCTGCGGATGATTGGGCGGATGCATCGTCTCGACGGTGTCCGCCGGATAGTTGTCGATCACGAGCTTCACCGGATCGAGCACGGCCACCCTACGCTGCGCGCGCGCGTTGAGGTCGTCGCGCATCGCGTCCTCGAGCACGCTCATGTCGATCCAGGAATCGGATTTGGACACGCCGATGCGCTCGGCGAAGAGCTGGAACCCTTCGGGCGTGAAGCCCCGCCGGCGCGCACCGACCAGCGTGGGCATGCGCGGATCATCCCAGCCGTCGACGTGCCCGCCCTCCACCAGCTCGATCAGCTTGCGCTTGGATAGGACGACGTAGGTCAGATTGAGCCGCGCGAACTCCACCTGCTGCGGCAGGGGCCGGAGCAGCTGGCCGCCTGCGGCAAGCTGCTCGATCACCCAGTCGTAGAGCGGACGATGGTCCTGGAACTCCAGCGTGCAGATCGAGTGCGTGATGCGCTCGAGCGCATCCGAGATGCAGTGCGTGTAGTCGTAGAGCGGGTAGATGCACCACTTGTCGCCGGTGCGGTGGTGACGCGCGTGGCGAATGCGGTAGATCGCAGGATCGCGCAGGTTCAGGTTGGCGCTCGCCATGTCGATCTTCAGGCGCAGCACGTGCGCGCCATCGGGGAACTCGCCTGCGCGCATGCGGCGGAACAGATCGAGATTCTCGGCGACGCTGCGCGCACGATGCGGGCTCTCGATGCCCGGCTCGGTCAGCGTGCCGCGCGTCGCGCGCATCTCCTCGGGTGTCTGGCTGTCGACGTACGCCAGGCCCTGCTCGATGAACCATTCGGCGTACCGGTACAGCGCGTCGTAGTAGTCGGACGCGTGATAACGATGCTCGCCCCAGTCGAAGCCCAGCCAGCGCACCGACGCGGCGATCGCGTCCTCGAACTCGACGTCCTCCTTGAGCGGATTGGTGTCGTCGAAGCGCAGATGACACGTGCCGTGGTTTTCAGCCGCCAGGCCGAAGTTCAGGATGATGGACTTGGCGTGGCCGTAGTGCAGGTAACCATTGGGCTCAGGCGGAAAGCGCGTGACCACGCGCCCGCCGTACTTTCCCGTGTGGTTGTCCTCGGCGATGATGGCGCGCACGAAGTTCGCCGCCGGGGCGACTTCGGCCGGGCGACCGCCGCCGGCGGGAGACTTGGCATCCCGCACTGCAGCATGCAAACCGTTTTGTTCATGAACAACCGGCATGATGGGGGGATTCTAACCGGGTGCTTAACCCGCGTCACCGGCGCAGTTACTAGAGGAGATGGCCGATACCCCGAAGACCCGCGCCAGTTCACGGTTTCCGACAAGGCGTCAGACGGACACCGACATGGTTTTCCACAAATCCTGTGGATACTTGTGTGCATATCTTGTACATTCGCACGCTAAGTGCCCCGCCTGTCGTGAAAAAGGTTGCGATGACCAAATGACGACAGTACGAAAGCGCCATGCGCTCAGTCATTTGCGGCACGCAATTGGCCTTTTGGCGGACCTTGGGCACCGTCATCATGACGTCACGATGGCCGTTTCGTGACAGCGTGATACCAGCGCCGTGTCCAGGACATACCGCATGTTGCGCCTGCACTGTCGAAGCCCCTCGAGAACGTGATGGCGCGGCCCGATCCGGACGATATCCTCTCCTCCCCCGTGCCTGCCGGCCCGGACGGCGCGTCCGCGCGCGGCATGAGCGCCCCGGTTTATTCGGTCGGCCGGCTGATCGCCGCGGTGCGCCTGCTCATCGAGCGCCAGGTGGGGCTGGTCTGGGTCGCCGGCGAGGTGTCGGGCTGCACACGCGCGGCGTCCGGGCATTGCTACTTCACGCTCAAGGACGCCAACGGGCAGGTGCGCTGCGTGCTGTTCCGGCAAAAGGCGCAGGCGCTCGAGTTCGCGCTGCGCGACGGGCTCGCCGTCGAAGTGCGCGCCGTGCCGACGATGTACGAGGCGCGCGGCGAATTCCAGCTCAACGTCGACTCGGTGCGGCTCGCCGGTCTTGGCGCGCTCTACGAGCGCTTCGCGCGGCTGAAGGCGCGCCTCGAGGCCGCCGGATGGTTCGATGCGGCGCGCAAGCGCGCGCTGCCCGCCTATCCACGTGCGCTCGGCATCGTGACATCGCTGCGTGCCGCAGCGCTGCGCGACGTGCTGACGACCCTGCGCAAGCGCTGGCCCGTCCTGCACGTGGTCGTCTACCCCGCCTCCGTGCAAGGCCCTGGGGCAGCGCTCGAGCTCGCCGCCGCGATCCGCCTTGCCAACCAGCGCGCCGAAGTCGAAGCGCTGATCGTTTGCCGCGGCGGCGGCTCGCTCGAAGACCTGTGGGCCTTCAACGAGGAAGCGCTGGCGCGTGCGGTCTTCGAGTCGCGGCTGCCGGTCGTCTCGGGCGTGGGCCACGAAACGGACTTCACGATCTGCGACTTCGTCGCCGACGTGCGCGCGCCCACCCCAACGGCTGCCGGCACGCTTGCAACGCCGGATCGCATGGCGCTTGCGCGCATGCTGGCCGAGCTCGCGCAGCGCCTGCGGCGCGCCCATGCGCATGCCCTGCAGCAACGCCAGCGGCTGACCGACCTCGCGCAGCGCCTGCGCCGCGCGCACGCCCACGCGCTCGGCACGCGCATGCAACGGGTCGACGGCGCGGCGCGCCGGCTGGTGCACCCGGCCGCCCGCCTGGCGCGCCAGGGGCAGCACGCGGGCCATCTCGCCGCGCGCCTGTCCGCGTGCGTCGAGCAGCGGCTCAACCGCGAGGCGGCACGGGCGCACGCCGCCCAGCAACGCCTGCTACGCGAGCTGCGCCTGCCGCTGCCGGGCAGCCGCGCGCTCGCGCACGCCGCGCTGGCGCTGCCGCGCTGTGGCCGCGCGCACGTCGCGCGACTGGACGGGCGGGTCGTCAAGCTCGCGCAGAACCTCGAGCACCTGAATCCGCGCGCGGTGCTCACGCGCGGCTACGCCATCGTCGCGCGCGACGACGGTGCCATCGTGCAGGACGCGCGCGATGCGCCGGCCGGAACGCAGGTGCACATGACGTTTGCGCGCGGCCAGGCCGCCGCAACGGTGACGCGCAGCGACCAGGACAGCTAGGCTTCGTCCGGGTCCGGATCGTCCACCGACGCGGCATGCCGGTGCGCCGCCACGACATCGGCCGGCGCCTGCGCCGCGATACGCGGCGTGGCAACCTGCACGTCCGCGCACTGCGCGCGATGACGCAGCGCGTGGTCCATCAGGACGATTGCCAGCATCGCTTCGGCGATCGGCGTGGCGCGGATGCCCACGCACGGGTCGTGCCGGCCATGCGTGTTGACGACCACCGGCGCCCCCGCCTGGTCGATCGAATGCCGGTCGAGCCTGATCGATGACGTGGGCTTGACGGCGATCGCGACGACGACGTCCTGTCCTGTCGAGATGCCGCCCAGGATGCCGCCCGCGTGGTTGCTCAGGAATCCTTCGGGCGTCATCTCGTCGGAATGCGTCGTGCCGCGTTGCGCTACCGCGGCGAACCCTGCCCCGATCTCCACGCCTTTCACCGCGTTGATGCCCATCATGGCGTGCGCGATATCGGCATCGAGCTTGCCGTAGACCGGCTCGCCCCAGCCGACTGGCACGCCAGTGGCCACGACCTCGATGCGTGCGCCGACGGAGTCGCCCGACTTGCGCAGGCGGTCCATGAAGTGCTCGAGCTCGTTCACCATGCTCGCATTGGCCACGAAGAACGGGCTCTGGTCGACATGCGACCAGTCCTCGAACGGAATCGCGAGCGGCCCGAGGTTGGTCAGGTGGCCGCGGATGCGCACGCCGTAGCGCTCGTCGAGCCACTTGTGGGCGATGGCTCCGGCCGCCACGCGCACCGCGGTCTCGCGCGCCGATTGCCGGCCGCCGCCGCGATAGTCGCGAATGCCGTATTTCTGCCAGTAGGTGTAGTCGGCGTGACCCGGGCGGAACGTGTGCGCGATCGCCGCATAGTCCTTGCTGCGCGCGTCCTGGTTGCGGATCAGCAGCGCGATCGGCGTTCCGGTCGTGCGTCCTTCGAAGACGCCGGACAGGATCTCGACCGTGTCGGGCTCGCGGCGCTGCGTGACGTGGCGCGACGTGCCCGGGCGGCGGCGGTCGAGCGCGCGCTGGATGTCCGTCTCGGCGAGCGCCAACCCGGGCGGACATCCGTCGACCACGCAGCCGATCGCCGGACCATGCGACTCGCCGAAGGAGGTGACGCAGAACAGCGTGCCGATCGTGTTGCCGGACATGGCCGCGCGCTCGAGGGGATCGCGGCGACTATAGCACGCGATGTCGCGCCGCTCCGACGCGAGCGCGCCCGCCACACCGGGACCTTGCGTCAGCGCGGGTGGATCACGTGCCGCGCGCGCGTGCGCGGACGCGCGTCGCCGCCGGCGGGGGCGCTCGCGCGGCGCGCGAACTGCTCGTCGAGGCTCGCGCGCACGCGATCGAGATTCGCCCGCCGTCCGTTGCGGTAGAACAGGTTGTACGCCTCGAAGGGGATGATGCGCCCGTCCGGCTCGGCGATGTGGATGCACGACTTCTTGAGCGCGCGGATGTCGAGCGAATGCGCATCCATGAACTGCACGATGAGCACGCGGAACACGTTGCGATAGTCGAGCGACGCCGGCGCCTGCACGCGCGGCAGGCAGCACAGGAGCTCGGAGAGGCAGCTCGCCTGCGACTGCGGCGAATGGTTGGTCGCGAAGAGGTCGAACACGCGCGCCCGCAGTGCGGCGTCCTGCTCGAACACGATCGTGCTCCGCTCGCCGGCGACCAGCGTGGCGGCGTCGACGTAGCGGGTCAGCGGCACCACCTGCCCGCCGAGCTTGAGGGCATACGCCATCGCCAGGGTGTCGGGGTTGCAGGGCACCGGCACGACGTCCGACAACGCGAAGACCTGCGACTGCTCGGCGATGCGCCGGCGGATCTCGCTCACCGTGAGCCGATGCTCGTAGCGGTCGTAGCCCTCGGTGCGCCCGGCTTCCTGGATGGGCTGGAGCGTGACGCCGCGCACGCACGGCTGCGTCATGGCGAAGTCGAGGATCGCGCCGATTTCGTCGTCGTTGACGCCCTTCTCCAGGGTCACGACCAGCGTGGTCGACAGGCCGGCCGCATTGAGTCGCTCGAGGGCTGCGGCGCGCACGCCGGTCAGGTCGGCGCCACGCAGCCGGCGCAGCACGTGCTCGCGCAGCGAATCGAACTGCAGGTAGATCTCGGTGCGCGGATGCTCGCGCGCCAGGCGCTCGACGAACGCTGCGTCG
>DATILY010000005.1:0-6864 GCA_035475895.1 Casimicrobiaceae bacterium | reverse complement strand
CGGCGCGAGATCGGCCACGGCCGACTCGCAAAGCGCGCGATCCTCGCGGTGCTGCCTACCGCCGAGGAGTTCGCCTATTCGCTGCGCGTGGTATCCGAGATCACCGAGTCGAACGGCAGCTCGTCGATGGCGTCGGTGTGCGGCGCCAGCCTTGCGCTGATGGACGCGGGTGTGCCCACGAAGGCGCATGTCGCGGGCATCGCCATGGGCCTCATCAAGGAAGGCAACCGCTTCGCCGTGCTGACCGACATCCTCGGCGACGAGGATCATCTCGGCGACATGGACTTCAAGGTCGCGGGCACCGACCGCGGCATCACCGCGCTGCAGATGGACATCAAGATCCAGGGCATCACGAAGGAAATCATGGCGGTGGCGCTCGCACAGGCGCGCGAAGGACGGCTGCACATCCTGGGCCTGATGCACGAGGCGGTGCCGCATGCGCGCACCGAAGTCTCGGAGCACGCGCCGCGGATGATGACGTTCAAGATCAACCCGGAAAAGATCCGCGACGTGATCGGCAAGGGCGGCTCGGTGATCCGCGCGCTGACCGAGGAGACCGGGACGACGATCGACATCCAGGACGACGGCTCGATCACCATCGCATCGGTCAACGCCGAAGCGTGCAACGTGGCGCGCAAGCGCATCGAGGCAATCACCGCCGAAGTGGAAGTGGGCAGGATCTACGAGGGGCCGATCCTGCGCCTGCTCGACTTCGGCGCAATCGTGCAACTCCTGCCGGGCAAGGACGGCCTCCTTCACATCTCGCAAATCGCGAAGGAGCGGGTCAACCAGGTGTCCGATTACCTCAAGGAAGGGCAGATCGTGCGCGTCAAGGTGCTCGAGGCCGACGAGAAGGGCCGCGTGCGCCTGTCGATGAAGGCCGCCGCCGAAGACGACGCGAAGCAGAGCCAGCCAGCGGAGTCGACGCCGGCGGCATGACGGCACACTGCATCACGAAAAAAGAGCGCCCCGCGGCGCTCTTTTTTTTGCTCGATCCCGACCGCGGCGACTAGTGATAGCCGACGTCCGCCGTGACCTTCCCGCGGAACACGTAATACGACCACCCGATGTACATGAAGATGATCGGCAGCAGGAACAGCGTGCCAATCAGCAGGAATGCCTGCGTCGACGGCACCGCGGCCGCGTCCCATAGCGTGACCGCGTACGGCACGATGTACGGGAAGAGGCTGATGCCGAGGCCGAGGTAGCACATCGCGAACAATCCCATGGCGCCGATGAACGGCACGTAATCGGAATCGCTGCGCAGCGCCCGCCAGGTCGCGAACGCGATCGCGGCGGTGACGAGCGGCACCAGCGCGAGGTAGAACGTGTTCGGCAGCGTGAACCAGCGCTCGGCGATCTGCGCGTGCAGCATCGGCGTCCACAGGCTCACCATCGCGATGAACGCCAGCACGCCGTAGAGGGCGATGAGCGCCCAGCGCCGCGCATCCTGCTGCAGCTTGCCCTCGGTCTTCATCACGAGCCACGTCGCGCCGAGCAGCGAGTAACCGAACAGCAGCCCGACGCCGGTCGCCAGCGGAAAGGGCGTAATCCAGTCGAAGCTCGTCCCGGAGAACACGCGGCCCGTCACCGCGAAGCCCTCGACATACATGCCGAGGACGACGCCCTGGAAGAACGTCGCGACCGCCGATCCGCCGAAGAACGACGCGTCCCACCAGTGGCGGTGGCTCGTCTTCTTCAATCTGAACTCGAACGCGACGCCGCGGAAGATCAGTCCGAGCAGCATCAGCAGGATTGGAAAGTAGAGCGCCGGAATGATGATCGCGAACGCGAGCGGGAATGCCGCGAGCAGACCCATGCCGCCGAGGATCAGCCACGTCTCGTTGCCGTCCCAGATCGGCGCCACGGTGTTCATCATCAGCGTGCGCGTGTCGTCGTCGTGTCCGAGCGGCGCGAGGATGCCGACGCCGAGATCGAAGCCGTCGAGCAGCACGTACATGAATACGCCGACGCCGAGAATGACCGTCCAGATGGGAACGAGGTCGAGATGCATGGCTCTCGGGTCAGATGTCGGCGCGCGCGCCGGACAGCGGACGCGCAGGGCGTTCGTCGAGGTTCGGCTCGCGCAGGTCGACATGCTCGGGCGGACCCGCGCGCGCAAGGCGCACCATGTAGAAGATGCCTGCGCCGAACACGATCAGGTAAACGACCACGTAAAGCGCGATTGACGTCAGCACGTCGGTCCCGGTAAGCGACGGCGACACCGCATCGCGCGTGCGCATGAGACCGTATACGACCCACGGCTGGCGTCCGACCTCCGTCACGGTCCAGCCCGCGAGAACCGCGATGAATCCCGCGGGGACCATCGCGATGCAGGCATTGTGGAAGGCGCGCGACGCGAAGAGGCGCCTTCGCCAGTGCAGCCACAATCCCCAGTATCCGGTGGCGAGCATCAGGACGCCGAGGCCGACCATGACGCGAAAGGCGAAGAACACCGGCGCAACCGGCGGGCGATCCTCGCGCGGCGCCTCCTTGAGCCCCTTGACCACCGTGTCGGCGGAATGGCCCAGGTAATAGCTCGCGAGCGTCGGTATCGACACCTCGTCGCGATTGCGCTCAGCGGCTTCATCCGGAATGGCGAACAGCACGGCGGGCGCGTGCGATTGCGTCTCCCACAGTCCTTCGATGGCGGCAAGCTTGACCGGCTGATGATGCATCGTGTTGATGCCGTGCAAATCGCCCACGAAGATCTGGATCGGCACGAAGATCGCAATGAAGATAACCGTCATGGCGAGCGCAGGCTGCGATTCCTGCAGATGCTGGCGGTGCTTCACGTGCCACGCGCTGACGCCGAGCACCGCGAACGCCGTGGTGAGGAAGAAGCCCGTCACCGTATGCACGAGACGGTAGGGGAACGACGGATTGAAGATCACCGCGATCCAGCTCGCCGGCACGAAACGGCCGTCGACCATCTCGTAACCCGCGGGCGTCTGCATCCAGCTGTTCGCGGCAAGGATCCAGAACGACGAGAACAGCGTGCCGGCGGCGACCATCGCCGCGGAGAAGAAGTGCGCGAGCGGCGGGACGCGCTTGCGGCCGAAAAGCAGGATGCCGAGGAAGCCTGCCTCGAGGAAGAACGCGATCAGGCCCTCGTATGCGAAGAGCGGTCCGAGCACGTTGCCGGTGGCGTCGGTGTAGCGGCTCCAGTTCGTGCCGAACTGGAACGGCATCACGATGCCGGACACGACGCCCATCCCGAACGACACCGCGAAGATGCGCGTCCAGAAGACGGACAGGCGCAGATACACCTGATCGCGCTTCCACGCGAACAGGCCTTCGAGCACCACGATGAATGCGGAGAGGCCGACCGTGAAGGCGGGCAGGAGGATGTGGAACGCGATGACGAACGCGAACTGCAGGCGCGACAGGAAGACAGGGTCCATGTGCGCTCCGGATGCCGGCTTGCCGACCGTCCGGGGATTGTACCCAAGGCACCGCGGCCTGGGGAGCGACCTTGCCGCGCGCGCGGCGCGTTGGTAGTCTGCACCACGGCCCAGGCAGCGTGCTGCGCACGCCGCGGGCGCTCACGGCGAGGTCGTGATGAGCGAAGTCGCAAGCACCAACGACGTCTTCACGGCCTTCTGGAACGACGTCCTGGCACCGAAATTCGAGCGCTTTCGCAACATCCTGCTCGATGGCCTCAGCTTCCACAGCAAGGGACCCCTTGCACGGCTCGCCTTGCCCGCGGGCACGCGTGCGATCGACGTCGGATGTGGCTGGGGCGACACGGCGATCGAGCTCGCGCGCAAGGTCGGCCCTGGCGGCGAGGTGCTCGGGCTCGACTGCTGCGAAGCGTTCCTGCGCGCCGGGCGCGCTGCGGCGCAAGCCGAGGGCCTGCGCAACGTGCAGTTCGTCGCCGCCGACGTCCAGGCCTATCCGTTCGCGCCGCGCTACGATTTCTGCTTCTCCCGTTTCGGGATGATGTTCTTCGCCAATCCCGTGGCTGCGATGCGCAACATCCGGACTGCGCTCGTGCCGGGTGGCGATCTGATGTTCGTCGTATGGCGCTCGCTCGCCGACAATCCCTGGATGGCGGTTCCCAAGGAAACGGTGCTGCGCTACCTGCCGCCGCCCGGCGACGACGCGCAAACATGCGGCCCGGGCCCGTTCTCGATGGCCAATCCGGACGTGGTGCGCGGTCAGTTGCGGGCGGCGGGATTCGAAGCGGTGGACTTGGTGCGCAACGACGGCCCGGTCATGGTCGGCCGCGACGTCGAGCAGGCGATGCAGTTTCAGCTCGCGCTCGGACCGGCCGGCGAGATCGTGCGCGAGGCAGGCGCGCAAGCGCAATCGCGCAAGGAAGAGATCGAGGCCGCCTTGCGCGGGGCGATCGCACCGTATGCGGGGCCGGACGGGGTGGTGATGCAGTCGAGCTCGTGGGTGATCACGGCGCGCACGCCGCGCGCGTGATCAGCGGGTCGGCGCCCGCACTGTTTCGACGATCACCTCGCCGCTGACGGTCACACCGACATCGGTCGTGCCGGCCTCCACGCTCACGGGCGCGGCGGCGTTGGCGACTTGCGCGCGGAACATCGGTTGCGGGCGCATGGGTTCGCTGCCCTGGATCGTCACGCGCCCCGCGCGCCACGACGATGCACCGAATTCGCTTGCGGCCGCCTGCGCACGCTGCTGCCAGGCGTGGATCGCCTCGCGCGTGAGCGCGTCCTCCGCCGCATTGCGCGCAGCGGGACTGACCGAGAACGACAATCCGGAGATGAGCAGCTTGTCGTCGGCCTGCAGCTTCGTCACGAGTGCTGCGAGCGTCGCAAAATCGGTGCTCTCCAGCGCAAGGCCCTGGCTCACCCGCCAGCGCGCGGGCTTGTTGGGCTCGTTGATCGGATAAGTCGAATAGCCCGCGCTGGCCGCTTCGACGCCACGCGTGGCCTTGGCACGGGCGAGCGCGCGGCCGATGCGTGCATTCACCTCGGCGGCTGCCTGAGCAGCGTCCGGGGCCTCGGCTTCGGCGCGCAATGCGGCGTGCATGCGGTCGTTGGGCACCGTCGATTGCGCGCTTGCGGTGATGGTGAGCACCGGTTGCGGGGTGGGCGCCGCTTCGTTGCGCAGCGTTTGCGCCGCCGCCGCACCGCCAAGCGTCACACCGAGCAGCAGAACGAGCGCGTGTACCGCCCTCAGCATGCGATGCCCGATCGCGCGCGCTCGGGCAGCGCCTCGATGGCCGCGCGATTGGTCCACGAGAAGCAGCGCGCGGCTGCTTCGCGCCATGGCAGCCACTGACAGGCGCGATGCTCGCGCGGCGCAAGCTGCACGGGCACTCGATCGGGCAGTTCCAGCGCGAATACATGCTCGGTGTTGTGGGTGGTCCCCGGCGGATAGCGATGGACCCATTGCGCGAAGATCTCGAAGTCGTTCCGCATGCCCCAATCCACGACGCCGCCATGGCGCGCAGCGTCGATGCCGGTTTCCTCGCGCAGCTCGCGTACCGCCGTCTGCGCCAGGGGCTCGCCCGGCTCGCAGCTCCCGGTGACGGACTGCCAGTGATCGGGGAAATCGGCGCGTTCGAGCAGCAGCACGTCGAGCGCGCGCGTGTAGACCAGGACCAGCACCGAGATGGGCTGCTTGTAGCGTATCGGCGGCGGGCTCTTCATGTCACGAACACCCAGAAGGGAACCTGCCGCTCGCGCCAGTACTCGCATGCCTCCGCGAACAGGTCCTCGAGCGTCTTCCATTCGACCGGGTGCTCGGCGCGGTATGCCGCAGCGTGCAGGAGGACGATGACGACGCCCCGCTTGCCGAGCCAGTCGCGGTCCTCGAGCACATCGGCGAGCGCGTCGAAATTGTGGCCGAAGTGCTCGGGCAGCTTGAGCGCGGCATCGAGCTCGCGAAACAGCGTCGCACGATCGTGCGCCTTGGCAAGGTCGACGGGCAGGTGACGCAGGTTGGCATGCGCCGCGTGCCCTTTCATCGCCTCGGCCGTGCCCCGCAGCGGGTGCACGCCACAGTCGTCGAACTTGCTCAGGTCGGGCGCAGCTGCCATGACGCGTCAACGGGCGATTTGGCGGAACGACTGGTAATGGTCGTCGGAGTAATAGCAGGCATCGGGTGTGCGCGGAGGTCCGCCGCACACGATGCGCCGCGCCCCGCGGGTGCGCTCACCGGGCGTGCGGACCGTGTACTCATGATAATACCCGCGCGGCCGCCGGGGCAGCGAGTGCTCGCGATTGCCGAACGTCACGCCGTCGCGCTCGTAGGCGAATGGTCCGCCTGTCTCGATGCGCGCGAGCACGTCGCGCGCCTCGCGCGGCAAGTCGCGCAGCTCTACCGCCGGCAACGCGTCCGGGTCGCCGCGCGCATGGGCGGGCGGTACGAGCGCGAGCATCGCCGCGAGGACGAGCAATGCCCGCGCAAGCCAGCGGTGGAAGCGCATGCGTACAGTCTAACGCAATGCCCGCACGCATGAGGTCATGACCTCGGCGAGACGTAGCGATGCGGGTCGCGCGCCGGGGGCCTGCCCGGAGGCGCCTGTGCAGCATCGTCTAATGCGCGCATAGCGCGCATCGGCGCGATGCGGGTTGCACCGAAGCCGGAAGGCAGCGCCTCGCCGCCCGAGCGCATGCAAGGGGACCGAAACGAACGCGACCGGCTACAGCATGTCAGCTACAGCGCGTTACACCTGCATGTTCATGACGTCGTGATAGGCCGCGATCACGCGATTGCGGATCTGCACGAGCTGCTGGAACGACTGGCTCGCTTTTTGCACGGCCACCATGGTCTCTTCGAGGCTCACCTTGGGATCGCCGAGCTGGAACCGGTTCGCGAGCGTCGTTGCCTGCGTCTGCGCGTGGTCGACTCCGTCGACGCTCGCCTTCAGCAACGCGCCGAAGT
>DATILY010000004.1:0-27056 GCA_035475895.1 Casimicrobiaceae bacterium | reverse complement strand
GGCCCTGCGCGAATGGGCCTACGGCATTCCGTACAACAGCTCGGCGGACCGAACGACTATGCTTCATCGTTGGATGCATCACTACAACTGGCATCGCCCGCACCAAGGCATTGGCGGGTCAGCACCGGTCAGCCGCTTGGGGCGGAACGGAAACAACGTGTTGGCGCTTCACAGCTAGTCCTCACTCCTGCCCGCCGCGCGCGACGCCGAGGAAAGATTTACACCAGTGTCACGTAATTCCTGCGGGAATTCCCGCTGCCGCGTGCTTGCGAAGCCGCGTTTCGGGGGCATATTGTAGCGACGCACGGCTGGCACGCAGCCTGCTCCAGTGTGTGATTGCCTCAGGAGCATTCATGGACAAAAACGAGCTTCGCGCAGCGTCCCGCGCATTTGTACTCGCGTCTCAATCGATCTTTCCCACCGCCACGCCCGGGCTCAAGGGCCGCACCCGCGTGCCGCCGCCGCTCGACAAGGCGCGCGCCCGCCAGGCGTGCGCGCCGATGGGCACGCTGCACTCGATCGTCGTGACCGTGGATGCGCACAAGCGCCGCCGGACCTGGTACATCCTCGATCCCGATCCTGCGGTGGGTGCGCAATATGCGGCGCTCGGCCTCGATCTCGTGCCCGGCTGCAAGGTGCTCGTCGATGCAGAAGTGATGCGGCCGATCGCGATCCTCGATTTCGATCCCGCGGTCACCGCCGGCGACGGGCCGTCGCCGCATGGCTTCAATCCGTACTTCGACCTCCCGCCCGTCTGAGACGCTGCCGATGCGCGACCAGCCTGCCGAAACGGTCGGCAGCCGGACGCGGCTGCGCTATGCGGTCGAGCTGCTCTACGAGGCGCTCGCGCCGACGGATTTCATCTTCAACGTGCACGCGCAGAACACCGCGCAGCAGCAGGTGCTGTCCGAGTCGGTCGTGATCACGCCGGACGTCCCGTACATCGTCGAGCGCGAGCCCGCGGCCGGCAACCGCTTGCTGCGCACGCGCGGCGATCCGGGGCCGTTCAAGGTGCGCTACGAAGGTCATGTCGAGGTCGCGCACGTGCTCGCCGAGCCGGCCACCGTGGTCGGCGGGCCGATCTCGGCACTGCCGGCGTCGGTGCTGCGCTACCTGTGGCCCAGCCGCTATTGCCAGACCGATCACGTGCAGGCGATGGCCTGGCGCGAATTCGGACACCTGCCGTCCGGCTTCGGGCAGGCGCAGGCGGTGACCGAATGGGTGCGCTCGCGCATCCGGTTCCAGATCGGCACCTCGGGCGTGTCCACGTCGGCGCTCGAGACCTACAATCAGGGCGCCGGCGTGTGCCGTGATTTCGCGCATCTCACCATTGCGCTGTTGCGTGCGCTCAACTATCCGACGCGCTTCGTGACGGGTGTCGATTACGGCGCCGACCCGTCGCTCGGTCCGCCGGATTTCCATTCGTATGCGGAGGCCTATATCGGCGATCGCTGGTGGCTGTTCGACGCCACGGGCATTTCACCGTTGACGGGGCTCATCCGCATCGGCACCGGCCGCGACGCTGCCGACGTTGCGTTCGCGACGATGTTCGGCAGCGTGCGCTCCGGCATGCCGCTCGTGTCGTTCGTCGCCGAAGAAGACCCTGCGGCTGGTGTAACGCTGCCGTCGCATCCCGCGCTCGCCGTGTCCACGGCGGGTGCCGCCTGAACCTTCCGTAGGACGGCACGCGACAGTGCCCGCACGGGCACGCCGACAGCAACATCGGCGCACTGCCGACTGACCCCGGCGCCCCCCCCGAGCAGAATTCGCTCACGTTGCCGCGACATGCGGCACCCGGTAGCCAGTGCCTCGCGATGCGAGGCGCAGACAACGAGGAGTGAAGCGAAAATGGCGAACCAGCAAGGCGACAAGAGCCAGGACAAGAGCCAGATCAAGCAGCAGAGCGCGGGCGCCGACGCCGGCCGCTCGCAGCAGGGTCAGGACAACGTCCACGGCGAGGGCAACTACCAGGCTTCGCGCGACTACAACGAGCGCACCAAGCGGTTCATCGAGTCGGGCAAGGTCGACGAAGCTGCGCGCGCCGCCGAGCCCGGCTCCGAAGCCGAGGCCGTGCAGATGGCCGCGGCCGAAGCCGAGGGCAAGCGCCACGCCAAGGAAGAGGATCCCGCGCTGTCCCGGAAGAGCCAGCGCAGCGCCGACGACACGACGACGCCCATGCCGGGCAAGGACCAGGAGTAAACGCCATGCGTACGCCTGCCACCGCTCCGCTGCTCCGCGTTCCGGGCTCGAGCGTTCCGCTGCTCGACGCGAGCTTCCTGCCGGCCGAGGAAGACTGGGCCGTGCTCGAGGCGCTGCACGCGAACGATTTCGTGGACGACGACGAGGACCGCTTTGCTGGCTTCGGTTTGTCGGCCGGAGACTTCGACTGATTCGATTCGCGCGGCGCTGCACGCGCCGCCGATGGAGCCACCCGCACCGCTCGCACTACAAGGAGAGACTGCCATGTTGCATTACGCCGCAGTGTTTTTCGTCATTGCCGTGATCGCCGCCATTTTCGGCTTCACTGGAATCGCGGTTGGCGCAGCCGAGATCGCGAAGGTCCTGTTCTTCGTGTTCCTGGTGCTGTTCGTCGTTTCGCTGATCGCGGGACTGTTCCGTCGCGGACCCTGACCGGTCCCCGATGAGGGCCGCGCTCGCGTGGCCCTCGATTCCCCGGGCATGGCGCCTTGTGCGTCTGCCCTGAAAGCGCCCCGGCTCGTCCGGGGCGTTTTCTTGGCGCGCCTCGGCGCGGGGTCTTGCCCAACCGGGACCGCCGCGGGGATGATGGCGAATCGCCAACACCTACAAAAAGGTACTCCCATGCTGAAGCGTGTCCTTTCCATCTTCGCCTGCCTCGTGGCCGCGGCGCTCGTCACGCCGGCGTGGGCCGACGCATACAGCGACACGATCAACGTGTTCAGGAAGGCCGGCGAGAGCCGCGATTTCTTCAACGCCGCGTATGGCTACGCCGTGTTCCCGACGGTCGGCAAGGGGGGCGTCGGGGTGGGCGCGGCGCACGGGAATGGACGCGTCTACCGCAAGGGGAAATACGTGGGCGACACGTCGATGACGCAGCTCACGGTCGGCTTGCAGCTGGGCGGGCAGGCATACAGCGAGATCATCTTCTTCCAGGACGAGCGCGCGTTCAACGAGTTCACCCGCGGCAACTTCGAATTCGGTGCCGAAGCATCGGCCGTCGCGATCACCGCCGGCGCCAACGCGCGGGCCAGTACGACCGGCGCATCGGCGGGCGCCAGCGGCACCAAGAACAATGCGACGACCGCGGGCGCGTACAACAAGGGCATGGCGACGTTCACCGTTGCGAAGGGCGGCCTCATGTACGAAGCGAGCGTGGGCGGGCAGAAGTTCAACTACAAGCCGCGCGCGTCGTAACGCAAGCGGGGCTCGCGGGGCGCGAGCACGCGCCGCGCCTCGCGTCGGGCGCCGCGTCAGCGCCGAAACCGCACGTAGGCGCGCTTCATGAGATAGAGCACCTGGCCTGCGAAGCCGCGCTCCTGCGCGCGGAGCAGCCGGGTGTTCTCGGCTTGCTGGCGATCGATCTGCGCGTCGCGCGTCGCGATCAGCATGTGCAGCTCGGCGACGTCGTCACGCGTGAGCGTGTGTCCTTCGATGAGCCGCGCCGGCAGCGCGCGCGGCACGTACACCGTCGAATGCCGCTCGGCGATCTGGTCGGCCGGCCGCTCGCGTGAATAGAAGTACAGCGCGATGGACTTGCGCGTCACGTGGCCCTTGTCCGGCGGCTGCACGATGCGGTCGAACGCGTGCCAGCTGCGCTCGCTCGTCTCGAAGATCACGCAGCGGTTGAAGGCGGGCACGATCGACACTGCCGGAGCGGCGTCCTTGCGCGGATCGGCGTAGAGCTGCAGCGATCCGCCCCACGCCGCCTCCCATTCGGGGTTGAGGTACACGAGCAGGTTCAGCCGGCGATGCCAGCGTTCGCTCGGGTGATAGTTGAAATCGACGTGCGGATCCAGCACCGCGCCGGCGCGGTTCTCGTGGGTGCCGCCGCCCAGGTAGAACGGGTCGTACAGCAGCCCCGACATGCCCGTCATGCGGCCGAGCGTCGTGAGAAACGCGGTGGACTTGATCGCATCGTCCAGGCGGGCGTAAGACGATCCGAGGGCGCGGATGCGCTCGACGGTCGACTTCTGTCCCTGCCGGCCGTCGTCCCCGGTGGAATTGCCGCGCTCGAACGGCGGAAACTCGGCCAGCAGCGCAGCCGCCACGGAAGGGTCCAGGAAATCGTCCAGCACGACGTGCGGAAAGGGCGTGGCCGTCGTGAACGCGCGGCCGATGGCGTCGGCGCGTGCGACGATTGCCGGGTTGAGGAGCGCGAGGTCCATCGGGGTTGCGGAGGATCGGCCGCTAGGATGCCTGAAAGCGCGGCCGCTCGATTCGCGGCGTCACGACCGCGGATCGCTTCGTGCGCCAACCGGGCCCCCTGCGGTTGCCGCGGGTCGTCGAAGCGCGGTAATCTAGGCGCTCATGTGCACCCACCTCCCGAGCGCTCCGGCGGCCGCCACGCGGCGATGGCGATAGGTCGTCTCCAGCCCCGCTGACGGCGGGGCGGCGGCGCGGTCCGGTTTGGGCGCGGTCGATGCACCGCGGCCCCAGTCCCAGCGAATTCAGCAGCTTGAGGCCCATCATGGTGCTCATGATCGACAACTACGACAGCTTCACCTACAACCTGGTCCAGTACCTGGGCGAGCTCGGCGCGGACGTGAGCGTCGTGCGCAACGACGCGATCACGCTCGACGAGGTCGAGGAGCGCCAGCCGGAGCGCATCGTCGTGTCCCCCGGACCTTGCACGCCGTCGGAGGCAGGGATCTCGGTCGCGCTCATCCAGCGTTTCGCGGGGCGCATTCCGATCCTCGGGGTTTGCCTGGGGCATCAGGCGATCGCGCAGGCGTTCGGCGGGCGGGTCGTGCGGGCGCAGCGGGTCATGCACGGCAAGCTGTCGCCGGTCCAGCACGCGGGTACGGGCGTCTTCGAAGGCCTGCCGTCGCCTTTCAACGCAACCCGGTATCATTCGCTCGCCATCGAGCGTGACAGCCTGCCCGCGGCGCTCGAAGTAACCGCCACGGCGGAAGACGGGGAGATCATGGGCGTTCGGCATCGCACGCATGCGGTCGAAGGGGTGCAGTTCCATCCGGAAGCCATCCTGACCGAGCACGGCAAACGGCTTCTGGCCAACTTCCTGCAATGACGACGACCAGAACCCTCGGGATGTTGCGTGCCCTTGCGCTCGTTGCGCTCGGCGGAGCGGCCGCCGGTGCCACCGCGGGTGCTTACGAAGACTGCATGACGCGCGGCGCACAGCCTGCCGTGATGCAATGCCTGCTCAACGAAGAGCGGGATGCTGCCACCGAGCTGGCGGGCGCCGAGGCGGCCGTCGCCCAGAAGGCGCGCAGCGTCGAGCAGGCGACCGGCAAGCCGGGCATCCACGCGGCGCTCGCCAAATCGGTGCGCGATTTCGCCGCGTATCGGGCCTCGCAATGCGGGTTCGTGCGCGAGCTCGCAGCGCGCGAGCCGGTGGGCGAGCAGGCGCAGATCGCCTGCCGCGTGGACCTCACGCGCCGGCGCGTGCGCGAGCTCAAGCCCTGATCCCGCGCGGCATGGCCATCACCCTGCAGGACGCGCTCCAGCGCACGATCGAGCATCGGGAGATCTTCCACGACGAGATGCTCTCGCTGATGCGGCGCATCATGAGCGGCGAAGTGACGCCGGTGATGATCGCCGCGCTGACGGTCGGTTTGCGCGTGAAGAAGGAAACGATCGGCGAGATCGCGGCCGCTGCACAGGTGATGCGCGAGTTCGCGACCAAGGTCGAAGTGGCCGACCGCACGCATCTCCTCGACATCGTCGGCACCGGCGGCGATGCGTCGCACACGTTCAACATCTCCACTGCGTCGATGTTCGTGGCGGCGGCAGCGGGTGCGCGCATCGCCAAGCACGGCAACCGGTCGGTGTCCTCGAAGTCGGGCAGCGCGGACGTGCTGGAAGCGCTCGGCGCCAACATCATGCTCTCGCCCGCGCAGGTCGCAACCTGCATCGACGAATGCGGCATCGGCTTCATGTTCGCGCCCAATCATCATGGCGCGATGAAGCACGCGGGTCCCGTGCGCAAGGAGCTCGGCGTGCGCACCATCTTCAACATCCTCGGGCCGCTCACCAATCCGGCCGGCGCGCCCAACCAGCTCGTCGGCGTGTTCCATCCCGATCTCGTGGGCATCCACGTGCGCGTGCTGCAGCGCCTGGGCGCCGATCACGTGCTCGTCGTGTACGGCAAGGACGGCATGGACGAGGTGTCGCTGGGCGCTGCCACGATGGTGGGCGAGCTGCGCAACGGCGAGGTCTTCGAGTACGAGATCCATCCCGAGGACTTCGGGCTCACGATGAAATCCAATCGCGGCCTGAAAGTGAAGGACGCGGTCGAATCGAAGGAAATGGTGCTCGAGGCGCTCGACGACGTCGAAGGCACGCCGCGCGAGATCGTCACGCTCAACGCGGGCACCGCGCTCTACGCCGCCGGCATCGCACCATCGATCGCGGAAGGCATCGCGGTGGCGCGTGGCGCCATTGCCAGCGGCGACGCGAAGCGCGCGCTCGAGCGCTTCGTGGACGTCACCCGCAAGCTCGCCGCTTGAAGGAGTGTCCGGCATGACCGGCATCACCAAGGCGCCGGCCGCGCCTGCACAAGCCGACATCCTGACGCGCATCGTCGCGGACAAGAGCGAAGAGATCATCGCGGCACAATTGGCGCGGCCGTTCGCGGAAGTCGATGCCGCCGCGCGCGCGGCCCCGCCACCGCGCGGTTTCGGGGCTGCGCTGCACGCGAAGATCACGGCCGGCAAGGCCGCCGTGATTGCGGAGGTCAAGAAGGCGAGTCCCAGCAAAGGCGTCATTCGCGACAGCTTCGACCCCGCGGCCATTGCCGCTGCGTACGAGCATGGCGGCGCCGCCTGCCTGTCGGTGCTGACCGACGCCAAGTATTTCCAGGGCTCCGACGCATATCTCCGCGAAGCGCGTGCGGCGTGCGCGCTGCCGGTGCTGCGCAAGGAATTCATCCTGGACGAATACCAGGTGGCGCAGACCCGCGCGCTCGGCGCCGACGCACTCTTGCTCATCGTCTCGGCGCTCGAGCAGGGGCGCATGCGCGACCTGCATGCGTGTGCGCGCGACTACGGCCTCGATGTGCTGGTCGAGGTGCACGATGCACGCGAGCTCGACCGGGCGCTCGCGCTGCCCGATGCCATCCTCGGCATCAACAACCGCAACCTGCGCACGTTCAACGTGTCGTTGCACACCACCATCGAGCTGCTGCCGCGCGTGCCCGAAGGCCGCCTGGTCGTCACCGAAAGCGGCATCCTCGCGCAGCGCGACGTCGCGCAGATGCGCCGCCACGGGGTGCACGCGTTCCTCGTGGGCGAGGCGTTCATGCGGGCACCCGATCCGGGTGCAGCACTCGTCGCGCTGTTCGGCTGAGCCGCGCGCGCATGTCGGCCATCGTCGCTGACGGCATCAGCAAGCACTGGGCCACGCCCGACGGCCAGGTACGCGCCGTCGACGCGATCTCGTTCGACTTCGCGCCCGGCACGTTGAACGTCCTGCTCGGTCCCTCGGGCTGCGGCAAGTCGACGACGCTGCGCCTGATCGCCGGACTTGAGCTGCCCGACGAGGGCCGCCTGCTCGTTGCCGGCCGGGATGTCACGACGCTGCCACCTGCAGCACGCAGCATCGCCATGGTGTTCCAGAGCTACGCGCTGTTTCCGCATCTCACGGTGGCGGAGAACATCGCCTTCGGCCTGCGCGTGCGCAAGGTGCCCGCCGACGAGCGCGAGCGACGCCTCTCGCGCGTCGCGGACCTGCTGGGCCTCTCGGGACTGCTTGGCCGCAAGCCGGGGCAGCTCTCCGGCGGGCAGCAGCAGCGCGTCGCTCTCGGGCGCGCGATCATCGCCGAAGCGCCCGTGTGCCTGATGGACGAGCCGCTGTCCAACCTGGACGCGCAGTTGCGCGCGGGCATGCGCCAGGAGATCCGCGCGCTGCAGCGCAAGCTCGGCATCACGATGGTGTACGTGACGCATGACCAGGTCGAAGCGATGTCCATGGCCGATCGCGTCGTGCTGCTCGATGCGGGGCGCATCGAGCAGAACGGCACGCCGGTCGAGCTCTACGAGACGCCGGCCAATGCGTTCGTCGCGCGCTTCATCGGCACGCCGCCCATGAACCTGCTCGCGCTCGCGGCGCGGCCCGACGGGACGGTGATCGAAGGCACCGATGGCCCGGTCGTGCTGCCGGGCCCGTGCGCCGGCGGCCTGCTCGGCGTGCGCCCGGAGCACATCACGCTTGCTTTCGAGCGCGGCGTGCGCGCGGCTGTCGAGAACGTCGAATATCTCGGCGGCGACTCGCTGCTGGCCTGCCGCATCGGCACGCAGCCGGCCGCTGTGCGCGTGGCCGGCACCGTGGCGCTGCGTGCGGGCGAGGCTGCATGGCTGACATGGGCGCCGGGTGCCCAGCACTATTTCGATGCGGCCGGTGCGCGGTCATCGCTGCCGGCCGCGCGCACGCTCGAGACGCGCATCGCATAACGCTTCGAATCGTCTTCCAGGGAGGAGCTTCACATGTCCTATCGTCGCTTGCTCGGAATTGCGGCTGGCCTGTTCGCCGCGCTGTTCACGCCGTTCGCGCTGGCCCAGGCAACGGTGGAGGTGCCGTTCTTCTATCCCGTTGCGGTCGGCGGTCCGATCACCAAGATCATCGACGGCTATGCCGCCGATTTCGAGAAAGAGAACCCGGGAATCAAGCTGCGGCCGATCTATTCGGGAAGCTACCAGGAGTCGATCGCGAAGGCGCTCACCGCGGTGAAGAGCGGAGAGCCGCCCGTCACGTCGATCCTGCTGTCGACCGACATGTTCACGCTCATCGACGAGGATGCGATCGTGCCGTTCGACGACCTCATCAAGACCGATGCCGACCGCGCGTGGCTCAAGGCCTTCTATCCGGGCTTCATGGAGAACAGCCAGACCGGCGGCAAGACGTGGGGCATTCCCTTCCAGCGCTCCACCATCGTGCTCTACTACAACAAGGACACGTTCAAGGAAGCGGGCCTCGACCCGAACAAGCCGCCCGCGACGTGGACCGAGATGACGCAATACGCGCAAAAGCTCACCAAGCGTGACGCGTCCGGCAAGGTGACGCAGTGGGGCGTGCAGATCCCGTCGTCCGGCTTTCCGTATTGGCTGTTCCAGGGACTGGTGATCGAGAACGGCGTCAATCTCATGAATGCCGCGGGCACCGAGGTGTACTACGACAAGCCCGAGGTGATCGGCGCGCTGCAGTACTGGGTTGACCTGGTCAACAAGTACAAGGTGCATCCCGAAGGCATCGTCGAGTGGGGCACCACGCCCAAGGACTTCTTCGAGAGGAAGGTGGCCATGATGTGGACCACCACGGGCAATCTCACCAACGTAAAGGCCAACGCGAAGTTCGACTTCGGCGTCGCGATGCTGCCGGCGAACAAGCAGCGCGGCAGCCCGACGGGCGGAGGCAACTTCTACCTGTTCAAGAAGTCGACGCCGCAGCAGCGCGAGGCGGCGTTCAAGTTCATCAAGTGGGTGACGACACCCGAGCGCGCCGCGCAATGGGGCATCGACACCGGCTATGTCGCTGCGCGTGCCGATGCATGGGACACCCCGGCGATGAAGCAATACGTCGCGGGGTTCCCGGCTGCGGCCGTCGCGCGAGATCAGCTGCCGTACGCGAAGGCCGAGCTGTCCACGCACGACAACCAGCGCGTGACCAAGGCGCTCAACGACGGGCTGCAGGCGGCGCTCACGGGCGCCAAGACGCCCGAAGCGGCGATGAAGGACGCGCAGCGCGAGGCCGACCGCATCCTGCGCGCGTACAAGTAGCGTTGCACGAGGGTTCGCGGACGTCGCCGTGAGCGCTTCCATCGCAGTCCCGGCGGGACGCGCGCGCCGCGTTCCGTCGTCGGCTGCGCTGCGGCGTGAGTGGCTCTATGCGTGGATGCTGCTGTTGCCCGCGACCGTGCTGCTCGCGCTGTTCACGCACTATCCGGCCGTCGCCAACCTTTGGCACAGCTTCTTCTCGACGCCGCGCGGCGCGCGCAAGGCCGTGTTCATCGGCCTCGACAACTATCGCGCGCTGGTCGACGACCCGATCTTCTGGAAAGCGCTGACCAACAACCTGTGGTATGCCGCCGGCACCATCCCGCTGTCGATCGCCCTGGCGCTCGCCATGGCGCTGTGGGTGAACGATCGCCTGCCCGGGCGCGGCCTGCTGCGCCTTGCGTACTTCACGCCGACCATCCTGCCGATGATCGCCGTGGCGAACATCTGGCTGTTCTTCTACACGCCGGAATACGGGCTGCTCGCGCAGGTGCTGGGGAACCTGGGTCTCGCGAACCACAACTGGCTGGGCAGCCAGTCGACCGCGCTCGGCGCGCTGATGCTCGTGACGATCTGGAAGGAAGCCGGGTTCTTCATGATCTTCTACCTGGCCGCGTTGCAGTCGATGTCGCCGCACCTCGCCGAGGCCGCGTCCATCGAGGGCGCGTCGCGCTGGTATTTTTTTCGCCGGGTGACGTTTCCCCTGCTGATGCCGACCACGCTGTTCGTGCTCGTGAACGCCGTCATCAATGCGTTTCGCGTGGTCGACCACGTGGTCGTCATGACACGTGGCGGCCCGGACAACGCCACTTCGCTGCTGCTGTACTACATCTACGAGATCGGCTTCCGGTTCTGGGATTCCGCCTACGCGGCGGCATTGACCATGGTGCTGCTCGTGCTGCTCGCGCTCACCGCGCTCGCGCAGTTCGTGTTCCTCGAGCGGCGAACGCACTACCGCTAGCCGCCACGGCATGAGCTTCGGCACGTTCATCGAGCAAGGCTGGACCGACCACGCAGGGCAGGCGGACGACGTGGCGGGCCGGCTGGAGCATCGCATCGGCGACGTCGCGAGCACCGACGATGCGCGTGCTGCGCTTCGACTCGCGGTGCACGTGATGGGCGAGCATCTTGGCCAGTGGGAACGCGGCGAGCGATGGCTGGATGCGCTTGCCCGGCACTGCGTTGCATTCGAAGACGCGGAGCTTCGCCGGGGCATCGCGCGCGCTCGTGCCACCTTGCGCATCGGCGCAGGCCGCGAGAATGCAACGGCAGACCTCGTGCGCGAAGACGCTGCGGCTGCGTACGCGGGGGCAGCTGCTGCGCTGGCAGGGCGCTCCGAGTTCTCGCGTTCCCTCGGTGCTCTGGCGCACGCCCTGCAATTGGCCGGGCCGGGACTGCCGGCGCAGTGCCCCGCGCTGCGCGCGCTTGCGGTCGCCGGCAACAATATCGCCGCGGCGCTCGAAGAGAAGCCCGACCGCACCGCCGAGGAAACGGCCGGCATGGTGCAGGCCGCCCGGACCGGGCTGCGCTATTGGCGCGAAGCGGGGACGTGGCTCGAGATCGAGCGCGCCGAATACCGGCTCGCTTCGAGCCTCCTCTGCGCAGGCGATGCAGCGGCTGCGTGCGATGCTGCGCGCGGGTGCCTCGACCTCTGCGAGGCGCACGATGCGCCGGCGCTGGAACGGTTCTTCGGCCACGAAGTGCTCGCTCGCGCGCGGCGCGCCGCGGGCGATGCGGCCGCCGCGCAGCATGCGCGCGCCGCAGCACGCGCGGCCTATGCGGCCCTGCCGATGGCCGACCGCCCATACTGCGACGCCGCAATGCATGCGCTGGAGTCGACCGCGTGACGGCGGCGGCTGCCACCCACGTCTACGAGCCCCACGGCGCGAGCCGCGCGCTGGAGACGTTCGCCGCCTGGCTGCTCGGCTTCCTGTGGGTGCTGCCCCTGCTCTATGCGATCTGGACGGCGTTTCATCCGGCGGAGTACTCGACCCATCTCACGCTCGACGCACCGCTTACGCTGGCGAACTTCGTCAAGGCGTGGCACGCCGCGCCGTTTGCCCGCTATTTCGCGAACACCGTCATGCTCGTCACGATGGTGCTCGTCGCACAGCTCGTTCTCGTCACGCTCGCGGCCTATGCGTTTGCCCGCTACGAGTTTCCGGGCCGCAACATCGCCTTCGCGCTGGTGCTGGTGCAGCTCATGGTCATGCCGGACGTGCTGATCGTGGAGAACTACCGCACCATGACGGCGCTCGGCCTCAAGGACACGATCCTGGCGATCGGGCTGCCGTACATGGCAAGCGCGTTCGGAATCTTCCTGCTGCGCCAGACGTTCAAGACCGTGCCGCGCGAGCTCGATGAGGCGGCGCGCGTGGAGGGCTGCACGCCGTTGCAGACGCTCTGGAAAGTCTACGTACCGCTGGCGCGGCCCACCTACCTCGCCTATGCGCTGGTGTCCGTGTCGTATCACTGGAACAACTTCCTCTGGCCGTTGATCGTCACCGAATCGGTCAACACGCGTCCGGTGACCGTCGGGCTGCAGGTGTTCTCCGCCACCGACCAGGGCATCGACTGGTCGATCATCACCGCGGCCACGCTCCTGTCCACCGGTCCGCTGCTGGTTGCGTTCCTGCTGTTCCAGCGCCAGTTCGTGCAGTCGTTCATGCGCGCCGGCATTCGCTGAACGCCCCGTTCAACCCACCGAGCGAGCCTTTCATGAAGCTCATCACCTGGAACGTGCAATGGTGCCGCGGAGTCGACGGCAAGGTCGACCCGGCGCGCATCGTCGCCGAAGCGCGCCGCATCGCCGACTTCGACGTGCTGTGCCTGCAGGAGATCGCCGACAACTTTCCCGATCCGGAGCTCGGCGGAAGCGGCGGCGAAGACCAGTTCGACCTGCTGGCACGCCTGCTGCCCGGCTACACGGCGATACCCGGTGTCGCAGTCGATCAGCCGGGCAGCGACGGACGCCGCCGCCGCTTCGGCAACATGATCCTGTCGCGCCTGCCCGTACGCCAGGTCTATCGCCACGTGCTGCCGTATCCGCTCGACCCCGGCGTCCCGGGCATGCCCCGCATCGCGATCGAAGCGGTCGTGGGTGCATCGTTCGGCGACGTGCGGATCATCACCACGCACCTCGAGTACTACTCGGCGCGCCAGCGCATGGCGCAAGCCGAAGCGCTGCGTGCGACCTACGCCGAGGGCCATGCGTACGCGCGGGATGCACGGATCACCAAGGACGACCGCTCGCCGTTTCACACGTTCCTGCGTCCCAGGGCGACGATCATCACCGGCGACTTCAACTTCGAGCCCGATGGCCCGGAGCACCCGCGCATCCTCGCGCGCTTCGACGACGGTACCCCGCCCTTGCACGACGCCTGGCAGGTCACGCACCCAGGGCAGCCGCACCCGTCGACGTTCTGCATCTACCAGAAGACGGACCCGGGCGGCGAAGAGCTGCATTGCGACTTCATTTTCGTGAGCGACGAGCTGAAGCCTCGCGTGCGTGGCCTCACGGTCGACCAGCAGACCCAGGCATCCGACCACCAGCCGGTCATCCTCACGCTCGGCTGACGGGGAGCCCACCGGTCGGCGCATGGCGGCCCGCTACAATGGAGGGTCGCCCGTTTCCCCAGCGCTGCCCGTGAACCCTTCCACCGCCGCCGCGCTCACCTTCACCGGCGAGCGTTTCACGCCCGAAGTCCGTGGCGCGATCGGCTACGAGCATTGGCATCGCTATGCCGTCGTCGCGCCCGTATGCGCGGGACGGCGCGTGCTCGATGCGGCATGCGGCGAAGGCTACGGCAGCGCGCTGCTCGCGGGCACGGCGCTCAGCGTCACCGGGCTCGACGTCGACGCGCAAGCGATCGCGCATGCGCGCGAGCGCTACGCGCAGCCCAACCTCGCGTTCCAAGCAGGCTCCGTCACGCGGATTCCGCTTGCCGACGCCTGCGTCGACCTCGTCGTCAGCTTCGAGACCATCGAGCACCTGGCTGAACAGCACGCGATGCTCGCCGAATTTCGCCGCGTGCTCGCGCCGCACGGTGCGCTCATCGTGTCCTCGCCCAATCGCCCGGTCTACAACGAGTCGGGTGGCGAGCCGAATCACTTTCACGTCAAGGAGCTCGACCGCGCCGAGCTGCGCGCGCTGCTCGATCCGCTCTTTCCCAAGCAGGCATGGCATGCGCAGCGCGTGACTGCGCAATCGCTGCTGTGGAGCGAAGCGCGCCGCGAAGGCGCCGTCGCATTCGACGCACTGGTCGACGGCACCGCCGAGCGTCGCGCCGCGCCGGCGGCCCCGATGTACTTCGTCGTCGTGTGCGGCGCCGCCGATGCGGTGCTGCCGCAGCTGCCGGTCCTTTCGACGTTCGACGACGGTGCCCTGTCGTTGTGGCGCGATTACGCGCGCGCGCTCGACCGCGAGCGCCAGCTGGCGTGGGACGAGATCGACGCGCGCAAGGTCGCGGAAGATCGCCTCGCGGAGCTGGTCACGACGGTGAACGCACTGTCGAGCGAGCGGCAAAGGACGGGCGCGCTGCTCGCGCGGGTGGCCGGGCTCGAATCGGCGCATCTCGCGCTCGAGCAGCAGCTCGCGCGTGAGCGGCAGGCGTTCGCCGACGAGCTGGCGCACGAGCGCGGGGCGCACGCCGATACGCGCGCCCGCCTGGCGTACCGCGAATCGGCGGCAGGCTGGGCGCGCTGGCCGCTGGCACGCGCGCGGCGGCGCCTGATGGGCGCAAGCTGATGGCCATCGTCGACGTCATCGTGCCGGTTTACCGCGGGATCGACGCGACGCGGCGCTGCCTCGAGAGCGTGCTCGCGGCACCGACGCGCACCGCGTACGAGCTCATCGTCGTCAACGACGCATCGCCCGATGCCGAGCTTGCCCGCTATGTGCGCGAGCTCGCGCAGCGCCGGCGCATCACGCTGATCGAGCAGCCCACGCACCAAGGGTTCGCCGCCGCGGTCAATCGGGCGGTGATGACCCATCGCGAGCGCGACGTCGTCGTGCTGCATGCGGACGCCGAGGTTGCGAACGACTGGCTCGACCGGCTTTCGGCCCACGCGCTCGAACGCGACGTCGGCGCCATAGCACCTGTTACGAATGCATACGGCACTGCGACCTATCCCCTCGCCAACGCGGTGAATCCGCTGCCCCCCGGCGAAACGGTCGAAAGCCTCGATGCCCTCTTCGCGCGCGCCAACGACGGCGAATCGGCAGGCCTGCCCGCGCTGGAGGGGCCATGCGTGTACGTCCGCCGCGAATGCCTGGCGACCATCGGCGCGTTCGACGGCGGCCCGCTGGGCAGCGACTACGCCGTGGTCACGGACTTCTGCCTGCGCGCGGCGAGCGCCGGATTCCGCCATCACCTCGCCGGCGACGTGTTCGTCGGTCACGTCGGGCACGTTTCGTTCGGCGCACAGGCCGAGGCGTTGCGCGAGCGCGCGGTGCATGCACTCGATCGCCTGTATCCCGGCTATGCGCTGCGGCGCGCGGAGGTCCTCGAGAACGATCCCGCGCGGCCTTACTGCCGTCGCGTCGATCTGCTGCGCCTCGCGCGCTCGCAGAAGCCGACGCTCGTGTTCGTCTCGCATCCGTGGGGCGGCGGCATCCGGCGCCACATGAACGACCTGGCGGCGCTCATCGGCGAGCGCGCGACCGTGCTGTTCCTCGAGCCGGCCGTGGACGACACGGTGAAGCTCTACTGGCCGCGAGCGGGCGAAGCGTTCGCCGCGTATTTCCGGCTGCCGTTCGATCTTGCAAGGCTCGCCGAAACGCTGAAGGCCATCCGCGTGTCGCGCCTGCACTTCCACCATGTCCATCGGCTGCCGCGCGCCATCCTCGACCTGCCTGCAGCGGCGGGGCTGCCTTACGATTGCACGCTGCACGACTACTACGCGATCTGCCCGCAATATCATCTCGTCACCGAGGACGGCCGCTATTGCGGCGAGCCCGACGCCGCCGGCTGCGCGGCATGCCTCGCCAAGCGGCCTGCGCAGTGGGGCGTCGACATCGGCGCCTGGCGCGGCGCATTCGGCAAGCTGCTGCGCGGCGCCGATCGCCTCATCGCGCCGTCCGGCGACGTTTCGCAGCGCATCGGCCGCTATTTCGCCGACGTGGCGATCGCCGTCTGGCCGCATCCGGAGCCACCGCCGCCGCCTGCGCCGCGTGTGCTGCGCGTGGTGATCCTCGGCAACCTGTCGCCCGAGAAGGGGCTCGACGTCGCCGCCGCGTGCGCGCTCGACGCGCGCGAGCGGCGGTTGCCCATCACGTTTCGCGTGCTCGGCTCGACGACGGAGCCCGTGCCGCAATTCCCCGACGCGCCGTTGACGATCCATGGCCAGTACGAGGAAGGTGAGCTTGCGCGGCTGCTCGCGGCCGAGAAGGCCGACGTCGTCTGGTTTCCCGCACAGGTGCCCGAGACGTATTCGTACACGCTGTCGGTGGCGCTCGCATCGGGTCTGCCGGTCGTCGCTTCCGCGCTCGGTGCACTGCCCGAACGCCTGGCCCAGCATCCACGCGCCGTAACGGTCGCCTGGAACGCAGCACCGGCGGAATGGAACGCCGCACTGCTGGCGGCCGGCGGTCTCGGCGAGCGCAGTGCCGCCGGCGAGCGCGCCGCCATGCGGGTGCTCGCGTCATGATGGAGCCGGCGCGCTATCTGGCGTTGTACCTCGGGCCGGTCATCTCGCCGCCGCCCGCCGCCGACGCACTGCCGCCGCCGCTCGACCTGCGGCATTGGTACCTCGGCGAAGGGGAAGTCGAGACGCCGCCGTTGTCGTTGCCGCAGCTGTTCAGCGCCGGCGTGGAGTGCGGCCACACGGAAGCGCGCCTGGAGCTCAAGCGCCGCGTCGCGGTCGTGAACGCGCAGCTCGACGAATACCGCACCGTCCGCGACAAAGCGCAGGACGATCGGGAGCAGCTGGCCGCCGACCTCGTGCTGTCACAACGTGCGGTCGTGACGATGCAGATGCAGGCGGGCGAGATGCAGGCGCATGCCGGGCACCTCGAGATGGAAGTGGCCAACGCCCGCGCGCGCATCCGCGAGCTCGAGAACTCGCGCGTCTGGCGCCTGAGCGAGCCGTTGCGCACGACGGGTCATCGCGTGAAGCTGCTGCGCGCCCGCACGCACGCGGCGTGGATCGGGGCACGGCGGCTGCCGCAGCAGGCGGCGCTTGCAGCGTCCATCGCGCGCACCGAAGGACTGGGCGCGCTCGCGCGCCGCGTCACCACGCGCCTGGCCCGCCGCCGCCGCTTCGTGCCTTCGCAACCCGCGGCGTATGCGCTCGAGCCGGCGGTGCACCCGCTGGCTTTCACGCCTGCGGAACAGCCGCGCGTCTCCATCATCGTGCCGGTGTACGGCCAGTCGCTCGTCACGTTCACGTGCCTCAAGAGCCTGCACGCGCATACCTCGGGCGCGTTCGAAGTGATCGTGATGGACGACGCGTCGCCCGAGCCGGTCCAAGTCGAGCTGCGCGAAGTCACCGGCGTGCGGTTCGAGCGCAATGCGACCAACCTGGGCTTCATCGGTAATTGCAACCGCGGCGCCGAGCTTGCACGCGGCGAGATCCTGGTGTTCCTCAACAACGACACCATCGTCACGCGCGGCTGGCTCGATGCGCTGGTCGAGCCGCTCGACCGCACCCCGGCGGCCGGCCTGGTCGGCGCGCGGCTGGTCTATCCCGATGGACGTCTGCAGGAGGCGGGCGGGCTCGTGTGGCGCGATGGATCGGCGTGGAATTACGGCCGCGATGACGACCCCAACCGCCCCGAGTACAACTACGTGCGTGAGGTGGACTACTGCTCGGGCGCCTGCCTGGCGATTGCGCGCGAGCTCTTCGCCAGCCTCGGCGGCTTCGACCGCCGCTATGCGCCGGCTTACTACGAGGACACTGATCTGGCGTTCGCCGTGCGCGCCGCCGGACGCAAGGTGCTCTACCAGCCACGCGCGACCATCGTGCATTTCGAAGGACGGACCTCGGGCACGGATCCCACCACCGGCGTCAAGCGGCATCAGGTGCTGAACCGGGAAGCGTTCGCGGCCAAGTGGGCCGCCGAGCTCGCGTCGCACGCCGCGAACGGCGTTCGGCCCGAGCTCGAGCGGGACCGCTGGGCGCAGCTTCGCGTGCTCGTGGTCGATGCGTGCATGCTCACGCCGGACCAGGATTCGGGGTCCATGCGCATGCAGTCCATGCTCGAGATCCTCACCGCGCTCAAGTGCAAGGTCACCTTCGTGGCGGACAACCTCGAGTATCGCGAACCGTACGCCAGCGACCTGGCGCAGCGCGGCATCGAGGTCCTGTTCGCGCCTTACGTGCGCTCCATCGCCGACCTCTTGTCGCGCCGTGGCCGTGAGTTCGACATGGTGGTGCTGTCGCGCCACTACGTCGCTGCCAAGCACGTCGACGCCGTCCGCGCATTCGCACCGGATGCGCTGGTCGTGTTCGACACCGTCGATCTGCATTTCCTCCGTGCCGAGCGGCTCGCGGAGCTCGACGGCGGGGCAACCGCGCGCGCCGCGGCGCGCGCCAAGCGCGACGAAGAGCTGGCGCTCATCCGCAAGTCCGACGTGACGCTCGTCGTCTCACCGCTCGAGCAGGCGTTGCTCGCCTCGCTCGCGCCGCAGGCCCACGTGCTCGTGCTGTCCAACATCCACGACCTGCTGCCGGACGGCAAGCCTTTCGCCGAGCGCGCGGGATTGGTCTTCATCGGCAGCTTCCAGCATCCACCCAATGCGGACGCCGTGCTGTGGTATGCACGCGAGATCCTGCCGCGCTTGCGCGAGCACTTGCCCGGTGTGCCCACCTACATCGTCGGAAGCAGCGTGCCGGCCAGCATCAAGGCGCTCGCCGCCGACGACTTCGTGGTGACCGGCTACGTGAAGGACGTCACGCCGTACTTCACCGGCTGCCGCGTCTCGGTTTCGCCGCTGCGCTATGGCGCGGGCGTCAAGGGCAAGGTCAACCTCGCGATGAGCTACGGGCTGCCGGTGGTCGCAACGTCGCCCTCCATCGAAGGCATGTATCTCGTGCCCGGCGAAGACGTGCTGGTCGCCGACGAGCCGCAAGCCTTCGCCGACGCGGTGGCGCAGGTTTATCAGGACGAGGCGCTGTGGCAGCGTCTCGCGGCGGGCGGCCGCGACAACATCCGCACGCACTTCTCGCGCGACGTGGCGCGCAGCGCGGTCACACGGCTGATCGCGCGGGTGCACGCGCGACGCAACGCCAAGCCAAAGGCCGCCTAGCGCTCAGCGCCGCTCGTACACGAGGTCGAACACCTCGTGGCCGAGCTTGATGCCCCGCAACTCGAACTTGGTTTGCGGCCGCCACGCGGGCCTGGGCGAGTAGCCGGGTGCGCGATTGCGCAACAGCGGCTCGTTCTCGAGCGTGGCGAGCATTTGTTCCGCGTAAGGGCTCCAGTCCGTCGCGACGTGCAGGTAACCGCCGATGACAAGGCGCTGCGCGAGCGCCTGCACGAAGCGTGGCTGGAGCAGCCGTCGCTTGTGGTGCCGCTTCTTCGGCCAGGGATCGGGAAAATAGACGTGCACGCCGGCCAGGGAAGCGAGCGGAATCATGGTCTCGACCACTTCCACGGCGTCATGCTGCACGATGCGCACGTTCGCCAGACCCTGTGCGTGCACGCGGCGCAACAGCGATCCCACGCCGGGCGAGTGCACTTCGACGGCCAGGAAGTCGTGGTCGGGTTGCGCGATGGCGATCGCGGCCGTCGTCTCGCCCATGCCGAAGCCGATCTCGAGCACGACCGGCGCGACGCGACCGAACACCTGCGCAAAATCCAGCGGCGCCGCGGCGAACGGCACGCCGTAGCGGGGCAACAGCTCCTCGCACGCCCGCTGCTGCGCCGGCGACAGGCGGCCTTGCCGCAGCACGAAGCTGCGCACGCCGCGCCGCCGGCGTTCCGGCGGTTCGGACTGGCTCGCGCTCATCAGCGCGGCGGACGCCAGCGCGCGTCGTTGCGTGCGAGGCGCAGCTGGCGCCGGTCGGTCTCGCCCTGCTGCGTGTAGTCGACGACCACCTCGTCGGGGCCGGACCATTCGGCCGTGACGTCGCTCCACGGTCCGTCGGCGCGCAGCACCCGCTCCTTGCGCACGTCGTCGCGCGTCAGCCGCCACAGCGCGACTTCGTTGTCGCAGCCAAAGGCGCAGAAATCGGCCGTCACGACATACGCGCGATCGGGCGAGACGACCGGCTCGGCCGGCAGGCGGAACTGGCGGCCGTTGGTGCGCATCAGCAGGAGGTAGCTCGCGCGGTCGCCCTGGTTGACGAACAGCAGCACGCCGTTGATTTCCGGCAGCACGTCCCAGAGCGTGTACGACTCGACGGCGGTCGGGCGCACGACGTCGCGGAACAGCACGTCACCGCGTGGGTAGAGCGTTACGCGCAGCTCGTCGCCGTCGCGCGTGGCGATGCCGCCGAAGCGCTTGAGCTGCTGGTCCTCGATGAGGCGCCCGCAGTGCGACATGTCCTCGGCATTGCCGCACACGGTGGCGACCTGCGCGGCGGTCAGCGAGCCCGCCATCGCGGACATTGCCATGACGAGGAGCGCCGTCGCGACGAGCGCTCGCGTGTGGACGATCACGTGCGCGGACCGCAAGCGTCAGCCGATCAGGCCGCTCGTCGGCGAGCTGGGGCTGGCCGCATAGAGCTTGCGCGGCATGCGTCCGGCAAGAAACGCTTCGCGTCCCGCTTCGACCGCCTGGCGCATCGCCTTCGCCATGCGGATCGGGTCCTGCGCCTGCGCGATCGCCGTGTTCATGAGCACGCCATGGCAGCCGAGCTCCATCGCGATGGCGGCATCCGACGCCGTGCCCACGCCGGCATCCACGAGCACGGGCACCTTGGCCTGCTCCAGGATCAGCCGCAGGTTCCACGGATTGAGGATGCCCATGCCCGAGCCGATCAGCGAGGCCAGCGGCATGATGGCCACGCAGCCGATCTGCTCGAGCTCGCGCGCGATGATCGGATCGTCGGACGTGTACACCATCACCTGAAATCCGTCGGCGACCAGCTTTTCCGCCGCGACGAGCGTTGCACGCACGTCCGGGAAGAGCGTGTCGCGGTCGCCCAGCACTTCGAGCTTGACCAGCGTGTGCCCGTCGAGGAGCTCCCGCGCGAGCTTCAGCGTGCGCACGGCTTCGTCGGCCGTGTAGCAGCCCGCGGTGTTGGGCAGATACGTGAATTCGTGCGGCGGCAGCACGTCGAGCAGCGAAGGCGCGTTCGCCTCCTGGCCGATATTGGTGCGGCGGATGGCGACCGTGACGATCTGCGCGCCGCTGGCGACGATGGCCGCGCGCGTCTGCTCGAAATCGCGGTACTTGCCCGTGCCGACGAGCAGGCGGGATGCGTAGGCGCGCCCGGCGATGACGAGGGGATCGGCGAGCGTGGAAGGGTGGGCAGGCGCGTTCATGCGCCGATTTTACGCCTCAGCCTCCGCCCACCGCCGCGACGATCTCGAGTCGGTCGCCCGCGTCGATCGGGGTGCTGGCGTAGCGGCTTTTCGCCACGATCTCGCCGTTGCGCTCCACGGCGATGCGCTTGCCCTCGAGGCCGAGCGCGCGCACCACTTCGGCAAGCGTTGCCGGTGTCTCGATGGATCGCGCAGTGCCGTTGACGATGACGTGCATGGACGAGCCCGCTCGCCGCGGGCCAGCGTGGTCAGTCGCGATAGCGATGCAGCGCCTCGCGCATGAAATCGAGCTGCTTCGCGAAGCGCGTGCAGATGTCGCACAGCCCCAGATGCGCACGCAGCCTGAGCCGCTCCCAGAAGCGCAGCTGGCGGTCCTGGCGCTGGGACAGCAGCCGGGACGCCTCCTGGCAGGAGATCATGTGGGTGATCGAATGAAGGGTCGGCATGTGCGACGGCAACGGGCGATCCGGGCACTACCTCGGGGTGGCGCCCGAAAACCAGTTCTGCTCCAGGCACATGCGCAGCGCCATCCTGGCCCGATACAGGATGACCCATAGATTATTCGCGGTGATCGTCAATTCCTTACAGATTTCCTCGGTGGGCAGGTCCATGACTTCCCGCATCATGAACACGCGCGCCGTATTGGGCGGCAGCTTGTCCAGGCAGAATTGCATCACGTCGAAGAATTGCTGCCGCGAAAGCGCGTTCTCCGGATCGCCCCACTCGGCCGGCGGTGCGGCCCAGGTGCCATTGTCCTTGAACATCGGGTCAAACTCGTCGAGATCCACCTCGTCCTCGAACGACGCGACGCCTACGGGCTGACGCTGCCGCGCGCGGATGGCGTCGACGATCTTGTGCTTCAGGATGCCCGTAAGCCAGGTCTTGACGGTGGACTTGCCGGTAAAGCCGTCGCGTGCCTTGAGCGCCGCGAGTAGCGTGTCCTGGACGACGTCCTCGGCGAGATCGGTGTCGCGCAGCTGCAGCTGCGCCACCCGCAACAGGTAGCGGCGGTGCGTGTCCAGCTCGGCAACGAAGGCGGCGGCGTCCATGGCGGTGCCCATTCGGGCCCAGCATCTTAGAGGGAATCGGCAGGCCGTTCTAGCGTGCGGCGGCCCGCCGGCAAGCGGTGCTCATGACGAAGCGGCTTGCGTGCCGTGCCGCGCCGCCTTCTAATGGCATGTCGACAGCAGCCATGCCCGTGGTCGCTGCGGATGCGACAGGAGCGCTCCATGACACGCCTGCTGTGGTCGCTGTTGCTCGTTGCGTCGACTGCCTGCGCACAACCCGCCGCGCAGATGCCGCCGATGCCGTACGCCGGCCCTCCGGGGTTTCCCGACGTGTCCGGTGGTCGGGTCGCGATCATCAGCATGAAGGAGACGCGCGGCAAGACCGGTGAGCTCGATATCGGCCCGGAGCCCACGCTTGGCGAGCGTTTCAAGCGAGGGTCGCCCGACCGTGTGATCGTCGGCGAGCCGGACGGCTGGATGGCGGACCTCGACGCGTATCGCAGGGTCGTCAAGCCGGCGTCGGAAGTCATGCCCAAAGCGACGGTCCGGCTGTCTTCGCTGCAGGGAACGTCCTTCGAGCGGATGACGTTGCTCGGGTATCTTCCCGGCGGCGGCTTGCCTCAGGGACCGTGGACCGCGGTGCAGCGGCTATTCGCTACGGCGTCGGGCGAGCTCGTGCTGCTCAAGGAATACGACTTCGGGCTGGATGGCGGCGGCGTGGTGATGTTCGACGAAATGCTCAACACGAAGGTTGGCGCTTCCAGGGCGACGATCAAGGTGACGAAAACGCGTGAAGCGACCCAGACCATCGTCAGTTGGGTCAGCGGGACGCGCCGGATCGAGTTGCTGGCGGTGTGCAAGCTCGTGCAAGGCTGTGCGGATCCGGACGACTGGCGCGAGATCGCGAGCAGCCTGCCTGCTGCGCCGACATCGAAAGCTCAGTAGGCGCGCCCCGTCCTGCGTAACCTCGTCCGCGCACCTGCTTCGTTGACAGCACCATGCAACCTGCCGCAACCGACACTCAGCCCCGCCGTGTGCTGCTGTCGATCCTGGAACTGCCCGTCGCGTTGGGGCTTGCGTTCAGCACGTTCGTGGGCTTCTCGGCCGCTGGCTGCAAATGGGCTCACTGCGTCGATCTCAGCGGCATCCCGTGGTATCTCGGCGGCGCGCTGATCGGGCTCACCGTCGGGATCCTGTACTGGGTGAGCATGATGCGGCTGCGCGATCGCTTCGGGCAGCGACTCGTCGCCGATGCGATTGCCATCGTGATCGGCGTCAGCGGCTACGTGGTGCCTCAGTTCATCCGGTAACGTCGGGCCGACGTTGCGCTGTCACGTCCCGACACGGGACGGATGCTTCCGGAATAGTCAGCGGGAATGTGGTGGCGAGCCAGGGACTCGAACCCCGGACCAAAGGATTATGATTCCTCTGCTCTAACCAGCTGAGCTAGCTCGCCGAGGTGCGGATTATACCGTGCGCTCGCGCGCCTCCTTTCAGCCTTGCGGTCGACCGGCCGCCCGCCGCCGCCGCGATGCCGTCCCTGCCGCTGCCCGACCTGCCGCTCGCGCTGCTCATCGCGATTCCGCTGATCGTGCTCGCCGGCTACACGATCTTCGGCGCCACGGGGTTCGGCTCGGCGATCGTGTGCGTGCCGTTGCTCGCGCACATGGTGTCGCTCACGACCGCAGTGGCGACGATGACGTCCCTCGACTTCTTCGCCGCCAATCACACGGCGTGGCACCATCGGCACAGCATCGCATGGCACGAGTTCAAGCGCATTGCCCCGGCCGCGGTCGTGGGCATCGCGCTCGGCGGCACGCTGCTGCTGAATCTGCCGCCCGCGCCGGCGCTGCTCGCGCTCGCGATCTTCGTGGGCGTGTACGGCGTGTACGTTTTGTCGGGCGCGCCGCGCCCGCAGCACGCGCCGGGCTGGCTCGCGCTTCCGCTCGGCGTCGTCGGCGGTGTCTTCTCGTGCCTCTTCGGGACCGGCGGGCCGATCTACGTCGTGTTCCTGTCCGCGCGCATCCACGACAAGGGTGCGCTGCGCGCGACGGCGGCGCTGATGGTCGTGCTGAGCGTATGGCTGCGCCTGGCGATCTTCATCGCGACGGGCGTGCTGCACGCGCCGCTGCTGTTCCTCGTCGCGCTGCTGTTGCCGGCGATGGCCGTCGGCGTGTGGCTCGGGCACAAGCTGCATCGACGCCTGTCGAGTGCCGGCGTGCTGCGCCTCATCGCGGGGTTGCTCGTGGTGAACGCCGTCACGCTGCTCGTCCGCGTGCTGGCGTGAAGCCGCGCGCGTCGTCGAGGACGCGCGCGGATCAGCCGGGACTGCGCGCGTTGCCTGCGGGCTGCGCGAGCAGGCGCTCGATGAGCGCGAGCAGCGTCTTGTCCGTCGGCTCCACCTGGCTCGTGAAGCTCGCGACCGGGGCGCCGCTGCGGTCGATGACGTACTTGTGGAAATTCCATTGCGGCGTTTTGCCCGTCTTCGCGGCCAGGTCGGAGAACAGCGGATTGGCCTTCAGGTCGGTCACGCTCGATTTTTCGAACATCGGGAACTGCACGCCATAGGTCAGGCGGCAGAATTCCGCGATCTCCTGGTTGCTGCCCGGCTCCTGCTTGCCGAAATCGTTGGACGGGAAGCCGACCACGACGAGCCCGCGGTCCTTGTACTTGCGGTACATCGCCTCGAGGCCTTCGTACTGATGCGTGTAGCCGCAGTAGCTCGCGGTGTTCACCACCAGCAGGACCTTGCCCTCGAACTGGCAGAGCGACTCGGGCTTGCCGGTTTGCAGGCGATTGAAGGTGCGCTGCAGCAGGACCGGGCAGCTGCCGGCCTGCGTAGCGTCGGGCGCGACGGCGACCATGGCGATGGGGGCGTGCGCGGCTGCGAGTAAGTGCTGACCCGCAACAGTGGCGGCGTCAGCGCCGGTGGCTTCGAGCGGCGTGTCGAGCGCGGCCTGGCTCGCGGCATCGAATTGCGCCTCGGCGATCGCCGCAGCGTCGAGCGGGAGGCTTGTCGCGCGGGCCGCTGCGGCCGCAGGCCCTGCGGGATCATCCTTGCTGCACGACAGGCGCGCGATCGGCCCGATCGCGGCGACGACGCGGGCGTCCTCGAGCACGCTCACCGACGGCAAGTAGAGGTCGGCTTCGGCGGCAGGCGTCAGCGCGTCGCCTGCGCCGTCGTCCTGCGCGGCGTCGGGCACGAGGCCGAGCGGACCGAACGCGACGTCGACGATGGAATCCTCGAAGTGCGACCACACCACCGCGGTGGCGGCGATGGCGACGAGCAGGAGGAAGAGCGGAATGAGCTCGCGTCCCTTGGGCGTTCCGCCGGGAAGGCGATCGCTGCGGCGAGCGCTGCGGAAGAACCGGCCGAATCGCCGCACGAGGCTCATTGTCTTGGACAAAGAAGCGAGGTCTCGCTAGAATACCGACGAACGGCGCCGCCGTCAATCCGTCGTCCAAGACAACCAAGCACGCCGTGGAGCATCACAGCCTCTTCCTCAACATCAGCGCGGTCGAGCGCGAAACGGGCCTCTCGAAGGACGTCCTGCGCATGTGGGAGCGCCGTTACGGCTTCCCCAAGCCGCGCCGCGACGAGAACGGCGAGCGTCAGTACTCGGTGCTGGAGGTCGGCAAGCTGCGCGCGATCAAGCGCCTCATGGACATCGGCATGCGCCCGGGCAAGATCATCGGGCTGTCGGCCGACGAGCTCAACGCGCTGGCCGACGCGCGTGCGAGCAACCCGCGCGAAAGCCTCGCGCCCGCGCTCGAGCGCGACGTCCTCGCCATGTTGCACACCCACGACGTGACGGCGCTGCAGCACACGCTCGCCAACCTCGTCATGCGCCAGGGCTTGCAGCGCTTCGTGCTCGATACCGTGAGCCCGCTCAATCGCGCCGTGGGTGACGCATGGATGCGCGGCGAGCTGCAAGTCTTCGAAGAGCACCTGTACACCGAGCAGCTGCAAGTCGCGCTGCGCACGGCGATCAATGCATTTCCGCGCCAGACGGGCGTGCCGCGTACGCTGCTCACGACGTTTCCCAACGAGCAGCACGGCCTCGGCCTGCTCATGGTCGAGGCCTTGCTCGTGCCCGAAGGCGTGCAGTGCATCTCGCTCGGCCCGCAGACGCCGCTCGAGGACATCCGTCGCGCGGCCGTCGCGCACAAGGTGCACATCGTCGCGCTGTCGTTCTCGGCGGCGTTCCCGGTGCGCCAGGCAACCGACGCGCTCCTGACGCTGCGCCGCCAGTTGCCGGCCCATGTGACCCTGTGGGCAGGCGGCGAGATGACGCGCCGCGTGCGCAAGACACTGCCGGGCGTCGTGCTGATCCCCGATCTCGCGGCCTCGTTGAACGCGTTGCGCAGCTGGCGGACGCACGCCGTGCCGATCCCCGCGTAAGCGAAGCTGCGCTCCGCCGGCGGGCATAGCCGCTGCGCGGTACCATCCTTGGCATGTGGAGCGCGCTCGCCATCGCGGTGGTCTTTGCCGCCGGTCTCGCCGCGTACGCGGCATTCGCGCTGCCGCTATGGGCCGAAGGCGTGCCCGCGTGGCTGCTCACCCTCGGCTTGCCGGTCGCGTTCTTCGTGATCCTGGCGATCTTCGTGGCGTGGTATTTCGCGCTCGCGTGGGTCCATCGTGCGCCGCGGCCCCCGTACGCGCGCATCGGCCTGCGGGCCACGCTGCGT
>DATILY010000003.1:0-22021 GCA_035475895.1 Casimicrobiaceae bacterium | reverse complement strand
GCTCTACGAGCAGGGACGTGCGATACCGGACGGACCGGCGCGCACCGCGATCGTGCGCAAGATGACCGACCTGTTCTATGCGTACTCGCCGTGGGTGCTGACCGCATTCCGGGTGGAGAACGTCGTCGTGCAGCCATGGGTGGAGGGCTTCAAGGAAAATCCCACCAACCAGCATCCGTGGCAATACCTCGACATCGACTACGCTGCGCGCGCGAAGGCGTTGCGCTGATCCGCCGGCCGCGGGCATCGTGAACAGCCTGCGCGCGCTGCTGGTAATGACCGCGGTGCTTTGCGCGGCCACGGCGAGCGCAGCAGCCCCGGTCGTTGCAGGGGATCCCGCGAAAGTGCTGCGCGTGTCGATGGACGGCGAGGAAGCCGGCTTCGACCCGCAGGGCGCCGCCGACACCTATTCGTTCACGGTCATCACCGCGATCTTCGAGCCGCCGTATCAATTCGATTACTACGGCGGCTCGCGCGTGGTGCCACGTACCGCGGCGGCGATGCCCGAGATCTCCGCCGACGGGCTGACGTGGACCATCCGCCTGCAGCACGGCATCCGCTTCGCCGACGACGCGGCGTTCAAGGGCGTGCCGCGCGAGCTGATCGCGCAGGACTACGTGTACGCCTGGAAGCGCCTGCTCGATCCGCGCATGCGCTCGCCGAATGCCGAAATCCTGGCCGACCGCGTCGCGGGCGCGCATGCGGCCATCGAGGCCGCGCGCACGGCCGGCCGGTTCGACTACGACACCGAATGGCCGGGCTTGCGCGCGCGCGATCGCTACACCATCGAGCTGCGGCTGACGGCGCCCGACTACACGCTGCTGCCCTACCTCGCCGGGGGGCAGTTGTCCGCGGTTGCGCGCGAGGTGATCGAAGCGCATGCGGACGCGAACGGACGCGCGATGGACCACCCGGTGGGCACCGGCGCGTTCCGCCTCGCCGAATGGCGGCGCGGCCAGCGCATCGTGCTCACGGCCAACCCGCGCTATCGCGAGGAGCTGTTCCCCGCTGCACCGCCCGGCGCCGATGTCGCCGCACAGGCGATGTCGAAGGCGATGGCGGGACGCCGCCTGCCCCAGGTAGGGCGCGTCGAGCTTTCGATCATCGAGCCGCCGCAGCCGCAGCTGCTCGCCTTCGACAGCGGTGCGCTCGATGTGCTCGACCTGCCGTTCGAGCTCGCGCGCAAGGTGGTGGACCCTTCGGGCGGCCTGCTGCCGGCATACACCGCGCAGGGCGTGCGCGTGCAGCGGGTGATCGACCAGTATCTGGGTTATCTCTACTTCAACATGGACGACGCCGTGGTGGGCGGTGAGGCGCCCGACCGCGTCGCGCTGCGCCGGGCGATCCTCATGGCGTACGACGTCGCGCAGGAGATCGAGGTGGTGCGCAACGGGCAGGGCGTGCCGGCCACGCAGCCGATCCCGCCGGAAGTCGATGGTCATGTCGCGGGACTGGACGTGCGGCCGCCACACGATCCCGCCGCGGCACGCGCGCTCCTGGACAAGTTCGGCTATCGCGATCGCAACGGCGACGGCTGGCGCGAGCGGCCGGATGGTACGCCGCTGGTGCTCCGCATCGGCACCACGCCCGAGGACCGCGAGCGCGACGATCTGATCCGCAAGAACCTGCAGTCGATCGGCGTGCGGCTCGACTTCGTCAATCGCAAGTGGGCCGAGGTGTTCAAGATGGCGCACGAGGGCCAGCTGCAGCTGTGGATGGTGGGACTGTTCGCGACGTCGGCGGATGCGATCATGCTGGGCTTGTACGGCCCCAACGCCGGGGGCAACAACCTCGCGCGCTTTCGCAATGCGGAATTCGACGCGCTCTATCGCCAGAGCAAGCGCACGCGCGACGACGCCGAGCGCACGCGCGTCTACGAGCGCATGGCGCGCCTGGTCGGCGCCTGGAATCCCTGGGGTCTGCGCGTGTTCGCGATGCGCACGGCGCTGATCCGCCCCTGGGTGCAGGGTTACCTGCGCAACCCGCATCTGCTGCAAGCATGGCGTTACATCGACGTCACGCCGGGCCCGCACACCGTGGCCGCGCGATGACGCTCCTGCGGCTCCTCGCCATCGTCCTGCTCGGCGCGCCCATGGCCGCGGCGCCGCACGCGCACGCGGCCGCCGACCCCGTGAAAGTGCTGCACGTCGCATTCCCGGTTGCCGAAACGGGCTTCGACCCGCAGGCGAGCAGCGACCTGTATTCGGACAGCGTGCAGCGCGCGATCTTCGAGCCGCCCTACGGCTTCGACTACCTCGCGCGGCCGTACAAGCGGGTGCCGCGCACGGCCGCGGCCATGCCGCAGATCAGCGACGGCGGCCGCACCTGGATCATCCGCATCCGGCCCGGCATTCACTTCGCCGACGATCCCGCGTTCAAGGACAAGCCGCGCGAGCTCACCGCCGCCGATTACGTCTACAGCTGGAAGCGCCTGCTCGACCCGCGCATGCGCTCGCCGTTCGCGTGGTACCTGGAAGGCAAGATCGTCGGTGCGCAAAGCGTGGTCGATGCTGCCAAGCGCACCAACCGCTTCGACTACGACGCGCCGATCGAAGGCTTGCGCGCCGTCGACCGCTACACGATCCGTCTCAGCCTCAAGGACCCCGACTACATCCTCATGGGCTATCTCTGCAGCTCGCCGATGGCCGCCGTCGCGCGCGAAGTGGTGGAGCGCTACGGCGATGCGAGCGGCTGGGTGATGGCCAATCCGGTCGGCACGGGGCCGTATCGGCTCAAATCGTGGCGCCGGGGCGCGCAGATCGTGCTCGAGGCCAATCCCTCGTACCGGGCCGAGTCCTACCCGGAAAGCAGCGACCCTGCCGATCGCGCCTTGATGGCCGAGATGAAGGGCAAGAGCGTGCCGCGCATCGGCCGCATCGACATCGCGATCCTCGAGGAAGCGAATCCTCGCCTGCTCGCCTTCGACAGCCACACGCTCGATTACGTCACGCTGCCTCCCGAGCTGTCGGACAAGGTGCTCGATGGCCCGCGCCTCAAGGCCGATTACGTCGCGCGCGGGGTGCGCCTGGGCAGCGTCGTGCAGCCGTCGCTGGCGTACGCGTATTTCAACATGCAGGATCCGGTGGTCGGAGGCTACGACAAGACGCACATCGCGCTGCGCCGCGCGATCGGCCTGGCCATCAACACGCCGGAGATGATCCGCATCGTCTACCAGGGACAGGCCATTCTGGCCACGCAGCTCATTCCGCCGGGCGTTACCGGTCACGACGACGGGCTCGATGTCGCCACGCACTACGATCCTGCCGCGGCCACCGCGCTGCTCGACCGCCTGGGCTACATCGATCGCAACGGCGACGGCTGGCGCGACCAGCCGGATGGCAAGCCACTCACCATCACGATGGCGTCCACGCCGTCAGGACGCGACCGCGAGCTCGACGAGCTGTGGCAGCGCAGCCTCAAGGCCGTCGGCGTGCGCATCGAATTCATGAAGCAGAAGTTCCCCGACCTGCTCAAGATGGGCAAGGCGGGGCAGCTGCAGATGTGGCGCCTCGGCTGGATCAACGCCTATGCCGAAGGCGACGCGTTCGTGCAGTTGCTCTACGGCGGCAACATCGGGCAGACCAACTACTCGCGCTTCCAGCGTGCCGATTACGACGAGCTCTATCGCAAGTCGCGCACGCTGCCCGACGGTCCGGAACGCGACCGCCTGTACCGCCGCATGTCGGAGATCATGGCGTCGTACGACCCGCTGAACCTCGCGGTGTATCCGGTCGACAACACGCTGGTCCAACCCTGGGTGCTGGGCTACAAGAAGCACGCGTACTGGGACCACCCGTGGGCGTATCTCGACCTCGACACCGCCCGCCAGGCCCGCAAGTGACGACCGACCCTGCGCTGCGGCGCACCGGCGCGTCGGCGCACGCCTGACGTTGCTCGGCCGCCACACCGGCATGGCCACCGCCCCCGCGGGCGGAAGATTCGCCTTGGCCGTCGCCCTCGGCGCGCATTATCATGACCACATCCATGTTGCACACGGTGCCCACACCGCCATGAACCTGCGCATCGCACATCGCATGACCTCCCTGCGCGCCGCGTCGTTTGCGTCGCGCCGCTGGTCCATGCGAATTGCGGGCGCGCGTGGCGCGGACGTCGCGCCGCAACCGCTGTACTGAAGCACCCGAGCGGTCGCCCGCCGGGTGGTTCGGCGGGAACCGATCGCAAGGGAACATTCCCCGTTTCGGCTTCCCGCCGTGTCGATCGACCGGTGGCGCTGCGCATCGCGCGGCGCCGAGGGAAGCATCATGAATGGGAACGAACGCTTTCGCCGCCTGATCCGCCGCACCTTCCGCGGCCTTTGGCGCTCGGCCGACTTCCGGCGCCTGTGGACGTCGCTGACGATCACCTCGTACGGCGCGCAGGTCACCAACCTGGCGCTCCCGTTGACGGCCGCGCTGCTGTTGCAGGCCACGCCGCTGGAGATGGGCATCCTGGTCGCGCTCGAGACGCTGCCGTTCGCGCTCGTATCGCTGCACGCGGGCGTGCTGCTCGATCGCGTGCGCAAGCTGCCCGTGGTCATCGCGTGCAACGTCAGCCGGGGTGCCGCGCTGCTCCTGATTCCGCTCGCGGCTTATGGCGGCTGGCTGTCCATCGGACTGCTGTTCGTCGTGGGCTTCTTCTGCGGCGTGCAGAACGTGGTGGGCGGCGCCGCCTACCAGGTGCTCATCACGCAGATGGCCGGACGCAAGCGGCTGGTCGAGGCCAACGCGAAGATCACGCTCGGCGAGACATCGGCCGCGCTGGTCGGGCCGGGACTTGCAGGCGTGCTCATCCAGATCCTGACCGCGCCGTTCGCGATCCTGTTCGACGCGGTGACGTTCCTCGCCTCGGGCCTGATGCTGCGGCGCCTGCGCGTGCCCAACGACGTCGCGCATCCGGGCGTGCGCGCGCCGGTGCTCGCCGAGATCCACGAAGGGCTCCTGCTCGTATGGCGCAACCGCACGCTGTGGTCGCTCGCCATGATGGCCGGTGCGTGGCAGATGCTGCATCACATGCAGATCGCCGTGCTCATCCTGTTCGCGACGCGCGAGCTCGGGTTGTCGGCAGGAGCGATCGGCGTGACCTACATGGCCGGCGGGCTGGGATGCGTCATGGCGGCTGCCCTGGCGGAGAAGCTGTCTGCGCGCCTGGGGGTAGGGCCGGTCATCGTGCTCGGCTTGAGCCTGACCGCGTTCGCCTGGCAGATGTTCGGGCTGGTGCACGGATCGCCCCGCATGGCGATGCTGCTGCTCGGCGCGGCGATGCTCGTGTTCGACTTCGGCGCGGTGCTCTACGGGATCAACTACCTCGCGCTGCGCCAGTCGATCACGCCCGACCGCCTGATGGGGCGCATGACGGCCACCATGCGCTTCCTGACAGTGGCCGTCGCACCGCTCGGCTCGCTGGTGGGTGGTGCGCTTGCGACCGCGGTCGGCTTGCGGGTCACGCTGCTCATGGTGGGGGGGCTGGGGATCGCGCTGGCGCTTGCCGCGACGGCATGGTCGCCGGTGCGTGCCCATCGGCAGCTGCCGCGCGCCGTGCCGGAATGACGCGCGGGCGGGAATAACGGCGCCTCGGACGAACGCCGACACCAGGATCGGTGTTCGTCCGACTCCGCGGTCCCGTGAGGGCGTCTTAACTCGACGCTTCCACCGGGCGCGCTTCGTCGCGTCCGGACATCCCGCCATTCGCCCGAGGAGACACCGTGAAAATGCGCACCCCGAAGACATTCGTCCTTGCGATCGCCGTCGCCGGCACGCTCGCCGGCTGCGCGCAATGGAACCAGTGGATGGCAGGCGCGCCCATGATGATGGTCGGTCAGCGGGTGACGTTGACGGGCGACAAGGAGGTTCCACCGGTGCCCTCCGGCGCAGCGGCGGCGAGCGGCGTGGTCCTGGTGGCGCCGGATCACAGCGTGAGCGGTGCACTCACCACGAGCGGCTTCGCCGCCACCGCCGCGCACATTCATGAGGCCGCGCCGGGCGCGAACGGACCGGTGATCGTGCCGATGGTCAAGGACGGAGAGAACCGCTTCGTGTTCCCGCCCGGATCGAAGCTCACGGACGCGCAATACGACGCGTACAAGGCGGGCAATCTCTACGTGAACGTGCACAGCGCCGCGCATCCCGGCGGCGAGCTGCGTGCGCAGATTGGCGGCTGATCGTTGGTCGTCGGCGCGAAAGCGGGGACCCAGGTCGTTCGGACGTCACTGGATTGCCGCTTTCGCGGGAATGACGAGCTGCCGTGTTACCCGGTATCCCGCTTGCGCGGGAATGACACGCGCGATCAGCACTCGCGCGACAGCTTTGCCGTTGCGCTATCCAGTCGAACGGGCGCGCGCGTCGGGTTGGCCGCCTCGATGCGGCCTGCTTCCGCGGCGCCTTCGGCGCGCTGGATCGAGCTGCCGGGCACGCCACGCGCGTTCTGGTTGTGGATGACATCCGCAGCGCTGTAGACCGTCACCACCTTGCATTGCGTGTCTGCGCTTGCGATGGGCTCGGGCCGCGTCGTGTCGGGCGTGGCGCAAGCGGCCGCCATCGCGCCGGCGGTAATCGTCAAAGGAATCATCAACCAGCGTGCATGCATCTCGACCTCCGTGGTGGGCGAGCCGCGGGACGCTCACGCGCCCGCGCGGTCCTGAAAAGGGTAGACCGGCGGCAAAGCCAGCAGTTGCGTGAGCTCGTCGAGCGCCCGGCGCGATTCGTCGAGCAGGCACGGATCGGCGAGGTCGGCCGGCGCGAGGCGATCGCGGTAGTGGCGGTCGATCCAGGTTTCGAGGTCGCCCGCCAGGGCGTCGTCGAGGAACACGCGACCCCGCACCGCCGCGCGTTCAGCGGCAGTCAGAGGCACGCGCAAGCGCAGGCACGCCGGGCCCCCGCCGTTGCGCATGCTCTGGCGCAGGTCGAACGCCATCACCTCGTCGATGGGTCCTTCGCTCACGAGGCGATCCAGTAGCGCTCGCGTGCCAGCGTGCTCCTGCGCCTCGGCCGGCGCGACGAGCGTGTAGCCCCCGTCCGCGCGCGCGATGAGCTGGCTGTTGAACAGGTAGGTCGCGACGGCCTCCGCGAGCGAGACTTCCGCTGCGCGCACCACGAGGGCCGTGAAGGCCGCTCCGACGCCCGCGGCGAGCGCCGCCAGGACCCCCGGTTGATCGACGAACGCGTGCTCATGGCACAACAACAACGTTCCTTCGCCCACGGCGATGACATCGTTGTGGAAGACGCCGGCGTCGATGGCCTCGGGCGTTTGCTGGGCGAACACTGTGCGTCGAGGCGCAAGCCCATGGAGCCGGGCGACCGCGGCCGACGCCTCGAGCGTCTGCCGGGCCGGATACCGGACCGGCGCCGGACCCTCGCCGAACGCGCGCCGGCCGTAGACGAACAACTCCATGCCGCCGTCGAAGCGGGTGTGGTTGGCGGCACCCTCGTCGCCGAACTGCGGCGCCGCGGGCAGGGGATCGTGCACGTCGAAGTAGCGCTCGTCGTCGAACAGCGCGCGCAGCACGCGGGTCGTGGTGGGCGCTTCGAGCGCGCGATGGAAATGCGATACGAGGTTGGCGGGCGTCAGGTGCACGCGCGCGTCGGCCGTATCCGCCGAAGGGCTCACGGTGGCGGCGTTGGCGACCCACATGGCGGCGGCCGACGAGCAGGCGGCGAGCAGGCGCGGCGCGTCGCGCGCAGCGCTGCGCACGACCTCGGCGTCGGTGCCGGCAAAGCCCAGGGCGCGCAATGCGCCGACTGCGGGCCGCTCGTGCGGCGGCAGGACCGCCTGCGGGAAGCCGCGGGCGGCGAGCGCACGCATCTTCGCCAGGCCCTGCCGCGCGGCCTCGCGCGGGTTGGACAGGAGCTGCGCATGCCGCTCGGCGGCCAGGTTGCCCGGCGACAGCCCGGAGTAGTTGTGGGTGGGCCCCGGGATGCCGTCGAAGTTGACCGTGACGAGCGCAAGGCGTTCGGCACGGTCACCCCCGCGAAAGCGCGGATCCAGCGTCGTTGGGGATTGGGCTACGCCGCTCATCGATCCGCCGGCGCGAGCGGCACGGCGCGCACGGTGTCGCCCTCGTCGACGCGCAGCGCGGCCGCGGCGTACGGCATGAGCGGAAAGCGGTCGGCGCGTGCGGGTGCCGTGGTGACCAGCACGCGAAAGTCCTCGAAACGTCGATTGCACACGAGCCAGAGGATGTCGTCGGTGAGGCTGTCGGGCACGGGATCTTCCTCGCCCAGCATCACCGGCAGCACGCTCGAGCGGCGCACGGCGTCGATGGTGTCGCGAAAGCACTCGACGGTCGGCCCCGCGTCGAAGATGTCGACGTAGCCCTCGTAGCGGAAGCCTTCCTGCTCCAGCATCGCGCGTGCAGGCGCGGTGTCCGCATGCACGACGGCGATCGCATCGCGCGCGTTCGCGGGCAGCAGGTTCACGTACACCGGATGCTTGGGCATCAGCTCGGCGATGAACGCTTTCTGCCCGATGCCGGTGAGGTAGTCCGCCGTTGAATATTCCATGGCGAAGAAATGGCGGCCAAGCCCTTCCCAGAACGGGCTGCGGCCGTCGGGCTCGAGCTTGCCGCGCAGCTCCGCGATGACCTTGGGTGCGAAGCGATCGGCAAATTCGGCGATGAACAGCAAACGGCTCTTGGCGAGCAGGGGCCCGTTCTTGCCGCGCCGGTGCCCCTGGTCTAGGAACAGCGAGCACAGCTCGGTATTGCCCGTGTGATCGTTGGCCAGGAACAGCGTCGGCGCGACCGTGTACACGCCGAGATTGCTCGATGCGTGCACCAGCGTGCCGACGTGATAGTTGTACCAGGGCTCGCGCAGGCCGACCGCCGCTTCGATCGCGCTGATGCCGACGACGCGCGCACCATCCCGCGAGGCATCGTCGACCAGCACGAACATGTAGCACGCATCCGCGCGCTCCGCCGTGCCGGCGAACGAGGCGAGCGAGCGCTCGATGCGCGTGGACAGCCGCTCGCGATCCGCGGGCAGCGTGGTGAGGCCCGTGCCGGTGCGCTCGGACAGCGCGAGCACCGCTGGCAGGTCCTCGCGCGCGATGGGACGGACGTAGAACATCGTCCCGCGCGTCGCCGCAGCGCTAGTTCAGTGCGCGGTTGAGCGCGTTCTCGAGCCGCGCGAGGCCTTCGAGGATCTCGTCGAGCGAGATCACGAGCGACGGCGCGAGCCGGATGACGTCGGTGCCCGCCATGAGGACCAGCAGTCCGACGTCGCCTGCCGCCTGCATGACGGCCCCGGCGCGGCCGCGCCACGGATCGGCGAGCTCGCAGCCGATCCACACACCTTCGCCGCGCACGTCGGCGAACACGTGACGCCGCTGATCGATCGCGCGCAGGCCTTCCATGAAGAGCGCATGGCGGGCTTTCACGCCGTCGAGCACCTCGGTGGTGTTGATGACGTCGAACACCGCGCCCGCCACCGCGCACGCGAGCGGGTTGCCGCCATACGTGGTGCCGTGCACGCCCGGCCCGAACGCCTGCGCGACCGGTGCGGTGGTCAGCATTGCGCCCACCGGGAAGCCGCCGCCGAGGCCCTTTGCGCTGGTCAGGATGTCGGGCACGATGCCCTTCTGCATGTACGAGAACAGCGCACCCGTACGGCCCATGCCGCTCTGGATCTCGTCGAGGACGAGCAGCGCCTCGTGCGCCGTGCACAGCCGCCGCGCGGCCTGCAGGAACGCCGGCGTGCCGGGTCGCATGCCGCCCTCGCCCTGCATCGGCTCGAGGATCACGGCGCAGATGTCGGCACCGTGCGCGACGAATTCCGCCTCCAGTGCTGCGACGTCGTTGTACGGGACGTGCGTGATGCCCGCCGGATTGGGACCGAACCCCGACGAATACTTGGGCTGCCCGCCGGCGGTGACCGTGAACAGCGTGCGGCCATGGAAGGCGTTGCTGGCTGCCACGATCCGCGTCTTGCGCGGCCCGAAGCGATCGTGCGCGAAGCGGCGCGCGAGCTTGAGCGCAGCTTCGTTGGCCTCGGCACCCGAATTGCAGAAGAACGCGCGCTCGGCGAACGTGTGCTCGGTCAGGCGCGTCGCCAGCCGCAGCGCGGGCTCGTTGGTGAACCAGTTGGACACGTGCCAGATGCGGCGCGACTGCTCGTCGAGCGCCTTGAGCATCGCCGGATGGCCGTGACCGAGCGAGGTGACGGCGACACCGCTCGCGAAGTCGATGTACAGCCGGCCCTCCTGGTCCCATACGCGCGAGCCTTCACCGCGCACCGGAATGAACGCGGCCGGCGAATAGCAGGGCACCATCACCTGGTCGAATGTCGCGCGCGTGACGGGCAGCGTGGCCGCGTCGTGGCGCGCGGCCGGCGCGCGCGTCGTGCTGGCAGCGGGCAGCGAGGCGGTGTCGGGCGGCATCGGATCAGCCCAGGCCGGCGGCGACGAGCTGGATCTCGACCCGGAACGCCGGATGCGCAAGGCGTGCCTCGACAGTGGCGCGCGCGGGCGGATCGCCTTGCGGTACCCACGCATCCCACACGCGATTCATCGCGGCATAGTCGTCCATGCTCGCGAGGTAGATGGTCGCGGACAGGATGTGGCGCTTGTCCGTGCCGGCCTCGGCGAGCAGCTTGTCGATCTGCGCGAGCACCGAGCGCGTTTGCGCTTCGATGTCCGCGTTGCGATCCTCGGCGACCTGGCCTGCGAGGAACACGAGCCGTCCCGATGGCGGCGGCGCATAGATCACGAGGTCCGACAGGCGCGGCCCCACGTTGCGGCGTTCGATGGTCATGGTGCTATCCTGCCCGGGCGGCATGCGAGGCCGCGAATCGGAATTCTAGACGAAATGACGGCCCGCACCGCACTCACGCTCGCAGCGCTCCTCATGTTCGTGGCGGTGGCTGCCGGCGCCTTCGGCGCGCACGCCTTGCGCAATCGCCTCACGCCGGAGATGAGCGCCGTGTGGCAGACCGCCGTGCAGTACCACGCATGGCATGCGCTGGGGCTCGCGGTGGTCGGGCTCCTGACGATCCACGTGCCCGAGCGCGCCGGTCTTGCGCCGGCCGGGTGGCTGTTCGTCGTGGGGATCGCGCTGTTCTCCGGCAGTCTGTATGCGATGGCGCTCACGGGCGCGCGCGCGCTCGGTGCAATCACGCCGGTGGGCGGTGTCGCGTTCCTCGCCGGGTGGCTCTCGCTCGCGTGGGCGGCTTCGCGGTAGTCCGATTTGGCGCGCCGGGACGCCATCGCACGATCGTGAGCATGCCGCTCCTGCGCGCCCTGCTGCGCGGTGCATGTGTCTGCGCCTGCGTGGGCGCCTCGCATGCGACTGCGTACGTCATGGTCGTCGGCCCCGGACGCGCCGTCGTCACGCTCGGCGAAGCCGCCCGCAAGGCACGCAGCGGCGATGTCATCGAAGTCGACGCCGGCCGCTATGTCGACGATGTTGCCGTGTTCACGCAGGACGAGCTGGTCATCCGCGCGGTCGGGGGCCGCGCGCGGTTCGTGTCCACGGGTGCGATGGCGCAGGACAAGGCGATCGTCGTGGTGCGCGGCCGCGACGTGACGGTCGAAGGCCTCGAATTCACAGGCGCGCGTGTCGCCGATCACAACGGCGCGGGCATCCGGCACGAGACCGGCCGCCTCACCGTGCGCGACTGCCTGTTCGAGGACAACGAGATGGGCATCCTGACGTCGAACGATGCGAGCGCCGAGCTCGTGGTCGAGCGCTCGGAGTTCCGCCGCAATGCCGTCGACGCGCGCTTCCAGCCGGGCGATCCGGGCCACCAGATCTACGTCGGGCTGATCGGCCGGTTCACGCTGCGCGAGAGCTACGTGCATCAAGGCGCGTTCGGCCACCTGGTGAAGAGCCGCGCGCGCGAGACGCGCATCGAGAACAACCGCATCACCGACGAGCCGCCCGGGCGCTCGAGCTACGAGATCGACCTGCCGAGCGGGGGCGACGCCTGGGTCATCGGCAACCTCATCGGCCAGTCCGCCACGACCGAGAACAACACCATCGTCTCCTTCGGCGCGGAAGGGTATCGCTGGCCGGTGAACGGACTCGTGCTCGCGTTCAACACGATCGTCGACGCCTTGCCGCACGGCGGCCGCGTGCTTGCGGTGCGCGAAGGTGCCACGGCCGTCGATGTGCTCGACAACGTCGTGCTGGGGAACAGCCTGCAGGCATCCGGTACGACCGGGCGGTTCGCGGACAACCGCGTCGCGCGCGCGAGCGATTTCGTGGCGCCCGCGCAGGGCGACTATCGGCTGCATGCAGCGTCGGCGATCGCGGCACCCACGCCCGATCCGGGCGAGGTGCGCGGGCAGCCGGTCATCCCCGCGCGCGAATACCTCCACCCTCGCGGGAGCCGGCCGGTCGCGCCCGGTCCTCGGCGGCCCGGCGCATTCCAGTCGACCGGCGACTGAGCGCGGGCCGCACGCGCGTCGCGGATCCGCCGGCAGGGCCTAACGCGTTTCCGGCTGCACGTCGACGTTCACGCGCAGGCGCTGGCCCGGGTCGTACGGCAGCTGCGTGGTGTACTCGCGCCCGCCGTAGACGTAGTGGACTTCGTAGCCCTGCAGCTGCATGCGCGTCGTGTCCACCGTGCCGCAGCGCTGGATGTCGCGCTCATGCGGCACCGCGACGAGATCGTTGCCGTGCGGCTGCGGAATCACGGCGCCACGCACGCCGATCGGCGCTTCGTCCACGCGCATCACTTGATGCTCGACCACGCGCTCGGACCAGCAGCGCTGCTGCGGATCGCTGACCTGCGAATAGATCGGCCGCGTCTGCGTCACGGTGGCCCACGTGGTGACGCCCTGGGCGCTGGCCGCAGTGGCGCCGCACGCGGTGATGGCGCTCGCGACTGCGATGGCCATGAGGGATTTACGCGATTGCGTCATGCCTGTCTCCATGCTCCTGAGGCCGTGCGCCGCGCAATGCGGGCAGCCGTGCCTCACCGCGGTGATGCACGGCCGCGACGGCCGACATGGGGGTGACAATGCGCTGGTGCGCGAGTTTCCCGTGTAGGAATCAGCTGACGCTCAATCCACCTTCGCGCCGCTTTCCTTCACGACCTTCGCCCACTTCGTCGTTTCACTGCCGATATGGCGCGCAAAGTCCTCCGGCGTGCCCCCGGCGGCGATGGCGCCTTGTGCCGACAGCTTCTCGCGCGCATCGGGCGACGCGAGCCACTTCGCCACTTCGCCGTTGATGCGCATCACGATGTCGCGCGGCGTTCCGGCCGGCGCCAGGATGCCGAACCACGACGACGCCTCGAACCCCGGCACGCCTGCTTCGACCATCGTCGGCACGTCGGGCAACGCGGCGGCGCGTACCGTGCTCGTCACCGCGAGCGCGCGCAGCTTGCCCGCCTTGATGAACGCCAGCGACGACGGCAGGTTGTCGAACATGAGCTGAACCTGCCCGCCCATGAGATCGCTCAGCGCGGGCGCGCTGCCCTTGTAGGGAACGTGCGTCATCTGCACGCCGGTGAGCGTCTTGAACAGCTCACCGGACAGGTGGATCGACGTGCCGCTGCCCGAAGACGCGAAGTTCAGCTTGCCCGGGTTGGCTTTCGCGTACGCGATGAGCTCCTGCACCGAGTTCACCGGCAGCCCGGGACCGATGACGAGCACGTTCGGCACGCCCGCGACGAGGATCACGGGCGCGAAGTCCTTCACGTGATCGTAGGGCAGCTTCGAATAGAGGCTCGCGTTGATGGCGTGCGTGCCGACGGTGCCCATCTCGAGCGTGTAGCCGTCAGGTGCCGATCTGGCGACGAGCTCCGTGCCGATGTTGCCGCCGGCACCCGGCCGGTTGTCGACGATCACCTGCTGACCCCATGCCTCGGACAGCTTCTGCGCAGCCGCGCGGGCCAGGATGTCCGTGGTGCCGCCGGCGGGGAAGGGTACGACGAGCCGAACGGGCCGCGTCGGGTACGTTTGCGCACCGGCCAGCGGCGCAACGACGAGAGCCATCGCCGCGATGCACAGCGCGGCGACGCGAATGGCGAGGTGTTGCATGGTGCCTCCTGTGGTGACGGCGACGCGGGCGCCGGGCCCCGGCGCTCGTGTCAGTCGACCTTCGCGCCCGAGGCCTTCACGATCCGGGCGTACTTGCTCACTTCGCTCGCGATGAAGCGCGCGAAATCCTGCGGTGAATCGGGTGCTGCGACGGCGCCCTGCGCGGCAAGACGCTCGCGCATGTCGGGCGCCGCGAGGATGCGCGTCACATCGGCATTCCATTTGGCGATGATGTCGGCGGGCGTGCCGGCCGGTGCCAGCAGGCCGAACCAGGTGGAGATGTCGAAGCCCGGCAGGCCTGCCTCGGCCATCGTGGGCAGCTCGGGCACGAGCGGCGAGCGCTGCGCGGTCGTGACGGCCAGTGCACGCAGCTTGCCCGCCTTCACCTGCGGCATCGAGTTCGCGAGGTTGTCGAACATGACCGGCGTGTCGCCCGCGAGCAGCGATTGCATGGCCGGGGCGCCGCCCTTGAACGGCACGTGGACCATGTCGACCCCTGCCTCGACCTTGAACAACTCGCCCGCCAGGTGACCCGCGCTGCCCACGCTGCCCGACCCGAACGACAGCTTGCCCGGGTTGGCCTTGGCGTACGCGATGAGCTCCTTCACCGAGTGCACGGGCAGCGCCGGATTGACGACCAGCACGTTGGGCGTGACCGCGACGAGCGTGATCGGCGCGAAGTCCTTCACCGCGTCGTACGGCATCGACGGGTACAGGCTCGGATTGACCGCATGCGTCGACAGGGCACCCATGACGACGGTGTAACCATCCGGCGGCGACTTGGCGACGACGTCGGCCCCGATGTTGCCGCCGGCGCCCGGCCGGTTGTCGACCACAACGCTCTGGCCCCACGCTTCGGTCAGCTTCTGCGCGATCGCCCGGCCGACCGCGTCGAGCGGGCCGCCGGGAGGGAATGGAACCACCAGCTTGATCGGCCGGCTGGGGTACGTCTGTGCGTGGAGCGCCTGCGGCAACCCCGCGGCGGCGAGGAGCAGCAGCGCTGCAGCGGAGGAGACGACGCGCCGCCGGGCGCGGGCGTGCGGACGTTGCGGCATCGGAAGGCAGCGTGAAATGCGACGGGCGCCGAGTGTAGCAGTCCGCTTCATGACCTGCGTCCGGCAGGCGGACGGTTTGCCGCGGCTCCTGTCGACGGCGCATAATGACGTGTTTAATCCGGCTCTTATGCAATACGCATGAACAGGACTGCCATCGTCGCCGTCGTGCTCGCGGGCGTTGCGCTCGCAGCGGCAGGCGGCTACTGGCTTGGCGGCCAACGCCTCGCCACCTCCGATGCCACCGCGGCGGCCGCAGCACCCGCCAAAGCTGCGGCTGCCGGCGGTGTGCCCGTCACGGTGGAGGCGACCAAGGTCGCTTACATGCGCCTGCCGCAGATGATCACGGCCGTCGGCAGCCTGCGCTCCGACGAATCCGTCACGCTGCGCCCCGAAGTCGCGGGCCGCATCGCGAGCATCTCGTTCCAGGAAGGACAGCGCGTCAGCAAGGGCGCCATGCTCGTACGCCTCGATCCTGCGATCAACGACGCCGAGGTGCAGCAGGCGCGCGCCAACCTCACGCTCGCCAAGAGCAAGTACGACCGCGCGGTCGACCTCGCCAAGAGCAACTTCATCTCGGGCCAGGCGAAGGACGAGGCGGAGAACAACCTGCGCGTGGCCGAAGCCGCGCTGTCGCTCGCGCAGGCGCGGCGGGACAAGATGGAGATTCGCGCACCCTTCTCGGGGATCATCGGGCTGCGCGTCGTTTCGACGGGCGACTATGTCAAGGAGGGCGCGGACATCGTCAACCTCGAGTCCATCGATCCGCTGAAGGTCGATTTCCGCGTGCCGGAGATCTATCTCACGCAGGTGCAGGTGGGCCAGTCGCTCACCGTCGCGCTCGACGCCATGCCGGGCAAGACGTTCGAAGGCAAGGTGTTCGCGGTCAATCCGCTGGTGGACGCGGCCGGCCGCTCCATCGTCATCCGCGCGCTGGTGCGCAATCCCGACACGTCGCTGCGCCCCGGCATGTTCGCGCGGGTGAGCCTCATCACGCGCGACGAGAAGAACGCGCTGGTCATTCCCGAGCAGGCCATCGTGCCGCAGGGCGACGAGCAGTTCGTCTTCCGCGTCGTCGATGGCAAGGCCGCGCGCGCCAAGGTCGAAGTCGGCGTGCGGCGCGATGCCAAGGTCGAGATCGTCAAAGGGCTGTCGCCGGCCGATACCGTGGTCACGGCCGGACAGCTCAAGCTGCGCGACGGCGTGCGGGTGAGCATCGCGCCCTCGGCGAGCAGCAATGCAACCAATCCGGCGGGCGGCGCAGGCTCGCCGGGGCCCGAGGCGGCTGCCGGGGCGGACGTCGTCGCGCCGGCCTCGGGCGCACCGTCGGTTCGCCGCAAGGCGGACAACGCGCCGGTGCCTGCACCGCGCAGCTGACCCCACCGTGCAGCTGCCCGAGATCTGCATCAAGCGGCCCGTCTTCGCGACGGTGCTCTCCCTCGTCATCCTGCTCGTCGGCCTCATCTCGTACACCCGCCTGTCCGTGCGCGAATATCCGCGCATCGACGAGCCGGTGGTGAGCGTCAACACGACCTATCGGGGTGCCTCGGCCGAGGTCGTCGAATCGCAGGTCACCAAGCCGCTCGAGGATTCGCTCTCGGGCATCGAGGGCGTCGAGCTGATGACCTCGCAGAGCCGCTCCGAGCAGAGCCGCATCAACGTGCGCTTCACGCTCAAGCGCGACCCCGATTCGGCTGCCGCCGACGTGCGTGACAAGGTTTCGCGCGCCCGCGGCAAGCTGCCCGACACGATCGACGAGCCGATCATCGCCAAGGTCGAGGCCGACTCGCAGCCCATCATCTACATCGCGGTGGAGGCGGGCAACCTCTCGCCGCTCGAAGCGTCCGACTACGTCAAGCGCTACATCCAGCCGCGCCTGTCCGTGCTGCCCGGCGCGGCCGACGTGCGCATCTTCGGCGAGCGGCAGGTGTCGATGCGCATCGACCTCGACCGCACGCGCCTCGCCGCCTACAAGCTCACGGTGCAGGACGTCGAGGACGCCATCCGGCGCCAGAACGCCGAGATTCCGGCCGGCCGCATCGAATCGACGTCGCGCGAGTTCACGGTGGTCGCCGAAACGGACGTGCGCACGCCCGACCAGTTCAACAGCATCATCGTGTCGAACGTGGCCGGCTATCCGGTGCGCGTGCGCGACGTGGGCAACGCCTACATCGGCGCGGTGGACGAGCGCTCGGTGTCGCGCTTCAACGGCAAGCCGTCGCTCAACATCGGCGTCATCAAGCAGGCCGTGGCCAATCCGCTCGACCTGTCCAATGCCGTGCAAAAGGAAGTGGCGCGGCTCAACGACGGCGGCCTCCCCTCGGGCATGCGGCTCGTCGTCGCCTACGACACGTCCGTGTTCATCGACCGGTCCATCACCAACGTGTTCGAGACCATCGGCGAGGCCATCGTGCTCGTGGTGCTGGTCATCTTCTTCTTCCTGCGCAGCCTGCGGGCCACGATCATCCCGATCGTCACCATCCCGGTCTCGCTGATCGGTGCCTTCGCGCTGATGTACTTCTTCGGCTTCACGATCAACACGCTGACGCTGCTGTCGATGGTGCTGGCGATCGGGCTGGTCGTCGACGACGCGATCGTGATGCTCGAGAACATCTTCCGCCACGTCGAGGAAGGCATCCCGCGCAAGCAAGCGGCCATCCTCGGCGCGCGCGAGATCGCCTTCGCCGTGCTCGCCATGACGCTCACGCTCGCGTCCGTGTTCGCTCCGCTGGCGTTCGCGACGGGCCGCACCGGGCGCCTGTTCATCGAGTTCGCGCTTACCCTCGCCGGTGCCGTGCTGGTGTCGGGCTTCGTCGCCTTGACGCTGTCGCCGATGATGTGCTCGCTGCTGCTCAAGCACGAGGAGAAGCACTCGCGCATCTACAACCTCATCGAGGGCTGGATCGTCGGCCTCACCAACGGCTACCGGCGCGCGCTGGGCGGCGTGCTGCGGGCGCGCTGGGTCGTCGTGGGGGCATGGACGATCGTGCTGGCACTGGGCGCCGTGTTGTTCCTGCTGTTGAAGTCGGAGCTGTCGCCGGTCGAGGATCGCGGCGTCGTCTTCGGCCTGGTCACCGCGCCGCAAGGATCGACGCCTCAATACACGGGCGATCAGATCCGGCCCATCGAGGATCTGTACGCGCAAATCCCCGAAGCGTCGGCGTATACGTCCATCGCGGGGTTTCCGACGGTCGTGGACGGCAACGCGGTGCTGCGCCTCAAGCCGTGGGAGGAGCGCACGCGCAAGCAGCAGCAGATCGCCGAGGAGCTCCGTCCGCAGTTCCAGAAGATTCCCGGCGCCATCGCCTTCCCGATCAATCCGCCTTCGCTCGGCCAGTCGTTCCGCAGCACGCCGATCGACTACATCGTGATGTCGCAGATTCCCTACGCCGATCTGCAGCGCCTGGTCGACCGCTTCCTCGACGAGGTGCGCAAGGAGCCGCGCATCCAGAACCTGCAGATCGACCTGCGGCTCAACACGCCCGAGGTGCGGGTGGCGATCAACCGCGACAAGCTCTCCGACATCGGCGTGCCGGTCGACACCGTCGGCCGCACCCTCGAAACGATGCTCGGCGGCCGGCAGGTCACGCGCTTCAAGCGCGAAGGCGAGCAATACGACGTGATCGTGCAGGTGGCGCCGGTCGACCGCACCACGCCGGCGGACATCAGCGACAGCTACGTGCGGGCGCGCGACGGCAGCATGGTGCAGCTGTCCAATCTCGTCACGGTGAAGGAGGGCGTCGCACCGCAGTCGCTCAACCACTTCAACCGGTTGCGCGCCGTGCGCGTGACCGGCACGCTCACGCCCGGCTATTCGATCGACGAAGCGCTTAAGTACATGGACAACGTCGCGCGGCGCATGCTGCCCACCACCGCGCAGACCGACCTCGACAACCAGTCGCGCGAATTCCGCGCGTCGGGCAAGGAGATCTATTTCACGTTCGTGCTGGCGCTGCTGTTCATCTATCTCGTGCTCTCGGCGCAATTCGAGAGCTTCGTGCATCCGTTCGTGATCATGCTGTCGGTCCCGCTGTCCATGACCGGCGCACTGCTGGCACTGTACCTGTCGGGCGGGACGCTCAACATCTACAGCCAGGTCGGCCTCGTCACGCTGGTGGGCCTCATCACCAAGCACGGCATCCTGATCGTCGAGTTCTCCAACCAGCTGCGGGAGAAGGGTGAAGCCCTGGTCGATGCCGTCATCGATGCCGCCACCCTGCGGCTGCGACCGATCCTCATGACCACGGGCGCGATGGTGCTCGGTGCCCTTCCGCTGGCGCTCGCCAGCGGCGCGGGCGCGGAATCGCGCACGCAGATCGGCTGGGTGATCGTGGGCGGCATGACGTTCGGCACGCTGCTCACCCTGTTCGTCGTGCCGACGGCCTATACGCTGCTGGCGGCCGGCGAGATCCGCCGCCGCGGCGGCGCTTCACACGACGTTCCTCCGGCGATCGCGCCGCGGCCCGGCCACGCCGACTAGGGCGTCTTCGGCGCCCCTGCGAAGGCGGGGGCCCGGCGTCTCGTTCGGAGGCAGCGGGATCGCCGCCTGGGCGGGCGATGACGGGCGAGGCCGCATGGACGACGGCTGCGCACGAATCACCCGATTGCAATAGAATCGCAACGCTCGAAAGCGACCATCGGGGCATCGCCAACGCGAAAGCCTCAACGCACCTTAGGAGGAGCAAACATGTCGAACCCCGTCCTGCGCCTTGCGCGCCTCGTCACGTGCCTGGCCTTCGCGGCCGGCGCCACGGCGGCGCACGCCGTCACCGAAATCCAGTGGTGGCACGCCATGACCGGCGCCAACAACGACCGCGTCAACGCGCTTGCCAAGCGCTTCAACGACAGCCAGAGCGATTACAAGGTCAACGCAGTCTTCAAGGGCAGCTATCCCGAAGCCATGGCGGCGGCCATCGCCGCCTATCGTGCCGGGAACGCGCCGCATCTGTTGCAGGTGTTCGAGGTCGGCACCGCGACCATGATGGCGGCCAAGGGCGCCATCAAGCCGGTCTACGAGGTGATGGCCGACGCGGGAGAGAAATTCGACCCGAACGCCTACATCCCCGCGGTCGCCGGCTACTACTCCAACTCGAAGGGTCAGATGCTGTCGTTTCCCTTCAACAGCTCGACCACGGTCTTCTGGTACAACAAGGACGCGTTCGAGAAGGCGGGCCTCGATCCCAACCGTGCGCCGCAGACGTGGCCCGAGGTCGTCGCCGCGATGGCCAAGCTCAAGGCATCCGGCCACGCGTGCCCGTTCACCACGGGCTGGCAGGTGTGGACGCAGCTCGAGAGCTTCTCCACGTGGCACAACCTGCCGTACCTGACCAAGGAGAACGGCTTCGCCGGCCCTGATCCCAAGCTCGTGTTCAACGGACCGACGCAGGTCCGGCATATCGAGAACATGCAGGACTGGATCAAGAAGGGCTATTTCGTCTACGGCGGCCGCAAGAACGAGCCCGAAGCCAAGTTCTACAGCGGCGAGTGCGCGATGATGACCACGTCGTCGGCGGCCTACGGCACGATCAAGCAGCAGGCCAAGTTCAAGTTCGCCGAATCGACGCTGCCGTATTACGCCGACGTTCCCGGCGCGCCGCAGAACACCATCATCGGCGGCGCGAGCCTGTGGATCATGGGCGGCAAGAGCAAGAACGAGTACAAGGGCGTCGCCAAGTTCCTCACGTTCCTGTCGCAGCCGGACGTGCAGGCGCAGTTCTCGCAGGAAACGGGGTACCTGCCCATCACGATGGCGGCCTACGAGCTCACCAAGAAGTCGGGCTTCTACGAGAAGAACCCGGGCACCGACGTCGCCGTGCAGCAGATGATCGTCAAGACCACCAAGAACTCGCGCGGCGTGCGCGCGGGCAACATGTCGCAGGTGCGCGACGTGGTGGACGAGGAGCTCGAGGCGATCTGGGCCGGCAAGAAGAGCGCCAAGCAGGGGCTCGACGACGCCGTGCGCCGCGGCAACGAGGTGATCGAGCGCTTCAACCGGGCAAACCGCGAGGGCTAGAAAACTTCAAAGCGGGGGCCGCCGCGCGGTCCCCGTGTCCATCGGACGTTTTCCGCATGGAAAAGCGCGTTCTCTTCCAGTCCCGCTGGCTGCCGTACCTGCTGATCGCGCCGCAGCTCGCGATCACGCTGGTGTTCTTCTTCTGGCCGGCGAGCCAGGCGCTCTATTACTCGGTCCAGGTGCAGGATGCCTTCGGCGCCCGGACCGAGTTCGTCTGGTTCGACAACTTCCGCGAGCTCTTCGCCAACGCGGAATACCTCGCGTCGTTCAAGGTGACGGCCGTCTTCTCGCTGCTGGTCGCGACGCTCGGCCTCGTCATCTCGCTCATCCTCGCCGTGTTCGCCGACCGCGTGATCCGCGGCGCGGGCATCTACAAGACGCTGCTCATCTGGCCGTATGCGGTGGCGCCGGCGGTGGCGGCGGTGCTGTGGCTCTTCCTGTTCAACCCCACGCTCGGCATCGTCGCGCACTGGCTGAAGGGCATGGGCGTCGCTTGGGACCCTCTGCTCGACGGCCAGGACGCGCTCATCATGGTCGTCGTGGCCGCGGTGTGGAAGCAGATCAGCTACAACTTCCTCTTCTTCCTCGCAGGCCTGCAGTCCATTCCGAAGTCGCTGATCGAGGCCGCCGCGATCGACGGCGCGGGCCCCCTGCGCCGGTTCGCCACGATCGTCTTCCCGCTGCTGTCGCCGACCACGTTCTTCCTGCTGGTCGTGAACATCGTGTACGCGTTCTTCGACACGTTCGGCATCATCGACGCCTCCACCAGCGGCGGTCCGGCCAAGGCAACGGAAATCCTCGTCTACAAGGTGTACGCCGACGGCTTCAAGGGCCTCGATCTCGGCGGCTCGGCCGCGCAGTCGGTGATCCTGATGGCGATCGTCGTGACGCTCACCGTGGCGCAGTTCCGCTACGTCGAGCGTAAAGTCCAATATTAGCGATGGCGTGACCGCGCCATGATCGAGAACCGCCCGATCCTGAC
>DATILY010000002.1:0-13348 GCA_035475895.1 Casimicrobiaceae bacterium | reverse complement strand
GCGCGGGGTGTCGCGGCATTGCGCTGGCGGCCTGCGATCGCATTCGCCGTCGTGGCCGCTTCCTTCATCATCGGCGGCATCGTCGACGAGATCGGCGCTGCGCATCGCATCAATCTGCTGGCACTCCCGTTGTTCGGCGTGCTCGTCTGGAACATCGCCGTCTACGCGCTTCTGGTGGCGCACCGGTTGCACGCTGGCGTGTCCGCGGAAGGGCCGATCCGTTCGATGGTCGCACGCGTTGCGGCTGCATCGGCGCGACCGGCTCGCGACCAATGGAAGCCACTGCTTGCGACCGTCGCCGACGAGTGGCTGCGCTGCGCGTCGCCTCTCCATCGACTGCGCATCGCGCGGCTGCTGCACTTCGGCGCGGCAGCCTTCGCGCTCGGCCTCGTCGCGGCGCTCTACCTGCGGGGCCTGGCGTTCGAGTATCGCGCGACGTGGGAGAGCACGTTCCTCGATGCCGGCGCGGTTCACGCGATCATCGCGTTCGTGCTCTCGCCCGGCGTGCTGCTGACGCACCTCGCCATCCCGTCACCGGCCGACATCGCAGCCATCCGCGCGCCGGCCAGCGAGAATGCCGGCCGCTGGCTGCACCTCATGGCAGCGACGCTCGTCGCGGTGGTCGTCGTTCCGCGGCTGGCCCTGGGCCTCGTCGCCGGCTACGGAGAGCGGCGGCTGCTGCGGCAACTGCGCATGCCGCTCGACGATCCGTACTTCGCGCGCTTGCTGCGCGATTTTCGCGGACGCCCGGCGCGGGTGGTGGTCGCGCCGTACAGCTATTCCATGCAAACGGCGGCAACCGCGGGCCTCCAGCGCCTGCTGCGGCGCGTCCTCGGCGCGCGCGCGGACGTGACGATCCTGCCATCCATCCCGTATGGCGGCGAGGATCGTGACCTCGCTCGTCCGACCTGCGACCAGGCGGACGTCCTGGTGGCGCTGTTCAGCGGCGCGGCGACGCCGGAGGGCGAGGCGCACGGCGCGTTCCTCGACCGGCTTGCCGCGTGCCGGGCAGGCCGGGATCCGCCCATCGCGCTGGTCGACGAGGGCGCGCTTGCGGCGCGCTGGCCCGACGAGCCGGCGCGCTGGTCCGCGCGACGTGCAAGCTGGCGAACGCTGTGCGCCGAGCGCGGCATCGCATGCGCCTTCGTGGTGCTCACGGCGAGCGACGCCGACGCGGCCGCCGGGGAATTGGAGCGCGCCATGGCCGGTGCGCCGCGGTGAACGCCACCACCATTGCGCTGTCGCTCATCTCGCACACGAACGCGGGCAAGACAACGCTCGCGCGCACGCTGCTCGGACGTGACATCGGCGAAGTCGGTGCTGCTCCGCATGTCACGCTCGAGGCAGCGGCCTATACGCTGCAGACGACCGCGCAAGGCGATGCGCTGGTGCTGTGGGACACCCCGGGGTTCGGCAACAGTGCGCGACTCGCGCAGCGGCTCGCAGCGCACAGCGACGCGATCGGCTGGCTGCTCGCCCAGACCTGGGACCGCTTCCGCGAGCCGGGCTTCTACCTGTCGCAGCGCGCCGTGCGCAACGTCCGCGATGAGGCCGATGTCGTCCTGTATCTGGTGAACGCCGCCGAAAGCCCATCGGACACCGGTTATCTCACGCCCGAGCTCGACGTGCTCGGTTGGATCGCACGCCCCACGTTCGTGCTGCTCAACCAGACGGGCCGCCCGCGCGGGCACGCGGCCGCGGCGGAGGACGAAGCACGCTGGCTGGCAGCTGTCGGGCAACGGCCGTTCATTCGCGGAGTGCTCTCGCTGGACGCGTTCACTCGCTGCTGGGTGCAGGAGTCGGTTCTGCTGGCAGCCCTGGCACCCGCTGTCCCCGGGCACAAGCAGGCGGCCTACGGCCGTCTCGTGGCCGCGTGGCAGGCGCGGCGCGTCGCGCAATTCGACGCAGCGATGGAGGCGATCGCTGCGCCGGTCGCACTGGCAGCATGCGACCGCGTGGTGCTCACGGATGATTCCGATGCAGGCGGACGCTGGCTGGGCGCCGTGCGCTCGCTCGCCGTGCGTCCGCTGCGCAATCGGAATGCGCGCGACGCCGCGACTGCGCTGGCCGCGCGCCTGGACGCCGCCGTGCGCGACAGCACCAACCGCTTGATCGCCCTTCATGACCTCGAGGGCAGCGCAGGCGCCGCGGTGCGAGCGCAACTGGGCGAGCACGTTCGCGTCGACGCGCCGTTGCACGAAGGCAAGGCGGCGTTGATGGGGAGCCTCGTGTCGGGCGCCTTGGCCGGACTGGCCGCCGACCTTGCGGCGGGCGGCCTGTCGTTGGGCGCCGGAACGCTCGTCGGCGCAATCGCCGGCGCGCTCGGTGGTCGAGGCGTCGCGCGCGGCTACAACGTCCTGCGCGGCCACACGCGGCCCGTCCTGCAATGGGACGAAGAGCTGCTGGATGACCTCGTCGCCGCGGCCATCCTGCGATACCTCGCCGTGGCGCATTTCGGACGCGGCCGCGGCGCGTGGACGGAGGACGAAGACCCGGCGTTCTGGCGCGACACCGTGCAACGCGAGCTGCGAACTCGGCGCAGCGCGCTCGAGGCGCTGTGGCAGCGGCGCGGGCGCGATTGCGAAGCGCTGCGCATGGAAGCCGACCTGCGTGCGTTCCTGGCCGCTTGTACGCACGCGGTGCTGCTGGCGCTCTATCCCGTCCTGCGCGAACCCGGTGCGAAATCCTGGTTCGAGGTGCCCCGGGCGAGCCCGCCGAAGCGCGCGTAGAAGGCCGGCTCGGCCGCTGGCCACGGCGTACCGTTGACGCCAAGCGTCGACGCCAGGTGCGCTTCGGCCTGGCTCGCCGTCAGCCGGTAGAAGTCGCGCATCAGCGCGTAGGCGGCCACGCCCGGCCAGTCGAGCGGGAGCAGCGCGGGCGGAAGCCGCGGGTCGCGCAGCAGGACGCGCCGAAACGCGTGGATCAGCAACGTCCGCACGACGAAGCACTGCGCAGGATCCGTCGCCTCGATCGGGCGCATGCGAAAGCGGTCGATGACGCTGCCGAAGCGCGCGAGGAGGCGCCGGTAGTCGCGCCCGAGCGCGGTCAGGTCCCACAGCTGCGCTACGTGGGCAGACGGGTCGACGCCGCCCGGCGGGCCATCTGCGTGCGCGCGGAGGACCAGCACGCGGTCGGCGGCGCCGAGGCGCGCGACGATCGCAGCGGCATCCGCGTCGATGCGCGGACGCGCATGAATGCCGGGCGCGAGCAGGCCGAAGCCGTCCCAGCGCAGCTCGTCGCGCAGCCGCTGGCGCTCCGCGGCGTCGGCCGCGCCCGGTGGATCGATGACGAGATCCCATTCACCGTCCCAGCGGTCGACCGGTGCCGCGTAGATGCGCCGGTACGCGGCTTCGAAGCGCGCACGGCCTTGCGAAGTCAGGCGATAACGGCTGTGGCGTCCGCTCGTCTGCGCGGTGAGCCAGCCGTCGCGTGCGAGGCGGAACACGCTCGTTCGCGTGAGCCGCTCGTTGATGCCGAGGGGCTCGAGCAGCGCAATGAGCCCGCCGAGCCACACCTCGCCGCCGTGCGGGGCGAGCGCGTCGCCCCATACCGTCACGATGAGCGAGCGCGCGCGCGGCGGGTCGTCCGCCAGCGTGCGCCGGATCCAGCGCGCAACCGCGGGGTCCGGCTTTGGCATTACCTGGCCTGCTGCATGGCCGCCTGGACGTGATACAGAATCGGCTTGACGCATCGCAATACTGTATCATAAGATTCGACGAGCCCGGCAACCACCGGAGCCCGGCAACCAGGAGGAGAGCGCATGTACGCGCAGATGGTCGACACGGGATTGCGCAAGGTCCAGGACGACGCCGACATGACGCCCGAGGAGCGCGACTTCCAGGCGGGCATCGACGCCGACTACAAGGTGGAGCCCAAGGACTGGATGCCCGAGGCGTACCGGCGCACGCTCATCCGCCAGATCCAGCAGCATGCGCACTCCGAGATCGTCGGCATGCTGCCCGAAGGCAACTGGATCGGCCGGGCGCCCACCCTCAAGCGCAAGGCGATCCTCATGGCCAAGGTGCAGGATGAAGGCGGCCACGGGCTCTACCTCTACGCTGCCGCCGAAACGCTCGGCGTGACGCGCGACCAGCTGATTGCGGACCTGCACGCGGGCAAGGTCAAGTATTCGTCGATCTTCAATTATCCGACGCTCACGTGGGCCGATATCGGCGCGATCGGCTGGCTGGTCGACGGCGCGGCGATCATGAACCAGATTCCGTTGTGCCGCTGCTCGTACGGACCTTACGCGCGCGCGATGATCCGCATCTGCAAGGAGGAGTCGTTCCACCAGCGCCAGGGCTTCGATTTGCTCATGACGCTGTGCAACGGCACCGCGGAGCAGAAAGCGATGGCGCAGGATGCGCTCGACCGCTGGTGGTGGCCTTCGCTCATGATGTTCGGGCCGCCCGACGCCGAGAGCGTGCACAGCGCGCAGTCGTCGCGATGGAAGATCAAGCTGTTGTCCAACGACGAGCTGCGCCAGCGCTTCGTCGACCAGACGGTGCCGCAGGCGGATTTTCTCGGCCTGAAGGTCCCGGATCCCGACCTGCGCTGGAACGAGGCGAGCGGGCACTACGACTTCGGCGCGATCGACTGGGCCGAGTTCCATGCGGTGCTGAAGGGCAGCGGCCCGTGCAACAAGGAGCGGATGCGCACGCGCGTCGACGCATGGGAAAACGGCCGGTGGGTGCGCGAAGCGGCCGTCGCGCATGCGCGCAAGCGTGCGGCGCGGACTGCCCGCCAGGCAGCTTGAGGAGATGACCATGAGCCCCGCGCTCGACGACGAATGGCCGCTGTGGGAGATCTTCATCCGCTCGCAGCACGGACTCGCGCACAAGCACGTGGGCAGCCTGCATGCGGCGGACGCCGCCATGGCGATCCAGAATGCGCGCGACGTGTACACGCGGCGCAACGAGGGCGTGTCGATCTGGGCCGTGCGCTCGGCCGACGTGCACGCCAGCGCGCCCGGCGATCGCGAACCCCTGTTCGAGCCGGCCAACGACAAGGTGTACCGGCACCCGACGTTCTTCCCGATGCCCGACGACGTGAAGCACATCTGATGGATGCGCTGCTGTTCGACTACCTGCTGCGCCTCGGCGACACCGATCTGGTGCTCGCCCAGCGCCTTGGCGAATGGGTCGGCAAGGGCCCGGTGCTCGAGGAGGACATCGCGCTGACCAACGTCGGCCTCGACCTGCTCGGCCAGGCCCGTCTTTGGCTCGGCTATGCCGGCGAAGTGGAAGCCCGCTTCGCGGGCACGGGCCGCAGCGAAGACGAGCTTGCATACCTGCGCGACGGCGGCGCGTATCGCAACGTCCTGCTCGCCGAGCAGCCCAATGGCGACTACGCGGCCACGACCGCGCGCCAGTTCTATTTCGACCAGGCACATGCGCTGCTGCTGCGCGAGCTCGCACGCTCACGTGACGAGCGCGTCGCGGCCATCGCGGCGAAGGCGCAAAAAGAGGTGGCGTATCACGTCGATCGCTCGGCGGACTGGGTCGTTCGCCTGGGCGACGGCACGGAGGAGTCGCACGCGCGCATGCAGCGCGCCCTCGACGATCTGTGGACGTACACCGGCGAGCTGTTTGCAGGGGATGCCGTGGATGCGAAGCTGGCGGAGGCGGGCATCGCACCCGATCCTTCGACCCTGCGCGACGAATGGCGCGCCAACGTCGGCGCGGTCATTGCCGAGGCGACGCTGACATTCCCGACCGCCGAATGGATGCAGGGCGGGCGCGGGCGCGGCGGCAAGCAGGGGGTGCACACGGAGCATCTGGGGCACCTGCTCGCCGAGATGCAGTTCCTGCAGCGCGGCTATCCGGGAGCGCAGTGGTGATCGCCATGCCCGCTCGCACGGAAGAAACGCATGGCGATCCGGACGGCGCTCGAACGGGCGTGCTCGCGATCGCCTGGCATGCGCTCGGCAACGTCATGGATCCGGAAGTACCGGTCGTGTCGATCGTCGAGCTTGGCATCGTTCGCGACGTTGCCGTTGTGAACGAAACGCTCGTCGTGACGCTCACGCCGACGTACAGCGGATGCCCGGCCACCGAGCTCATCGAAGGCGCGGTGCGCGCCGCGCTGTGCGATGCGGGCATCGAGGAGTACCGCGTCGAGTATCGGCTTGCGCCGGCCTGGACCACCGACTGGCTCGCTCCCGAGGCCCGCGAGCGGTTGCGCGAATACGGCATCGCACCGCCCGGCGGGCCGGCGCGCATCGACGTGCGGGGGATCAGTCCGCTGCGCCGCGCGAGCGTGCCGGTGCCGTGCCCGCGCTGCGGCTCGCACCACACCACGCTGCTCTCGCAGTTCGGCTCGACGGCCTGCAAGGCGCACTACCGCTGCGCCGACTGCCTGGAGCCGTTCGAGTACTTCAAGCCGCACTGACGGCGAGGTGGCGTCGTGAGCAAGTTCCATCGACTGCCCATTGCCCGGGTGGAGCGCGAGACCCGCGACGCGGTGGCAATCACGCTGGACGTGCCGGCGGCGCTGCGGGAGCAGTTTCGCCATGCCGCAGGACAGCATCTCACGTTGCGCGCGCAGGTCGGTGGCGAGGATCTGCGCCGCTCGTATTCGATCTGCTCGGGCGCGCACGAGGACGTTCTGCGCATCGCGGTGAAGAAGGCGCCGGGCGGCGCGTTCTCGACCTGGGCCAACGAGGCGCTGCAACCGGGCCATGCCATCGACGTCATGCCGCCGATGGGCCATTTCAACGTGCCGCTCGATCCGAACGCTGCGCACCACTATGTCGGCTTCGCTGCGGGCAGCGGGATCACGCCGCTGCTGTCGATCATCAAGACCACGCTCGCGGCGGAGCCGCATACGCGATTCACGCTGTTCTACGGCAACCGTGCGTCGGGCACGGTGATGTTCCGCGAGGAGCTGGCCGCGCTCAAGGACACGTACCTCACGCGCTTCAACCTCGTTCACGTGCTCTCGCGCGAAGCGCAGGACATCGAGCTCCTCCACGGCCGCATCGATGCCGCGCGCGCGGGTGCGCTGCTCGACCACTGGGTGCACGGGCGCATCGACGCCGTGTTCGTGTGCGGGCCCGAAGGCATGATGGACGCCGTCGTGAGCACGCTGCGCACCCGTGGCTATCCCGAAGCGCAGATCAAGATCGAGCGCTTCGCCGCGAGCATCCCGAGGCACACGCACGTGCCGCGCCCCTTGCCGGCCGCTGCGCAGAGCGAGTGCGAAGTGACCGTCATCCAGGACGGGGCGCGCAAGACCTATGTGCTCGCGAAAGGGGAGGACAACATCCTCGACGCCGGCTTGCGCAACGGCATCGAGCTGCCCTATTCGTGCAAGGGCGGCGTGTGCTCCACCTGCCGGTGTCGCCTGCTCGAAGGCGAAGTCGACATGGACGTGAACTTCGCGCTCGAAGACTACGAAGTCGCGCGTGGATTCATCCTGGCGTGCCAGAGCTACCCTGCAACGGACAAGGTCGTGGTCGACTTCGATCAGACCGGTACCGGCTGACGGCTTCGGCGCCGCTGTCGCCGGGTCCCCCAGCGTGCTAAATTGACATGCTGGACGACCGAGGACACCCGACGTGCCGCATCCCCTGTTCGACAAGCATCGCGCGACGCTCGAGCGTGCCGTGCAGGCGATCGCCGAGCGCGGCTACTGGTCGCCCTATCCCGAGTCGCCGAGCCCCAAGGTGTACGGTGAAGGCGCAGCAGAGGCCGGCAAGCAGGCGTTCGACGCCCTGCTCAACCGCCGCTTCCCGCTGATGCAGCCCGCCGTGGTCGGCCACGCCGGCGGCGAGCGCTCGCCGTACGGCTTCCCGCTCGGCGTCACGTACCCGCGCTCGGACCCGGACGGGTTGTTCGCGGCGATCGAGCAGGCGATGCCCGCCTGGCGCAAGGCAGGTCCCGAAGCATGGGTCGGCGTATGCCTGGAGATTCTCGCGCGCATCAACCAGAGCAGCTTCCTGCTCGCGCACGCGATCCAGCACACCACCGGTCAGGCGTTCGTGATGGCGTTCCAGGCCGGCGGACCGCACGCGCAGGATCGCGGCCTCGAAGCGGTTGCGTATGCATGGGACCAGATGCGCCGCGTGCCTGCGACGGCGCAATGGGAGAAGCCGCAGGGCAAGAACCCGCCGCTGCGCATGGAAAAGCGGTTCCGCGTCGTGCCGCGCGGCATCGGGCTCGTCATCGGCTGCAGCACCTTCCCGACATGGAATGGCTACACCGGACTGTTCGCGAGCCTGGCCACCGGTAATGCCGTCGTGGTCAAGCCGCACCCGGGCGCCGTGCTGCCGCTCGCGATCACCGTGCGCATCGCGCGCGAGGTGCTGGGCGAGGCAGGCTTCGATCCGAACATCGTCACGCTCGCTGTGCACGACGCGGGCGACGACACCGCGCAAAAGCTGGCGCTTCGCCCCGAGGTCAAGATCATCGACTTCACCGGCAGCACGGCGAACGGCCGCTGGCTCGAGGAGCATGCACGCCAGGCGCAGGTGTACACGGAAAAGGCGGGCGTCAACCAGGTCATCATCGATTCGACCGACGACTTCAAGGGCCTCGCGCGCAACCTCGCGTTCTCGCTCGCGCTCTACACCGGGCAGATGTGCACGGCGCCGCAGAACATCTACGTGCCGCAGGACGGCATCGACACGGAAGCCGGCCATCTGTCGTTCGACCAGGTGGCAGCGGCCCTTGCCGAGGCCGTGTCCAAGCTCGTCGGCGATCCGGCGCGGGCCGTGGAGATCCTCGGCGCGGTGCAAAACGACGCCGTCATTCGCCGGCTCGAGGCGGCGCGCTCGCTCGGCGAGGTGATTCTCGACACGCGCTCGCTCGTGCACGCGCAGTTCGAGCAGGCGACCATCCGCACACCGCTCATGGTCAAGCTCACGCGCGCCGACCGCGCGACGTTCCTCAACGAATGGTTCGGCCCGATCGCGTTCGTGATCGCCACCGAATCGACCGACGACAGCCTCGCGATCGCCAGCGACGCCGTGCATGGCCACGGCGCGCTCACGCTGGCGGTGTACTCCACCCGTCAGGACGTGATCGACCGCGCGGTGGAAGTGGCCGAGGACGTCGGCGTCGCGCTGTCCATCAATTTGACGGGCGGCGTGTTCGTGAACCAATCGGCGGCGTTCTCCGATTTTCATGGCACCGGCGCCAATCCTGCGGCAAACGCGGCGCTCACCGACGCGGCTTACGTCGCCAACCGTTTTCGAGTGGTGCAGCATCGGCTGCACGTCTAGCGACATGAGCTACGAACAGATCGACTATCGCTGCGCCGACGGCGTCGCGCGCATCACGCTCAACCGGCCCGACCGGCTGAACAGCTTCACCACCCAGATGCACGCGGAAGTGCGCGAGGCGCTGCACGCCGTGCGTGCCGACGCGTCGGCACGGGTGCTGCTCATCACGGGTGCGGGCCGCGCCTTCTGCGCCGGCCAGGACTTGTCCGACCGCGCCGTGGCTCCAGGTGGCGATCCGGTGGACCTGGGCGCATCCATCGAGAACAACTACAAGCCGCTGGTGCTCGGCCTCCGTGCGCTGCCGCTGCCGGTCGTGTGCGCCGTCAACGGCGTGGCCGCCGGCGCGGGTGCCAACGTGGCGCTTGCATGCGATCTCGTGATCGCTGCGCGCTCCGCTGCGTTCATCCAGGCGTTCGCGAGGATCGGCCTCGTGCCCGATTCCGGCGGCACGTTCTTCCTGCCACGTCTGGTGGGCACGGCGCGCGCAATGGGCCTTGCGCTGCTCGGAGACAAGCTGTCTGCCGAGCAGGCGGCCGCGTGGGGCCTCATCTGGCAGTGCGTCGACGACGCCGAATTGCCGGCGGCGGTCGAGCGCCTCGTCGCGCAGCTCGCGCAGGCGCCCACGCGCGGTCTCGCCGCGATCAAGCGTGCGCTGCACGCCAGCGCCGACAACACGCTCGAGACGCAGCTCGACCTCGAGCGCGACGTCCAGCGCGAGCTCGGCTACAGCGACGACTACCGCGAAGGCGTCGCCGCGTTCCTCGCCAAGCGGCCGCCGCGCTTCACCGGCCGCTGACGCTGCGCGATGGGCGGTCCGCTGCCGCGCGACGCGACCGTTGCCGTCATCGGCGCAGGCGCGATGGGCGCAGGCATCGCGCAGATCGCCGCCCGCGCCGGCCATCGCGTGCTGTTGCACGACGTGCGCGAGGGTGCGGCCGCAGCGGCTGCGCGGTCGATGGCCACGACGCTCGAGGCGCTCGTCGCCAAGGGCAAGCTGGCCGCCGACGCGGCCGCGCAGGCAGCGGCACGCATTCATCCGATCGCGACATTAAAGGAGGCGAGCGGCGCGGCGCTCGTCGTCGAGGCGATCGTCGAGGATCTCGCGGTCAAGCGCCGGCTGCTGGCCGAGCTGGAGGGCATCGTCGCGCCCGACGCGATCCTCGCCACCAACACGTCCTCGCTTTCGGTCACCGCGATGGCGGCAGGCCTCGCGCACGGCGCGCGGGTCGTCGGCATGCATTTCTTCAATCCTGCGCCGGTGATGCCGCTGGTCGAGGTGATTCGCGGCCTCGCCACTTCCGACGCCGTGATGCAGACGATCCACGCGACCGCCATCGCCTGGGGCAAGGCGCCGGTCTACGCGTCGTCCACGCCGGGTTTCATCGTCAATCGTTGCGCGCGTCCTTTCTACGCGGAGCCACTGCGTCTGCTCACCGAGCGCGCCGCGGACCACGCGACGCTCGATGCCGTCTTCCGCGAAGCGGGCGGGTTTCGGATGGGGCCCTTCGAGCTCATGGATCTCATCGGCCACGACGTCAACTTCGCCGTGACGCACAGCGTGTGGGAAGCGTATTTCCACGATCCGCGCTTCACGCCTTCGGTGTTGCAACGCGAGCGGGTGAATGCGGGCTACCTCGGGCGCAAGAGCGGACGAGGCTTCTACGACTATGCACCCGACGCGGCCAGGCCGGCAGCCTCCAGCGAGCCGAGCGGCGCGCTGTCGGGCTCCCTGACCGTGCATGGTCACCTCGGGCCGGCGCACGCGCTCGTCGCGCGCTGGCGCAGCGCCGGTGTGTCGCTCACCGAGGCGCCGGCGCTCGATGCCTTGCCTGCCGGCGCGATTGCAGTCGGTGATGCCGTCCTTGCGCTCACCGACGGCCGCACCGCAACGGCCCGGGCGGCCGAGGAGGGTGTGCGCGATCTCGTCCTGTTCGATCTCGCGCTCGATTACGGCACGTGCACCCGCCTTGCCGTGGCCCATGCGGACCGGTGTGCGCCGCCGGCCTATCGGACCGCGTGCGCGGCGCTGCAGGCCGCCGGCATCGCGGTGTCGCGCCTCGATGATGTCGCCGGGCTCGCGGTGATGCGCACCGTGGCCATGCTGGCCAACGAAGCCGCCGACGCGGTGACGCAAGGCGTCGCCACAGCCGGCGATCTCGACCTTGCCATGCAGAAGGGCGTCAATTACCCGCGCGGCCCGCTCACGTGGGCGGATGCGATCGGCGTAGCGCGCGTGCGCGAAGTGCTGATCCATCTCGCCGCAACCTACGGCGAGGATCGCTACCGCACCGCTCCGCTCATCCAGCGGCGCGCGCTGGATGGGTCGTCGCTGTCGCAGGCGTCGCCATGACCGAGGCTCCGGCCGCCTACGACACGGGCGCGCAGCGCCTCGCCGAACAGGTCGCGGCGGCGATGTTCGGCCGCGACCGCGCGTCGCAGGCGCTCGGCATGCGCATCGCGCACGTCGCGCCCGGCGCCGCCGACCTCACCATGACGGTGCGCGCCGACATGGTGAACGGCCATGGCATCTGCCACGGCGGCTACGTATTCACGCTGGCGGACAGCACCTTCGCGTTCGCCTGCAACAGCTACAACCACAATACGGTCGCGCAGGGCTGCGCCATCGAATACCTTGCGCCGGCGCACCAAGGCGACCTGCTCACCGCGAGTGGCCGCGAGCGCAGCCGCGCGGGCCGCACCGGCGTGTACGACATCGAAGTGCGCAACCAGCGCGGCGAGACGATCGCGCTGTTCCGCGGCAAGAGCTATCGCATCAAGGGCAGCGTGATCGACGAGACCGCGCTCGCCTGATCGAGCGGGAGGAGCCATGCCTTCGCGACAACCCCGGCCGGGCGACCTGGAGCCCATCGAGATGGCCAGCCGCGACGAGCTCGCGGCACTCCAGCTCACGCGCCTGCAGGCCTCGCTGCGCCACGCCTACGAGCACGTGCCGCACTATCGCGCGTCGTTCGACACGCACGGCGTCCACCCGGACGACTGCCGGTCGCTCGCCGATCTCGCGCGCTTTCCGTTCACCGGCAAGAGCGACCTGCGCGAGAACTATCCGTTCGGCATGTTCGCCGTGCCGCGCGAGCAGATCGTGCGCATCCACGCGTCGTCCGGCACGACGGGGCGCCCCACTGTCGTCGGCTACACGCGCAACGACATCGACACGTGGGCCAGCGTGATGGCGCGCTCCATCCGGGCCGCCGGCGGGCGGCCGGGCGACATCGTGCATGTCTCCTACGGCTACGGCCTGTTCACCGGCGGCTTGGGCGCGCACTACGGGGCGGAAAAGCTCGGCTGCACGGTGATCCCGATGTCCGGCGGCCAGACGGAGAAGCAGGTCCAGCTCATCTTCGACTTCAAGCCGGACATCATCATGGTGACGCCCTCGTACATGCTGGCGATCGCCGAGGAGATGGAGCGGCAGGGGCTCGATCCCCACGCGTGCTCGCTGTCGATCGGCATCTTCGGCGCCGAGCCGTGGACTGCCACCATGCGCGCGGCGATCGAAGCGAAGGTTGGCCTCGATGCCATCGACATCTACGGGTTGTCCGAAGTCATGGGGCCCGGCGTTGCCCAGGAGTGCATCGAGACGAAGGACGGGCTCACGATCTGGGAGGATCACTTCTATCCCGAGGTCGTCGACCCGGCCACCGGCGAAGTGCTGCCCGAAGGTGCGCAGGGCGAGCTCGTGTTCACGTCGCTCACCAAGGAAGCGCTGCCGATCATCCGCTATCGCACGCGCGACCTCACGCGCCTGCTGGCGCCTACGGCGCGCGCGATGCGGCGGATGGAGAAGATCACGGGACGCACGGACGACATGCTCATCATCCGTGGCGTGAACGTGTTTCCCACGCAGATCGAGGAGCTCATCCTGCGCCAGCCGGCGCTCGCGCCGCACTATCAGCTGGAGATCACGCGCCCCCGCGCGCTTGACGAGTTGACCGTGTTGGTCGAGCGCGCGCCTGGCGCAGGATCGGTCGATGGCGACGCGGCCGGCGCGGCGCTGGCGCACCACATCAAGAGCCTCGTCGGCGTCAGCGCCGCGGTGCGCGTCCTGCCCAGCGGGGCGATCGAGCGCTCCTTGGGCAAGGCCCGCCGGATCGTCGACAAGCGCGC
>DATILY010000001.1:0-58333 GCA_035475895.1 Casimicrobiaceae bacterium | reverse complement strand
GTCGCCGCTCAATAGATTTATCAGCGTCCGCGCGCTGCGGTCGTGCAGCCGCATCTCGACCTCGGTCGCCTCGCCGCCGAGGTGGTGCACGGTGACAACGCAGTTGTTGCGCCAGTCGTAGCGAATGGCGATCACGCTGTGATTGTCGGTCTCGATCAGCGAGAACTTCCCCCAGCCGATCTCCGGGACTTCCTTGCGCATGCGGATGATGCGCTCGGTCCAGTTGACCATGGAGCCCGGATCGCGCCGTTGCTTGGCCACGTTCACGTGCTCGTAGCCGTACGGCCCGTCGCTGATGACGGGCTTGAGCGGCCGCGCCGCCTTGGTGAACCCGCCGTTCGGCTCGGTAGACCATTGCATGGGCGTGCGCGCGCATTCGCGCTCGGGCAGCGTGAGGTCGTCTCCCATCCCGATCTCGTCGCCGTAGCGGATCACCGGCGTGCCGGGCAGCGTGAACAGCAAGCTGTAGACGAGCTCGAGGCGCCGGCGGTCGCCCTCGAGCATCGGCGCCAGGCGCCGGCGGATCCCGCGGTCGTAGAGCTGCATCGAAGGGTCCGGGCCGAACGCCGCGAACACCGTGTCGCGCTGCTCGTCGGTGAGCCGGCCGAGATCGAGCTCATCGTGGTTGCGCAGGAACTGACCCCATTGGCCGGTGGCCGGCCGCGGACGGGTCTTCTGGAGTGCACGCACGAGCGGCCGCGTATCCGCCGACGCGAGCGCGTAGAAGAGGTTCTGGTTGACCTGAAAGTTGAACATCATCTGCATGCGGTCGCCCGCCTCGCCGAAGTACTCGAGGTCCTCGTCGGGCTCCACGTTCGCCTCTGCGAGGATGATCGAATCGCCTTCGCGCCACTGCAGGAACTCGCGCAGCTCGCGGAGCATGTCGAACTGCGACACCGGCTTGCGCACCTTCGCGCCCTTCGTCCCGATGAAGAACGGCACCGCGTCCATGCGAAAGCCGTCCACGCCGAGCTGGACCCAGAACCCCATGATCTTGAGGATCTCCGCCTGCACCTCGGCGTTCGACGTGTTGAGGTCGGGCTGGAAGTCGTAGAAGCGATGGAAGTACCAGGCCTTGGCGACCTTGTCGTAGCTCCAGGTCGATGACTGCACGCCGGGGAAGACGACGCCGTCCTGGCTGTGCGGCGGCTTCTTGGCCGACCAGACATACCAGTCGCGATGACGCGAGCCCGGATCGGCCCGTGCCGACTTGAACCACGGATGCTCGTCGGAGGTGTGGTTCACCACCAGATCGATCAGCACGCGCAAGCCGCGCTGCCGGGCGCCATGCGCGAACTCGACGAAGTCGCCCAGCGTGCCGAAGCGCGCATCCACCGTGTAGTAATCGGAGACGTCGTAGCCGCCGTCGCGCCGCGGCGAGGTCTGGAACGGCATCAGCCACAGCGTGGTGACGCCCAGGCCGTGCAGATAGTCGAGCCGCCGCGTGAGGCCGCGAAAGTCGCCTATACCGTCACCGTCGGAGTCCATGTAGGTGGCGACGTCGAGGCAATAGATGACCGCGTTCTTGTACCAGAGGTCCTTGATCATGGCGGGCAGGTGCGCGTCAGGGCGTTACGGGCGCGCGCGCGGCGAGCGGGCGAGCCTCGTCACTTGACCTCGCAAGGCGCGCTTCGTTGCACCAAGGGCGCTCGCTGGTGGCGGCGAACCATGCCGCGGCCGACCTGCTCAGCTCCCGACCACCGCGAACAGGATGTCGGCGAATTGCCCGGCTGTCTCGCCGCGCTTCCAGTCGCGCTGTAGCTCGCACATGAGCTGCACCCACCCGATCGGCTGCGCGCCCGCCTGCGTGATGCGGGTCAGCGCGGTGCGATGCGCTTCGACCGACGTGCCACCGACCGCATCCACGACGGGATACACCTCATAGCCTTCGCGCAGCGCGTCCAGGGCGGGAAACGTCAAGCATGCCTCGGTCCACAGGGCGGTCATGACGAGCTTCCTGCGGCCGGTGGCCTTCACCGCGCGGACGAACTCCACGTCCTCCCACGCGTTGATCGACGTGCGATCGAACGACTCCACGCCGGTCAGCACATCCTGCAGCTGATGGATCGTCGGCTGGTTGCGCCCCGTCTTGACGTTGACGGTGGACAGCACGACGGGCACGCCGTAGAGCTTCGCGGTACGTGCGACCGCGACGATGTTGTCCACGAGCGTGCGCCGGTCCATCGAGGCGACGGACGTGACCTGCACCGGCTGGTAGTCGATGATGATCAGGGCGCAATTCTGCGGCGTCAGCAGCGCATCCTTCTGCGGATCGCGGATCGCTTCGCTGCTCATGCGAATCGCCCTGCCTGGAATTCCTGCACGGCCTGCATGATTTCCTCCTTCGAGTTCATGACGAATGGTCCGTACTGCACGATCGGCTCACGCAGCGGCTTGCCGGCAATGATCAGCGCGCGTGACGGAGCGGATGCTTCCAGCACCACGCCGTCGGCGCCCTCTCCGTTCGCGAGCACTGCCATGCGCTGCGCGCCCACCTGCGTGGCGCCAATGCGCACCTCGCCGCGGAACACGTAGACGAACGCGTTGTGGGACGCGGGCAGGACCTGCGCGAACGACGCGCCGGCGGGCAGCTCGACGTCCAGGTACAACGGCTCCGTGACCTCGCGCTGCATCGCCCCGTCGATGCCATGGCTGCGGCCGGCGATCACGCGCACCTTCGCGCCTTCGGCCGTCACCAGTTCCGGAATCTCGGCGCTCTGGATGTCGCGATACCAGGGCGCGCGCAGCTTGTCCCTGGCGGGCAGGTTGAGCCACAGCTGGAACCCTTCCATGCGTCCGGCTTCCTGCTCCGGCAACTCGGAGTGGATCACGCCGCGGCCGGCCGTCATCCATTGCACGCCGCCGTTTTGCAGCAGCCCTTCATGGCCTGCGCTGTCGCGGTGGCGCATGCGGCCGGCGATCATGTAGGTGACCGTTTCGAAGCCGCGGTGCGGATGATCGGGGAAGCCGGCGATGTAATCCTGAGGGTCGTCGGTGCCGAAGGCATCGAGCATCAGGAAAGGGTCGAGCCTGCGCTGCAACTGCTGGCCGAGCACGCGCGTCAGCTTCACGCCCGCTCCGTCGGAGGTTGCCTGGCCCGCGATCAGCTGCTCGACGGCGCGCGGGCGCGTCACCGTTTCAGTGGGTATAGTGGTCAAGGTGGAACGGTTCATCATGGTCTCCATCGCGCGCGTCGTCATCGTCCTGGTCCTCGCCGCGCGCCGTTGCAACGATCGATCATGCCGCGACCGCTTCGTCGATCTGCGCATGCGCCGACGCGATCGCTTCCTGCTCGGCATCGACGCCCATGGCGAGACCTTCCGCGTACACGTGCTGGACATCCGTGAGGCCGAGGAATGCGAACACGGTATTGAGGTATGGCACTTGCGTATCGGCCGGCGTATCGCGGTACTTGCCGCCGCGCGTGAGCGCGACGATGACCTTCTTGCCCTTCAGCAGGCCCTCGGGACCGTCGGCTGTATAGCGGAAGGTTACGCCGGCGCGCGAGATGGCGTCGATCCAGTTTTTCAGTGATGCCGGGACGCCGAAGTTGTACATGGGCACGCCAAGCACCACCGTGTCCGCATTCTGGATCTCCGCGATCAGCACGTCGTCGAGCGCCACGCGCGCGGCCTGCGCGGGCGTTCGCTGCGCGGCCGGCGTGAACAACGCCTGCAGCGCCGTTTCGTCGAGCACCGGATGCGCCGTGTCGTTGAAGTCGCGCACCGTCACGCTCGAGCCGGGATGCGCCTGGCTCAGCCGCTCCGCGATACGGCTCGCGAGCCGGGTCGAATGCGACCCATCGCGGCGGGCGCTGGAATTGATCTGCAGGATCTGCATGGCAAGCCTCCAAGGGTTCAAGCGGTCGGAGATCACAATCTATGCGTTCCATGGGAGAACCGGAAGCCGTCGAAATGGATATCATCGTTCCACTGGTGGCATAATGTACGGACCCCTTCCAGGACCAGGACGAGGCAATGACCCTCGAGCCGAACGACCTGCTGGTGTTCGCCCGCGTGGTGGATGAAGGCAGCTTCTCGCGCGCTGCGGCGCGACTGGGTCTACCCAAATCGACCGTGTCCCGCCGCGTCGCGGGGCTCGAGTCCCAGCTGGGCGAGCGCCTGTTGCTGCGCACCACACGCAGGCTGACCGTGACGGACTTCGGCCGCGCCGTGCTCGAGCATGCGCGCCACGTGGTCGAGGACGTCGCCGCGGCCGCATCGCTGGCTCACCACCGCCAGATCGAGCCGAGCGGTCGGCTGCGGGTCAGCATGCCCGGCGATCTGGCCAACGTGGTGCTTGCGCCGATGCTCGCGCAGTTCGTGCTGCAGCATCCCGCCATCCAGCTCGAGATCGACCTGTCGGCACGCTTCGTGGATCTGGTGGGCGAGAACTTCGACGTCGCCGTTCGCATGGGTGAGCTGCGCGACGACGCGTCGCTCGCTGCCCGCAAGATCGCCGTGTTCACCGGCAGCCTCTACGCAGCGCCCGCCTACGTGCAACGACGCGGTGCGCCAGCCAACCCCGACGAGCTGGCCGCGCACGACACGCTGCACATCCTCGGCCGCACGGGTGAAGCGGTGACTTGGACCCTCGTGCGCGGCAACGAGCGCTGGGATGGCGCGTTGCCCAGTCGCGCGACCGCCAATTCACCGGAGCTGCTCATGCGCATGGCGATCGATGGCGCGGGCATCGTCGTCGTGAACGACCATTTCGCCCTGCCCTATCTGCGGCGTGCGGAGCTCCTGCCCGTGCTGGCCGACTGGCACCTTCCACCGGTCAGCGCATGGGCGGTCTTCCCGGGTCGTCGGCTCATGCCTGCGCGCACGCGCGTGTTCATCGACGCGCTGACGAGCCTGTTCACCGGCCCGGAGTGCCAGGCGCTCGAGGCTGACGTGCGCACGACCAAGGCGCGGCTGCGCAAGACGTCGACCGGCGCGGCGATGGACTGATCGCTCGCGCCCCACCCGTCACGCGCGCCGGAACCCGATTACCGGGTCGTCGCGGCGTGGCGGGCGATCTCCCGCCGCAGCGAGGCATAGCGGGCTTGCGCGCTCGACCCGAACAAGGGGTCGTCCACGTGTGCAATCGCATGCTCGACGGCCATCCAGTCGTCGTCTTGCAGCAGCCTCGCGGCGGCCGGCAGCACCGTCGCCTCCTCCGTGCCCATGTGGCTGCGCATCTCGGCGGTGTACGAGCGCGCACGCGCCTCCACGTGCGCACGCGACGACACCGAGCCGTTGACGACAGCCTCGATCGCGCCGGCAAGTGCTTCACCAGCCTGCTTGAGATGCCGGTGCTGCGCCGTCAACGCGTCGACCGTCGGCGCAGTGGCCGGATCCCGTTGCCTGACCTTCGCGAAGACGAGGTCTTCCTTGGGATGGTGGACGACATCCGAGTAATGCGTCATGTAATACATGATGTCCAGCATCAGATCGTAGTCCGGCGATGCGGCGTCGTGAAACAGGGCCAGCTGCCCATCGAGCAGGTGCAGGAGGTTCGAGAAATTCACGTGATCCGCGTGCCAGCGAGCCAGGATTTCGCGCATGTCGGCCTCGGTGGGTGAGTGGAGCTTGCAGGGACCATGGATCGCGCGGGCAGACCGCGCGCGCGCGCAAGGCCATGCGTCAAGGCGTTTCGGGCACCATCTCGATGGCGCCGCAAGGGCATTCCCTGGCGCAGATGCCGCAGCCCTTGCAGTAGTCGAGGTTGAAGGCGAAGCGCTTGCCCGGGCCGAGCTTGACGACTGCGTTGTCAGGGCACATGCCGTAGCAGTTGTCGCACTCGAAGCAGTTGCCGCATGAGAGGCAGCGGCGCGCCTCGAACAGCGCGTTGGTCTCGTCGAGGCCGCGCACCACTTCATCGAACGTCGAGGTGCGCCGGGCGATCTCGAGCATGGGACGCACCGTCTTGGGCGCGTCGGCGTAGTACCACGTGTTCATGCGGTCGAATGAAGCGAGCTCGTGCCGACGCACGCTTGCATGCTCCGTTCCGCGCAGCCACGCGTCGATGTGCCGCGCGGCCTTCTTGCCATGCCCGACCGCCAAGGTGACGGTGCGCTCCGAGGGCACCATGTCGCCGCCGGCGAAGATGCCCGCATGGCCCGTCATCATGTTCGGTCCGACCTGCACCGTACCATCCTCGATCACGAGTCCCGGCACGCCGTCCAGGAGCGAGAGATCGACGTCCTGCCCAAGCGCCAGCACCAGCGAATCGGCCTCGAGCGTCTCGAGCTCGCCCGTGGGCTGGGGAAACCCGCTTGCGTCGAGCGTCATGCGCTCAACGCACAACGTGCCTTCACCCGCGACGTTCCTGATCGTCGACAGCCATTTGATCAGGACGCCTTCCTGCAGTGCTTCCTCGACCTCGAAGTCGTGCGCTGGCATCTTCTCGCGCGTACGCCGGTAGACGATGATCGCCTCGGTAGCGCCCAGGCGCTTGGCGGTGCGCGCGACGTCGAGCGCCGTGTTCCCTCCGCCATACACGACGACGCGACGGCCCAGCATGGGCCTGTCGTCTGCCTCCATGCCGCGCAGCACGGCGACCGCATCGAGGATGCGCGCCGCCTCGCCGGCGGGGATGTATGCCCGCTTGGCGATGTGCGCGCCCACTGCGAGGAACGCTGCGTCGAAGTGGCGGGCGCGCATGGTGTCGAGGATGTCGGACACCTTCGTGTTGAGCTCGATGTCGATCCCCAGGTCGAGCAGGCGATCGATCTCGCCGTCGAGCACGTCGCGCGGCAGCCGATACTTGGGGATGCCGAAGCGCATCATGCCCCCGGCCAGCGGCCCCGCCTCGAGCACGGTCACGCGGTGGCCGAGGCGCCGCAGGTGATACGCAGCGGAAAGTCCCGACGGACCTGCTCCGATGATCAGCACGTGGCGGCCGGTCTCGGCGGCCGGTGCAGTGAGTCGCCATCCCCGCTTCAGCGCCTCGTCGCCGAGGAAGCGCTCCACGGAATTGATGCCGACTGCTTCATCGAGCCTGCCGCGGTTGCATGACGTCTCGCACGGGTGATAGCACACGCGTCCCATGATCGCGGGAAACGGATTGTCGAGCGTGAGCGTGCGCCAGGCGGCCTCGTACTCGCCCGATTCGGCGTGGTAGAGCCAGCCCTGCACGTTCTCTCCGGCCGGGCACGCGTGGTTGCACGGGGGAAGCCGGTCGACGTACACGGGACGGCTGGTGCGCCATGCGCCCGTCTCGTTGGCGAGACTCGTACCCGCGTCGAGCACGATGGCGAACGGCTTGTCCGTGCTCACGCCGCCACCTCGGCGAGGTCGTATTCCGCGATGTTGCGGTCCGCCATGGCCTGGAGCAGCGCGATGCGACCGTGATCGGGCGGGCAGCCAAAAAGGTGCGCATAGCGCTTCTGCAGCTTCAGGTACTCCTCTACCGGATGCCTGTGCCGGATCGGCGTGCGGTCGGTCACCTCGCCGTGGCGCGCCTCGAACAGCGGGAACAATCCCGTTTCCACCGCGAGCCGCGCGATCCTGATGGTGTCGTCGGGCGCCGATCCCCAGCCGAGCGGACACGGCACGAGGATGTGAAGGTAACGTGCGCCGCGGATGTCCATCGCGGCGGTGACCTTGCGCTCGAGGTCGCGCAGGTTGGCAACGCTTGCGGTCGCAACATACGGGATGCGATGGGCCATGGCGATGCGCGGAACGTTCTTTCCGGTGCCGAAGACATTCCCGGGGGACGCACCCACTGCGGGCGTCGTCGCGGTGCGTGCGGCGGGTGGCGTCGCGCTGGAGCGCTGAACGCCGGTGTTCATGTACGCCTCGTTGTCGTAGCAGATGTAGAGCACGTCGTCATTGCGCTCGAACATGCCGGACAGGCAGCCGAACCCGATGTCGGTGGTGCCGCCGTCGCCTCCCTGCGCGATGACGCGCACGTCGTCGCGCCCTTGCGCGCGCAACGCCGCCGCCACACCGGACGCGACCGCGGCCGCGTTGCCGAAGAGCGAATGGATCCAGGGAACCTGCCAGGAGCTTTCCGGATAAGGCGTGGAGAACACCTCGAGGCACCCGGTCGCGTTCACCGCGATCAGCCGGTTGCCCGTCGCGCGCATCGCGGCGTCGATGGCGTAGCGCGCCCCGAGCGCCTCACCGCAACCCTGGCAAGCGCGGTGCCCCGAGTTCAGCGAATTGGTCCGCTGCATGTCCGCCTGCACCGCGCGCTGGTCTTCGCGCAGCAGGCGGTTGCCCACGGTGAACGTTCCCGTCTGGTAGAACTTGATCAGCGTCTCGGTCATGGCCGGCCTTCGTGGACAGTCGACGCGGGCGACCCGGTCGCGAGACGCCGCAGGATCGCTTCCGCCGTGGGTCCCGTGCGCCGCGCGGCGCGTTCGCGGTCGAGCTCGGCGGCGACGACGTCCGTGTTCAGATCGAGGAACGTGACTTGCTCGAGCGCATCGCGGTCTGCGTCGTGGAACAGCCGGCGCAGCGATTCGCGCGTGATCGCACGCCCCCCGAGCCCCGCAATGACGGTGTACCCGTTCAACGCGATGCCGGACAGCGACTTGCGCACGCCGTCCGATACGATCCCGCCCAGGCCAACCGCGAGGCATTTCTCCAGCACGACCACACGCTGCGCGCCCTTCAGGGCCTCGCGGACCGCCGCAAGAGGAAACGGGCGGAAGGAACAGATGGACACCGAGCCGATACGCTTGCCCGCCAGGCGCATCTCGTCGACCACCTCCTGCACGGTGCCGTTGAGCGAGCCGAGCGCAACGACGATGGTGGCGGCGTCTTCGGTGCGGTAGGTTCGGATGAGCCCACCCGACGCGCGGCCGAACTGGCGCTCGAATTGCGCCGCGAGCTGCGGAATCGTGTCGAGGGCGCGCAGCTGCTTGTGGTGCGCCAGGTAGCGCACCTCGGTGAACGCCTCGGGGCCGACCAGCGCACCAATGCTCACGGGATCGGCCGGGTCGAGCACCTGTCGTGGAACGTACGGTGGCACGAATGCGTCCACCTGCGCCTGGTCGGGCACGTCGACGCGTTCGTAGGCGTGCGTCAGGATGAAGCCGTCCATGCACACCATCACCGGGCACGACAACTCTTCGGCCAGGCGGAACGCCTGGATGTGCAGGTCGAGCGCTTCCTGGTTCGTCTCCGCGTAGAGCTGGATCCATCCTGCGTCGCGCATGGACATGCTGTCCGAATGGTCGTTCCAGATGTTGATCGGCGCGCCGATCGCCCGATTGCCGATGGTCATGACGATCGGCAATCCCAGCCCAGCGGCGTTGTATACCGCTTCGGCCATGAACAGCAGTCCCTGGCTGCTCGTGGCGGTATACGTGCGCACGCCGGCGGCGGACGAGCCGATCGCAACGGACATCGCCGCAAATTCGGATTCGACGTTGATGAACTCGCACCCGGCGAGGCTGCCGTCCTTCACCATCTCGCCGAGGCCCTCGACGATGTGCGTCTGCGGCGTGATCGGATACGCGCACACGACCTGCGGGCGGCACAGCGCGATCGCCTCCGCGACTGCCTTCGAGCCTTCGATCTGCTTAAGCATGAGCGACCTGCGCGGTGTCGCGCGCCAGTGCGAACGCCGCGGTGGCGGCGGCGACGTTCTTCTCGGCAACGGCATGCGGGAATTTCTGCCGGATCGCCGCGACGAGCGAGTCAAGGGCAATCGCTTCGCCGAATGCCGCCAGCGCAGCGAGCATGGGCACGTTGGGTACTGCGCGCCCCACATGCTTCTGGGCCAGCTCGGTCGCGGGGACGGTGCAAACGCGATACCGGTCTGCGCCGCCCGTGAAGCGGGCGATGTCCGCCTCATCGAACGTGCGCGTCGAATTGATGAGGATGATTCCGCCTGCCTGCATGCCGCGGAACAGGCCCGCGTGATGCAGCAGCGTGGCGTCCTGGACGATCAGCGCGTCGGGGGTGAGGACCGGCTCGCGCAACCGGATCGGCGTCGCGTCGATGCGGCAGAACGCCATGACCGGCGCGCCCATGCGCTCGGAGCCGAAGCTCGGGAACGCCTGCGCATGCCGACCTTCGAGGAATGCCGCAACGGACAGCAGCTCGGCCGCGGATACAACGCCCTGTCCACCACGGCCGTGGATGCGGATCTGGAACATGGTTGCGTGCCTCGCCTGCCCGGTGACCCGATGGGAGCTCCGCATCGCGGGAGCGTCGCATCCATTCTGGGCGGCCTGGCGCGCGCGTTCTTGATGCACGTCAAGACCGGGCCACGCCTTGCTGCGTCACGCGCGGCCGGCCTTGCACCACGTGGAGTGGGCACCGCTGCGGCACCCTCAACGCGCGATCGGAATGCGCCTTGCGTTCGCGCGCAACCAGGCCTCGAACGACAGCAGCTCCGGGTTGAGTGCGCGGGAGAGCGCGACATCGCGATCGCGCAGGAACGCGTCGCCGCGGATGGCCTGAAACTGGAACATGTTGCCCAGGTCGTCGGCGCCCGGAAAGCCCAGACCACGATAGACGTCGAACGGCACGTCGTCGAAAACCACGCTGCGTCCGAGCGCCTGCGCCATCTGCGCTGCCATTTGCGCGCCGGACAGGATGTCGCCGGCAATGCCGATGCGCTGTCCGACTGCGGCCGTGCCGCGCCGGAACACGCCATAGGCGCACTTGCCGATGTCTTCGGCGGCGATGCCGGGCAGCTTGACGCCGCCAAGCGGCAAGGCGAGCACGAGATCGCCGCCGGGAATCTCCCGCGGCCCCATGCCGAAATGGATGAAGTTCTCCCAGTAGAACGACGCGAGCAGATAAGTCGTCGGTGCGCCGTGCTCGGCAAAGACGTGATCCGCCGCGCCTTTCGCATCGAAGTGCGGCACCTTGTAGCGGCCTTGCAGCGTTGGCAAGCGGCTGTCCTCGAGCGGAATCGACAGACGGGTGTCCTCGAGCGTCGACCAGATCACGTGCCGCACGCCTGCGGTCGCGGTCGCACGCGCAAGCGCGTCCGCTTGTACCGCCTCGCGCTCGGCGGAGAAATGCTCCCAGAAGTTGGTGACGCAAAACGCGCCGTAAGCGCCGGCAAAGGCACGTGCCAGGCTGGCGCGATCGTCGGCGTCGCCGCCGACGATTTCCGCGCCGAGCTTCGCGAGCGCCTGCGCTTTCTCACTGTCGGGCTTGCGGGTGATCGCGCGCACGGCGAATCCGCCGTCCCGATCGGCCAGAATGGCGCGCGCCAGTCCGCCGCCTTGCGCGCCAGTCGCGCCCGTCACCGCGATGATCTTCCGGTCGGCCATGTCCGCCCCTTCGCCAGCAAAGGCACGATCATGCCCCAACCGGGACGGCTGCGTCAGCCGCGCTTCGACCGTACCGCGGCCCAGCGAGGCGCCGAGTCGGATTCGAGCATGCGGCCGGCGCGACCGCTCGCCACAGCGCTAAACGACGTGGTTGACGATGAACTTGGTTTCGACCGGTCGGGCAGACTGCGCCGGCGTGATGAGCACGCGGACCGTGTACTTGCCCGACGAGCCGAACACGAAGAGCTCGCTGTAGTCGGCGAAGCCACCCGCCTGCGTATGCAGCAGCGGCTTCTTCTCGACGCGCCCGCCTGGCGCGATCACCTCGACAGCCACCTCGGCATCACCGATGCGCCTGCCGCTCTTCTGATCATCCAGCGTGATCAACAGGTGCTGCGAACCGGCGGGCGGATGGGTCGGGTGTGACTCGCGATGACCCGCCGCGGTGAGCGCAACCTCGGCCGGGATGGCGCCGAAGTTGACCGTGATGCCTTCCACGGAGGCGCTCTGTTGCGCCGACACCGGCATGCATGCGAGCAGCACGCCGAGCGCGAGAACCAACTGCCCCTGCAATCGCAATGATCCGAACATGGCCGTATCCTCCCGGAGCAGGCGCCCGCCTCCCCCCGTGTGGTGCACGCGCCTCGTTCAGCATGGTGCGTGCCGGCGCGAGGCCGTTGTGCCAGGCGCCTGCGATGAGGATAGGCCGCGTGGCGGCGCGACGCTTGATGCAGGTCAAGCGATGTGCGTGAACGGCGTTCCACCCGTTCGCCACGCGCGAATCCGTTTCACCCTTCGTTGCCGCGAAGCGGGGACCCGGCGTCGTTGTTCTTGCGCCGCAACGATCCGGATCGCGTCACGCTGCCGGCGGGGTGGCCGGTGACGCTTTCGCAGAGGGTGAAAGACCCGTCACCGCGAGGATCTCCTCCTCGTTGAGCGTCTCGCGCTCGAGCAGCGCCTTGGCGAGCGCGTCCAGGCGCGCGCGATGCTCGGTGAGGAGACGCCGGGCCTCGTCGTGGCTCTCGTTGATGATCTTGCGCACTTCCTCGTCGATCGCCTCGGCGGTTTCCTCGCTGAAGGGCTTGGACGCGCCGTAGCCTTCGGGCCCGCTGAGATACGGATTGTCGCGCGGCGCGAGCTGCACCATGCCGAGGCGCTCGCTCATGCCCCAGCGCGTGACCATGCGCCGCGCGAGTCCGGTCGCCTGCTCGATGTCGCTCTCCGCGCCCGTCGTCTTGGTGCCGTAAACGATCTCCTCGGCGGCGCGGCCGCCGAGCATGCCGACGATCCGCGCGCGCAGATACGCTTCGGGATAGTTGTAGCGATCGCTGTCCGGCCGCTGATACGTGACACCGAGCGCCTGGCCGCGCGGCACGATGGTGACGCGATGCACGGGATCGGCTCCGGGCACCACGAGCCCGAGGATCGCGTGCCCGCCTTCGTGGTATGCGATGCGCTCGCGATCGTCGCGGGTCAACAGGATCGGGCGCGCGGGCCCGAGCACGATCTTCTCGAGCGCGTCGAGGAAATCCTGCTGGCGCACCGTTTGCTGCGCGCGGCGCGCGGCCAGCAGCGCGCCTTCGTTGACGAGGTTGCGGAGCTCCGCGCCCGAGAATCCCGGCGTTGCCGCGGCAAGCTCCTCGAGGCTCACGTTCGGGTCGAGCGGCACGTTGCGCGTGTGCACCTGGAGGATCGCCTTGCGGCCTGCGCGGTCGGGCAGGTTCACCACGACGCGCCGGTCGAACCGTCCCGGCCGCAGGAGCGCCTTGTCGAGGACGTCGGGCTGGTTCGTCGCCGCGAGCACGATGATGCCCTCGCGGCTCGAGAACCCGTCCATCTCGGTGAGGATCTGGTTGAGCGTCTGCTCCTGCTCGCTCGCGCCGCCGATCGCCATGGGCCCGCGCGCGCGGCCGATGGCATCGAGCTCGTCGATGAAGATGATCGCCGGTGCATTCTCGCGCGCCTGCTTGAACAGGTCGCGTACGCGCGCAGCGCCCACGCCGACGATCATCTCGACGAATTCGGCGGCGCTCATCGAGAAGAACGGCACGCCTGCTTCGCCGGCCACCGCGCGCGCGAGCAGCGTCTTGCCCGTGCCCGGCGCGCCGATGAGCAGCACGCCCTTGGGCGCGGTACCGCCAAGGCGCGTGTACTTGGGCGGATCGCGCAGGAAATCGACGATCTCGACGAGCTCGTTCTTCGCCTCGTCGATACCTGCGACGTCGGCGAACGTGACCTTGCTGTCGCTTTCCTGGTCGTAGCGGCGCGCCCGGCTGCGCCCGATGCCGAGGATGCCCCCGCCGCCGAGCCCGCCGCCAGCCGAGGCACGCCGGAACATCCAGACGTAGAAGGCGATCAGCAGCAGCGCGGGGCCGAAGCCGAACAGCAGCGTCGACCACGGGTTGCTGACTTCACCGATCGGCTCGGCGCTGATCTCCACGCCGTTGTCGATGAGCAACTGCTCGAGTCCAGGCCCGACGAAGGCCGGCAGCGTGGTCACGAAGCTCGTCGAAGTGCGCGACGGGCCATGTCCCGGTGCACCTTTTGGCAGCGCCTTCTTCGACTCGGCGTCTTTCGCCGCGCTTTCGGGCGGCGCCGGCGGCGGATAGGTCACGGGCGTGGCGAAGCGGCCCGCAAGGGTGTCGCCCCGGCTGTAGATCGCCTGCACGTTGTGCCGGGTGACCTCCTCCTTGAACAGCGTGTACGGGACGGTGATGGGCGCTTCGGCGCCGGGCATCAGGAATCGGACCGCGAGGAAATTGACGACCAGCGCCACCGCGAACCAAAGCCACATGCGTCGCGGCGGCATCGCGGGTGGGGCGCCAGGTGCGCCGCCCGCACCGGTCTTGCCCGCTGGTGCGCGCCCGGGCATGGGCCGGCCGGTATATCCAGGCGTCTCGCGTGCGCTGCGCTTCATAGGTCCTCGCCAGGTGGCAGCACGCGGCGGTCTCCCGTCCCCGATCGTGCAACCGTTCCATTATGGACGAACCCGATGCACAGCCTGTAGACCACGATTATGGATCGTACTAGAGTACGAGCGCCGTTTCGCTCGACGACGAGGCGCGCACGTACACCAAGAGCACAGCGTCGCGATCGATGCACCGTGCGCGTGGCCGTCGCCGATCGCCTGCCTGCAAGGGCGGGCGGTCATCCTGCCCGATCAAAGGAGGCTTGAGATGCTCGCACGCACGTGTTCCGTACTCGTCGGTGGATTCCTCGCCGCTGGCCTTGCCACCGCCGCGCCACCCAAGGTCGTGTCGCTGCCCAATTCCGATGCGCAGTGCTTCGCACCCTGGGCGAGCGACACCAAGCTGTTCCAGTATCCCGCCAAGCAGGGGCCGTACCGCATCGCGCTCGCGAACGGCTACATCGCCAACACGTGGCGCATCCAGATGATCAAGACCGCCAAGGCGTACGCCGCGCAGCCCGATGTCGCGGCCAAGCTGAAGGAGTTCAAGGTCGTCTCCACCGGCGAGGACGTGGCCGCGCAGATCGCGGCGATCAACAACTTCATCGACTCGGGCTACGACGCGATCGTCGTGAACGCGCAGAATCCGGCGGCGTTCCGGCCGGTCATCAAGCGCGCCAACGATGCCGGCGTCGTGCTCGTCGCGTTCGACAACACGCTCGACACCGACGAGGCGATCAACGTCAACGTCGACCAGAAGGGGCTCGGCAAGTACTGGGCCGAATGGCTGGTGAAGAACGTGCCGGCCGGAGGCAAGGTGCTCGAGGTGCGCGGCGTGCCGGGAACCTCGGTCGACCGCGATCGCCACGAGGGCATCCAGGAAGTGCTCAAGGCGTCGGGCAAGAAGTGGGACACCGTGGAGGTCATCGGCAAGTGGGACGATCCGACCGCGCAGAAGGTGACGGCCGACGCCATCGCCGTGCACAAGCACTTCGACGCGATCACCGCGCAAGGGGGCGATACCGGCGTGGTGCAGGCGATGATCGACGCGAAGCATCCGTTCGTGCCATTCGGCGGCGAAACGGAAAACGGATTTCGCAAGTTCTGCGGCAAGTATGGCGGCGAAGGCCTCAAGTGCGCGTCGGGCGGCACCGGCCCCGCGCAGGTGGCCGTCGCCATCAAGGCCGCGATCGCGGCACTCGAAGGCAAGGTCGTGCCGCAATCGGTGAAGCTGCCGCTCGCACGGGTCGAGACGCCCAGCCTGAAAGACGGCACGGACTACTACGCGGCGCTGTCCGACAACTTCTTCGTGGGCAACTCGTTCCCCACCTGCGGCATCAACTTCACCGCGCAGGAAATCATGGGCCAGACGGAAGCGAACAAGTAGAACGGGGCGCGGGAGTGGCGCGCGCCATTCCCGCGCAAGACGCTCCCCCCGGCCGCTCGTGGGTCCGCGACATCGCGCTCGAAGCGTGCAGCCCCGAGGCTGATCCATGACCCTGTTCGTCATGCAGGGCGTGTCCAAGCGCTATGGCGGCGTGCGGGCGCTGCAGGACGCGGACCTCGCCATCGAGGCCGGACGCATCCACGCGGTGCTCGGCGAGAACGGCGCCGGCAAGTCGACGCTGATCAAGGTCATGGCAGGCGTGGTGGCGCCCGACACCGGCCGCATGCTGCTCGACGGCGCGCCTGTCGCATTCGACTCGCCGCGCGCGGCCAACGCCGCGGGCATCGCATGCATCTTCCAGGAGCTGTCGCTCATCCCGGATCTTTCGGTCGCCGACAACATCGCGATCAGCAATCCGCCGCGTCGGTTCGGGCTGATCGACCGCCGCGCGCAGCGCCGCATGGCGGAGGAAGCGCTGGCCCGGGCGGGTGCGCACAACATCCATCCGCTCGCGCTGGTGAAGGACCTGGCGCTGTCGCGGCGGCAAATGGTGGAGATCGCCAAGGCGCTCGCCCGCGAGCCGCGCATCCTCATTCTCGACGAAGCGACGTCCGCGCTCACGGCGGCGGACGTGCAGAACATCTACGCGGTGCTGAAACGTCTGCGCGAGGAGAAGCTTGCGCTGGTGTACATCTCGCACCGCATGCACGAGATCACCGAGCTGGCCGATACCTGCACGGTGTTTCGCAACGGTCGCAGCGTCGCCACCTACGCGGCGGGCACGAAGAGCGACAACGAGGTGGTCGAGCTCATGATCGGCCGCGAGTACAGCGCGGTGTACCCGCCGCGGGCGCCGCACCCACCGCGCCCGACACCACCTTTGCTGCAGGCGCGCCACCTGACATGGAACGGCCGCCTGGACGACGTCTCGTTGCAGGTGCATGCCGGAGAGGTCGTGGGCCTCGGCGGCCTCGACGGGCAAGGGCAGCGGGAGTTGCTGCTCGGGCTCTTCGGCGTGCTGAACGGCATGAGCGGCGAAGTGCTCGTCGACGGCAAGCGCGTCGACATCCGGGGTCCCAGCATTGCGAAGCGCCAGCACATCGGCATGGCGCTGATACCCGAGGACCGCAAGACCGAGGGACTGATGCTCCCCATGTCCTTGCGTGACAACCTGTCCTTCGCCGCGCTGTCGACGCTGTCGCGGTGGGGCGTGGTCGACGCAGCCGCCGAGCGCAGCGCGGTGGCACGCATGCTGCAACTGCTCGCGATCCGCAGCGACGGCACCGACGTGCCTGCAGGCGCGCTGTCGGGCGGCAATCAGCAGAAGGTCGTGATCGGCAAGTGGCTGATGATGACGCCGCGCATCCTGCTGCTGAACGACCCGACCCGCGGCATCGACGTCGGCACCAAGCAGGAGATGTACCGGCTGCTGCGCGAGCTCTCCGATGCCGGCGCGGCCATCGTGTTCTATTCGACCGACTACGACGAGCTCGTGGGGTGTTGCGATCGCGTGCTGGTGATGTTCGACGGCGCGATCACGCGCGAGCTCGTCGGTGCGGACATCACCGAGCGGGCGCTGGTGAGCAGCGCGCTCAACATCGCGACGGCTCCCAACGAGACGCCTTTGCGGCCGAGCGCTGCATGAACGCCGACGCGCTCTACTGGCTGCGCGAGCACAAGGGCACGCTGCTCGCGTTCGCCGCGTTCGTCGTGATGTTCACGCTCTATGCGGCGAACCACCCCAAGGGTCTCGACGCCAACGTCGCCACGACCGCGGCCAACAAGGGCGTGCTGCTGGCGATCGTCGCGATGGCGCAGACGCTCGTCGTGCTGACGTCGGGCATCGATCTGTCCGTTGGCATGGTGATGGTGCTGGCGAATTGCCTCGCGTCCACCATCGTCGTCGGCTCACCGCTGATGACGGCGCTTGGCGTGGTCGGCGTGCTCCTCGCCGGCTGCGTATGCGGCGCGATCAATGCGCTCGTCGTGATCGTCGGCCGATTGCAACCGATCGTCACGACCATCGCGACGGGATCGGTGTATTACGGCGTCGCGCTCGCGCTGCGACCCGTTCCCGGCGGCGACGTCAACACGGCGCTCGCCGACGCGCTTACGGGACAGCTGCCAGGCGGCATCCCCGCGAGCCTCGTGCTGCTCCTGGCGCTCGTCGCCTGCGTGTGGCTGCCCTTGCGCCGTTCCGTCACCGGCCGCGCGATCTATGCCGTCGGATCGTCCGAGGCCGCTGCCTACATGTCCGGCGTGCCGATCCGGCGCGCCAAATTCGTCGCCTACACGCTGTCCGGCCTGCTCGCCGCCATGGCCGGGTTGTTCGTCACGTTCATCACGTACACGGGCGAAGCGTCGGCCGCCAACGGCAGCACGTATACGCTGTATTCGATCGCAGCAGTCGTGCTCGGCGGCGTTTCACTTTTCGGCGGGTCCGGCAGCGCCATCGGCGCGATCTTCGGCGCGCTGATGTTCCGGACCATCGGCGACCTCCTGTTCGTGTTCAACGTCGAGCCGCTGTGGCAGCCGCTGTTCCAGGGCGTCGTGCTGGCAGCTGCGGTGTGCCTGGGCGCGCTGCGCCTGCTGCGGATCCGCAATCGCCTCGAGCTGTATGGATAAGGATCTGCAGGAGCTGGAAGCGCAGGGCGCTGCGCCCACGCGACCGGCGGCCGCTCGCCGCCGCGTGGATCCCGCCATCGCTTGGGCGTTCGGCTGCATCGCGCTCGTGCTGCTGCTGGGCAGCTTCTACTCGAGCAGCTTCCTGTCGCCGCAGTACCTCCTCCAGCAGCTGAAGGTCGCGTCGTTCCTCGGTGTCATCGCCACCGGGATGATGATCGTCATCCTGCTGGGACAGATCGACTTGTCGGTGCCATGGGTCGTCGCCACGGGCGGCATGATGGCTACCGCCGCCACGGGCTGGGGCCCGTACGGCGGCGTGCTCGCCATTCCGGTAGGCATCGCGTGCGGCGTGGGACTCGGCCTCGTCAGCGGCCTGGGGGTTGCGTTCCTGCGCATTCCGTCGATGGTCGTGACGCTGGCCATGAACGCCGTTGCGCAAGGGCTGATGATCGTGCACACGGGCGGCTTTTCACCGCAGGATGCATCCTCCCCGGCGATGCGCGTGATCGCGACAGGCAACGGCGTGCTCGGCATTCCGAATGCCGTGCTGGTATGGACGGCAGTGGGCGCGGCGGCCGTATTCCTGCTCACCCGCACGACCTTCGGTCGCACGGTGTATGCCATCGGCAATCGCGAGCGCGCCGCCTACCTGTCGGGCGCACGCACCCGCCTCGTCGTCATGGCCGCATTCGGCATCTCCGGCGGGCTGTCCGCGTTCGGCGGCGTGCTGCTCGCCGGTTACGCGAGCAAGGCCGCGCAAGCGATGGGCGATCCGTACCTGCTGCCGGCGATCGCGGCCGTCGTGCTGGGCGGCACGTCGATCCTCGGCGGGCGGGGCAGCTACCTGGGCACCGTTGCAGGCGTCATCCTGATCACGCTGCTGCAATCCATCCTCTCCGTGATGCAGATGCCGGAATTCGGCCGCCACGTCACGTATGGAATCGTCATCATCGCCATGCTGCTGCTCTACGGCCGCGGCCGGCGGCCGTCCGACTAACCGACCCGGCACGCCATGCCTCTCGACCTGACCGCAAGCTTCGACGTCGTCGATCCGCGTTTTCGCGCGCTGGTGTTGCCCTATGTCCATGTCGAGCGCCTCTACACGGGCTGCCGCTGGGCCGAAGGGCCGGCGTGGTTCGCGGCGGGCCGCTATCTCGTGTGGTCGGACATCCCGAACGACCGCCTGCTGCGCTGGGACGAGACCGACGGGTCGGTGTCCGTGTTCCGGCAGCCGAGCCTCAATACGAATGGCAATACGGTGGATCGACAAGGTCGTCTCGTGTCGTGCGAGCACCGCGGACGCTGCGTTTCACGCACGGAGATCGACGGCAGCCGCACGGTCTTGGCCGAGCGTCACGAAGGCAAGCGCTTCAACTCGCCGAACGACGTCGTGGTGAAGCGCGATGGCAGCGTCTGGTTCACGGACCCGAGCTACGGCATCGACTCCGACTACGAAGGCGATGCAGCGGCAAGCGAAATGGATGCGCGGAACGTATACCGCGTGGATCCGCAGGACGGCAGGGTTGCCATCGTCGCAGCCGACTTCGTGCAGCCCAACGGGCTGGCGTTCTCGCCGGACGAACGTCTGCTGTACGTCGTCGACAGCGGCCTGACGCACCGGGTGGATGGTCCCCGGCATGTGCGGCGCTTTGCCGTGGCGGCCGACGGCGGCTCGCTGTCCGGCGGCGAGGTGTTCGCGACGTCCTCCGCGGGCGTGTTCGACGGCCTGCGGGTCGACGTGCACGGGAACCTGTGGCTCGCGGCCGGCAACGGCATCCATTGCATGGCCAGCGATGGCGCGATGCTCGGGCGGATCGTGCTGCCCGAAAGCACCGCGAATGTCTGCTTCGGCGGGCCGAAGCGCAATCGCCTGTTCATCTGCGCCACCACGTCGCTGTATTCGGTGTTCCTGAATACGCGCGGAGCGTGACGCGGCACGCTGCGCATGCGCTCGCCGCGCAGACTGGCGGCGCGGGCCACCCGTGGACGCCGCGCTCGTCGCGGATGCGCCGAAGGCTTGCGTCAGCGCGTCGTGCGGGCGGGCGCGGGACCGCGGCCGTTCAAGTGGCGGAACGTGATGCGGCCCTTGCTGAGGTCGTAGGGCGAGAGCTCCAGCGACACGCTGTCGCCGGCGATGATCCGGATGTGGTGCTTGCGCATCTTGCCTGCGCTATAGGCGATCAGCTTGTGGCCGTTGTCGAGCGTCACCCGGAACCGTGAATCGGGCAGCACTTCGGCGACGACGCCGTTCATTTCGAGCAGTTCTTCCTTGGCCATGCAGTCTCCGCGTAGAAAATGAAAAGCCCGGCCGAAGCCGGGCTTCGAGTGGCTGCTCGGCGGTGCGCCGAGCAGCCGACGGCCGTCACTCCGCCGAGCGGATGTTGGACGCCTGGTCGCCCTTCGGGCCGGTGGTCACGTCGAACGTGACGCGCTGGCCTTCCTTGAGGCTCTTGAAACCTTGTCCCTGAATCGCGGAAAAGTGCGCGAACAGATCCTTGCCGCCGTCTTCGGGCGTCACGAATCCGAAGCCCTTCGCGTCGTTGAACCACTTCACAGTGCCGTTTGCCATGTCTTGAGTATCCAAAATAGAGAATGAATTAGGGGATAGCCCCTGCTGGGGCGAAACTCAAGGCGGCGGGAGTGGAACGAGGCATCGGATCACTGCGGATGCCCAACCGGCTACTGCATTGCTTTGAAGTTCGCGGGCGCCATTATGCGCGCTTTTGGGAGGAAACGCTAGCAATATCCGCGCCCGCCCTGAAAAGGGACCAAAACGGCCTACGGACCGTTCAACGCCGCATGGCCGCGTCATAGTAGGCAGGGTCGTAATACTGCGACGGCTCCCCGAGCGGCTTTTTCTGCTCCGACCATTTGGCGCGCAGGGCGAGGACCCGCGCGACGCCTTCCATGCTGATCGCCGCATTGCGCTGGAATCCCGTGTCGCGGTCGAGCAGCACGCGATAGGACGCCTCGGCGCCCTCCGGCGTCATGGTCGTCAGGTTCTTGCGCAGCAGGGCGATCGCCTCGGTCTTGTTCGCCGGGTCGTAGAGCCACTCCACCCCGCGCGCATACGCGCGGATGTAGCCAACCAGGGCCTCCCGGTGCTCTCGTGCCCATGACTCGCGCACCGCCGCGACGAGCCCCTGATAGGCGCCCAGCGCCTGGCTTGCCGAGGCGAGGCTGTGGAAGCCGCGCGCTTCCGCCTGTACCTCGAACGGCGACAGCAGCAGCGTCGCATCGTGCTTCTTCTCCATGAGCGCCTGGAAGCGCTGGAGCACGCCGCCGGCGCGGTCGACCTTGAAGTCGGGCTCGCGCAGTCCGCCCCGCTCGAGCAATTCGAACAGCACGAACGCGTAGCCCGTGGTGCGCGCGTCCACCGACACGGTCTTGCCCCGCAACTGGCCGATCGTGGTCACCTCGGGAACGCTGACGAGCTTGAGGAACCCCTGGTCGGCGCCCATGACGGCCACGAGGTCCGGCCCGACCTTGGGATCCTCGCCCTGCCCCTCGCGATAGGCGATGAGGTTGTCCACGGCGGTCATCGCGATGTCGAACTTGCCGTCGATGAGGTTCACCATCTGGAACACCGAGCCCGGGGTTGGCGTGAGGTTGACCTCCACGCCGCTGTCGCGGAAGAAGCCTTTCTCCTGCGCGGCCCAGATCGGCCAGTTGAATCCACCGGCAAAGACGATCACCTCGAGGCGCGCGGGAGCCTGCGCGAACGCGTTGACGGCGACGAGCGCCAGCACACCGGCAGCAAGACGAAGCGAGCGCATGCGGGACCCTCCCTGGCAGGACGCCATGATGCGCACCCGGCGGCGCGCCGGCAAGCGGGAATGCATGCGCGCCGAGGCGGGGCGCCGGCATAGGCAATTGGGATTCTGTGGGATTTTGTGGGATAGTGTGGCCATGGTCCCGCGCCGCACACGAGGACCGTGCACCCCAACGAACGGAGGAGGTTCCATGATGACCAGAATACTGGCGGCGCTCGTCGCCGTCGCGACGCTCGGTGGAGCGAGCGGCACCGCCCTGGCGCAGGACAAGAAGGTCACCCTGCGCATCGCCAGCGCATTCGACCAGAACACCGACATGATGCAGGCCGCGAAGCGCTTCGGCGACCTCGTCAAGGAGCGCAGCGGCGGTTCGATCGACGTCAAGACCTTCGCCGGCGGACAGATGGGCGGGGAGAAGGACAATCTGGAGGCGCTCAAGATCGGCGAGCTCGAGATGGGCGTGTTCGGCACGTATCCCATCGTGACGCTCGCACCGAAGTATTCGTTCTTCGACGCGCCGTTCGTCTTCCGCGACCGCGACCACGTCTACAAGGTGTGGAACGGCAAGCTGGGCAACGAGGTGCGCGACATCTTCCAGAAGAGCCACGGGGTGCACTCGCTCGGCATGATGGGGCGCGGCTATCGTCACCTCACGTCGAACACGCCGATCAACTCGGTGGACGACCTGAAAGGCGTCAAGATCCGCATGGGCCAGTCGAAGCCCTTCATCGACGCGTTCAGCGGCCTCGGCGCGGTCGTCGTGCCGATTGCGCTGCCGGAGCTGTTCACCTCGCTCAAGCTCGGCGTCGTGTCCGCGTCCGACGGGCCCTTCGACCAGATCTACACGTTCAAGCTGTACGAAGCGCAGAAGTACCTGGCCATCACCGGGCACCTTTATGCGACGTCGCTGTGGCTCATGAACGACAAGTTCTACCAGGGGCTTACTCCGGCGCAGCGCCAGGCGGTCGACTCGTCCGCCAAGGACGCGCTCGCCTACGGCGACCAGCTTGCGACGACCAGTGAAAAGGCGCTGCTCGACAAGCTGCAGCAAGCCGGCATGCAGGTGACGCACCCGGATTACGCACCCTTCATGGCGCGAGCCAAGCCCGCCATCGACAAGCTGTTCAGCGAGCTGTGGTCCGTGACGACGGCGCAGGAGATCGCGAACGTTCGCTGAACGGCCGGCAGCGGCGCCGTTCCAGCCGGCAACGGTGCGGCGCCGCGCATGGTCCGCGCGAATGCGGCAAGGCGAGAATCGATGATGAAAGCACTCAACCGGGTCGTCGACGGCATGGCCATCGCGCTGTTTGCAGCCATTCTCGTGCTCGTGAACCTGCAGATCGTGTGCCGCTTCGTCCTCTCGCTCAGCGTGCCATGGACCGAGGAGGTCAGCCGGCTGCTCTTCATCTGGCTCGCCTACACCGGCGCCGCCATCGGCGTGCGCGAAGGATCGCTGATCGTCATCGACACCGTGCCCGAGATGCTCGGCCCGCGCAGTCGCGCGATCTTCGCGCCGTTCGTGCGGGTCTGCAGCATCGCCGTCATCCTGTTCCTGCTGGCCGGCAGCGTACCGCTCGTGCGCTCGGTGTGGTCGACGACGCTCGCCACGGTCGACTGGATCTCCAACGGGTGGGCGTACCTGGCCTTCACCGCGAGCTTCGGCCTCATGACGATCTACAGCGTCGCGCCGCTCGTCACCGGCGCGATACGCCGTCGTAGCGCGTCATGATCGGCAGCTACGTCGTCCTGCTGCTCGCGCTGTTCGCCTTGTCGGTGCCGGTGGCGTTCGCCCTGGCGGGCACGTCCATCGTGGTCACCGTGCTCGAGCGCGGCTTCGACTTCAATGCCGCTTTCATGGTGCAGAAAGCGGTATCGGGCATCGACAACTTCATGCTCCTTTCCGTCCCTTTCTTCATCTATGCGGGCAAGGTCATGAACGTCGGCGGGATCACCGTCCGCATCTACGCGTTCGCGCGCGCGATCGCAGGATCGCTGCGCGGCGGCCTCGCGCAGGTGAACGTGGTCGCGAGCATCATCTTCGCCGGCATGACGGGCACGGCGGTCTCGGAAGCCGCGGGCCTGGGGACCGTGGTCATGAAGTCCATGCGCGAAGAAGGCTACGACGAGGAATTCGCGGTGGCCGTGATCGCCGCCTCGTCCACGATCGGGCCGATCATTCCGCCCAGCGTCCCGATGGTCATCTACGCGTTGATGGCCAACGTGTCGGTCGGCGGCATGCTGGTCGCCGGCCTCGTGCCCGGGCTCCTCATGGGCGCCGCGCTCATGGCGTGGGTAGCTGCCTTCGCGATCCGCAAGAAGCTGCCGCGCGGGGCGCCGTTTCGCCTTGCGGCTGTGTGGCACGCGCTGCGCGATGGGTTCCTGCCCCTGCTCACGCCGGCGATCCTGATCGGCGGCATCGTGAGCGGCATCTTCACGCCCACCGAAGCCGCCGCGATCGGCGCGACCTATGCGACGCTCCTGGCGGTTTTCATCTATCGCGAGGTGAGCTGGCGCGACCTCGGCGAGATCATGCGCTCCACGGTCGTCGACACCGGCGTGGTGATCCTCATCGTGTCGATGGCCATGATCTACGGCTACCTCGTCACGCGCGCGGGACTGACCCTGGCGATGGTCGAGTGGATCGGCGGCATCTCGCGCGACCCCACCATCGTCGGCCTCCTGATCCTCGCCTTCCTGCTGATCGTGGGCTGCTTCCTCGAGGCCACTGCCGCAATCATCATCCTCACGCCCGTCCTGCTGCCCATCATGACGGTGAGCGGCATCGATCCTCTCGCCTATGGCGTCGTCATCGTGCTCACCATGATGATCGGACTGCTGACCCCACCGTTCGGCATGGTGCTGTTCGTGCTCAATCGCATCACCGGCGTCTCGCTGCATCGCATCGTCGTCGCGGTCGCGCCGTTTCTCGTGCCGCTCATCGCGGTCGACCTCCTGCTCCTGTTCTTCCCTTCGCTCGTGCAATGGCTGCCGCGGCTCCTTTTCTGAGGCGCGCGCAAGAAAGTCCCCCATGGCTGCTCCCAATCGTTCGCCCCGCAATCTCCTTCGTCTCGCCCCCGCGCTCACGGTGGCCGAGGGCCACGCCCACGCCCTCGGCTCGTTCGCGCCGCGTTACACGCGCATGATCCGTCCCGTGCTGCGCGCCGGACAACGCACCCGGTCACCGCTGATCGTGCAGATCTCCCAGCGTGAAATGGCGCGGTACGGCGTCGAAGCCGCAGAATTCGCCCACGAGTTCTTCACCGCGCTCGCCGAGGAGCACATCGACATTCCGGTCGTGCTGCACCTCGATCACACGTTCGACATGCCGGTCATCGCGGCGGCCATCGACGCGGGGTTCACCTCGGTGATGATGGACCAGTCCACCAAGCCGCTGGACGAGAACATCGCCGTGTCGCGCGAAGCTGCGCGTTACGCCCACGACCATGGCGTGTCCATCGAAGCCGAGCTCGGGCGCATCGGGACCACCGATCACATCGAAACCGAGCACGACGACGAGTTCTTCACCGATCCGGACGAGGCCGGCCGGTTCGTGGCCGAAACCGGCGTCGACGCGCTTGCGGTGTCGGTCGGCACGGCGCACGGTCCGTACACCACGGTGCAGCCGCGGATCGACTACCCGCGCCTGGTCGCGATCCGTGCGCGCACGCCCGTGCACCTCGTGCTGCACGGCGGCTCCGGTGTTCCCTCCGCGATGATCCAGCAGGCAGTCCGCATGCCGGGCGGCGGCGTGAGCAAGGTCAACATCGCCACCGATCTCGAGCAGGCGCTGCTCGAAGCGCTCGGGCGCAGCGAGCGCATGACCAACGCGCAGTGCAATGCGCTCACCGCGGACGAAGCGCGCATCGCCGAAGCGGCGGTGGAGCGCACCGTCGTGGACAAGCTCGAAGGATTCCTCGGCAGCGGCGGCCGCGCCGACGACTATCGCGCCCTGATGGCATGAGCCGTCCCCGCTCCGCGATCGGCGACGCCAACGCGCCCGCGGCTCGTTCGTTGCGCTCCAGTCCTCCACTCGCCAAAACGACCGGCGATCCGCTGCTCGTCGCCGAGCGCCACCGCGAGATCGGCCGGCTGCTCGCCGAGCACGGCAGCGTGCGCGTGAGCGACCTCGCGCGGCGCATCGATGTGTCGGCCGAAACCATTCGGCGCGACCTGCGCGCGTTCGCGCACGCCGGTGTAGCGGACACGGTGCACGGCGGGGCGATCCTGCGGCGCACGTCCGGCGCCGCCGGCCCCGACCGCCTCCCCGTCGATTTGCGCCACAACGTCGAGCGGCCGGCCAAGGAAGCGATCGGCAGGGCGGCGGCTGCGCGCGTGACCGATGGCCAGGTCGTCATCCTCGATGCCGGCACGACCACGCTCGCGGTGGCACAGGCGCTCGCCGTGCGCACCGGCCTGACCCTCGTGACGAACAGCCTGACGGTCGCCCAGGTCGCGGCCACCTTGCCGCACGCGAGCACCTACGTGATCGGCGGCAAGCTGGTGGCAACGTCGTTGTCGATGATCGGGCCCAAGGCGCAGCGCGACCTGCAGCCCGTACGCGCGGACTGGGCATTCCTCGGTGCCGCCGCCATCGACGCCGCCGGCGGCTTCACCAGCGCCGACGCCTACGAAGCCGAGGTCAAGCGCGCGATGATCCGTGCAGCGCGCAAGGTGGCGATCGTCGCCGACCACACCAAGTTCGATTCGCGACGCTTCGCCTCGTTCGCCGAAGCAGGCGACATCGACGTCGTGTTCACCACGCCAGGCGTGCCACCCGCTGCACGCCGCTGGCTCACCCGCGCGGGCGTCGAGGTGGTGCTCTGCGCCACATCGGTCGTGCCTGTGTCGACGAGGAAGCGATGACGCACCCGACCATCAGCGTGATCCACACGTCCCCCGCAACCGTCGAATTGTTCGGGCGCCTGCTGCGCGAGCATCTTCCCGCAGCGCGGGTGGCGAACCTGCTCGACGACTCCATCCTCCCGCAGCTGCGCGACAACGGCGGCGACGTGTCCGCGATCGCGCCGCGTTGGAACGCGTACGCGCGCATCGCCCGCGACATGGGCGCGGACGTCATCCTCAACGCATGCTCGTCGATCGGCGAGCTGTGCGAGCCGCAGGCGCAGGCGCTGGGCATCCCGATCGTGCGCGTGGATGCGCGCATGGCGCGCGAGGCAATCATGCGTGGCCGGCGCATCGCGGTGGTCGCGACGCTGAGTTCCACGTTGCGTCCCACGCGCGACGTCATCCTCGACACCGCCCGCCTCGCAGGGCGGCACGTCACCGTGACGGCCGACGTGGTGGACGGTGCATATGCCACGCTGATCGCGGGCGACCCCGCCGGACACGACGAGCGCGTCACCGCCGCCTTGCGTACCGCGTGCGCCGAAGCCGATGTGGTCGTGCTGGCGCAGGCTTCGATGGCGCGTGTGCTTCCCCGCCTCACCGAGGATGCGCGCGCGAAATGCCTGGTCAGCCCGCCGCTCGCCGTGGCCGACGTGGTGGAGGCGCTCGCCTCCCGCTAGCCGGCCGCGCTCACTGCGCGAGCAGCGTTTCGACCTCGTGACGTGGCGGAATGGCGCTGCGCCCGCCCACCCGGGTGCAGCGGATCGCCGCGGCCGCCGACGCAAAGCGCAGGGCCGCGACGAGCGACATGCCTTCGGCAATTGCCAGCGCGTACGCGCCGTGGAACACGTCCCCGGCGCCGAGCGTCTCGACCGCGTCGATGGCGAACGCCGGGAGTGTGTCCACGCCATCGGGCGTTGCATAGAGCACGCCGCGCTCGCCACGCGTCACCGCGGCAAGCGCTGCACCCGCCGTGCACAACGCCGCCAGCGCGGCCGGCGCATGGGGCGATTCGCAGTCCACCTGCGCCCACTGCGCGAATCCCGGCTCCGAAAAGATGACGTGACGCGCGCGCGGCACGAGCGCGTGCAGCGCCTCGTCCTCGCCCATCTCGGCATCCAGCACCGTCGGAATGCCGAGCGCGTTGGCGCGATCGAGCATGGCTTGCGCGCCGCGCGGCCAGCGCACGTCGGCGAGCAGCGCGCTCGCATGCAAGCGTTCGAGCGGCAGGATATCGGCACCGCAGCCAAGTGCCGTGCCCCGATGGTTCACGATCAGACGTTCGCCCGCACGATCGACGATCACGACGGAATGCGAGGACGATGCCCCGACCGCAGGGGCCACCGCCGCGACGTGCACGCCGGCATCGTCGAGCTCCGCGCGGATGGAACGGCCGAATGCATCGTCGCCGACGGGACCCCAGAATTGCGCGGCGCCCCCGAGGCGCGCGATGGCACAAGCCGCAACGGCCGCCATGCCACCCAGGCTCGTGCCGAACGACTGCGCGCGCAGCTTGAGGGGCCGCGCGGGAAAGGCGTCGATACCATGGACGAGATCGAGCGTCGCGATGCCGACGCAGACGATCGGATGGGCAAGCTGCATCTTTACGCCGGGCCGAAGTGGGGCTATGGTACAGCGTCAGTGGCCCGCCGCATGCCCGCGGGCCGTCGTGTCAGACCGTCATCCGCGATACCCGATGTCCCGCCTGTCCTGTAGCTTCTGCAGCCACCTCAACCCCGAGCGTTCGAAGTTCTGCAACGAGTGCGGCTCGCCGCTGAACCTCGTGCCGTGCAGCCATTGCGAGGCAATCAACAATGTGTCGGATAGCCAGTGCAGCCGCTGCGGCGCACAGCTCTATCCCGCCGCAGCCGCGGAGTTGACCGAGCCCGAGCAAGCGACGCGATCCTGGCATGCCGACGATGACGCTGATACCGCGCCCGTCGAGGCGCAAGGCCGCGCCGCGGCCATTTCCTCCATACCGATCAGCCTCGCCGACCGTCTCGAATCCTCGACGTGGGCTCCGTCTGCGCGGCCGCACGATGCGCCGGCCGCCGTCGAGCCTTACGTGCCGGCATCGTCGAGCTACGCCGCACAGGAAACGCCCGCGGCCGAGGATCCGCCGCCCCCCTATCGCGGCATGGCCCGCGAATATGGTGAGCGCCGCGGATATCGCATGCACGCGGTGGTCCTGACCGTGCTGCTGGTCGCCGTCGCCGCCACCATTTATTGGTCGTCGATCGACTGGCCGCCAATGCAAGGGCCGCTTGCAAGCGATCGAGCGCCCCCCGCCGCACAGTCAGCGGCTGCCTCCGCCATGCCGGAGCAGGGCCCGAAGCCGCCTGTCAGGACGACCGATACCACGCCGCCCAGTGAGGTGTCCGGCACGGGATCGCCCGCGACGGCTGCTCCGGCCGCCATGCGCGCGCCCGCCTCGATGTCCGATTCTGCGGCACCGCCCGCGACTGGACCGTCGACGCCTCCATCGCCTTCAGCGCCTGCGGCAGGCGAAGAAGCGAAGTCGCCCGAAGTCGATTCCGCGGTGTCGTCTGACGCGCTGCCGGCCCCGGCCACCACCGAAGCGGCACCGGCCGCCCGGCCGGCGACACGCGGCGCGCGCAGTGCGTCGGCGAAAGCGCCTGCGCGAGCGGCAACCGATGCGTCACGTCACGAGACGCCGCACGTTCGAACGAAGGAAGAGGCCGAGCGCGACGCCATCGCGACGCAGCGCCTGATCGCACGCGACCTCGGCACGGTCGCGCGGCCGGATTCGAGCACGCGCACGATGCCAGGGTCCTAGCTAGGGGCGAGTTTCCTCCGGCGGCCGAACCTTGCTGAACATCCCGAGCAGCAGCAGGTCGTACGCGATCTTGACGGTACCCGCGATCAAGAACGGCCACCCGAACGGCGACGCTGCGAGCAGGTAACCGGCCAGCACCGGGCTCACCGCCGACGCAAGGCTGCGTGGCACCGACGTGACGCTTGCAGCGGCTGCGCGCTCGGCGGCCGGAACGATCGCCATGACGTACGAGCTGCGGGTCGGCACGTCCATCTGTGACAGCGCGCTGCGGATCAGCAGCAGCGCGACGACATCGCCGAGCGACGGCACGAACGGAATCGCGACCAGGCACAGGCTCGACGGAAGGTGCGTGAACACCATCGTGTTGACGAGCCCCCAGCGCTGGGCAATGCGCGCCGCCGCGAGATAGGAAAAGGCCGTCAGCACGCCGGCCCAGAAGAACAGGGAGCCCGCAACGGCGGCCGACAGCGAGTACGTTCGATACAGCCACAGCGCCACCATCGATTGCACGACGAAGCCGCCGCCGAAGGCATCGAGGCTGAACAAGGCGGCGAGCGTATAGACACGCTTCCTGGCATGCACGAGCGGGGCCGCAAGCGGTGCCTGTGCATCGGCAGCCATCGCACGGGGAAGCCCGCGATAGATCCACGCCGACACCCCTGCGAGCAGCGCATAGAGCACGAACATGGCCTGCATCGCGGTCAGCATCGGGACGCCCGCGGCGTCCGACACGATGGTCGGAACCGCGGCCGCCAGCGAGCCGACGGCGGCGAGCAGTGAACCGACGAGGCTGTAACGGGCAAACATCGACGTGCGGCGCCGGTCGTCGACGACGCGGGCAAGCATCGCGTGCTCCAATGGCAGGAAAACGCTCACGTCACCGCCCGACGGGTTCAACGTTCCGATGAGCGCGATCAGCAGCAATGGCCACAGGCTCGTCGCGACCGCGAAGCCGAGCCCGGTGAACGCCATCAGCGCCGTCGCGCCCAGCAGGAGCGTCCGGTAGCGATAGCGGTGGGCATGCAGTCCGACGAGCAGCGTGAGCAGACCCGAGCCGAGCAGCGTGACCGTCGCCACCACGCCGACGAGCAGCGGACTGAAGCCGAGCTCCAGCAGATACAGCGGCAACAGCAAGCTGACGTAGCCGTCGCCAAATGCCCGCAGACCTTTGGTCACGAGAAGACGCGTGACCAGGTCCGACGAAGGATTGCGGATCGAAGCCAAATTCCCCCCTCTCCGGCGCCAGGCCGGTCAGGAGCAGAACTTGGACGTACAGGACGTCTTGACGGGGGAGTCTGCGTACTGTCCCCCGAAGGGCAGGTCTCCAAGGATAGCAAACCTGCGCCGCCGGCAGCGACGCCGTCCCGACCTTCGCGCTGCGCGCTACACCTGCCCCGAGACGCGCTTCACCAGCTCGGGGCGCCGGATCTTGCCTGTCGGCGTCATGGGAAAGTCTTCCATCACCACGATCGCCTCGGGCAGCTTGTAGTCGGCGACGCGGCCCTTCAGAAACGCGACCACCTCCTCGAGGCCCAGCGTAACGCCCGGCCTGGTGATGACGCACAGGCAATTCTTTTCGCCCAGGCGCGGGTCGGGGGCGCCCACGATCGCCACCTGCACGATCTTCGGATGCTCGTAGAGCAGTTCCTCGATCTCGCGCGGAAAATACTTCTTGCCGCCGCGGTTGATGATCTCCTTCTTGCGTCCGGCGATGCGCACGTTGCCGTCGGCATCCGCGAACTGCCCCAGGTCGCCGGTGCGAAACCATCCGTCCGCGGTGAATGCCTCCCGGTTGGCGGCGGGATTGTCGAGATAGCCCATGTGGATGGAAGGGCCGACGGCCGCGATCTCGCCCACTTCGCCGTACGGCACGTCAGCTCCGTCGTCGTCGATGATGCGCAGGCCCATCTCCTCGACGCAATGGCCGACCGTTCCGTTCACCTTCAGCGGATCGTCGGTGAGCCGCGTGAACGCGTGGTACCCCGTTTCGAGCATGCCGTAGAGCTCCACGAGCCTGGCATGCGGCACCGCGGCCTGGAATGCCTTGATCGTTTCCACTGCGGCGGAGGCGCCGCCGGTGATCACCAGACGCAGCGACGACAGATCCCGTTGCGCCAGCGATGGCGCATTGAGCATCGCCACGATCGAAGCGGGTGCCGTCGGGATGTACGTGATGCGCTCCTTCTCGATGAGATCCAGCGCGGCTTCGGCGGAGAAGCGCTCCATCAGCACCACGCGCGCGCCGGCCATGGCCGCCTGCACGAGCGTCATGTAGCCCCAGTTCAGGCCGACCGGCAGGTAGTCGAGCATCACTTCGTGCTCGGTGACGGCGAGCTCGCGGTTGAAGATCTCGCAGGTGTTCAGCGTGGTGTTGAAGCAGTGCAGCACGCCCTTTGGATTGCCGGTGGTCCCTGAGGTGAAGCACATGCGCATCACGTCGAGCGGCGCCATGCGCACGCGTTGCGCGTCCGTGATCTCCGGCGTGTCGTTGACGACCTTGCCGAAGCTCACCACGTCGCCGGCGTCGACGTCGTCGACGCAGACGACGAGCGCAAGATCGGGCAGCTTGGGCCGCAGGTCGCGGATCATCGCCAGGTAATCGAAGCCCTTGAACTGGCTCGCGCACACATACGCGCGCGACTTCGAGAACCGCAGGATGTAGTCGACTTCCACCGCGCGGAAGTCCGCGCTGATCTTGTTCGCAATGGCGCCGATCAGCTCGAGCGAATAGAACACGACGGGAAACTCGATGCGGTTGGGCAGCTGCAGCGTCACGACGTCGCCGCGCTGCACGCCCTGGCGGCGCAGGAATTCGGCGAAGCGGCGCACCTCGCTCCACAGCTGGCCGTAGGTCACCCGCCGGCGCGCGTCGCAGAGCGCTTCACGCCCGGGCGTCTCACGCGCCCGCTGCTCGAGGATCTGCGCGAACGTCTGGTCCTTCCACCAGCCGTGGGCCCGATAGCGCGCGACGTCTTCAGGCTTGGGTGGGCGGGGCACTTCGATCATGTCGTCCTCCTGTTTCGGTTGGACGAGCGCGATGGCGCAGTCGCTCGTCGCGATGCGTTCAGCGCAGGGCCCGCAACAGCCCGCCATCCACCTGGATCGCCGTGCCGGTGATGTAGCGGCCGCGCGACGACACGAGCAGGGCCACGAGCGCCGCGATGTCTTCGGCCGTACCGATGCGCTTCATGGGGATCTCCGCGGTCAGCCGTTCGCGCACCACGTCCGCGGGCTCGCTGCCTGCCGCGAACACCTTCTGCAGGCGTGTCGTATCGATGTAGCCGGGGCAGATGGTGTTGACGTTGATGCCGTGGGGCGCCACTTCGAGGGACAGCGTCTTGGCGTAGCCGATGACGCCCGCCCAGGTGGCCACGGACAGCGCAAAGCCGGGAATCGGCTGGATCGCCGAGATCGCGGTGATGTTCAGGATGCTGCCCCCGCCGCGCGCCTGCATCGACGGCACGACCTCGCGGACCATGCGCACGACGTACATGAGGTTCTGCTCGACCGCTTTGGCCCATGCGGCATCGTCAAAACCGAGCACCGGCCCGAGCGGCGGCGCACCGTCGTTGTTGACCAGGATGTCGATGCCGCCAAGCTCGTTGCGTACGGTGGCGGCCACGCGCGTGCAATCCTCGCTGCGCCGGCAGTCCGCCTGGACCGGCAAGACCGTGGCGCCGGTGTCGTCGCGCAAGCGCCCCGCCGCCGCGACGAGATCCTTCTCTCGTCTCGCCGTGATGGCGATCACCGCCCCTTCGCGCGCCAGCTCGTGCGCAATGCCGTAGCCGATCCCCTGGCTCGCGCCGCCCACGATCGCCACCTTGTCTTGCAAGCCCAGGTTCATGACCGTTTCACCTGCGCGAGAAACCGCTCGGCATTGTTGAGCAAGACATCCTGCAGCACGTCGTCGGCGTAGCCTTCCGCGCGCCAGTCGCGCACCAGGCGCTCGTAGGTGAACAGCGGATAATCGGCGCCGAACATCACGCGCTCGCGCAGGCGCCGCGCAATGTCATGCTTCAGGTCCGGCGTGAAGTACTTGGGCGACCAGCCGTGGACCTCGTACCAGACGTTGCGCTTGTGCATCAGCACCGCGATGGTCTCGGCCTGCCACGGCCATCCCGGCCGGGCCGCGACGATCGTGAGGTCGGGGTGCGTCGCGGCAACCTGGTCGAGGTGGCGTGGATGGCAATGGTCGAGCAGGATGCCGCCGCCACCCGGCAAGCCGGCGCCGAGGCCGGTCGTGCCCACGAAGACCAGCACCGGAATCCGCGCCTCGGTGCACAGCGCATAGAACGGCTCCCATACCGGGTCGCTCGCCGGGCCGCTCCCCGAGCCGGACACCGCAAACCCGAGGAAGCCCGGGGCGCGGTCGATGCAGCGGCGCAGCTCGTGCACGCCCTGCGTGCCGGTGTGCGGATCGATGTGGATCCAGTGTCCGAGGATGACGTCGGCGTGCGCACGCTCGGTGGCGAAGCCGTAATCGTGCACCTCGCGCGCCTCGGACAGCGGAATGAACTTGGTGAAGCCGAAGTCGAGCACCACGCGCACGCCGCTGCGGCGGAAATAGTCGGCCATCTCCTGCTCGGTGTGATACGTGGGCTCCGAGTTCCACGTCTTCCTCTGCTGGGCCAGCTCTTCGGGCGTGCGCAGCGTGTAGCCGCGGCGCGTGCCCCAGTGCGAATGGATGTCGATCATCTTCATGGTTGCGGGTTGTGCCCTAGTGTCCTGCGCCGAGGTAGGTCTGCTCGATCCGCGCGTCGCGCAGCAGCGCGGCAGCGGGACCGTCGAATGCGATCGCGCCGTTCTCCATCACGTAGCAATGGTCCGCCATGCGCAGGACCTTGCGCGCGTTCTGCTCGGCGATGAGGATCGACGCGCCGGCCGCGTGGATCGCCTTGACCTGCTCGAGGATCGCGTCGAAGACCTTGGGCGCGAGGCCGAGCGAAGGCTCGTCGAGCAGCAGCAGCTTCGGGTCGCCCATCAGTGCGCGGCCGAGCGCCAGCATTTGCTGCTCGCCGCCCGACAGGTAGGCCGCCGCCTGCCCGCTGCGCTCGCGCAGCACGGGGAACAGCGTCTGCACCTCGTGCAACCGTGCCTTGATGCGGGCGCGATCGGTCTGCAGGTAGGCACCGAGCTCCAGATTTTCGCGCACCGTCATGGAGCCGAACAGCATGCGGCCCTGTGGCACATGGATGACGCCCGCGCGCACGGCGGCGTCGGTCGGCGCGGCGGTGAGATCGGCGCCGCGGTACGCGATGCGGCCACCGCGCACCGGATTGAGGCCCGAGATGGCGCGCAGCAACGCCGTCTTGCCCGCGCCATTGGGACCGAGCACGCCGATGATCGCCCGCTCGGGCACGTCGAGCGACACGCCCTTGAGCACGTCGACTGCCGTGTAGCCCGAGCGCAGGCCCTCAATGGACAGCATCGCGCGCCTCCTCGCCGAGGTAGGCGTCGATGACCGTGCGGTCGCGCTGGATCGTTGCAGGCTCGCCCTCGGCGATCACCGCGCCGTTCTGCATCACGGTAACGCTGTGCGCGAGCGCCATCATGACGCGCATGTTGTGCTCGATGACCAGCAGCGTGATCCCCTGCGACTCCGCCAGCGTGCGCGCCGCAGCGATCGCGCGGTCGGCCTCTGACTCGCTCATGCCCGAGGTAGGCTCGTCCATCAGCAGCAGCGTGGGCCGGCCTGCGAGGGCGCGCGCCAGATCCATGCGCTTCAGCACCCCGAACGGCAGATCGGCCGCCGCAGTGTCGCGATACGACAGGAGATCGAAGCGCTCCAGCACTCCGAGCGCCTCGCGTGTAGCCTCCCGCTCCACCAGGCGCGCGGCTGGTGTTGCCAGCGCCGCGCGCGTGAAGCCGACGTGCGCGTGACGGCCGATGCCGACGAGCACGTTGTCGAGCACGGAAAGCTCGCCGAAGGGCTCGACGTGCTGAAACGTACGGCCGATGCCGCGGCGCGACAGCACATGCGCAGGCAGGCGCGAGACGACCGCGCCGTCCAGCAGCACCCGTCCCTGCGCGATCGCAACGGCACCCGTGATGGCGTTGATGACGGTCGTCTTGCCGGCGCCATTCGGACCGATCAGCCCGCGGATCTCACCCGGGTCCACGCGCAGCGACACGTCGCGCACGGCGAGGAGACCGCCGAAGCGCACGGACAGGTTCTCGACGGCAAGCCGCGGCGTCACGACTGGGCCCCCACCGCCGCCGGCATGTCACGGCGCTGCATCCGGCGAGCGATGCGCCGCCACAAGGCGATGAGGCCGTGCGGCAGGAAGATGAGGAAGCCGAGGAGGATCAAGGTGTAGATGATGTCGCTGTATTCCTTCACGGGTCGCAGCACTTCGGGTAGCGCTGAGAGCACCGCGGCACCGAGCACCGAGCCACCGACCGATCCCATGCCGCCCACCACGATGAACGTGATCTGGCGCAAGGCGGCCGACACGCCGAATTCCACGGGGTCGATGAAGCCGACGACAATCGCCTGGAGCCCGCCCGCGACACCGGCGTAGGCCGCTGAAAGCGCGAACGCAGCGAGTCGCACGCGATGCACCGACACGCCGAGCGCCTGCGCGGCATGGGGCGACAGCCGGACCGCGTCGAGCTCGCGGCCCACGCGCGAAGCGAGCAGGTTGCGCGCCGTCCAGATGCCGAACGCACAGCAGCCGAGCACGAGCAGGAAGCGCGCGTACTCGCTCAGGCGCACACCGCCGATCTGCGCCTTGGGAATGGTCAGGCCGCGCACGCCACCCGTGATATCGGCAAGCTCCTCGATCGCGATCTGGACGATCTGCAGGAAGCCGAGCGTGGCGAGCGCCAGATAGATGCCGCGCAAGCGGCTTGCCGGCGCCCCGACGAGCGCGCCGATGAGCGCCGCGAGCGCCGCACCGAGCGGAATCGAGCCCCAGAACGGAATGCCCAGGCGCGCGGTCAGCAATGCCGAGCCATACGCGCCGATCGCCATGAAGGACGAATGGCACAACGAGATCTGGCCGGAGTTGCCGGTGAGCAGGTTGAGGCCCACTGCGGCGATCACGTTGATCATGGCGAGCGACAACAGGTAGATCGGATAGCTGCCCAGGCCAGCCGCGCCGAGACCGAGCAGCACGACGGCCGCACCCATGATCCAGGCGAATCGTGCGTCGCGCACGTCACACCCGCTTCACGTCCGCCACGCCGAACAAGCCCTGCGGGCGGAACACCAGGAGCACCATCAGCAGCAGGAACGGCACCAGGTTCTTGAACGCCGAGCCGACCAGCACGCCGGAGTAGGTCTCGATGAGACCCACTGCGAGCCCGCCCACGATGGCGCCTGGAATGCTCGTGAAGCCACCGATCACGGCGCCCAGCAGGCCGCGGAGGATGAGCTGGCCGATCTCCGGATTGATGCCGATCAACGGCGCAACGAGAAGGCCGGCGAGCGCACCGATCGCGGTGCTGATCGCCCACGACCACCGGTAGACGCGCGTCACCCGAATGCCCATCAGCCGGGCCGCCTCCGGATTCACCGACACGGCACGCATGGCCTTGCCCAGCCGCGTCACCCGAAAGAACACGATCACGGCCGTGGTGACGAGTGCCGTGCACGCCAGGATCCACAACGACGTCGGGTTGAAGCGCAGGCCGGCCGCGACGATCGGGTCGCTCCCGAAGGGACCGTCGATCGTGTTGGGGCTGTCGCCGAAGCGCATCGAGATCAGGCCCTTGATGAGCAAGCCGATGGCGAACGTCGCAATGACCAGGGTGAACTCGGGCGCCTTGACGATGGGACGGATCAGCACACGCTCGATCGCCATGCCGCCGAGCGCGCCCAGAACGACGACGGCAACGACGACCACCGGATAGGGCAGCGCAAGCTGTGTGAGGATGAGCGCGGCATACGCGCCCAGCGTGACGATCTCGCCTTGGCCGAAATTGAGCACACCCGATGCCTTGAACGGAATGACGATCGCGAGCGCAACCAGCGCATAGATGCTGCCCACGCTGATGCCGGCGATGGCGAGCTGGAGCGCGAGGGTGAGGCTCATGGAAAACGACGCATCGTGGTGATGAGCCCGTCGTCCCCGCGAAAGCGGGGACCCAGCGGCGTTGTGCGGTTTACACCTTCAACGACACTGGATCGCTGCTTAGGGATGACGATGACTTGCGTGCGCATCGCACGACGCTTCATCCCCGTCTTCGCGGGGATGACCATCGCTGCGCCCGGTCACTCGTAGCGCTTCAGGATGTCGCTTTGCCGCGTGCTCGACCATTGCAGCGGCTCCCACTCGCCATTCTTCACCATCATCGGCACCAGCGTGAGATTGCCGATGTGATGCTTGGTCGAGAACGTGCGCGGCGTGGCCACGGCGCCGACGCGATAGTCGTGAATGCCCTCGAGCGCACGGATGAAGCTGTCGCTGGTGAGGTCCTTGCCTGCGCGCTTCATCGCCTCGGCGACCACGTAGGTGTCTCCGTACGCGAGCAGGTCGAAGTTGTTCGGCCGGCCGGCGGGTGCATTGGGGTACTCCTTCTTCCACGCCGCTTCCCACTTCACCATCTCCGCCGCCTTGGAACCAGGCAGGTAGGGAATCAGCGAGAAGCCGACGACACCTTCGGCGTTGGACTTCGCCGCCGTGATGAGCGAGGGATCGACCATGTTGCTGCCGACGAAGAACGGCTGCTTGAGGCCGAGCTCCTTGGCCTGGCGCATGGCGATGGCGGCCTCGGCGGGATTGCCGAAGAACGCGATCACCTCCGGATTGGCCTTCTGCACTTCGACGAGCTGCGGCGTGAAGTCCTTGTCGCCGATGTTGAACTCCACGCGGGCAACCGGTGCCATCTGGAACCAGTTCTTGAGCTTGTCGACCGTGGCGTCGCCCTCGTTGCGCGGATATTCCTCGCGGCCGCTCATGATGGCGATCCGCTTGGCCTTGTAGTTGGTGGCAAGGAACTCTGCGTAGAGCTCGCCGTAGCGCGCCGTTTCCGTGGTGCCGCCGCGGAACAGGTTGCGCGCGTGCGGCCACGTGACTTGCGGCGCCGAAGCGATCGACACGTAGTACGGGACGCCCTTCTCCTTCATGTAGTCGACGGCGCCCACGGTGGCATTGCTGCCGCCCACCGACATGATCATGAAGACCTTGTCGTTCTCGACCAGCTTCTTGACCGCGGCCAGCGCCTTGGTCGGCGTGTGCCCGTCGTCCTCGAACACGGCGGCGATCTTGCGACCGTTGACCCCACCCGCCGCGTTGATCTCCTTGATCGCGAGCAGCATGCCGTCGCGCCCGGCGAGGCCGATGTATGCGGCCGGACCGGTGATGGGACCGTGCGCGCCGATGGTGACCGTGTCCGGCGTGACGCCCTGCTGCTGTGCCTGCGCAGGCAACGCGATGACGAGCGCCGCCGCAGCGGCGAACACGAGCGCCTTCATGGAACTCCTCCTATGGCCGGTTCCCGGCTCGGTAAAAACTGACTCGGCGCTCAGAATAGGACCCGCGGCGGCTGGCTGTCAAGCGCGCACCCCATGCAGCTCGAATCGTGTCAGCGAGGGTGTTGATGGACGCCCGGGGCGCTCGTACGCTTGCCGGCGGCCGGGCGGGCGCGGTAACCTCAACTGACTCGGCGCTCAGAAATGTCACGCATGGACCTGCACCCGAAGCCCGCGCCGCGGGCGGCCCCGGCACCGCGGCGCATCAAGACCGCCACCAAGAACCCGGCGCGCGTGCGCGAGCGCCGCGAGCGGCTGATCGATGCCGCGATCCAGGTGTTCATCGAGAAGGGGTTCCACAACGCCACCGTGCGGGACATCGGCCGCGTCGCCAACATGACGCAGGGCACGATCTACAACTACGTCAGCTCGAAGGACGACATCCTCTACCTGGTGTGCGACCGCATCGTCGCCGAGTACAACGACCAGGCCCGCAAGGCGGTCGACACGACGCACGATCCGGCAGGCCGCGTGCGTTCCGCGGTGCGGGCGATCTCGGAGGTGATGTACCGGCATCGCCGGGAGATCCGCCTCATCTACCAGGACAGCCATCTGCTCGATGCCCGCTCGCGCAAGGTGATCCTGGCGCGCGTCGAGGAGTTCATCGGCATGTTCGAGCGGATCGTGGCCGATGCCGCGCGGGAGCTCGAGCGGCCTCTCCCGTACCCTCATCTGTCGGCGAACATCCTCACCTTCCTGCCCGTCATGATTGCCCTGCGCGGCTGGTCGCTGCGCGGCGACGCGTCCCCCGAGGTCGTGGTCGACGAAATCAGCGAATTCGTGGTGCGCGGGCTGGGATTCGCCTGACGACGATCGCGCGGGATGGCGCATCATCGGCGCGGCGAATCAACGTTTCGTACGACCCGGCATGAACCGGCGTGGGTCGAACGGCTCCAGCACGATCTCCGGCGCCTGCCCCGCGAGCAATTGCGCGACGACCCGTCCGGTGCGCGCCGATGAAACGAGGCCGACGTGGCCATGGCCATAGGCGTGGATGATGTCGCGGCTGCCGCTCGCGTAGCCGATGCAGGGCAATCCGTCGGGCGTGCTCGGCCTGCGCCCCAGCCAGTAACGCACGCGGCTGGCGGGCAGGTTGCGCGGCAGGGCGGGAAACAGGCGCAGCGCATGGTCGCGCAGGATCTCGGCACGGCGCCAGTTCGGGGCCGCGTCGAACGCGGCGATCTCGACCTGGCCCGCGACGCGCAATCCACCCTCCATCATGGTGGCGATCGCTTTGGCATCGGACGCCATCACCGGCGTGCGCGGACCGGCTTCGGGTTGCGTGATCGTCACGTGGTAACCGCGCTCGCTCTCGAGTGACACGCGGTCGCCTGCGGCGGCGGCCAGCGCTTTCGACCGCGCGCCCGCCGCAATCACGGCCGCATCGCATGCGAGATCGCCGGCGTCGGTGGACACGGCGCGCAGGCGGCCGCGCTCGATGCGAAAGCCGCTGGCACGGCCGCGCATGAGGCTGGCACCGAGCGCACGCGCATGTGCGACAAGCGCGGCCACGTAAGCCGCCGGGTCGCGGCAGTGGCCGGCTTCATCGACCAACAAGCCGAACCGATAGCGCTCGTGCAGCGCCGGCTCTTCGATACGCATCGCGTCGGCATCGAGCTCCCGCCAGCGCACGCCCGTGGCACGGCGGACCTCCCAGGCAGGCGCATCCGCGGCGAACTCGGCGCGCGACGGATAGATGTGCAGCAATCCGCTACGCGCGATCAGGTGCCCGACGCCAGCCTGTTCTGCGAGGTCGCGATGCAATGCGGGCGCATCCACGAGCAGCGTGCGCAGCGCGCGCGCGATGACGCCGATGCGCTCGTACGTCGCGCCTGCGGCCAGGTAGCGCGACAACCACGGCAGCGCGCGCGGAAGGTAGCGCCAGCGGATCGCGAGCGGCCCGAGTGGATCGAGCAGATAACCAGGCACGTGCTTCCACGTTCCGGGCAGCGCGGGCGGTATGACGGAGTGCGACGACAGCCACCCGGCGTTGCCGTAGCTCGATGCCTGCTCGCCGCCGGGCGTGTCGGGCTCGAGGATCGTGACACGGTGCCCTTCACGTACCGCGTGCAAGGCGCTCATCGCGCCCATGACGCCGGCGCCGATGATGACGACGTCGCGGCTCATGACGCGAGCGCCGGGTCGACCACGCTCAACATCCGTGGGCCGCAATGCGACGGCAATGGTCGATCGCGGCGCCGATCAAATTGCGGCTGGCCTCCGCGGTGCGAAAGGCCGAATGCGGCGACAACGTCACGTTCGGCAGCGTGGTCAGCACGTGACCCGCGGGAAGCGGCTCGACGGCGAAGACGTCGAGGCCCGCGTGCCGCACGTGGCGGGAGCGAAGCGCATCGACCATCGCATCCTCGTCCACCAACGCGCCGCGTGCCGTGTTGATCAGGATGGCGCCCGGCCGCAGCGCGGCGATGCGGTCGCGCGACAGGAAGTTCCTGGTTTCGTCGTTCAACAACAGATGCAGGGACAACACGTCGCTCGCCGCAAGCAACGCCTCGAGCGGGACGAACTCGACGCCGGGGAAGGTCTTGGGGCTGCGATTCCACGCCAGCACCTTCATGCCCGAGCCGAGCGCCAGACGGGCGACCTCGGCCGCGATGCCGCCGAAACCGAGCAGGCCGAGCGTGCGGCCGGTGAGCTGCAGCGACTCGGTCCGCAGCCAGCGGCCGTCGCGCAGCGCACGATCGCCGCTGGCGATGTTCCGCGCGGCCGCCCACATCAGCGCGATCGCGCACTCGGCAACCGCCGTGTCGCCGTAGCCCTTGATCGTGTGCACCGTGATGCCAAGCGCCGACAGCTCCTCGGGATTCATGTAGCTGCGTGCGCCGGTACCGAGGAACACCACGTGCGCGAGCCCCGCGCATCGGCGGGCAATGTCGGTGGGTAGGTTCGTGTGGTCGATCAGCGCGATCGGGGCGCCGGCAAGCGCCGCAGGCAGCGCGTCGCTGCGAATATCGGATTGTCGATTCACGGTGAGCTGGATGCCGCTGGTTGCCGACAGCTCGTCGGCCAGGTCGCCCAGCGAGGGATTCGCGTCGACGAACACGGCGCGCAACGGCGAGCGCTCGGTTGCTCCGCGATCCAAAGCATCGGCAGGGTTGGGCGGCATGCTCGATTGGCGCAGCGGTTTCTACGATGCCCGCATCGGCGTCGAACGTGCAAACGCGAGCGTGTGCTCGAACGACTCGACGCCTGCCTGCGACCCGAGGCCGGTGGCATTCAACGCTGCGGTCGCCTGCGCGAAACGGATGCCCGCTTCCACGTCGAAGCCGCGGACCAGGCCGACCGCGAAGCCTGCATTGAAGGCGTCGCCGCACCCGCACGTGCATTTCACCGCGACGTCGAAAGCCGGCATCCTGAACCGCATGCCCGTGTGGTCGTGGTAGTACGCGCCCTCCTCCCCCAGCGTGAACACGCAGGCGAGCGCCCCATGGTCGAGGAAGTACTGCGCCGCGTCGGCGCGGTCGGACATGCCGCTCAACGCGGTCGCTTCCTCGATCGACGGCAGGAAGTAGTCCGTGTAAGGCAACACGGCGGCGACGGCCGCCATGTCGTCGGGCGACCCGGCGAAGACGTCGACGGTCGTGCGCGCGCCCGCGCGCCTGGCCGCTGCCATCAATTCGGCCGTGCGGCCCTCGTCCATCGCGTGCATCAGGCCGACGCCGCCGGCGTGCAGCACCGTGGCGGAGATCACCTGAGGCACCATTGCGTCGGTCACGAAGAAATCGCCCGTCGCCCCGGACATGTGCAACGCCGGGCGCGAGCCGTCGCGCCGGGTCGTGACGATGGACGACGATGTTTTCCAGCCGCGCTCCCGCTGCATGGTCGAGGTGTCGACGCCGAAATGCCGGAGGCGCCCGATCACCCAATCCCCCATGAGATCGTCGCCGACGCCGCCCACGGCAAGGGTGTGCAGTCCCATCTTGGCCGCCGCGATCGCGGCCGTACCCGCTGCGCCCGAGACCGCGAGCGTCAGCTCCTCGAGCGGGTAGCAGCCACCACCCGGCGGCACCTCGGAGAACGGCCAGCCGAGGCAGTCGAACGTGTAGAAGCCCATCGAGGTGTAGTCGTAGGTCGGCATGCCTCAATGTAGCCGGCAACGATCGATCCCTTGCGTGCCGCCCCATGCGGCCCTGCGGCCCGGCATCAGATCTGATGCGCCAAGAGCCGGGACCGCGCGGTGCTCCGCGCCCCTTCGAAGCGCAGACGGGTCACGCCTTACTGCGCTTTGAGTCCCAGTGCCTTGATGCGCGGCTCGAACAATCCGCGATCGGCCTTGATCATCGCCTGGAGCTCGTTCGGCGTGCCGCCGATCGGCTCGGAGGCAACGGTCGCGAACCGCTTCTTCACGTCCGGATCCTTGAGCGCCTCGTTGGCGGCGCGATTGAGCGTCGCGACGACCTCGACCGGCGTCCCCTTGGGAACATAGAACGCGTTCCAGCCCACCAGCGTCAGGTCCACGCCGCTTTCCTTGAACGTGGGTACATCGGGCAGGAACGGCGTGCGCACGGGGTTCGTGACCGCGATCGCAGTCACCTGGCCGTTGTTGATGGGTGCCATCGCCGAAGGCATCGCCTCGATCACGAGATCCACGTCGCCCCGCATGAGGTCGGTGAACAGCGTCGCATTGCCCGCCGCGTACGGCACGCGCACCAGCTGGATCTTCGCGGCGTCCGTGAACATCGCGTACAGGACCTGCGCGGTCGTGCTCGCCGCGCCCATCGTGAGCGGTTTCGGCGCCGCCTTCGCCATGGCGATGATGTCCGCGAGCGACTTGCCCTTGTACTTGTTGTTCACGAGCAGGACGTAGCCGGTCCCGGCCACCGCGCTCACGGGCTGGAGATCCTTCTCGGGATCCAGGCCCATGTTCTCGTACACGAACGGATTGGAGATGTGCGTCGCGTTGCCGGTGCACAGTACCGTGTAGCCGTCCGGCGCGGCACGCGCGGCCTCGGCGGCGCCGATGTTTCCGCCGGCGCCCGGGCGGTTCTCGATCACGACCGTCTGGTTGAGCGCGCTGCGTACCCGTTCGAGGAACACCCGGCACATCACATCGGTGGCCTGTCCCACGCCGTAGGGAACGATCGCGTGAATGGGCTTTTGCGGATAGGACTGCGCGTACGCGGTGATGCTTGCGACCGCTGCGAGGCTGGCCAGCAGGTGCTTGGCGAGCATGGGCCTATCCGTTCGCTTCGCTGGGGATGATCCGGCGCTGCCGGACGTGCCGCTTCGCATGCGCGCGAGGGCGATCATGCAGGCTGTCCCGCCGGCGTTGCGGCCAGTGCGCGCGATACGCTGGTGCCGAAGTCGTCGGTCTGGTACTGCGTGAGGGCCAGGAAGTCAGGACGCAGCGGCGTGAAGATATCGAGGTTCAAGGCCACACCGTCCTCCGGACGCGGCGGCTCGGAATAGTGAACCGCATTGGGGGGGATGCGTACGACGCTGCCCGCTTCCATGTCGAAGACCTGGTCATCGACGTGCAGCTTCACGCGGCCCTTGAGCAGCACGAAGATCTGCTCCCACGGGTGGCTGTGCGGCGAAGGCGCCATGTCCGGATGCAGCTCGGCGTAGCTCACTCCTACTCCGGTGCCCCGAAAGACCTTCTGCACGACGCCGGTGCGCGGGTGAAGCTCGGGAATGTTCTCGAACAGGTTGTACTGCGGGATCTTGCCGACGTACGACTTCACGGGTTGCTCCTCCTCCGGGTTCATTCGACGAGCCGCGCCAGCTTTTGCAGCGTTCGCACGCGCGCGGGCCTCGGCTTGTCCGGGAACACCGCGTTCCATGCAGTATACGAAACCTCCCCGACGTAGATGTCACCGCGGGAATCCACCGCGAGGCCATGCGGGGCAACGAATTCGCCATGGCCGAGCCCTGCGTGGGCAGGACCGATGCGGGCGAGCACCTGTCCATGGCGTGTCGCGATGCTCAGGCGCGGCCCGAGGTTGGGAAAGCGCCGGTTCGAATCCAGCATCGGACCGAGCTCGCCGATGTAATACAGCGGATCGGGCTCGTTGCCCATGCACAACCCGCATGGCCGATGCAGGTTGTTCCACTGCGCCTCGTACTTGCCGCTGCCGTCGAAGACCTGCACGCGATGGTTCTCGCGATCGGCAACGTACACCCAGCCTTGCGCATCGCAGCACAGGTTGTGCACGAGGTTGAACTGTCCCGGATCGGTACCCGGCTCGCCCCACGACAGCAAATGGCGTCCACGCGCGTCGTACTTGTGCACGCGCGCGTTGCCATAGCCGTCGGACACGTAGATTTCCCCGTTGGGTGCCAGCGCAGTATGCGTGCAGCGATGGAACGGGTCGCCGCTGAAGTACGGCGAGGGTTTGCCCGGGACGCCGATCGTCAGGACCACCTTTCCCTCGGACGTGCACTTGCGCACGGTGTGGTCGCCGTCGTCGGTGCAGTAGAAATAGCCGTCGGGCGCGATGTGCAGGCCGTGCGGTCGGCTGAACGTCCCTTCGCCCCACGACCGCAGGAACTCTCCCGCCCGGTTGAACACGATCATCGGGTGGGCGCCGCGGTTGAACACGTAGACGTTGTCGCTGGCATCCACGCCCACGGCCGCCACGTCGGTGAACTCCCAGCCCGTGGGCAGCGCGCCCCAGCCGGCAGCAACCCGGTACCTGAAGCCGGCAGCGCCCACGATCACGGGATCGTGCGCGTCCTCGGGCGCGGCATCGCCCGGCTCCTGCGCGTGCGCAGCGTTATTGGTTACCATCTCGTCTCGTTGGGTCATGTCTCGGCAGGGTCGCAGTCTCAGGCTCAGTCAGAGCACCGCACGACAATCAAGGAGCTCGTCATGCAGGAGCAGTCGAAGGATGTTCCGGACTACAACTGGAAATCGATTCCGGTGCGCGAGTCACGCAAAGGAATCATGCAACGGGTGTTTCGCGGCAACGATGTGTTGATCGGCTACTCGGAGCTTCATCCGCACATGGATCCGAGCCCGCACAGCCACCCGTACGAGCAGATTTTCATGATCCTGAAGGGTAAAGTAAAGCTGCACGTCGGCGAGCAGGTCATCGATTGCAGCGAAGGATCGGTCGTGCGGATTCCGCCCGACGTCGTGCACTGGGCCGAGCCACCCAGGCCCGAAGACGGCGTCGCCGTCAACATGGACATCTGGACGCCCTACCGTCCGGACTTCGGCCAGTTCACGTCCTACCAGACCGACGAATTCGCTGGCAAGCGCTAATGCCCGCCGGGTACTGCGGGCATCGCGTGGGAGGCTGCGGTGACGATGGCCCGCCATCCCTCGCGGGCGCTGGGAAAACCGGGCCGCCACGGGCTTGCGCGCCTCAGCCTGGCGTTCGAGACGCGCTCGGAGCGTGACATGAGCTCGCCCATGGACCCGGCAAGCCGCGCGACCCACGACGGCAAGAACCGTGGCGGCGCGACGCCCAGCGCACCGGCCAGCGCATCGGCGTAAGCACGGCGGGTGAGCGGCTCGTCGTCGACGACGTTGTAGACGCCCGGTGCGATGCCGAGCGCCACTGCGACGGCAGCAGCCGCGTCGTCGTGCGACACGGTCGAATGGAACGCGTCCGGAGCGCCGGGCAACGGGGCCCATCCCTTGCGGACGAACGCCATCATGTCGCGGGACTGCACCGCGTCAGGGCCGTAGAACGCCGCGAAGCGCAGCACCACCCCGGCGCCGCCGGTGCGCGTGAACCGCTCCGCCGACGCCTCCGCGTCGAGCAGCGTGCGGTTGTAGCGGGCGGGCTGCAGCCGCTGGTCCTCGTCGATCCAGTCCGCACCACAGTCGGGATACGCGAGCGCGAACGATTCCTGCACGAAGCGTGCGACACCAGCGCCGATGGCGGCGTCGACCAGGTTCGACGCTGCGATCCGGCGGATGCGATCGTTCTGCCGCCACGCGCCCGGCAGCATCATGCGCAGCGTGGAGCGCGGAACATGCGTGGCGAGGTTCACGATGGCGTCCTGTCCGCGTGCGGCGCGCTGCACCGACTCACGGTCGAACAGATCGATCGGCACGGGAACCGCGCCAAGGCGCTCGAGCGGAGCCTCGCGCCGGGGGGTGCGTGCAACCGCCTTCACCTCGTGGCCGGCGGCCACGAGGAGCGGTACGACGCGGCGGCCGATGACGCCCGTCGCGCCGGTCAACAGGATCCTCATCAGCTCGCTTCGCGCGCCGCGCCTTTCGGCTTGTAGGTGCCCGGCGGCACGCGAAACGCGACGCAAAGGCGGTTCCAGCCGTTGATCGTGACGATCGCGAGCGTCAGGTCGACCAGCTCCTTTTCGGAGAAGTGCTTGCGCGCCTCCTCGTATGCTTCATCGGGTACATGGGTGTCGGCGACCAGCGTGACGGCTTCGGTCCAGGCGAGCGCGGCGCGCTCGCGGTCGGTGTAGAACGGCGCCTCGTGCCAGGCGGCGAGCACATGCAGGCGCGCTTCCGTTTCCCCTGCCGCGCGCGCGTCCTGGCTGTGCATGTCGAGGCAATAGGCGCAGCCGTTGATCTGCGAGGCGCGCATCTTCACCAGCTCCATCATCTTGTGATCGAGCGGCGCGGCGTTGACGTACTTTTGCAGGTTCAGCATCGCCGCGTACGCGGCCGGGTTCACGTTGTGCAGATCGATTCGTGCCATTGGATCTCCAGCGAAGTGTCAACGAACGTTGACATCGTACCGCCAGGGCGCTGGATTGTCAACAAGCGTTGACTTATACTCGGGCATGTCCGACGAGCTGTCATCGCTACGACGCAGCGACGCCACGCGCGCGCGCATCCTCGCGGCCGCCCGGCTGCGCTTCGCGACCGACGGCTACGAGCGTGCGACCATCCGGGCAATCGCGGCGGACGCCGGCGTCGATCCGGCGCTGGTGATGCGCTACTACGACAACAAGGAAGGCCTCTTCGCTGCGGCGGCGGAGTTCGACCTGCGTTTGCCGGAGCTCGGTGGCGTGGCCCGCCGCGCGATCGGCGCCGCGCTCGTCGAGCATTTCCTCTCGCGATGGGAGGACGACGACGTGCTGCACGCGCTGTTGCGCACCGCCACGAGCAACGCGAGCGCCGCCGAGCGATTGCGCGGCATCTTCGCGAGGCAGATCCGGCCGGCCATCGCCGCGTTGTGCGCCGATCCGCAGACCGCGTCGACGCGCGCGGGGCTGGTGGCGAGCCAGATGCTCGGGTTCGCGTTCTGCCGTTATGTCGTGCAGTTGCCGCCGGTGGTCGCGATGCGTCGCGCCGACATCGTGGCATGGCTTGCGCCCACGGTGCAGCGCTACGTGTGCGCGGCAAGGCCGACACAACGGACTTCGTGACCGCTGGGTCGCAGCGCGTCGATCGATCGAGCGTCATTTCCAGCCACCGCGCGCATGGATTGGCCTCCTTGCGCGCGACCCACCTCGTTCAGCGGGTCCGCACGGGCAGCTTCCATCCCGGCCGCACGAAATGGCACGTGTAGCCGTTCGGGTGCCGTTCGAGATAATCCTGGTGCTCGGGCTCGGCTTCCCAGAACTCGGTGGCCGGCGCGACTTCCGTGACGACCTTTCCAGGCCACAGGCCCGAGGCGTCGACGTCGGCGATCGTGTCTTCCGCGATGCGCTTCTGCTCTTCGCTCGTGGTGAAGATCGCCGAGCGGTAGCTCGTGCCCGCGTCGTTGCCCTGCCGGTTGCGCGTGGTCGGATCGTGCACCTGGAAAAAGAACTCCAGCAGCTCGCGGTAGGACAGGCGATCCGGATCGAAGATGATCTCGATGGCTTCGGCGTGGGTACCGTGCCGCCGATACGTTGCGTTGGCGACGTCGCCGCCCGTATAGCCCACCCGCGTCGAGATGACGCCATCGCGGCGGCGGATGAGGTCCTGCATGCCCCAGAAACAGCCACCGGCAAGTACCGCGCGTTCCTGTTTCATGGCCGGTCCTCCACCTGGTCGAGATACGCGCCGTAGCCTTGGGCTTCCATGTCATCCCGATGCACGAAGCGCAGGGACGCCGAGTTGATGCAATACCGCAGGCCGCCGCGGTCGGACGGACCATCTTCGAACACGTGACCGAGGTGACTGTCGCCCGCCACCGAGCGAACCTCGGTGCGCGTCATGCCATGCGACTGGTCGGTGAGCTCGTTGACGGCGGCTGGCGTGATCGGCTTGGTGAAGCTCGGCCACCCGCAGCCCGACTCGAACTTGTCGGACGAGGCGAACAGCGGCTCGCCCGACACGATGTCCACGTAGATGCCCGGCTCGTGGTTGTCCAGCAGCTCGCCCGTGCCGGGCGCTTCGGTGCCGTTCTTCTGCGTGACGCGATACTGCTCGGGCGTGAGCCGCGCGAGCGCCTCGGGTGTCTTCTGGTAGGTGGCCATGGTCCTTCTCCGCGCACACTTGCAAGGATCATCATATCTTGGCGCGGAACGCCGCGGTTCAAGTAGCGGTCGCTCGTGCCGACCGAGACCATGGTCCAATAGCTCCTGGCCGACCGTTCTGGTTTGATGCCGTGGTTCAGGACGCCGGGGAGACAGGCATGCTCGAACGATGCAGCGATCGGCGCCGTTTCATCGGCATCGGTGCGTTGGCCGCGGCTGCCGCCGTGCTCGGTCCTGCACGATCCGCGGCCGCACAGCCGGCCAACGCGTCGCCGCGTGCGTCCAGCGCACCGCCGGCGTGGGGTGCGCTCAAGCAGGTGGAGGCAGGTGACCTGAGCATCGGCTATGCCGAGGTCGGTCCGGCCGGTGGACCACCCGTACTGCTCCTGCACGGCTGGCCGTACGACATCCATAGCTACGCGGATGTCGCACCCCGCCTCGCCGCGTCGGGCTATCGCGTCATCGTCCCGTACTTGCGCGGCTATGGAACCACGCGCTTCCTCTCCGGGCAGACGATGCGCAGCGGCCAGCCGTCTGCCGTCGCAGTGGACGCGATCGCGCTGATGGACGCGCTCCACGTCCCGCGCGCCACGCTCGGCGGCTTCGACTGGGGCGCGCGCACCGCCAACATCATGGCGGCGCTATGGCCCGGGCGTTGCAAAGGCATGGTTTCCGTCAGCGGTTACTTCATCGGCAGCCAGGACGCGGGCAAGCAACCGTTGCCGCCGCAAGCGGAGCTCGATTGGTGGTACCAGTTCTATTTCGCCACCGAGCGGGGGCGCGCGGGCTACGACAAGTATCGTCACGACTTCGCCAAGCTCATCTGGAAGCTCGCCTCGCCCAAATGGAGCTTCGACGACGCGACATTCGACCGTTCTGCCGCCGCCCTCGACAACGCCGATCACGTGGCGATCACCGTTCACAACTACCGGTGGCGCCTGGCGCTCGCCGACGGCGATCCGCGGTACGAGGACCTGGACAAGCAGCTCGCGCAGGCCCCGTCCATCGCCGTGCCCACGATCACGCTCGAGGGCGACGCCAACGGGGCGCCTCATGTCGATCCAAGCCTCTATGCGCCCAAATTCTCCGGCAAGTACGCGCACCGCACGCTCAGCGGCGGAATCGGCCACAACCTGCCGCAGGAAGCTCCCGAGGCTTTCGTGCAGGCCATCCGGGACGTCGACCGCGCCTGATGTCCGAAGGGCACGCGCCATGACCGCAGTTCCAGTGTTGCTGGCCGCCATGCTGATCCTCGGGACACTGCAGGACAGCGCTGCTCAGGGAAGGCACATGGCGCAATCGCCGGCACTCGATGCGCGGGACCTGGCGGTGGAAGGCATCCTGCCCTCTTTTGCAGGCGCCACAGGCTGGCTCAATTCCGCGCCGCTGTCAGCCGCCAGCCTGCGCGGCAAGGTGGTGCTGGTCGAGTTCTGGACCTACACCTGCATCAACTGGCAACGCGTCAACCCGTACGTACGCGCCTGGGCGCGCAAATACGCGGACAGCGGGCTGGTGGTGATCGGCGTGCACAGTCCCGAATTCGCGTTCGAGAAGGATGTCGACAACGTGCGCGCGCAGGCCATGACGCTGGGGGTCGAGCACCCGATCGCAATCGACAGCAACCTGGCCGTGTGGCGCGCCTTCGACAACGAGTATTGGCCCGCACTTTATTTCGTCGACGCGCAAGGCCGGATCCGCCATCACCATTTCGGCGAGGGCGACTACGAAGTCTCCGAGCAGGTGCTTCGGAAGCTGCTCGCCGAGGCCGGCGCAACGCTTCCCGCCGAAGAGCGGGTATCGATCGACCTGCGCGGCACGGAAGTGCCCGCCGACTGGACGACGCTGAAATCGCCCGAGAACTACGTGGGCTACGCACGCACCGAAGGCTTTGCCTCACCCGGAGGATTCGTGCGCGACAAGGCGCACGTGTACGCGCAGCCGGCACGGCTCGGCCTCAACGAATGGGCGCTGTCCGGCGACTGGACGATGAAGACCGGGCCCGTGGTGCTGAATCGCCCGGACGGTCGCCTCGCCTATCGCTTCCACGCCCGCGACGTCCATCTGGTCATGGGTCCGCTCAACAAGGGCGCTACGATACGATTTCGCGTCCTGGTCGATGGCAAGCCGCCGGGTGCGTCGCACGGCAGCGACGTGGACGAGCAGGGCAACGGCGTGGTGAGCGCACAACGGCTGTATCAGCTCATTCGACAACCGATGCCGATCAGCGATCGAGGGCTCGAGATCGAGTTCCTCGACCCCGGGGTGCAGCTGCTCGCCTTCACTTTCGGCTGATGCCGCCCTGACGTGACCGTTCGGCGCTTCACAGCATGGTTGTGGCCGCTCATGCTGTGCGCGTGCGGCTTCCTGCCGACCCAGTCCGACCGGCCGTATTCCGCTGCACGGCGCGCCGCCGACGACAGCGTGCTCGCACGGGTCGCCAGCGCATCCGGACCGGTGGAGACGCAAACGGGCTTTCGCCTGATGCCTGACGGCTTCTATTCGCTCGACGCGCGGGTGCAGCTCATCGATCGCGCACGCGACTCGCTCGACCTCCAGTATTACCTGATCGCGGACGACCGCAGCGGCCGTCTCGTCATGCGCAGCCTGCGCAATGCCGCGTTGCGCGGCGTGCACGTGCGCCTGCTGATCGACGACCTCTATACGGCAGACGCGCTGGTCCGGGGCCTGGGGGCGTTTTCCAACGTCGAAGTGCGGCTGTTCAATCCATTCTGCTGCGCACGCGGCAGCGCCGCGGCGAAGCTGATCGCCTCGCTCGGCGATGTGCGCAGGCTCAACCACAGGATGCACAACAAGCTCTTCATTGCCGACGGCGTGTCGGCGATCATGGGAGGGCGCAACATCGCCGACGAGTACTTCGAGCGCAGCGCCACCTCCAACTTCGTCGACATGGACGTGCTGGTGATCGGCACGGTCGTGCGACGCCTGGCGACGCTGTTCGATACGTACTGGAACAGCCCGCATGCGTACCCGGTCGATGCGATCATCAGCGATGGGGCCACTCCCGAGGCGCTGCGCCGCGGCTTCGACCGGCAGGTCGACGAAGGCGCGCAGATGCTCGCAGTCCGCCTGCCTCCCGTCGATCTGCTCGGTCATGGTCCGCTCGGGCGCGATCTGGACTTCGGCCGGCTCGACCTCGCCTGGGGTACCGCCATCGCGTTTGCCGATCCGCCCGGCAAGGTCATGGCAACTTCGGCCGACGAAGCGCGGTCGATGAGCGTGCAGATGAACATCATGGACTGGTTCGCGAAGGCCAAGCGCGAGCTGCTGATCTCGTCGCCCTATTTCGTTCCCGGCCGGCTGGGTCTGCAGGATTTCGACGAACTGCGAAAGCGCGACATCAAGATCACCATCCTGACCAACTCGCTCGCTGCCAACGACGTGCCGCTCGTGCATGTCGGTTATGCGCGCTATCGGGTGGCGCTGCTGCGCGCGGGCGTGGATCTCTACGAGCTCAGTCCCTCGCGCAGCCGCGACGACGAGCGTCTCATGCTCCCCGGCATGTCGCTGGGCCGGCTGCACGCCAAGGCAGCGGTCATGGATCAGTCGACCGTCTACATCGGATCGATGAACCTGGACCCGCGATCGGACACGGCGAACACCGAGCTCGGGATGCTGGCCGAATGTCCGGAGCTGGCGGACCAGGTGATCGAGGTGCTGGACATCAGCAAGCAGCGAAGCGCGTATCACGTGCGCTTCGCCGCCGACGGAACGAGCCTTCAATGGCTGGCCGGCAACGGCCGCGAGCAGATCGTGCTGGACAGCGAGCCCGAGGTGACGCCTGCGATGACCCTGCGAACCCTGCTGCTGGCGCCGTTCGTGCCCGAGCAGCTGCTCTGAGCTCGTCTCATGGTCTCGTCGCGGGCGACGCGCTGGTGGTTGCGCGGTACGCAGCTGTCGCCGGTGCGGTGGCATGGCGCGGCATGGCGTCCATTGCCGTTCTCCGGCGACGCGCAGGCGCGATACCCAGCACGGCGGCCATGTTCACGAGGTGCGGGAGCGAGTCGGCGTTCATCTTGCGCATCATGCTGCCCCGGTGCGCCTTGACGGTGATCTCGCTGATGTCGAGCTCGGCGGCGATCTGCTTGTTCAACAAGCCGCCCACGACGAGCGCCATGACCTCGCGTTCGCGGCGCGTCAACGACGCTTCGCTCTCGCGCACCGACCTCAGGGCCTCTTCGTGTTCGAGTATCGCGGCGCTGCGCTCGATCGCATGCGCGATGGCGGCGACGAGCGCTTCGCTCGCAACGGGCTTGGTCAGGAACTCCATGGCACCGCCCTTCATCGCCCGCACGGTCGCGGGCACGTCGCCATGGCCGGACAGGAAAATGACCGGCGTGTCGCTGCGCTCGGCCGCAACGCGCGCCTGCACCTCGAGGCCGTCCAGGTCGGGAAGGTCCAGGTCGAGGACGAGGCAGCTCGGCACCGGCGCTCGCGGGCAGGACAGGAATGCCTCGCCACACGAAAATGTCTCGGCCTGCCACCCGGCGGAGTCGATGAGCAGTTCGAGCGACCTGCGCACCGACGGGTCGTCGTCCACCACGAATACCACTGGAGTGCTCTGGAGCATGACGTCGCCTCGCATGCAATGGACAACCGATGGCCGCGACGACCGCCGTGTGCGGGCGCGCTTTCGCCAATGCCGGCATGCTGCGCCCGGTGAACGGTGCGCGCCATCACAGGTTTCCGTTAGATACGCATGCGGATCGCTGCACCATAATGGGCTGCGATATTGCTTGCGACCGTGGCGCAAGGTGCCGTCATGGCGGGGCGGTCGGCGATCCGGATCCGTCGAAGAAGCGTTCAGCTGCGAGCGTCGATGACTACATCCCCTCCCGGCACTGCGGTCGTTGCCGTCGTCGACGACGATGCCGGCATTCTGCAGTCGATCCGCTTCCTCCTCGAGTCGGCCGACCATAGCGTGCAGGTCTTCTCATCCGCCAATGCCATGCTGGAGAGCGGTTGCATCGACAGCATCGACTGCCTGCTGACCGACATCGACATGCCGGGGACCGACGGCTTCGAGCTGCTGCGCATCGTGCATGAGGCACGGCCGCTGCTGCCGGTCATCCTGATCACCGGGCATCCGGAATTGCTCGATTGGCTGCCGTGGATTGGCCCCGAGCCGCCGCAGTTGTTCGAGAAGCCGTTCGACGGACAGCAGTTGCTGACCGCCATCGGTGCGGCGCTCGCCACTGCCCGCTCGCCGAAGCGCACACCCGACGCCTGACGCGCGAAGCCGCCGGCGCGCGCAATGCGCCGTTCGCGTCGTCGTCCTGCGCCCGACGCGCGTCGTTTGCACGAACCGGCAACCACGACGCCGTTCGGGCGTAACATCAGCGGAGCTGCCGCGGATGCGGCGCAAACGTTTCATAGCACCGCTCGCAAGGCCACGAGCGGCTGCGGTTGCCAGCCTGCACCAGTTTTGGGCAAGTGATTGCCGTAGGACTTCCTGCATGCGACCCGCCACCGCGATCGCCCCCGAAGAGCAGGGGCTTCTCCTCTCCAGCTTGGCGCCGGGCCCGCAGCAAAAGCGCCTGGCGCTCGCGGTCGTGGTCTCGATCGCGCTGGTATTCGTCCTGATCACCGTGGGCGTGCTCGAGGGCGTTCACACCGGTCGGCTCGACGCCTTCGTCCCGGCGTATCTGACGGCGCTTTTCGTCTGCGATTCGATCACCGCCGTCCTGCTCTTCGCGCAGTTCTCGATCTCACGGCTGCGCGCCACCCTGGTGATCGCCAGTGGCTACCTGTTCGCAGCGCTCGTCCTGATTCCCTACGCGCTGACGTTTCCGGGCGTATTCGGGCCCGCGCCGGCAATCGGCAGTTTCCAAAGCGCGGGATGCATCTTCATCCTCTGGCACTGCGGCTTTCCGCTGTTCGTGATCGCATACGCCTTGTCGAAGGACCAGCCGCCCAGCACCCGCAACCTGAGCACCGCACCGCACACCGCGATCGGCCGCAGCGTGCTGCTGACCGTTGCGCTCGTAGTGATCGGATCCCTTCCTTGCATCATGGGCGGGGATCTTCTGCCGGAGATCGTGCTCCGCAGCGGCGGCTTCACCGTCAACTGGCTGCAGTTCGTGGCACTCCCCGTCTCACTGCTGAGCACGGGCGCGATCGTCCTGCTATGGAAGCGGCAACGCTCGATGCTCGACCTGTGGCTGATGGTCGTGATGTTCGTGTTCCTCATCGAGATGCCGACGAGCTACTACCCGGATCCGATGCGCTTCAGTCCCGGATGGTATGCCGCGCGCCTGTTCGGCTTCCTGGGCAGCAGTCTCGTGCTCGTCGTGCTGCTCTACGAGATCGAAACGCTCTACGTCAGGCTGCTCGGCTCGGTTCTGGCACAGCGACGCGAACGCGAGGCGCGCCTGATGACCGGTGACGCGGTGGCCGCTTCCATTGCCCACGAGGTGAAGCAGCCGTTGACTGCCATGATCACCAGTGCCGACGCCGGCTTTCGCTTCCTCGACCGCCCGACGCCCAATCTTGCCCGCGCGAAAGAAGCGTTCGCGCTCATCGCCGCAGACGGGCATCGCGCGGGCGCGGTGGTGGAGAACATCCGCGCGAACTTCAGGATGGACGAGCGCACGAGGGTGTCGCTCGATGTCAACGAGCTCATCCGCGAAGCGCTCGTGCTCGAACGCGGCGATCTGGAGAGGAACCGCATCCTGGTCAAGACGGAGGCCAACCAGCAGCTGCCGCAGGTACGCGGGAACCGGATCCAGATCCAGCAGGTGCTCGTCAACCTGATCACCAACGCGATCGACGCGATGGCCGCGCGCGAGCAGCCGCGGGTGCTGTCGGTCAGATCGGAGCAACACGAAACCGATCGCATCGTCGTTTCCGTTGCCGATACCGGAACGGGCGTCGGCTCGCTGGACACCGAGCGCATCTTCAATCCGCTCTTCACCACCAAATCGCATGGCATGGGAATGGGACTGTCGATCTGCCGCGCCATCGTCGAGGCTCACGACGGGCGCTTGTGGTTCGTGCCGAACACGCCGCACGGCGCCGTGTTCCGGTTCAGTCTTCGTGCGAGCAGCGCCGCGATGTCATCCGCGTGAGCCGCCCGGCCTTGGTGCGTTCGGCGTAGCGCTTCATCGCTGCGTTTGGCGCGAATGGGTGATCGGTATCTGCAGCGTTCCCGCGATGCGAACCAGGTCGGCGAGGGACGCCGCGCCCATCTTCTTCATCACGTTGCCGCGATGAATCTGCAAGGTCACCTCGCTGATGCCGAGCGCCGCTGCAGCCTGCTTGTTGAGAAGACCGCCCACGACGAGCGGCAGTACCTGGCGTTCGCGCGGTGTGAGGGTCGACAGACGCTGACTCAGCTGCGTGAAGCTCGCCTTCCGCTGCCGGCCCTCGCGATCCTGTGCGATCGCCATGTGGATCGCGCGAACCAGATCTTCCTGCCTGAACGGCTTGGTGAGGAAATCAACGGCGCCCGCCTTGATGGCGCGTACGGAGCTCGGAATGTCCGCGTGACCCGTGATGAACACGATCGGCGGGTGCCTGTCGTGCGCGATGTGAGCCTGGAGATCGAGGCCGTTGATGTCCGGCAGCTGGACGTCGAGGATCAGGCAGCCTGGCGCGTCGGTCCTGGGATATGCCATGTACTCGGCGGCCGTGCCGAAGGCCACGACGTGCAGGTCGTAAGTCGACAGGAGGTCGCGCAGTGACTCCCGCACACGAGGATCGTCGTCGACGATGAAGACGACATGGTCGGGCGAGGGCGCGGTCACGCCGCTAGGTTACGCGCTCTCGATGGCACCCGGTCGCGTGCCGCATCGATCACGCCACGGATTTGGCCTGGTCCTTCACCGGCAGCTTGCGCACCCGCGTTCCCGTCGCAGCGAAGACGGCGTTGGTCAGGGCCGGCATCACGCACGACGTGCCCGGCTCTCCGATGCCTCCGGGCGCCTCGACGCTCTGCACCAGCACGACGTCGATGAGTGGCGCCTCGTGGATGCGCATCACGCGGTAATCACCGAAGTTCGTCTGCTCCACGCGCCCGTCCCTGATCGTGATCTCACCGTGCAGCGCAGCCGACAGCCCGAAGACGATCCCGCTTTCCATCTGCGCGCGAATCGTGTCGGGATTGACCTGTACGCCGCAATCGACGGCACACCACACATGCGCGGGGTTGACCGCGCCCTCCTTGTCGACGCTCACCTGCACCACCTGCGCGATGAAGCTGCCGAACCCGATGCACAACGCGATGCCGCGCCCCTGTCCCGGCGGTAACGGCTTGCCCCATCCGGATCGCTCCGCCGCGATTTGCAGGACCGCCCTGGCGCGCGGGTTGTGATCGAGCAGGGACAGACGATACGCGAGCGGGTCCTGCCGCGCGTTGGCCGCGAGCTCGTCGACGAAGCTCTCGACGGCGAACGTTCCCCGCGTCACGCCGACGCCGCGCCACCATGACGTGACGACGCCCGGGGCCTCCTGCGCGACCCAATCGACGTGAACGTCACTGAACCCGTACGGCTGATTCACCGATGCTTCGACTGCGTCGGGGTCGATGCCATCCTTGATCCACGCAGCAAAGTACCGGGCGACGATCGAAGAGCCGACGATGCGATGCGACCAGGCGACCGCCTTGCCTCGTGGGTCGAGGCCGGCACTCAGGCGGTCGTAATAGTACGGTCGATAAAGGTCGTGCTGGATGTCTTCTTCGCGCGTCCAGATGACCTGGACGGGCCCCTTCACCTGTTGCGCGATCTGCACGGCGCGCAGCGTGCCGTCGAACTCCAGGCGGCGCCCGAAGCCCCCACCCAGCAGGTGATTGCGGATGCGTACCTGCTCGGCCTTCAGGCCGGTGAGCTTCATCACGGCAGCCTGGGTGAGGCCCGGGACCTGCGTGCCAACCCAGATGTCGCAGGCCTCGCCGGTCATGTGCACGGTGCAGTTCATCGGCTCCATCGCAGC